>NZ_JARVXM010000007.1:0-602711 GCF_048957655.1 Stenotrophomonas sp. AS1 | reverse complement strand
TGCACGGTGGCCAGCGCTTCGGCCTGGCCGGCGCTGACCAGCGCGCCCTGGGTGACCGAGGACTTGCCGATGCGGCCACTGATCGGCGCGGTGATGCGGGCATAGCCCAGCGTCACGTTGGCCGCATCCAGCGCGGCACGCGCGGCGCCCACATCGGCCTCGGCCTGCTTGAGCGCGGCGATCGCATTCTCGTTGTCCTGGGTGCTGACCGCCTCGACCTTGGCCAGCTCACCGATGCGCTTGGCGCTCAGGCGCGCGGCATTGGCGGTTGCTTCGGCGCGGGCCAGCTGGGCGCGGGCGCTGTTGGCCTGGGCCCGGTAGCTGGCGTCATCAAGCTGGTACAGCGGCTGCCCCGCGGTGACCAGGCCCCCTTCGGTGAACAGCCGCTTGGCCACGATGCCGTTGACCTGCGGGCGCACTTCGGCGACCAGGAAGGCGTTGGTCCGGCCCGGCAGTTCACGGGTCAGCGAAACACTGGTGCGATCCAGCCTGCTGTAGTGGACCGCTGGCGGTTCGCGTGGATCCCCCACACCGGGCGAGCCGCATCCCGAGAGAATCAGCAGCATCAGTGCGCAAAGCGCATGGCAGTGATGTTTCGTCATACATCGGTTCCTTTCATTCAATAGCTCTCCTGAACGTCGAACGGAGCATCTCCGCCGTCGATGCATCGCCTGCCCAAGGCAACGGTGCATGGAACGGCAAGCGCAGGCGAAATGCCATGCGAGACGTCGCATTGAGCACGCTCAGGAACTTGCGATTCATGGGTCGCTCAGGCCTGCCACGCCGATCCGCATACGCTGCAGCGGTATCATTGTTGTTGGACTCTTCGAGTGACCCACTCCATGCGCAGCCTCTATCCCGCGATCACCCCGTTCCGCACGCATCACGTGCCCGTGGACGAGTTGCACACCCTGTTCGTGGAGGAGTGCGGCACTCCGGACGGCATCCCGGTGGTGTTCCTGCATGGCGGACCGGGTGCCGGCGTCTCGCCGGTACACCGTCGTTTCTTCGACCCGGCGCGCTATCGCATCGTATTGATCGACCAGCGTGGCAGCGGGCGCTCCACGCCATTCGGCGAGCTGCGCGACAACACGACGCAGCACCTGGTCGCGGACGTGGAGAGCATCCGCGAGCTGCTGGGTATCGACCGCTGGCTGGTGTTCGGGGGATCGTGGGGCTCCACGCTGGCACTGGCCTACGCCCAGGCACATCCGGAACGCGCGACCGGTGTCATCGTGCGCGGCGTGTACCTCGGCCGCGCCGAGGAGAACCGCTGGTTCGCCGAAGCCGACGGCGGTGCGCGCTGGGTCTTCCCGGAGCGCTGGGCGCGCTACGAGGCATACATCCCTGAAGAAGAGCGCGGCGACATGATCGCCGCCTACTGGCGGCGCCTGGACGGCCCGGACGAAGCGACCCGCATCGCGGCGGCGCAGGCCTGGCTGGGGTGGGAGGATCACGCCGCCACGCTGGAGCACGATGTGGATGCGGAGTCCGCTGATGATCCGCTGCATACGCTGGCCAAGGCGCGCATAGAGGCGCACTACTTCCGCAACCACGCCTTCCTCGAACCTGGGCAGCTGCTGCGGGATATCGACCGCATCCGGCACCTGCCGGGGGTGATCGTGCAGGGCCGCTACGACATCATCTGCCCGGCGCGCAGCGCGTGGGATCTGGCCTGCGCCTGGCCTGAAGCATCGCTGCAGATGGTCGTGTCGGGCCACAGTGCAACGGAACCTGCGACCGCAGATGCGCTGGTGCGCGCCACCGATGCCTTCGCCGGCAGGCAGTAAGGAGCGGCAGTGGATTCGATTTACCTGGTTGTCGCGCTGGGCGCCATCGTCGCCGGCTTTGTGCAGGGTCTTTCCGGCTTCGCCTTCGGGCTGGTGGCGCTGTCCTTCTGGGCCTGGGTGCTGGACCCCAGGCTCGCGGCGACGCTCTCGGTGTTCGGTGCCCTCACCGGCCAGCTGCTGGCGGCCTTCACCGTGCGCCGCGGCTTCAACCTGAAGACCCTGCTGCCTTTCGTTCTGGGTGGGTTGGCCGGCATCCCGCTGGGCGTCTACCTGCTGCCCCTGCTCGACATGAACTGGCTCAAGGCGATCCTGGGCACCCTGCTGGTGCTGTGGTGCCCGGCCATGCTGCTGTCACGCCGGCTGCCCCGGGTCACCGCCGGCGGGCGCGCGGCGGATGGCGTGGTGGGGTTCGCCGGCGGCATCATGGGTGGACTGGGTGGCTTCACCGGCACGCTGCCGACGCTGTGGTGCACGCTGCGCGGCTACGAGCGCGATGTGCAGCGCTCCGTCGTGCAGAACTTCAACCTGTCGATGTTGCTGGTCACCATGGGCACCTACGTGGGGACGGGCATCGTCACCCGTGACATGCTGCCGATGTTCGCCATCGTCGCGCCGGCCATGTTGATCCCGACCCTGCTCGGCACCCGTGTGTACATCGGCATCAGTGATCTGCGCTTCCGCCAGATCGTGCTGAGCCTGCTCACCGTTTCCGGGATCGCGTTGCTGGCGTCTTCGCTGCCGGCACTGCTGGGCTGGCGCTGAGGCGAGCCGGTTACAGCGGCAGGCGATTGCCGACGAAGTTGACCACGTTCTCCATCGCGTCGGGATCGACATTGCTCAGCCCGATCACCACATAGCCCTGGCTGGGCAGCACGATGAGCGCGGCATTCGCGCCGGGCGCCCCGCCCTCGTGGCCATACTGGCGCTGCTCGTCCTCCCCACTCACCATGAAGCCGTAGCCGTACCAGCCCTTGGTGTTCTGCGGCGAGGTGGCTGCCTGCACCGCCGCGGCCGGGATCAGCCTGCCAGCGCGCAGCGCTTCGGCGAAGCGGAGCAGATCCCGGGCGGTGCTGTAGCCGCCGCCCGCCGACGTGCCTCGCAGCGGCAGGGTCCTGGTCTCGCGCACCCAGTGCCCGTCGCTGAGCGTGTAGGGAATGGCGCGGCCGGGCACCCGTGCAGCCTCCGGCATGGCGCCCGTCGCCGTCATGCCCGCCACGCGAAAGATGTGCTGCTCGATGTAGTCCTCGTAGGGCTGCCCGGAGGCCGCCTCGATGATCGAGCCGAGCAGGATGTAGCCGTAGTTGGAGTACTGGTCCTGGGTGCCCGGCTTGAAAGCAGGCGCTGCATCCCCGTACACAGCCCAATAGTCGTGCAGTGTCTTGAGGGACGCTTTACGGGTCTCGAATGCGTCGTCGAAGATCTCGCCCAGGCCGCTGGTGTGGTTGAGCAGCTGGCGGATCGTGACCGCCGTGGCTACCGCCTGGTTGGGGTAGTCCTCCAGGTGGCTGGCAACCGTATCGTCCAGCGAAAGCCTGCCAGCCTCGGCCAGCTGCAGGATGCCCACTGCGGTAAACATCTTGTTCAACGAGGCGAGCCTGAACTTCGTGGCCGCATCGACCGCGATACCCTGCTCGCGGTCAGCCAGCCCACCCTGCCAGCTCATCAGTACCTCGCCCTCCCTGGCGAGCAGGAAGCTGCCGGAGAGTTTGCCGTCCGCCTGCAGCCCGTCCAATCGCGCGCGGCTCTGCGCGATGAGCGCGGGCATTTCAAGCCGCGCGGGTTTGAATGCGTCGGGTATCTCGGTGCCCTCCAGCTGCAGCGTCTTGAGCCGGGGTCTGTTGTCAGGATCGATGGCCACGGTGATCAGCACCCCGCGATCGCTCGATGTGCCCCGCACGATGGCGGCGATGGTATCGGGCGTGTCGACGGTCCTGGTCAGCACGTCGAACGGGCCGAAGGTCTCGCGGATGTCCAGATACCGCTGCGCGGTGTGATCGATCCCGTAGGTCGACAGCACCGCCTGCAGTTCCTGGCGGTCGCCGGCGTTGTAGGCCGCCAGCCAGCGAGTGAAGATCTGCTCGGCCTGCGCGGGTTCGGTGGGCACCCCGGCCCAGCTCGAGGTGCTGAAGAACAGCAGCACCACCATGAGTGTTCTGATCGGCAACATCCTGTCCTCCTTTCCGCTGGGCTGCCGTCCGGCAGTCGGAGGGAGTATGCAGCGTCGCGGGACCACCTGGGCCGTACCGCTTGCTTTTCAGAGGGTCTGCCCTGATTGCGACGACCACCGCCCATATCGCGAGAGACGGGGCCCGAGCCGCGGTCTACGCTTGTCGCCTCTCCGCTTCCGGGTGCCAACGCCGCTGATACCCAGGCATCGGCACCCTCCCGCTCCTGATCCCGGCCCATGACCACTGAAACCGCTGCCCCGCCCGTCATCCCCACCGAACCGATCACCCCGGCCCCCAACCAGGGTTTCGCGATCCGCATCGTCGGCGCTGCTGCCTTCGCGCACCTGCTCAACGACATGATCCAGGCCGTGCTGCCGGCGGTGTATCCGATGTTCAAGAGCGAGTTTTCGCTCACCTTCGGCCAGATCGGCATCATCGCCCTGGTGTACCAGGTCACCGCCTCGCTGTTGCAGCCATGGGTGGGCATGTACACCGACAAACGGCCGCTGCCGTACCTGCTGCCGTCGGGCATGATCGCCACCTTCGTCGGCATCGCCCTGATGGCGGTGGCGACCAGCTACGAAATGCTGCTGATTGCTGCGGCGATCGTCGGCATCGGTTCGGCCACCTTCCATCCCGAAGCCTCGCGCGTGGCGCGCATGGCCTCGGGCGGCCGCTTCGGCACCGCGCAGTCCACCTTCCAGGTCGGTGGCAATACCGGCTCGGCGATCGGGCCGCTGCTGGCGGCCTTGATCGTGATCCCGCACGGGCAGCGTGCCATTGCATGGTTCATGCTGGCGGCTGCGTTGGCCATCACCGTGCTGTTCCGTCTCACCGGCTGGACCGTGCAGCACGGCCAGGCAAAGATGAAGAGCCTTGCCAAGAGCCACGGCGTCGGGTTGAGCCGCGGCAAGGTGATCCAGGCCATCGCAGTGATCGCGGTGTTGATGTTCGCCAAGTTCGTCTACATCGCCTCGTTCACCAACTACTTCACCTTCTACCTGATCGAGCGCTTTGGCCTGAGCGTGCAGCAGAGCCAGATGTACCTCTTCATCTTCCTGGCCTCGGTCGCGCTGGGTACCTTCATCGGTGGTCCGGTCGGGGACCGGATCGGGCGCAAGGCGGTGATCTGGATCTCCTTCCTCGGTGTTGCGCCGTTCGCGCTCGCCCTGCCCTACGCCAACCTGATGGGCACCGCAGTGTTGGCGGTGGCGGTCGGGCTGGTGATGTCCTCGGCCTTCGCGGCGTTGGTGGTGTACGCGCAGGAAGCGGTACCGGGCCGTGTCGGCATGGTGTCGGGCCTGATGTTCGGTTTGATGTTCGGCATCGGTGGCATCGGCGCGGCCGGGCTCGGGAAGCTGGCCGACGTGCACGGCATCGTGTGGGTCTACCACTTCACCTCGTATCTGCCGCTGCTGGGGCTGGCGACAGCGTTCCTGCCGAAGACGACTATGCGCTGAGCCGCGCGCCTCAATGGAAGAACTGGCTCGGCAGCTGGCCGAAGCGTTTCTTGAACATCGCAGTGAAGGCGCTCGGACTGGCGTAGCCCAGCGAGAGCGCCACGTCGATCACCTTCTCGCCGTGCGCCAGCTGCTCCAGCGCACGCAGCAGACGCGCCTGCTGGCGCCATTGCCCGAAGGTCATGCCCAGCTCGCGTGCGCACAGGCGCTGGATGGTCTTGACGTCCACGCCCAGCCGGCGCGCCCAGTCCTGCAGGGTGGAGGGATCGTCCGGCGTGGATTCCAGCTGCTGCCCAATGGCGCGCAGCCGCGGGTCGGTCGGCTGCGGCAGATGCAGCGGCAGCACCGGCAACAGCTGCAGCTCATCCAGGATCAACTGCATCAGCCGCCCGTCGCGGGAATCGGCTTGATACGGCGGCGCGACGTCCATCGCCGCATGGATCAGGGCGGCCAGCAAGGGCGTGACCGAGACCGTCGAGGCGCTGGCTGGTGGCTGGGTGATCGCCTGCGGCAGGATGTACAGGCTGCGCATGCCGACCGCGCCGATGCAGCTGACCTTGTGGCCCATGCCGGCGGGGATCCAGATCGCGCGTGTGCTGGGCACCACCCAGCGCCCTGCCCCGGCCTGCACCACCAGCACGCCGGATTCGGCGTAGACCAGCTGGTGCCGGTCCGGATGGTGATGCAACGCGATGATCGTGCCGGCGGGATACTCACGCGCCCGACAGAACACCGGGGTCTCCGGGCCGGCCGGCAGCCGCTTGCCCTCGCCGACGCCCGGGGCGATGTCCTTTCTCCGATATGGCATGGCAATATCCTCGCAAACGGCCTGCCCGAGGACTCTACCGCGTCGGCGGTGTTTTCGACATCCCGCTGCGGCTATCGGGGCTTGGGCGGCGCCACGACCTCGATCCAGGTCGGCGCATGGTCGCTGGGTTTTTCCAGCGCCCGCACCCAGCGGTCCACCCCCGCATCTTTCAGGCGGGGCGCGAGCACGGGATTGAGCAGAAGATGGTCGATCCGCAGCCCGCGGTCGCGGGCGAAGTGCTCACGGAAGTAGTCCCAGAACGTGAAGATCTGTGCATCGCCATGCACCGCGCGCAGGCTGTCGGCCCAGCCCTGGTCGAGCAGCGCCTGATAGGCCTGGCGGACCTCGGGCTGCAGCAGCGCGTCCTTACGCCACGATTTGGGATCGTAGATATCCGCATCCGTGGGCACAACGTTGAAGTCGCCGATCAGCGCGACCGGATGCGGCAATGCGACCAGCGTTTTGGCGTGATTGTGGAGCCGCTGCATCCACTTCAGCTTGTAATCGAACTTCGGGCCCGGCTGCGGATTGCCATTGGGCAGATACAGACCCGCCACGATCACGCCATGCGCGGCCGCTTCCAGATAGCGGCTCTGGTCGTCTTTCGGGTCGCCGGGCAACCCGCGGCGGCTTTCGATCGGGTCCTGGCCGCGCGCAAGCAGTGCGACCCCGTTCCAGGATCGTTGTCCCTGCCAGATGCAGCCGTACCCCGCCTCGCGGATCGCCGCCTCCGGGAACGCCTCCTGGGTGGCCTTGAGCTCCTGCAGTGCCACGATATCGGGCTGTTCGCGCGCCAGCCACGTCAGCAGATGGGGCAGCCGTGTCAGCACACCGTTGACGTTGAAGGTGGCGATTTTCAGGCGCTTTCTGGCGGGCATGGCGCGTGGCTGGCGGTGGCGGTGTCTGCCATGGAGGATTGCCCTGTTTCGATCAACCTGCCGCGAATGCGGGGCGAGCGTGGCGTGACGATGGCAGCGCGTTGATCGCGCATTGACCCGCGGCGCGTCACAGTAAGCGCTGGTTCCACACTGGCAAGGTGCATCCATTGCGCGGAAGGTCATGAAGACGTGGAAGGTTCTGCCGCGGCGTTTCTATCAGCGGCACCCGGCCGAGGTAGCGCCGGAACTGTTGAACAAACTGCTGGTGCGCGATGACGGTCGCGCCGGTCGGATCGTGGAGGTGGAGGCGTACGCGGGTGACCAGGATCCGGCTGCGCACTCCTATCGCGGGATGACCGCGCGCACCGCCACGATGTTCGGCCAAGCCGGCCATCTCTACGTCTATTTCAGCTACGGCATGCACTGGGGCTCGAACGCGGTGTGTGGGGACGTCGGCCAAGGCTGGGGCGTGCTGCTGCGCGCACTGGAACCGGTGGCGGGGCTGCAGCTGATCCGCGAGGCGCGTCCGGCGATCAAGCGCGAGCGCGACCTGGCCAGTGGCCCGGGCCGCCTGTCGCAGGCGATGGGCATCACCAAGGCGCTGGATGGCGCGGATCTGGTCCGTAACGACCGCGGCATCCGCATCGTGTCCGATGGGATGGCGCCCCCCGTCGCACCGGTGGTCGGGCCGCGGATCGGGATCAGCAAGGCGATCGAGTTTCCATGGCGCTGGCATGTGCCCGAGCACCTGCATGTCTCCGGGCGCAGGGGTACACCGAAGACCGGGAGGACGGTGTCATGAGCGCTTCGCCGCCCGCTGCCTCCCCTGCACGCCGCCTGCGGCGCGGGTTGCTGCGGCTGTTCGTGCTTGTCGTCTGCATCGTGGTGGCCGGCGTGCTCTGGAACAGCCCCATCGCGGAATCACCGCGGGCACTCTGGCGCCTGTCACAGATGCCTGCACCGACCGCGCTGCCCGTCCCCGTGGCGGGCGTGGCCGCACGCCAGGTCGCCGACACGTTCGGCGCACCGCGTGGACGCGACCGCACGCATGCCGGCGTGGACATTTTCGCCAAGCGCGGCACCGAGGTGCGCAGCGCCACTCCGGGGATCGTCGCCGACATCCGTGAAAGCGGCCTGGGCGGGCGCCAGGTCTGGGTGTTGGGGCCTGCGCGCGAGCGCTATTACTACGCGCATCTGGATGATTGGCGCGAGGGCCTGGCACGTGGCGATGTCATCGAACAGGGCACCGTCCTGGGCTACGTCGGCGATACCGGCAATGCCAAAGGCACCCCGCCGCATCTGCACTGGGGCATCTACGGAGCCGACGGTGCCTACGATCCGCTGCCGCTGCTCAAGGCCTGGCCGGACGCGCCCTGAGGTGCGTGCAGAGCGCCTTCACAACAAAGCGCGCTGGACTAACACCCCCGCGCCTAGCGTCGGATGCTCAAACCCAACGGCAGTACCTCCATGGCGATCAAGACCGCAGAAGACCTGTTCATCCACGAGCTCTCGGATATCTACAGTGCAGAGAAGCAGCTGACCAAGGCGCTGCCCCGACTGGCGCGCGCCGCCTCCAATCCCGACCTGGCGGCCGCATTCACGACGCACCTAGAAGAGACGCAGGGCCAGATCGAGCGCATCGACCAGGTGGTGGAACTGCTGGGGATCCGGCTCAAGCGCATCAAATGCGCCGCGATGGAGGGGCTGGTCGAGGAAGGCAAAGAGGCAATCGAGAGTATCGAGGAGGGCCCGGTCCGCGATGCCGCACTGATTGGTGGCGCGCAGAAGGTGGAGCATTACGAAATCGCCTCCTACGGCACGATTGCCGCGCTGGCCAAACAGCTGGGCTACAAGGCAGCCGTGCCGCTGCTGCTGGAAACGCTCAAGGAAGAAAAAGACGCGGACGAGAAGCTGACCCTGCTGGCCCTGGCCGGCGGCGGCAATGCCAAGGCCGCCGCAGCCTGATCGTCCCGTTTCTCCTCCGGCATTGCGTTGTGCGGGGAGCTGGCCTCCCCGCGCAGCGCGTTTCGCTTTCCGCGCTTGATCGCCGCCCTTGATCACACCAGGAGCCTGCATGTCACTGCCCCCACCCGTTCTTTACCACGCCTCGCTCGAGCATGCCGACGAAGATGAGGCCACGCATATCCGCGAACTGACCGAAGTGTTCGCGCGCATGGCGCTGACCGTCGCCGAGCAGGAAGGCCACGCCCACCGTGCGGTGCACGCCAAGGGCCAAGGGTTGTTGAAGGGCCGGCTACGTGTATTGGACGGGTTGCCGGCCGAGTTGCGGCACGGCCTGTTCGCGCGGCCGGGCAGCTACGACGCACTGGTCCGGCTGTCTTCGCCACCGGCCGAGCAGCTGCCAGACTCGGTCTCCACCCCGCGCGCGATGGCGCTCAAGGTGATCGGCGTGGAAGGCCCGCGCGCCGAGGGTGCGGAGGAACAGCACACCCAGGATTTCCTGATGGTCAACGGTCCGGCGTTCAACACGCCCGGCGTCGCCGGCTTCCTGCGTTCGGCCAAGCTGCTGGCCGCCACTACCGAGCGGATGCCGCGTACCAAACGCATGGTCTCAGCCACGCTGCGCGGCGCGGAGGCGGCGCTGGAAGCCGTCGGCGGGGAAAGTGCCACGCTGAAAGGCATGGGCGGCGAGCCGCAACACCATCCGCTGGGCGAAACCTTCTTCAGTCAGGTGCCCTTCCTCTATGGTCCCTACATGGCCAAGTTTTCACTGGCCCCGATCTCACCGGCGCTGCTTGCGCTGACCGGCGACAAGATTGGCTCGGACGAAGATGCGCAGCGCGAGGCAGTGGTGTCCTTCTTCACCGACCTGCCCAATCCGGTCGAATGGGAGTTGCGGGTGCAGCTGTGCCGCGACGTGGAGCGCATGCCGATCGAGGATGCGTCGGTCGCGTGGCCGGAAGCGGACAGTCCGTTCCTGCCGGTTGCGCGCCTGAGCGTGGCGCAGCAGGAAGCATGGCAGCCTGCCAGCTCGCCGGGCATCGAGGACACACTGGCGTTCGCCCCGTGGCACGCGCTGGCCGAGCATCGCCCGCTCGGTGGCTTGAACCGTGCGCGTCGCGTGGTGATGGCCGCTTCGCGTCAGTTCCGCTCGCGGTTCAATGGGTGTCCGATCCACGAACCGGTGGGATGACCCTGAGCCTGCTGCTGCTCAGGCCATTGCAGTAACCCTCAGGCCGGGGTGTGCAGCTCCATGGCGCGCATCACGATCGGCTTGGCCCAGTCAGGCGTCTGCAGCAGCTCGATCGCCGAGGCCGGATAGTGCAGCCCGTTGCGATCCAACTGCAGCACCGGCAGCGGTTCGGCGCCGTCGGCATCGGCCGGGGCGCTGTTGTCGTAGACATGCAGCTCGGCCAGGTGCGGCAGCAGGGCCAGCAGATTCTCGCGCGAGGAATCGTAACGGGCGCGGATCTTGTCGGCGGGGATGTCATGCCCGCCACGGCTGACCCGGGCCGCGACGCGTGCCATGTGCAGCTCGACGCTCTGCAGGCCACAGAACCAGATGGCCACGTGGTGACGGTCGCAGGCCTCGCGCAGCAGGCGCGGGATGGTGTTTCCGCCCAGGGTGGTTTCGAAGGCGAAGTCGCTGCCCTCGTCGATGGCCTGCCGCAAGCGGCGCGCGCCCTCGTTCCACGCGGCGGCATTGGCATCCCCCAGCGCCCAGCCGGCCTCCACCAGGCGGCGGGTGAACGTATCCGGGTTGAACCAGGTCAGGCCTTCTTCTTCCAGCCACATGCCCAGCAGCGAACTTTTGCCGGCGCCATTGACGCCGGCCAGGACCAGAATCCGCCCCATCGGTCAGAGCGGACTGCCGAGGGCGACCTTGCGGCCGCGGCGGATCGGCTGGCCCAGCACCTTGCCCAGCCCGCCATCGCGGCCGAGGCTGGCCAGGGTGGTATCGAACGCGGCGCGCAGGCGTTCCAGCTCGCCCATGCGCTCATCGAGGTCGCCGCCGACCGCCTTGGCCAGCAGTTCCTGGTAGGTCTTGATGTCCACGATCACCGCTTCGGGATGATTGTGGTTGGTGATCACCAGTGCCTGCTTCTCGCGGACGGTCCGCATCAGGCTGGGCCAGCCGCGGGTTTTGACCGAGGAGGCAGTGGCCTTCTCAAGGCCGGGCAGATCCAGTGGCAGGGTCATGGCACGCTCCAGGACGGGATGGGCCCACTATACCCCTTCTGGCCAAATTGGACATAAATCCCATTTTGGCTAGAAGGGGGCCGCGGTCACCCGTCAGCGGGACATCGAGTACGGCTGCTCGGCGCCCTGCCCCGGCCAGGCCTTGTTCGGCTCGGCCTGCAGCGTGAAGCGCAGTTCGCCGCCGGCCAGGATCTCGTCGTGGCGCAGGAAGGTGCGCTGCAGCGGTTGACCGTTGAGGGTGACCGAGCCGACGTAGTCGTGGCCCTTGCCCAGTCCTTCGGTGACGATGGTGAAGGTCTTGCCGTTGGGCAGGTGCAGCGCCGCCCTGGGCAGGAACGGACGGCCGATGATGTACTCGCCGCTGCCCGGGGCCACCGGGTAGAAGCCCAGTGCAGTGAACACGTACCAGGCCGACATCTGGCCGAGGTCGTCATTGCCCGCCAGGCCATCGGGCCGGTCGGCGTACTGGGTATCCATGATCTGCTTCAGCCGCGCCTGGGTGCGCCACGGCTGGCCGGCATGGGCATACAGGTACGCCACGTGGTGGCTGGGCTCATTGCCATGCGCATACCAGCCGATCAGGCCGGTGATGTCTTCCATGTGCTCGAAGATCGACGGGTCGACCTTTGCCTCGAACACCTCGTCCAGCCTGGCCAGCAGTGTGTCGCTGCCTCCGTGCGCGGCGGCCAGACCGGCCACGTCGTGTGGCACATACCAGGAGTACTGCCAGGCATTGCCTTCGGTGTAATCGGTGCCGTAGCCGCTGGCGCTCGGGTCGAACGGCGTGCGGAAGCTGCCATCGCGCTTGCGCGCGCGCATGAAGCCGGTGTCCTTGTCGAACGCATTGCGCCAGTTCGTGGCGCGCTTCTCGAACTCACCGGCGACCTTCGTATTGCCCATGGCCTTGGCCATGCGCGCGATGGTCCAGTCGTCGAAGGCGTATTCCAGCGTCTTGCTGGCCGCCTCGCCTTCTTCATCGATCGGCACCCAGCCCAGTTCGCGATACTGCGCGATGCCGTCGTACGGACCGTAGTTGGCGGTCGCCACCATGGCGGCCAGTGCCTTGTTCTCATCGAAACCGCGGATGCCCTTGAGGTAGGCATCGGCGATCACCGGCACCGCGTGGTAGCCGATCATGCACCACGTTTCCTGGCCGTGGAATGCCCACACCGGCAGCATCCCGTAGGCGCTGTTGTGCTGGTGTGCGAGCAGCGAATTGATGAAATCGCTGTTGCGCTTTTCCGGCTGCACCAAGGTCAGCAGCGGATGCAGGGCGCGGTAGGTATCCCACAGCGAGAAGGTCGAATAGTTGGTGTAGCCCTCGGCGCGATGCACGGCGTTGTCCGAACCGCGGTACTGGCCATCGCTGTCCATGAACACGGTCGGCCCGAGCAGGCTGTGGTACAGCGCGGTGTAGGCACTGCGGCGGTCATGCTCGGGGCCGTCGATATCCAGCACCGACAGCGCCTGCGTCCACTGCGTTTTTGCCTCGGCGCGGACACGGTCGAAATCGAAGCCGGGCACTTCGCTGTCCAGGTTGGCGATCGCACCGGCCTCGCTGACCGAGGAAATCGCCACCGTCACCACCAGCGGCGTGTCCAGCTTGCCGAAATCAAAGGTACCGACCAGCTGGCGCCCTTCAATCTGCGCACGCTGCGCGGGGCTCTGGTGCCCCGGCGGCGGGAAGCCCTTGTAGGCGATGTCGGTCTCGGTGTTGTGGAACTCGTGACCGGTCAGCGGCCGGGAGAAACGCATCGCGAAGTACAGCTGTCGGCCCGGCGCCCAGCCGCGGGTCTCGCGGAAGCCGGTGATGGTGCCGTCCTCGCGGGCGCGCAGGCGCGACCACAGGATCTTGCCGGGGTAATCGTAGAGGCTGGTGCGCAGGTCCAGCAGCACGCGCGCCGGCTGGTTGGCCGGGTAGGTATAGCGGTGCACGCCGACGCGGGTGCTGGTGGTCAACTCCGCGCGCACCTTCGGATCATCCAGGGTGACCGCGTAGTAGCCCGGCTCGGCGCGCTCGTCCTCGTGGCGGAAGCGCGAGGTGTAGCCGCTGCCGGGCTTGTCGGGGTCGCCCCGCTCCAGGCTGGAATCGGTGCGCACCGGCATCAGCAGCACATCGCCAAGATCGGAATGGCCGCTGCCGGAGAAGTGCGTATGCGAGAAGCCGACGATGCTGGTGTCGTCATGTCGATACCCTGCGGCCCAGCCATAGGCCTTCTCGCGCGGCTGGATGCGGGTATCCGGGCTCAGCTGGACCATACCGAACGGCACCGTGGCACCGGGATAGGTATGGCCCTCGCCCGCCGTGCCGATGAACGGATCCACCGCCGCGTACGCGCGCTCGCCGACCTTCGCCGGTGCCGCCGTGGCGGTGCCGGCCACCAACATCGCCCCTACCGCGAGCCCCAACCACCGTACCGTCCCCGTTTTTGTCATGGCGTTGAATTTAGATCGATTCAGGTGAGGTTGATCCTAGCACTGGCCGATCGGGCTGACATGTTGCGGTGCGGGTGTTACCGGCGCCGGCCCTCCTGGCCTGCGCCATGGCGGCGCAGTGGGTGACCGGACCGGACCGGCGTTACGCCGGGGGCGCGTCTTCCGGCACCGCTGCCACCGGCAGCGTGGGCTGGGTCGCATCCACCGTGACCGGCTCATCGCTGCGCATCAGGGCACGGGCTTCGGCTTCGCTGGCCACCGCCGGCGGCGAACCCCGCAGCGGCATGCCGGCGGTCTCGCGCACGAACAGCATGGTGATCACACCGATCACCGCCGCCCCCATCAGGTAATACGCCGGCACCAGCGGATCACCGGTGCGCTCCACCAGCCACGCAGTGACCAGCGGCGTGGTGCCACCAAACAGCGAGACGGACACATTGAAGGCGATCGACAGCGCGCTGTAGCGCACCGGGGTATAGAACAGCGCCGGCAGCGTGGACGGCATCGAGCTGGTGAAGCACACCAGCGCCACGCCCAGCAGCATCAGGCCCAGGAAGATCAACCAGTCATTGCCGCTGCCGACCAGCTTCAGGCAGGGGATCGCCAGCAGGAACAAGGCGATGCAGGCACCGATGATCATCGGGCGGCGGCCCAGGCGATCACTGAACAACCCGCCCAGCACATTGAGCGGCATCATCACCAGCATCACGATGATGATCAGCAGCAGCCCCTTGCTCTCGGCATAGCCCATCGTCACGCTGAGGTAGCTGGGCATGTAGGTCAGCAGCATGTAATCGGTGACGTTGAACACCAGCACCAGGCCAACGCAGATCAGCAGCTGCGCCCAATGCACGCGGAACAGCGCACCCAGGCCGGGGCGTTCGTGATCGCGCTTCTCGGCCTCTTCGGCGTACGCACGGAACGCCGGCGTCTCTTCCAGCTTCATGCGCATGTACAGGCCGAGCAGGCCCAGCGGACCGGCCACCAGGAACGGGATGCGCCAGCCCCAGTCCAGCATCTGCGTGCTGCTCAGTGCCATGTGCAGCGCGGTGACCGTGCCCGCGCCGGCGATGTAGCCGCCCAGCGTGCCGAACTCCAGCCAGCTGCCCATCAGGCCGCGGTTGCGGTCGGTCGAGTACTCGGCGATGAAGGTCGCCGCACCCCCGTACTCACCACCGGTGGAGAAGCCCTGCACGATCCGGGCGAGCAGCAGCAGTGCCGGGGCCCAGATGCCGATGCGGTCATAGGAGGGAATCAATCCGATGCTGAAGGTGCCCAGCGCCATCAGGATCATGGTGAAGGCCAGCACTTTCTGGCGGCCGTACTTGTCGCCGAGTGGCCCGAACACCAGCCCGCCCAGTGGACGCACCAGGAAGGCCACGGTGAAGGTGGCGAAGGTGGCGATCAGCTGCGCGGTCGGGCTGCTGTCGGGGAAGAACACGTGACCCAGCGTGACGGCGAGATAGCCATAGACACCGAAATCAAACCACTCCATCGCGTTGCCGAGTGCGGCCGCACCCACGGCCTTCTTGAGCATCGGGCGATCAACGACGGTGACTTCGTCGACGTGCATCTGGCGGCGGCGTTTGAACCAGCCGAAATGGGCATGTGCGGCATGCAGGTCCTGCATCTGCTTTCTCCTGGAAGCAGGCCATCGCGGCGCCCGAGGTCCCGCGCACGGCACAGGAAACACCGCCTCTGATGACACAGCGCGACGCGCGAAGAGGGGTTGCAACAGACGATCCCGGACGGCCGCGTGGACTCAGCGACGCTGCGGGATGGATGACCCGGAAACGGGCAATGGCCCGGGGGTGATCAAGCGGGCCATGATACTACAAATGCCGCCGACGTTCCCCTCGCCGCTCGTAGGGAGCGCGTGGAACAGCCTGTTTCAGGCGTTTTCAGCGGTCTTTCATGTGATGAACGCACGCAGGCGCAGCAGGTCCAAATCGCGGCGTACTGCGCGCCAATGCACGTATCGGAGGACGCATCCTGCTGGCCTGCGCGACCCGCATCCTTCCGTTACGGACCGCGTTCCAGCGCATCAATCAGCGGCGCCAGATCCTCGCGCTCATGCGGCCGTACCGCGCGGGCGATCTCCTGGCCATCGCGCAGCAGGATCACGGTCGGCCAGAGTTTCACGGCAAAGGAGCGGCCCAGTGGCCGCCCCTTCCCGTCCTCGACCTTCAGGTGCGTCGCGTCATAGCCACCGAGAAACTTCTGCAGCAGTGGCTGGGCGGCGCTGCAATGGCCGCACCAACCGGTGCCGAATTCCAGCAGCATCCATCCGCTGCCCGCGTCGATGTCGGCACGGGTGATGTCGGACGGGCTGTATTCGCGGGCGAAGGCCATGGGCGGTGTCTCAGGACAGGGCGCGCTGGATATCCTCCAGCGGCGCATTGGTGAAGTCCTTGGCGAGATCCTTGAGCAGGCGCTCCTGCGTTTCCTTGTGCAGCAGCGGACGGATACGGCCCAGGGTCTGCGGATCGGCGATCAGGATCAGGTGCGCGTAGCGGTTCTTCAACGCGTCTTCATTCAACTGTGCCGCCACCTGCTTGGCAAACGTGGCCTCGTTGAGCTGGGAGATGGTCATCTCCTGCGGCACGGAGCCGGACGGGCCCTGCCCGGACGCGCCGGTATCGCTCACGGCCTGCAGCTGCAGTTCCCCTTCCTGCTTGAGCTGCAGCTTGTGCGCGGTGCCGACGTTGGTGAACACGCGGGCCGAGCCGCCATCGGCTACAACGACCAGGGTACCTTCGGGAATCTGCTGACTCATCATCTACTCCTTATGGGGAAAACCGAGCGCGGGTGCACTCGGGTTCCACCGTAGGCAACCGAATGTATGCGCAGTGCATACGGATGTATGCATCGTGTATGCAGCCCCGTCGCACCCTACTCCGCGGGCGGTCCGGGCAGGGCCATGTCCAGGTGCCGGGCGAAGAAGCGCGCCATCACCCGGTACGCCTGCTGGCTTTCCGGCAGCCGGGCGTCGAGGTGGAAGGCGTGGCCCAGCCCGTCCCAGACGTGCAGGTCCGACTGGCGCCCCAGGTCCACCAGCCGCGAATGGGTATAGGAAACGTTGCTCAGCTCGGCTGCCCGCGTTGCAGTGATGAACAGCGTCGGCGGAAACTGCGCGAGCACCGCATCGGAGAAGACCGGCGACACCAGCGGGTCACGGAAGTCCACCGGGCCGTAGTAGAGGTCTTCCATGATCGGCAGGCTGCCATCGGCGTGCGGCAGCAGTGCATCGGTGACGGCAGCGGCCACGTAGCGCGAATCGCCGCCGTAACGCGCATCGCCGCCGGCGCAGAACAGCCCGGCCGCCGCTGGCATCGGCAGTTTTTCCTTGGCGAACCACGCCAGCGATTCGCCGGTCAGCACGCCGCCAGCCGAGCAGCCGAACACGCCGATATGCGCTGCGGGCCGCGTTTCCAGTGCCGCGCGGTAGACCGCCGCCACGTCCTCACTGGCGGCGGGGAACCGATGCTCCGGTCCCTGCCGATACTCCACGGCGACAACCGTGGCACCGGTCATCGCCGCGACCGGGATCGCCTCGAGCAGACCGATGCTGTCGGCGCGGCCGAACACGAATGCACCACCGTGCAGCTCGATCAGCAGACGACGCTGCGCCGGATCGGCCGGCGCGCTGCGCGGCTCGACCCGCACCACCGGCACCCCGTTCCAGGTTTCGTGGTGCAGCTCGACCGGATAGCGCTCGCGCAGCGCCTTGATCTCGCCGTAGGCCCAGTCATCGGCGCCCTTGCGTATCGTCGCCAACTCTTTGAGCACGGTGGCGTTATCCATCTTCGCGACCGGATCACCGTTGACGACGGCGCTGCGCATGGCTGCCTGTGCTTCCGGGCTCAGATATGGCGAGAGCGGCAGCGCAAACCCAGGCACGTTCCGGACCCCTTCGGCGGTCGCCGGCACGGGCGCGGCGGCGGTCGCACCGCTGGCCGCCACCAACAGCGCCAGCGGCGCGAGCTTTACTGTCCAACCCATCTGCTGCACTCCGCTGAGAAATCGGGCGACAGAATAGCTGCTGCGTCGTTGCCACGGCGCGCAGATCCGGCTCGATCCTTGCCCGCCGCGCAACACTCTTTCGCTTTTCGACGGCTGTTTGAGCCAGAGTGCCCCGCGCAGACTGGGCGGCCTTCCGCTTTGTACCCACCCTCACATGAGCATTCACCTTCCCGGCCGTGTTGGCTTCGGCACCGCGCCCCTCGGCAACATGTACCGCGCCATTCCCGAACAGGAGGCACTGGCGACCGTTCACGCCGCCTGGGACCAGGGCATCCGCTACTTCGACGCCGCCCCGCTGTATGGCGCCGGCCTGGCCGAACGGCGGCTTGGCGAAGCGCTGCAGCACTACCCGCGCGATGCCTATGTGCTGAGCACCAAGGTCGGCCGCCGTCTGCTGGATGAAACCGAAGACGCCGCCAGCCGCGACCTCGGCGAGAAAGGCGGCCTGTTCGAGCATGGCCTGTCCAACAAGATCGTCTATGACTACAGCGCCGACGGTACGTTGCGCGCCATCGAAGAAAGCTTGAAACGCCTGAAGACGGACCGCCTGGACATCGTCTGGATCCACGACCCGGCCAGGGATTTCCATGGCGAGAACTGGCGCGCCGTGTTCCACCAGGCCCTGTCCGGCGCCGCGACCGCGCTGACCCGGCTGCGCGAGGAGGGGGTCATCAAGGGTTGGGGCTTGGGCGTCAACCGGGTCGAGCCCTGCGTGATGGCGTTGCAGCAGGCCGACCCCGATGGCTTCGTGCTCGCCGGGCGCTACACCCTGCTGGATCATGATGAGGCACTGGCCGGCCTGATGCCGGCCGCCGAAGCGCGTGGCGCCCGCATCGTGGTCGGTGGTCCATACAACTCCGGCATTCTCGCTGGCGGCGCGCATTACGAGTACCAGATGGCCGGTACCGACGTGCTGCATCGGGTCGGGCGCCTGCAGCAGGTAGGCGCGCAGTTCGGCGTGGACATCCGTGCGGCGGCGCTGCAGTTCCCGCTGGCGCACCCGGCCGTGGCGGGCGTGATTCCCGGTGCCAGCCAGCCCGGCCGCATCGCAGAGAATCTCGCGTTGGCCAAGGTCGCGATTCCGCCGGCGTTCTGGAGCGCGTTGCGCGAACAGGGCCTGGTCTCGCCGCACGCGCCGTTGCCGATCGACTGAGTTGGCGCACAGCCGCCGCTGACGAAGATCATGCCAGTGCTGGCAATGCTGGCAGTGCTGGCAGCGCCGGGAGCGCTCGGCGCCGTGGCTGAACCCTGCGCGCCGGCGGCCCGCGGCCATTACGGTGTAAAATTCGCCGTTTTAACCGGAACAATGGCCAAAACCGCGCAACGGACGCCTGTCCCGGGCCCGGCCTTCATCCGGCTGCTGGCCCGTCTGGCTGAAAGCAACCTGTCCTCGACGGGCCCGGCCCTGTCGGACCGGCTCAGCGAATGGGTGGACTGGACGCGGGCGGTGACCTTGTCCAAGGCGCTCGATGGGCGGCTGCCGCCTGCGGTGGAGGGGCCGGATTTCGATGCCGACGAGGATGTGGAATGCCAACGGATCCGCGCGGCGCTGGAAGCCACCATTGTTCAGGAACCTGAGCCTTCCAGGCCGGTTCGGCGCGCGGTCGAGGCCGAAGCGACCGAAGCGCCCATCGAATTCGCCGTGTACCGCGAGCGCTACGTTACCGCGCAGCGTTCCATGCTCGGCGCCACCAGCCGCCTGCGCGGGCGGCTGCGCGACATGCTGACCCGCCGCTCACCCGAGCTGGCGCGGCTGGCCGAGGTGGACGCGCTGATGGAGCAGACCCTCAGCGCCCGCGAACACGCCCTGTTGGCCAAGGTGCCGGTGCTGCTCGGGGTGCATTTCGAGCGCCTGCGCGACGCCGGCAGCGACGCGGCCTGGCTGGAGGTGTTCCGCCGCGACATGCAGAGCCTGCTGCTGGCCGAGCTGGATATTCGTTTTCAACCGATCGAAGGCCTGCTTGCAGCGCTTCGCACCCACTAACCGGGACGTCATGTTCAGAACCAGTCTTCACTACGTTGTTTTCCTGCTTGGCCTTGTCGCGGTGTGCTGGATCGGGGCGGGTTATGCCAGCACCAATCCGGTCGGTTTCGCTGTCGCCGCGCTGATCGCCGTGTGCTACCTCGCCGGTGGCCTCGAGCTGTACCGCTACCGGCAGGCGACCGCCTCGCTCGCCGCGGCCAGTGCCAGTGCCGGCGCGGCCAGCTCCGGCCTGACCACCTGGCTGGGCCAGCTTCACCCCAGCCTGCGCAATGCGGTACGCCTGCGCGTGGAAGGCGAACGCGTCGCCCTGCCCGGCCCGGTCCTGACCCCCTATCTGGTCGGGCTGCTGGTGCTGCTGGGCATGCTCGGCACCCTGCTCGGCATGATGGCCACCCTGCGTGGCACCGGCCTGGCCCTGGAAAGCGCGACCGACCTGCAGGCCATCCGCGGCTCGCTGGGCGCGCCGGTGGAAGGCCTGGCGGTCGCCTTCGGCACCTCGATCGCCGGTGTCGCCACCTCCGCGATGCTCGGCCTGCTCTCGGCGCTGTGCCGGCGTGAGCGCCTGGAAGCGGTACAGCAGCTGGACGTGGAGATCGCTACCACCCTGCACACGCACTCGCAGTCCTGGCAGCGCAATGAAGCCTTCCGGCTGCTGCAGCAGCAGGCCGAACTGATGCCGGCGCTGGTGGATCGGCTGCAGGCCATGACCACGGCGATCGAACAGCAGAGCAGCGCCTCGGGCGAGCAACTGCTGGCCAACCAGCAGCGTTTCCATGCCAAGGCCGACGAGGAATACGCCCGCCTGACCTCCGCGATCAAGGAGTCACTCAAGGACAGTGTCGCCGAGAGCGCACGTGCCGTCGGTGCCGCCCTGCAGCCGGTGATGGACACCACCCTGGCCGGCATCGCCCGCGCCAACGCCGCCATGCACGAAACGGTGACCGATGCGGTGCAGCGCCAGCTGACCGGCCTGACCGACGGCTTCGACGCCAGCCGTGTCGCCACCGCCGCGTCCTGGCAGGCCGCGCTGGACAGCCAGCAGCAGACCAATGCTGCATTGACCGCCGACCTGCGCGCCGCGCTGGACGGATTCGCCGCACAGCACGACCAACGCGCGCTCGGCCTGCTCGAGGCGGTCTCCTCGAAGCTGGTCAGCACTGCTGACGGTTGGCAGGCGGCCCAGTCCGAGCAGCAGCAGATCAATACCGCCATGGCGACCGAGCTGCGCAGTGCACTGGCCCACTTCGCCGAGCAGCATGGCGAGCGCTCCAGCGCCTTGCTTGAGGCGGTCTCGGCCGAACTCAACGCGACGGCCACCCGTTGGCAGGATGCACAGGCCGCGCAGCAGCAGACCCATGCCGCCCTTGCGGATGACCTGCGCAGCGCGCTTGGCAGCTTCACCGAAACGCACGAGGCCCGGGCCACCGGTCTGATCGATTCGGTCGGCAGCCGCATGGAGGCCACCACCGCGCAGATCGCCGAGGCCTGGCAGCAGGCGCTGGCCCGCCAGGATGCCGCCGCGACCGCGCTGAGCGAGCGGCATCAACAGGCCCTGGATGCCGCTTCCGCCACACTGCAGGCGCAGGCGGCCTCGCTTGGCGAAGCGATGCAGCACTCGCATGCCCAGCTGCAGGACGCCCTGGAAGCACGCGATCAGCAGCGCCTGCGCGCCTGGACCGATGCCTTCACCGGCATGAGCGCCAGCCTCGGCGAGCGCTGGGAACAGACCGGCGCCAGCGTGGCCAGCCGCCAGCAGGAGATCTGCGACACCCTGGCACGCACCGCCAATGACATCACCCAGCAGGCCCAGGCGCACGCCAGCGAGACGATCAGCGAGATCTCGCGGCTGGTGCATGCCGCCTCGGAAGCGCCCAAGGCTGCGGCCGATGTCGTCGCCGAACTGCGCGGCAAACTCTCCGACAGCCTGGTCCGCGACACCGCCACGCTGGAAGAACGCAGCCGCCTGCTGGCCACCGTGGAGACCCTGCTGGATGCGGTCAACCACGCGGCCAACGAACAACGCGTCGCCGTCGATGCACTGGTCTCCACCTCGGCCGAACTGCTGGATCGCGTTGGCACCCGTTTCACCGACCACATCGAAGCGGAGACCGGCAAGCTCGGCAACGTGGCTGCGCAGGTCACCGGCAGCGCCGTGGAAGTGGCGAGCCTGGCCGACGCGCTCGGCAGCGCCGTGCAGTCCTTCGGCACCGCCAGCGACGGCCTCAACGAGCGCCTGGTCCAGATCGCCGCTTCGCTGGATGGTTCGCTGGCCCGCAGTGACGAGCAGCTGGCCTACTACGTCGCCCAGGCGCGTGAGGTGATCGACCTCAGCGTGCTCTCGCAGAAGCAGATCATCGATGAGCTGCAGCAGCTGGCCGGCCGCCGCGGCAGCAAGGCCGGGGCTGCCTCGGCATGAGCGACGAGATCGAAGTCGAGGCCGACGGAGGCGCCCCGATCTGGGCCGCCTTCGGCGACCTGATGTCGGTGCTGCTCGGCGCGTTCGTGCTGATCCTGGTCGGCGTGGTCGCGCTGCAGCTGGAGCTGACCAACCGCCTGGATGAAGAGGTCAAGCAGCGCCAGGCCGAAGTGCAGCGCCGCCAGACGCTGGAGCAGGCGCTGGCCGGCCCGCTCGCCGCCGGGCGCGTCACGCTGGTGGACGGCCGCATCGGCATCCGCGGCAACGTACTGTTCGCGTTGAACTCCGACCAGCTGCAGCCGGAGGGCCTGGAAGTGCTCAAGAGCCTGGCCGGTCCGCTGAAAGGCTACCTGGCCGCGCGCGAGGAGATCCTGATGGTCAGCGGCTTCACCGACGACCAGCAGGTGCGCGATGGCAACTGGCGCTTCGCCGACAACTGGGAGCTCTCTGCCGAGCGTGCGTTGACCGTGACCCGCACCCTGATCGCCGAGGGCGTGCCGTCGGACGCGGTGTTTGCCGCGGCGTTCGGCTCCGAGCAGCCGGTGAGCTCCAACGCCAACGAAGACGGCCGTGCCAAGAACCGTCGCGTGGAAATTGCCCCGATCCCCAAGCCCAAGGCGAGCAAGGCCGCGGATGGCCCGTAACGCCGTCGCAACCGCTGAGATTCTCCAGCGTTGGCGAGCGAACAAGCTCGACCAGCTCGACCGCACGCGCTTTGCCGTGATCGAGGCGCTGCATGCCCGCACGCAGGCGCACGACGGCGAGGTGCGGGCACTGCTGCAGGCGAAGCTGGATGCGATGGTGACCAGCTACACCGAGCGGATTGCCGAGGCGCCCGCCGCGGCGCAGCCTGGGCAGGGCCCGTCACCCGGGCGCATCGGCCTGCAGGCGCTGGTCACGGAATTGACCGGCCAGCACAAACCGGCCTACCCCGAGCTGCCGCTGCTGGCCGACGTTCGTGCGGGCTGGGCCACGCTTCGAAACGCCAGCCAGTTGAAAGAATCGCTGGCCCAGGTGCCGACCAACGGCGGCCCGCTTAATTCCGGCGTCCTGGTCCATCGGGCCCTGACGCTGATGAAAGAAACCTCGCCCGGGTACCTGACGCATTTCATGGCGTACCTGGATGCGCTGTCCGGCATGGAGCATCTCCATCAGTGGGGCGTACTCGTGGCAACGCCGAAAGTGGCGCCGCGGGGGGCGAAGCCGCGGCGGCCGCGTGCGGGAAAGGCCGCGGGCTGATCAAGCGTTCCATCTGCGTGCCTTGAAGGCGGCACGACATTGCCCCGATCAACGCTGAGCCAAGGTCGCTCCAGCGCGGTATCGCCCGCTTCGAACACACATGCCTGCGCATGCGCCAGCCATGCCGCTCAGCACCGACACCGCGATGCTCGGCGCATTGACGCTGAAGATGAGCAGGCAGCCGGTTCTAACTGAATACGACAGGCCCATAACTGGCCTCCTCAGGCCTCTTGCCCCGGCCAAACTCGGGTGATAGCTTTGTAATTACAGCGTAATTATGAAGAGGCGGCAGATGGCTCGAGACTGGAACACGCTAGCGGATCGCCGCCGGGCAAGGCTGCAGCGGGCCGCCGATGCCGGGCTCGGGCGCTTGCTGCCCCATGCCGAGGTTCCCCGCCTGCTGCACACCGTGCTCGAACCGGGCGACCGGGTCTGCCTGGAGGGCAACAACCAGAAACAGGCCGATTTCCTGGCCGAGTGCTTGGCCCAGCTCGATCCGGCGCAGGTCCACGGCCTGCACATGGTCCAGTCCGTGCTGTCCCTGCCCTCGCATCTGGATGTGTTCGAACGCGGCATCGCCCAGCGCCTGGACTTCTCGTTCTCCGGTCCGCAGAGCGGCAGGCTGGCCACGCTGGTCGCCGAGGGACGGATCGAGATCGGGGCGATCCACACCTATCTGGAACTGTTCGGCCGCTACTTCATCGATCTCACCCCACAGGTCGCCCTGGTCGCCGCGCAGGCCGCCGACCGCCACGGCAATCTCTATACCGGCCCCAACACGGAAGACACCCCCGTGATCGTGGAGGCCACCGCGTTCCGTGGCGGCATCGTCATCGCGCAGGTGAACGAAATCGTCGATACCCTGCCCCGCGTCGACATCCCGGCCGATTGGGTCAACTTCGTCACCGAGGCGCCACGGCCGAACTACATCGAGCCGCTGTTCACCCGTGATCCGGCGCAGATCTCCGAGATCCAGGTGCTGATGGCGATGATGGCCATCAAGGGCATCTACGCCGAGTACGGTGTGCAGCGACTCAACCACGGTATCGGCTTTGATACCGCCGCGATCGAACTGCTGTTGCCCACCTACGCCGAGTCACTGGGCCTGAAGGGCAGGATCGGCACGCACTGGGCGCTCAATCCGCATCCGGCACTGATCCCGGCGATCGAGTCCGGCTTCGTGCAGTCCGTGCATTCGTTCGGCTCCGAGCTGGGCATGGAACGCTATATCCAGGCGCGCTCGGATGTGTTCTTCACCGGCAGTGACGGCAGCATGCGCTCCAACCGCGCGTTCTCGCAGACCGCCGGCCTGTATGCCTGCGACATGTTCATCGGCTCAACGCTGCAGATCGACCTGCAGGGCAACAGTTCCACCGCCACCCGCGACCGCATCGCCGGCTTCGGCGGCGCGCCCAACATGGGCTCGGATGCACGCGGTCGCCGCCATGCCAGCCCGGCCTGGCTCAAGGCCGGCCAGGAAGCGGCGCTGCCGGGGCAGATGCCGCGCGGGCGCAAGCTGGTCGTGCAGATGGTGGAAACCTTCCGCGAGCACATGGCGCCGGCCTTCGTCGAGCGCCTGGACGCCTGGGAGCTGGCCGAGCGCGCGAAGATGCCGCTGCCGCCGGTGATGATCTACGGCGACGACGTCACCCACGTACTGACCGAAGAAGGCATCGCCAACCTGCTGCTGTGCCGCAGCCCCGAGGAACGCGAGCAGGCGATCCGCGGCGTGGCCGGCTACACGGCAGTCGGCCTGGGCCGTGACCGCGTGATGGTCGAGAACCTGCGCGACCGCGGCATCATCCGCCGGCCCGAAGACCTGGGCATCCGCACCCGCGATGCCAGCCGCGACCTGCTCGCCGCGCGCTCGGTCAAGGATCTCGTGCGCTGGTCCGGCGGGTTGTACAACCCGCCCAAACGCTTCCGCAACTGGTAAGGGGCACGCCATGGAAACCCTGCGTTATCGCTTCCCCGGGCAGCACGATCTCACCGAGCGCGACCATCACGCGCTGGTCGGCGTGGTCGCCTCGGGCAATCTGGAAGTGCTGATCGAACCTACCCCGCTGGACGGCGCGATGGAGATCGAGGTGATTACCTCGGCCACCGGCTTCGACACGATCTGGCAGGCGGTGCTGGCCGATTTCGCCGCGCGGCATCCGCTGCGCAATGTGCGCCTGTCGATCAACGATGCGGGCGCCACACCCGCCGTGGTCAGCCTGCGACTGCAGCAGGCACTGGAAACCCTGCAGGAAGGAGACGCTTCGTGAGCAGTCACAGTTTCTACGAAGCAGACGCCCGCGAGCGGATCGCCGGCCTGCTCGATGCAGGCAGCTTCAGCGAATTCGTCGGCCCGGCCCGCCGCATCATCAGCCCGCACCTGGCGCAGCTGGATCAGCCCGGTGCATTCGATGACGGGATCGTGGTCGGCGCGGGCAGCCTGAGCGGTCGTCCTGTCCTGATCGCGGCGCAGCAAGGCCAGTTCATGGGCGGTGGCGTCGGCGAAGTACACGGTGCCAGGCTCACCGGGCTGCTGGAACGTGCCGTCGCGGTACGTCCGGACGCGGTGCTGCTTTTGCTCGACAGTGGCGGCGTGCGCCTGCATGAGGCCAACGCCGGCCTGGTCGCCATCTCCGAGATCATGCGTGCGGTGCTGGCCACGCGTGCCGCCGGGATTCCCGTGTTTGCACTGATCGGCAGCGGCAACGGCGCATTCGGCGGGATGGGCATCGTCGCCCGCTGCTGCACGGCGGTCGTGATGTCCGAAGAAGGCCGGCTCTCGCTGTCCGGCCCGGAAGTGATCGAGACCGTGCGTGGCGTGGAGGAGTTCGACTCGCGCGACCGCGCCCTGGTCTGGCGCGTCACCGGCGGCAAGCACCGCTACCTGATCGGTGATGCCGTGCAACTGGTGCCGGACCGCAGCGACGCCTTTGGTCAGGCGGCACTGTCACTGATCGACACCCACACCGAGGCCGACGACCCGTTGCAGGCCCTTGAGCAGGCGCACACCCGGCTCGATGCACGCATCAACGCCTACGGGGGCTGCCGCGATGGTCTGGAGGTCTGGCGCCTGCAGGGCATCGTCGATGCCGACCAACTGCCACTGCTGGAAACCGCTGACTTCCTGGAAGCGGCCAGGAACCGGAGCCTGCCATGGAACTGACCCCTCTGCTCGACGCACTGTTCCCGCGGGGTCACGCGGTCACTCGCAACGACGATGTGCTGGGCGGCACCGCCACCACTGCAATGGGCGAGGTCACCGTGATCGGTACCGCGAACAAGTTGGAGGTCGGGGTTGATCATGCACTGGCGTTGGCCGCCACCGTGCTCGCCAGTACCCGCGCGCATCCGCAGCGGCCGATCGTGATGCTGGTTGATACCGCCGGCCAGCGCCTGGCACGCCGCGATGAGATGCTCGGCATCAACAGCTACTTCGCACACCTGGCCGGCACCCTGGATCTGGCCCGCCGCCGTGGCGCGCCGCTGGTGAGTCTGGTCTATGGCGAATCAGTCAGCGGCGGCTTCCTGTCGTTCGGGCTCATGGCCGACCGCATCTACGCCTTGCCCGAAGCGCAGGTGCGCGTGATGGATCTGCGCGCGATGGCGCGCGTCACCAAACAGCCGCTTGAGAAACTGCAGGCACTGAGCCAGAGCTCGCCGGTATTCGCGCCGGGCGTGGAAAATTACGTGCGCATGGGTGCGGTGGAGGCCGTCTGGGAGGGCGATCTTGCACAGGCGCTGGTCGATGCGCTGCAGGCGCCGGGCACCGGCGATCAGCGCCGGGAACGCGGCGCGGCGCGTGGCGGCCGCCTGCTGGCCCGCGACGTCGCCGCCGCCGTAGCCGCGGGCGAGGCCTGAGCCATGCGCCGTCACGACCTGGTCTGGCTCGATCCGCAGGCACCGTGGCAGGTTCTCAGTGCGGGCGCCGAGGCGCGGCTGCGGGCATGGGCACAGGCGCGACTGCCCTTCGTGGTGGCGCGTCGCGACCCCACCAGCGACGAACAGCAGCTGCGGTTGGGCGTTCCCCTGCCATTGGCCGAGCACCGCCAGCGGTTGTCGCTGCGGGTTGATCCGTCCGCCGTCCTGCGCAGCGCGCCACCGCCGCTGCTGACCGAGGTCGCGACGGATATCGGTGCGGGATGGCGCGACCGGCTCCACGGCCTGGCCACCGAAACGGCCACCTTGCCGGTAGCACCGCGCGTGTTCGGCAGCGCGGCGTGGCAGCACCTGACCGGCCTGGGCTACCTGCATGACGGCTCGGATATTGACCTGCTCTGGGACGTCACCGGCACCGGCCAGGCCGAGACGATCGTCGCCGTGCTGCAGCACTGCGAGCGGCGATCACCCATGCGGCTGGACGGCGAACTGCGCTTCCCGGTTGACCGTGCGGTCAACTGGCGCGAGTACGCCAGCGGCGCCGCGCGCCTGATGGTCAAAGGCAACGATGCATGCTCGCTGGTGCCGCGCGAGGCGCTCACCGCTTGGCAGGTCGCCGCATGAACGCCGTTCGGCTGCCCTTGCCGGCCACCGCTGCGCCCCGCTCCGCCGATGCGCGCCGTCTCGGCCGCCTGGCCATCGCCAGTCTGCACGCCGAGCTTGCCTGCGCGCCCAAACCCGGCCTGGTTACGCCGTTCAGTCGCGGCAGTCACACCGACATGGATGCGGGCACCTTCCTGCGCAGCCTGTTCGCGCTGCGCGGTTACTTCGTCGCTATCGCGCACGCGGGCTGCAGCGAAGTGACGTTCGCCTCGTTGCGTACGCTCGGCATCGCCGCCGAAGCCGCGATGCTGCGCGCCACCGGCGGTATCAATACGCATCGCGGGGCGATCTTCAGCCTCGGGCTGCTGGTCGCACAGTCCGCCCGCCTTCGCGCCAGCGGCGAAGGCGCACCGTCGGGCGAGGCCGTATGTCGAGGCGTTGCCCAGTGGCGATCGGCGCTGCTGGAGGCCCCGTTGAATCCGCACAGCCCCGGCCAACGCGCCCGCCGGCGGCACGCCGTGCCCGGTGTCCGCGAACAGGCGGCCGCAGGGTACCCGCTGCTGCACGCGCTGGCCCTGCCGACCCTGCAACGCGTACTGGATGCCACCCAGGATGCCGAAGCGGCGCAGGTGGAAACCCTGATGACGCTGATCGCCCACACGGTCGATCTCAATCTCCTGCACCGCGGGGGTGAGGCCGGGCTGGCCTTCGCCCAGCACCAGGCGCGCGGCTTCCTCGCGGGGGGCGGTGTCCAGCAGGCGGATTGGCGCGAACGTATCGCCGCCATCGGTGACGCATTCGAGCAGCGACGGCTCAGCCCCGGCGGCAGCGCCGATCTGCTGGCCTGCACGTGGTTCCTGCACCTGCAGGCGCACGCATGAGCCTGGTCCTGCTCTGCCCGGGCCAGGGTGGCCAACACTCGGAGATGTTCGCGCGCGTTGGCGACGACGCCCGCGCCCAGCCCATTCTCGCGCAGGCCAGTGAGATGCTGGGCACGCCGGTGGAGGCTCTTGCGGCAGACGAACACCGCTTCCGCAACGCCCTCGCCCAACCGCTCGTCTGCGCCGCAGCGCTGGCGCACTGGGCCGCGTTGCGCGACCGATTGCCCACCATAACGGCGGTGGCCGGTTACAGCGCCGGTGAGTTGGCCGCCCATGCCATCGCCGGAAGTTTCGACAGCACTGCATGCCTGCACCTGGCTGCCCGCCGCGCCGCGCTGATGGACGCCGCCTCGCCGGCCGACGCCGGCCTGATCGCGGTGATCGGCCTGGCGGCCGACGAGATCGCCCTGCTGTGCGCCGAGCACGCGGTCCATCTCGCCATCGTCAACGGCCCGGACCACGTGGTGCTGGGGGGCCTGCGCAGCGCGCTGGAGGCCGCCGCCGCTGCGGCCGTCCGGCACGGCGCACGCACGGCGCCATTGCCGGTGGATGTTCCCGCACATACCCCGCTGCTCGTGCCCGCGGCGCAGGCGTTCGAAGCGGTCCTGGGTGAGACCGCACTGCAGCCGCCGCGGCTGCGCCTGCTCGCCGGCATCGACGGGAGCAGCGTCGTCGATGTCGCACGTGTGGTGCACACGCTGGCCGCGCAGATCGCCCGGACGGTGCAGTGGCAGCAGATGCTGGCGCAGGCGGTGGAGCGCGGCGGAAAAGTATTTCTGGAGCTGGGCCCCGGCTCGGCGCTGAGCCGGCGGGTACGCGAGCTGCATCCGCAGCTGCAGGCCCGCTCGGTAGAGGATTTCCGCACGCTGGAGGGCGTGCGCGAATGGGTGGACGCCGCATGCGCACGCGCATGAGGGGCCACCCGAAGGTGTAACACCAGCAGTCCCCGGGTGGCGGGTCGCCATCATGCTGCACGCGTATCAAGTGTCTCGGGAGGGCGCATGAGTCCGCAAATCGCAACGATCATCGGCTTGGTGATCATGTTCATCGTGGCCACGGCCCTGCCCATCAACATGGGTGCCGTGGCATTCGCGCTGGCCTTCATCATCGGCGGCCTGTTCGTCGGGATGGAGGGCAAGGAAGTGTTGGCCGGCTTCCCGGGCGACCTGTTCCTGACCCTGGTCGGCATCACCTACCTGTTCGCCATCGCGCAGAAGAACGGCACCATCGATCTGCTCGTGCACTGGGCGGTCAAGGCGGTGCGTGGGCACATCGTCGCCATACCGTGGGTGATGTTCGTGGTCACCGCCGTGCTGACCGCCTTCGGCGCGCTCGGCCCGGCCGCAGTGGCCATCATCGGCCCGGTCGCGCTGCGCTTTGCCAAGCAGTACAAGATCAACCCGCTGATGATGGGCCTGCTGGTGATCCACGGCGCGCAGGCCGGTGGCTTCTCGCCGATCAGCGTGTATGGCGGCATCACCAACCAGGTGGTGCAGAAGGCCGGCCTGGAAGTCACGGAAATGGCGGTGTTCCTGACCAGCCTGGGCTTCAACCTGCTGATGGGCATCATCTGCTTCTTCGCCTTTGGCGGATTGGCCCTGATGCGTCGCGCACCGACGGCGACCGAACCGCTGGTCGCCGGCAGCCAGGCCTCCTCGCGCCAGTTTGCGATCGAAGGTCACGGCGCCCTGGTCTCGGCCGGCGGTGGCACGCTCTCCAATGATCCCGATGCGCTGGATGACGTGCGCATCAACCGCGAGCGCGTGTTCACCCTGATCGGCCTGCTCGGGCTCGGCATCGCGGCCCTGGTCTACAACCTCAACGTCGGCCTGGTCTCGATCACCGTCGCGGTGGTGCTGGCCCTGCTCTCGCCGAACTCGCAGAAGGGCGCGGTGGATGGGATCAGCTGGTCGACCGTGCTGCTGATCAGCGGCGTGGTGACCTACGTGGCCGTGCTGCAGCAGGCCGGCGCGGTGGACTACATCGGCCATGGCGTGGGTGCGATCGGCATTCCGCTGCTGGGCGCGCTGCTGGTCTGCTATGTCGGTGGCATCGTCTCGGCGTTCGCCTCTTCTGCGGCGGTGCTGGGTGCGACGATCCCGCTGGCGGTGCCGTTCCTGATGCAGGGGCATCTGAGCGCGGCCGGTGTCATCTGCGCGCTGGCGATCTCTTCCACCGTGGTGGACGTCAGCCCGTTCTCGACCAATGGCGCGCTGGTGGTTGCCTCGGCGGCGAAGGAAGAGCGCGAAGCCCTGTTCCGTCGCTTCCTGGTCTACAGCGGCCTGGTGGTCGCCTTCGGTCCGCTGCTGGCATGGCTGCTGTTCGTCGTGCCGGGCTGGATGTAAGCACACGGCGGGCCTGCACCGGCAGGCCCGCCATGACCCGGTAGAATGCTGCACACCTGTCCATGAAGCCCTGCCATGCCCCTGGCCCCTGGTCCCCGCCTGTCGAAGAAACGCGTGCCGCTTTATGAAGAAGTGGCCGAGCGGCTGCGCCAGAAGATCTACGACTACGAACTGCCACCGGGCGAATGGATCGACGAGCCTCTGCTCGCCGAAGAACTGGGCATCAGCCGCACCCCGCTGCGCGAGAGCCTGAAACTGCTGGCCGCTGAGGGCCTGGTGCAGCTCGATGCGGGCCGCGGCAGCCGGGTCACCCGGCTGACCCTGGAAGACCTCAACCAGCTGTTCCCGGTGATGGCCATGCTGGAAGGCCGCTGCGTGCATGAAGCGGTCAAGCGCATCGATGAAGCGGGCGTGGTCCAGCTGCAGGCGCTGCACGATGCCATGGAAGTCGCTGCAGCCGCGGGCGATCTGGCCGAGTACTACCGCAACAATTATCTGATCCACGAAAGTCTGCAGACCCATGCCGGCAACCCGTGGCTGATCCGCGTCACCCACGACCTGCACCGCATCCTGAAGATGCATCGCGGCCGGCAGTTACTCACGCCGGGCCGCATGGCCCAGTCACTGGCCGAGCATCGCGCCCTGATGGCCTGCATCCGCAACCGCGATGCCGAAGCCGCCGAGCAGATGATGAACCGCCATCTGCTCAGTCAAGGCGAAGCACTGGCGGCCTATGTGGCCGCCGGTGGCCAGCTGAACGTGCCTGCGCCGCTGCCTCGCCAGGGCGGGATCTGAGCACTCAGGCCAGCTCCACCGTCAGCCGCGTCAATGATTGCCCCAGCAGGTGAAGCCGGATCTGGTCCAGGCTGGTGAAGTAGCACGCCGTATCGGCGCCGGCCAAGCGGTAGATGCCGCGCTTGCCGCCCAACAGAACGAATTTTTCCTGGTCCACCAGGTACTGGGCGACCGGCGGCACACCCTGTGCCTTGAGCGCATCGATATCGATGGGTTCAAGGGCGTCCAGATCATGTAGTGCTGTGGTCATGGGGAAAAAAACTTCGCGACGGGAATGCCAGCTTAGGTGGCGCACACGCAGCAACGCGTGGAACGATCGTGAGGACGGTGCGAGTGTCCAAGGTGATGCAGGCAGCTGACCGAACGCATCGTCGCCAGCTGCGCGATGCACGTTGATGACCTTCGACTGCCATGCCGATCGAGCCAATACCCGTGAAGGGCGCGTGGAGGCCTGCGAGACGCACTGCGCAGACCCAGCGCCTCGTGCCGGATACGACACCCCTTCGTCGGAAACGCACATTGAGCGCCTCCTGGCGTCGTTCGTGGCTGCGCGCACCAGCTTCCACAGCACCGTCGGCGCCTTGCCGGTGCCGTTTTTGTGCGTGGATCGGGTGCGAGCGTAATTACATGAAAAACATCGCGGGTAAACGTCGGGTCGCGTTGCAGGCCAGCCTGCTGGCGACCATCCTCCTCGCCGCCGGGGCGCTGCTGCTTACGCTGTTCCCCTCTCATTCGGATCGGCAGCCACCCTTCGTGCTGGCCGCCGGCCCGCAGTTGGGCGGCCCGTACGGGCTGGGCGGGCCTTCCTCGCTGGGCGGTGCACGTGCCTACGTGGAGGCGGTGGAGGCGCTCTCGGGCATCAAGATCCAGGTGGCCGGCGCCACCACCTTCAGCGACGCACTGGGCCTGCTTGCGCAGCAGGAGGTGGACGGGCTGGCGTTCGCCCTGCCGGGCACCACGGCACTGTTGCCCACGGCCACGGTGATTTCACCGGCCTTCTATGCCGGCGACTCGGTCCTGCTCACCCGCAGCAGCTCCCCCGTGCGGGCCCTGGCCGCCCTGGAGGGCAAGCGTGTCACCGTGATCGGCAACGGGGAGTACCACGGCTATCTGGCTGCTCACCACCCCGCGATCGAGGTCTTTCCACTACCTGCCGCGGCAGACATGGTGGCCGCGGTGGACAGCGGCACCGTGGACGCGGCGCTGGGCATGGACGCCATCCTGATTCCGCTCGCACGCCGGGGCAACAGCACCACGCTGGCGGTGCATCCGGCCAGCGATGGCCCCTCCGTGCAAATCCGGGTCGCCTCCCACCCTTCGCGTGCCGCCGAGATGGACCGGGCCCATCAGGCGTTCCGCTCGTTGCCGCTGGACACCCAGCAGGATCTGGTCGGCCGGTGGATGGATGCCCTGTATCGCTCGCCTCCCACTCTCCATGCCGTCCTCTCTTTCTATCGCACGCCGATCATCGTACTGGTGCTGTCCATCCTTGGTGCGGCCTTCGTGATCATCCAGGCCTACCGCAATGCCCGGGCGACGGCGGCGCTGCAGGCCAGCACGGCGCGCATGTTGACCCTGGTCAATCACGAAGTGCGCAATGGCGTGGCCTCGGTCATTTCCGCCATCGACCTGATTGAATCCACCGTCCCCACCCCGGCCGCCGCGCCCGTGATCGCGTCCGCCCGCGCGGCCACCTCTTCCCTGCACGACACCCTGGCCAATGCGCTGGAATTCATGTTCCTGGATCGCCACAGCCATACGCCCGTGGAATGGCAGCCCGGCGCGGCCTCCGTACTGTCCGGCTGCCTGAGCGCATCCCGGCCGGTAGCCGCGGCCAAGGGCACCGCCCTGCTGTTCGATCTCGACCAGCCGGTGCTGGAGCACGCGAGCTGCGACACCCGCGCCCTGCGCCACATCGCCAGCAATCTGATCTCCAACGCTGTGAAGTTCTGCGATGCCGGAACCGTGTCGGTGCGCCTGAGATTCGAGGCAGGCGTAGGCGAGCGCGGCCGGATGGTGCTGCGTGTGAGCGATACCGGCGAAGGCATCAGCGCCGAAGATCTGAACGACATCTTCGGCGCCTTCAACACCACCCGTGACGGCCGGCAGCGCGGCGGGACCGGCCTGGGGCTGTCCCTGTGCCGCCGCATCGCCACGGCGCAGGGCGGGCAGATCACCGTGCGCAGCCGACCAGGCGTGGGGTCCACCTTCACCGCCACCCTGCCCGCGCAGCGGCGCACGGAGCAGGCGCCGGCCCTGCCCGGCCACCTGTCCGCCCACAACGACCGGCCCGCGCGCGTCCTGGTCATCGAAGACCAGCCACTGAACGCCGACGTCATCAGCCACCGGCTGCGCGAGCGCGGGTTCGAGGTGCGCTGCGCAGCCAGTCGCCATGAGGCACTGCAGCAGCTGGAACAGTCCGGCCCCTTCGACCTGATCACCCTGGACGATGCACTGCCGGATGCCAGCGGGCTGGAAACGATCGAGGCCATCCGCGCCCTGGAGCGGGCGCGCGCGTGGCTGGGCGCCCGCGTGGTCTCGATCTCGGCATCACCCGACGTCACCCGCGCCCCCCGCTACCGGGCCGCGGGCATCGCGGCGACCCTGTGCAAGCCTATCGAGTGGCCTGCGTTCGATGTGGCCACGCACTGCACGGCGATGAATCCGGCCAGGGCCCTGCGGCCGGCGGCGACGACGCCGTTGGATGTGCTGGCGGTGTATCGCACGCAGATCCCCCAGGATATTGCCGCACTGCGCGAGGCCATCGTGGCCCACGAATGGCGGCCGGCGCTGGCGATGAGCCACCGCATCCGCGGGGCGGCCTCGATGGTCGGGGATGCGGCCACGCTGGTCACGCTGGACCAGATCGACGGCTGCCTGAAGCACCATGCCATCAACGGCGACCCGGGCGCCGCGGACTTGGACGAGATGGACCGCCTGCTGGCGCAGATGGACCCAGGCGCCTGAGCCCACGGCGTCGTGGCACCGGCCCGCCCAGGCCCGCACGGCACGACACAAAAAGAAACTCCCCGGTCTGCAATGACGGACCGGGGAGCGCGGTGTTTCCCTGCAATGAGCCGGGAGGCTTACCAGCCGATGCCCACACCCACGCCCATGCTGCGTTCACCGCTGTTGGTGAAGGCACCATTGAGGCTGAAGGTGGCTGAGCCCTTGTCGTTGAGCACGCGCTGGTAACCCACCGCCATGGCCGACTCGCCCTCGGCGTAGCCCACACCCGCGCCAAGGCGGTTATAGGTGGCCAGGCCAGCGGTGTTCATGGCCATGGCCGTCTGCGCACTGCTCATCGCCGCCATGCGGTTGAAGCGCTTGTCCATCTTGTCCAGGCGGCGCTCGAAGTTGCTGATCGCACCATCGGTGTACTCGTTGGCGCGGGCCAGCATTTTTTCCAGCTCGGCGGTATCAACCTGCGGCGTGGGCGCGGGCGAATCGTCCTTCTTCGACTTTGGCTGCGGTGCAGGCGAAGCGCCCTCGCCCGCCGAAGCGACCTGCGGCGAACCGCTGGCTTCCCGGCTTGGCATGATCTCTTCGGTCGGTGCCGCCGACGCCGTGGCCATTGCACGCGCCTGCGGCTGGCCGTCCACGCGCTGCTCCAGGCCATCGATGCGACCGTTGAGTTGCTGCTGCGCGGCATGCAACTGGCCACCGTTGACCGCCTCGCGGCTGCCGGCGGCGATCAAGCCGTTGGCGACGTTGGAGATGACCATGCCGTTGGCACCCGCCAGGGTGAGCTGGGCGGTGCCGTCGCTGCGGACGGACGGAGATTCCTGGAACACCGAGCGGAGCTGGGTTTCCACACGGTCGACACGGGAGTCGGCAGTGACTACGGCCGAGTCGAGCGTGGCGAGGGCTTCGTTGATGGTGTTCTGGTGCTGGCCCTGGACGTTGAAGCCGGGGCTTGTGACGTTGCCGTTGGCGTCTATGTTGCCGCCGAGGGTAGACAGTGCGCCACGGAGCTGGCCGACGGTGGCGGCGTCGTTGGCGTTGCGGCCGTTGGCTACGCCGGTAAGGCGGCGCTTCAGCCAGTCATTTCCGAAGGACACAGTGTCTACATCATTGGCGATGGATTGATAGCCGATGGCAACGGAATTACTGGCATTAGAACGGACCTCACTCCCTGCACCGAGAGCAATGCCCCCTTTAGCAGCGACCTGCGTCCGGACACCCAAAGCGAAGCCTTCTTCCGCTTGTTCATGGACGTAGGAGGCGCGTCCCAAAGCTACCGAGTTCTTCCCTTCAGCCGTTGCCCATGCGCCTACGGCGACGCCGCCTTCTGAACGCAATGAAGCTTTTGCGTTCTTGCCAATAGCTATTCCACCTGGGCCCGCTTCAGCTGGATACCGCCCTTCCTCGGGCATCCAGCCAAATGCAGTGTTGCCGCTATTGTCTTCGATAGAGTTCAGTCTCAGGTTTGTTGCATACAACTGGCTCCCACGCACCACATCCGAACTATCAGCGGAGAGGTGCGCATCGTCGACACCGGTCAGTCGTGCGCCGCCGAAGTCGATGAGGTTTCCATCTCTGGCCTCACTCAGCAGACTATTCTGATCCGAGCTCCAGTCGCGCTGCATTGCATCCAAGTCGCGTCTATTACGCTCAATCTTCTGCTCTGTGGCATGCAGCTGACTCCCAGTCACCGCATCACGACTACCAGCGGCAATACGCCCATCGGCAAGATTCGACAGAACCATGCCCTGCGCACCAGCCAGGTTCAGTTGGCCGATTCCATCTGCGCTGGTTGATGGTGACTGATGGAATGTCGCGCGCAGCTGGCCTTCGATGCCATCTACGCGACTATCGGACCTGACCACTGCGCCATCGAGAACAGCCAAGGCGTCACCAACATTTCTCTGGGTGCCGCCCTGCATGCTGTAGGTGGGGGACATGAAAGATCCATTTACATCCATACCTGCTCCACCGCCCAGGCCTGATATGGATTCAGCAAGCTGACTGATGGCCACTGCGTCGGAATCACCGATCCCTCTTCCAACGTTGACAAGACGACGCTGAAGATCGTCATGACCGAATGAAACGGTAGATTCTTCCGACGCCAAGGAGCGGCTACCAATTGCTACGCTGTCGAGCGCCCCAGACTGCACACGGCTTTCAGCACCAACCGCGAGCCCACCCTCTGCCTCCACCAGTGACCTGACTCCGAGTGCGAAGGCGCCGATAGCACCGTCTCGAACCGACGCAGCCCGCCCTATTGCGACGGAGTTGGTACCACCTGCAACGGCATAGCCACCAACCGCGACTCCGCCCTCACCCGGAACGGACGCCAATGCGGAATCGCCGATGGCCACAGAAAACCGTCCCGCCGACGCCTGCTCCTGATCGCCACCGCCGCCTATAGCAACGAACTTTCCGGCGCCTTCAAGTGCCGAGATCTTCTCGTTGGTCGCAAACAACTGCCCACCATTCACCGCATCAGTGCTGGCCGCCGAACTGACATCTCCCGCCGCCACTCCCGATATGCGCGCACCTTCCATGTCCACAAGCAGGCGATCAGCACTGAACTTCACTACCCCATCCAGATCCGGATCAAAGTTGTCCACGTCCGTACGAAGCTGATCGATGTCGGCGCGGTTGGTCGCGACGCGCTGGTCCTGCGCGTCCAGGGCCTGGGTATGCGTTGCCAGCTGCTGGCCGTGCAGCACCAGTGACTGGCCCTGCGTGGAAACAGCCTGGTTGGTGGAATGAAGCTGCTGTCCGGTCACGACATCGGTACTGGTGCTGCTCAGCACGCCATTGGCGACGTTGTTGACGCGCCGCTTCGCGCCGTCCTTGTTGGCCACATCCACCACGGTGCCCGCGTTATCTGCGCCCAGGCGCACATTGCCCGTGGCCGATACCTGGCTGACCAGACCACTCAATGCAGTTGCCCTGCCCAGCGCATTGTCCGCAGTGGTCTTGGCCGCAGTTGCCGCCGTCTGCGCGGCGTTGGCGGTGTTCTGCGCCGTGGTTACGTTGCTGTTGGTAGCCGCAAGCTGTCGGCCAGTGACAGCCTCGGTGCTGCTGTTGCTCAGCGTCGCGTCGGCAACCCCGCTGATACTGCGGTTGGCATTGGCCTTGTTGCGCACGTCCAACACAGTACCGGTATTTTCACTACCCAGGCGCACATTGCCCGTGGTGGACACCTGGCTCACCAGCCCGGCCAGGATGGTGGCTTTGGCAAGCGCGCTGTCGGCTGCGGTCTTCGCCCCGGTAGCGGCCACCTGCGCGGCACTGGCCGTATTCTGTGCAGTGGCCACGTTGGCATTGGTAGCGTTGAGCTGCTTGCCGGTCACGGCCTCGGTGCTGGACGTACTGAGCGTACCGTCGGCAAGATTGACCAGCTTGCGCTTGATGGCGCTGCTACCGACGGAAATCTGATTGGCGGCGCTGGTCTGCGAACCATTGCCCAACGCCACCGACCCATTGTGCTGAGCCAGGGAACGATCACCAATGGCCACAGCACTTTCGGCCGAGGCCCTGGCCAGATTGCCCATGGCCGTCGCGTAGAGGCCGCTTGCGTGGGTACCGCGCCCGAGTGCGGTGGCGTGCCCGGCGCTGGCCTTGCTCTGATATCCGATCGCGGTGGCGTGAATTACGTCCGCCGACGCCTCATGGCCAATGGCAATGGCACGATCTCCCACCGCGCTCGCCTGCAGTCCCGCCGCCACCGCCCCATTGCCGCTGCGGCTGCGCGACCCCAGCGAGACACCTGCGTTCAGGTTGGCCACCTTGTTGCCAGCGGCATCCACACCAGCACGGGCGTCGAAACCGACGGCCACACTCTGGCCGTTGTAGCTTTTGGCATTGTACCCAAGCGCTGTACTCACCCCGTACGCAACCGATTCGGCGGTTGCACCTTCACCCAATGACAGTGCTCTCGCATTGATGCGATTGGTCGCCGTCGTCACGTTCTGATTGGTGGCAAACAGCTGCTGCCCGGTAACCGCGTCGGTACTGGTTGCGCTCAGCGTTCCGTTGCGGACACCGTTGAGATAGCGGGCAGCACCACTCTTATTGCTGACCGTCAGTGTCGTGCCGGTGTTCTCCGCACCAATGCGAACCGCCCCGCCCGTGCTCGCCTGGCTGATCAAGCCACTGGTCGCAGTCGACAACTGATACAGCTGCTTTCCCGTTACCGCATCTGTGCTGGTGGCATTCAGTCGTGCATCGCCCACATTGACGATACGGCGCTTGGTGTTGCTGTTGCCAACCGATATCGTATTGCCTTCGTTGGCGACCGAGCCACGCCCGAGTGCCACCGTGCCATTCGCGGTAGCCCTGGCCTCGTAGCCCATGGCCAGGCCGTCGAACTCGGCACGTGCCTTGCCGCCAAGCGCTATGGCGCCGGTCCAACCACCGGTTCCTGCATAGGCATCGCCGCCGATGGCAATCTTCGACACGCCTGCGCCCTCATTTGTCCTTGAGCCGCTGCCGACTGCGATGGAATTCTCGGTGTAAGCCTTCGCGTTGTGGCCGAACGCGGTTGCACCAATACCATCGCCCACCGCATGCGCACCAAATACCGAGGCATATCCCTTTTTCGCTACTGCTCCGTAGCCAAAGACTGCGTTCTTGTCGCCCTCGGCAGACGTTCGGTTTCCAAAACTGGTGGAGTAGAGACCGTCGGTCCATGCGCCCCCTCCCATGGAAAGATAGTAGGAGCTACGCAGCGAAGCGTTCGCATTTCCCACATCCTCATGCCCGATGAACGGAGCGCAGCGGACAATTCCGGACGCACCGCTGTCACAGCCATAGAAAACCGCCGCGCTCGCAGTGGTGGAAAGTGAGCCAATCAGAATGGATGCCAGCAAGCCGCCTTGGACACCTCCCGCGCTGCGTCCCTTCCTTCGGGTCAGCTCACTTGCCACCACCCAGCACTGCCGTGCAGTAGACCAGATACGACGATGGATCTTGTTCATGGATTCTCCTTAACAGACGAAACAGAAGGAACCGCTGTGGCACCAAGCCACAGCGGCGTGATGCACTCAGAGCGCGACGTTGTGCACGTGCTCGCGATAGCCATCGCGGGTCAGCCGGTAGCGCAGCTGCAGCGTGTGGCCCGGCTGCAGGGCAAATGGCAGTTCCAGCGCGCTGCCGGGGTACAGGCTGCGCGAGACGTCATGCGCGGTGCAGCGCGCGCCATCGCAGTCAGCGATGCTGGTGATGCCCACGCGTACCGTGCCGGTGTTGCGCAGTTGGCTACCCTCCACCTGCACGTCCATCGTCGATTGCGCGGGCAGCACATTGACCAGTGCGCCCCAGACCAGGCTGACGCCGACATTGGCCTGGGCACTCTCACCCTCGCCTGCAGGGTCAGCACGTTCGGGGCCGCGCACGCCCTCGAAGTACACGCGGTAGGCCGTTTCCTTTTCGACCGGCTGCAGCGGAATCACACGGATCAGCCGGTTGCCGCCACCGGCGAGGGCGAACTTTCCTGGCGTGATGGCGATGGCGGCCTCATTCGGCTCCACCTCAACCTCCTGTTCACCTGCCCCCGCCGGGTTGACGATGCGCTTGATCGATGCCTGCACGTACTGCGGTTGGGTGGACTGCGAGTAGATGCGTATCTGTGCGCCTTTCTTCGCGTCCACCGACGTACGCATGGGGTGCACGGTGAGATTGGCATGGGCAGGCAACGCCATCAGCAGCGACAGCGGCAGCAGGCAGCGGACTAGGGGTTTCATCGGGGACTCCATGTGGGGTTCAGGGCGTGACGGTGGGAACACGCAGTTCCACCTTGAGATCGCCGCTGTAGTAGCCGGGGCGCTTGGTGCTGACCGGCACGCGCGGTGTTTCCAGCGTCAATGGTGTAGGCACGCAGAACACCGGCTGCGTCATGCCGGGCAGCAGCACCAGGCGCAACCTTGCGGTATCGATGCCATGCAGCAGCTGCTCCACGCCGTTGCGCATGGGCACTGCACTGCCGTTGTGATCCAGGGTGACGGTGTAGTCCACGCGCTGGGTGGCATCACCGCCGCCATCGACGTGCCATACCGAGTAGCCCGAGGGCCCGGGAGGTTGCGCGCCGCTGTCACGCACGGTGACGCCTAGGTAGCTGCTCTGCGAGCCAAGCCCGTCGTACAGGCACATGTCGAGCTGGGTACGGCCACCGATGGTCTGCGCGATCGGGTCGTACTGCAGGTTCAGGCCGACGTGCGGGGTGACCTGATCGAAAAGCGGGAAGTAGATGGAGACCGCGTTGTGGTCAGTGACGGTGAAGTCGAACTTGAAGGAGTAGGTCGCAAGCTGCTGATGTGGAGGTTTGCGTAGTGCAAGCACCAAATGTGCTGCCCATCGGCCTGCAACCAGCTTCTCCAGTTCAGACGGCGGCACCCGAAGTTCGGCGCCCGTTCCTGCGGGCATCAGGAAGTTGCACTCGGGAGCACTTGAAGACCATAGAGGCCTGGGTGTGGCGGCCCAGTAGTCCGATTCACATGCGGGAGTCGCTGCGATGCGGAAGAGATTGCCGTGTGCCTCAACATCAATCTCCATACCACTCCGCTGCTCAGTGAAGCGGAGCGGAATTGCACTGCTCTTGCCTGACGGTAGTTCCCCCGTATCTGACTCCGGGCATCTGCCCGATGACGAATCCGAGCTGGAGGAGCACGTCATGTACAACTGCCCATATGACAGGGTCAGTGCTCTCTCGTAAGCCAGGATCGTCCGGCGCGGTAGCAGTTCGATGTCGCCAGGTAGGGCTGAGCGGTCCCAAGACATACTGATGTCGTGACTGATATCAATCGGATCTTGATCCGGCGGCCTCTGCGCCATCGCCCGCGGCACCAGCAGCACCAGCCCACACAACACCGCCATCACCCACCACAACCGACGGCTCACTTCGCACCTCCCGCTGCTGCGGTCTGTGGCGTGGCGGCGATCAGCGCCTGCTCCTGCAGCAACCGCGTCACCCGTGCCTGGTGGCGGATGTCGGCGGGCAGCTGGGCCACGGCCAGCGGCTCGCACTGCACGGCGCCTACCAGCATCACCACGCTGCGGCGCTCGCGCACCTGCAGCGGGCAGTGCAGCAACCGGTCGTCCTGCAGCAGGTACAGGGTCTTCTCGCGTCGTGGGAAGTCGGCCACGAAACCTCCATTGCTGCCGGTGCCGGGCACCGGCGCGTTGAGAATGCGGGCACCGCGCAGCGGTGCGCCGGCGATGTCCCGGGCATTGCCGATGAAGGTGTAGGTCACTTCAATCGGCACCGGCATGCGCACCAGTCGGCCCGGTGGCAGGAACAACGGACGCGCGCCGCCCACACCGCTCACGCGCACGGCGGCGATGCTGTCCAGGGCGCTGGCGTCCTGTACTTCAGCGCGGTGCGACTGGTAGGCGGAGATCGGCAGCAGCCGGCGCTCGCCCAGCTTCAGTCGCTGTCGACGCAGCCCGCCCACCTGCAGCTCGGCGGCAACGCCGGTCAGGTCCAGGTCGTCGGTGTCATCCACCTGCACTGCCAAACCCGCGTCGGCGCCAACGCCAGCGCCCCAATACACGCCGCGCTTGCCGATGGCCAGGCCGGAACTGTGCGTCGCGCTGTACGCCACTTCGTTGCCACCCTGGTGCTGGTACCGCGACACCGTGGCACCGGTCTGGCCGATGCGGTTCTGCAGCTGGGTACTCAGCGTGGCGCTGTAGCGCTCGTTGTTGTTGCCGCGCAGTTCGCCCGATACCTCGCGGTACTGATCCTCGTATTCCTGGCGCAGCGTCTGCCCGGCGCTGTAGTTGATGTCCGGGCGCGCATGCTGTGGTTGCCGCACGTCCACGCCATAGCGTCGCTGCGAACTGCCGCGGTCATCGTGCTGCAGGCGGTTGAGGCTGAAATTGAGGTAGATGCCGCGATCACGGCCGTCGCGCAGTCCACCGCCGCTGGTCTGCTGCCACACGCCGATGCGGCTGGAGACACTGAACTCGCCCCAGCGCTGGCTGCGGCTGTAGCTGGCCTGCCAGGTGCGGCTGAGCTGCGGTATGCGCGTGGGCTGTGGCATCCACGGCGGCAGCAGCGGGTCAAGTCCGGCCAGCGGATCATCTTCCAGCCCCGGCCGCACGGTGCTTGCACGCCAGGTCTGGCGGCGCGTATAGGCCACGTAGGCGTTGCCGCCGGCCACCGGCAGCGCCATCGAGGCGCTGAGCGAATCGGCGCAGCCGAGCCGGTCGCGCGCGTCATCCTCGAACTGGCAGGCACGGCCGCGCATGCGCTGGTGGTACACATTCCACGAAGCACGGCGACGGTAGGAAACCTGATGCTGCTGGCCACGGCTGCCATCGCTGCCGTGCATGCCACTGAAGGTAGCGCGGACTTCCTGGGTGGCAAACACATGGCGCAGGTCCACCCGCAGCTCGCCGTAGCTGAAACCGCCCAGGTCGGCGATGCCGGCGGTCATGGCCACGTTGCGCCCCATCGGCACGCGCAGGCCGCCCATGGCCGCCAGTTCGTCGTCGAAGCGGTCGCTGCGGCGCTCGTTGCGGCGGCCGCCCTGCAGGAACCACTGCACGCTGCTGTCGGTCCAGTCACCGCCCTTGTCGAACGGCGCGTCCTCGTTGCGTACCAGCACGCCGTCTTCGTAGATGCGCAGGCTGACGGTGTAGTTGCCCATGGGGAACCGGCGCGTATCGAGCTGGTTGATGCCTGCCTGCAGGTAGAAGGTCTGCAACAGGCGCTCGCCATCGAACGCATCCACACGCGCATCGCGCGCCAGCAGCACGGTGAGCGGCGTGGCCTGCACGGCGGCGGCGGAGTCCACGTAGGCCTGCGTGGTGCCCAGCCGCAGACCCTGGAAGCGATCCATCGGCAGCATGCTGAAACTGAAGGTGCCGCCCTGCGGGCTGCTCAGGTTGCGGCGGTCCATGCGCCCGGCCTGCAGGTAGTGCTGCTGGCCCAGGTCATGGCGGTAGTAGGCGTTGTCGAGCTGGAAACGGCGGCTGGCAAGACCGCCGCGGTAGTGCTGCTGGCTGAAGGTCCAGTCGGCGGACAGGTGCCCGCGCTGGAACACGCCCAGTGCGCCCATGCCCTGCGCGGCCAGCGCCTGGTAGCCCCGGCCACCGCTGACATTGAAGGTGTGCTGGTGCAGGAACGCGTTCTCGGCATTGACACTGACCTGGTGGTAGCGCTCGGCAGCCGGCTCGCCGGGGATCCATTGGCGGGCGACAAACAGGCGCACGGCGCCCTCGCCTTCGTCATACAGCGCGCGCACGGCAGTGGGCTCCTGGGGAGGATCGATGTACCCGCAACCGGCACTGGCACCGCCGTAACGGCATGCCAGGTGGCTGTTGCGCGGCAGCGGCTGCGACAACGCCGGCAGCAGCGCAGCCTGCGCTTCGGCGGACAGCTGCAATGCCTGCAGCGCCTCGGCCGGGGTTTCCAGCTGCACGTGTTCCAGGGTCACGCGCACCGGCACCAGCCCGGTCGAACGACCGAACAGACGGATCTCCAGTTGTTCGGTCTGGCCTTCGACCAGATCCTCGAAACCGGCGGGAACGCCGCGCGCCGCGACCAGGGGTGTGGCCAGCGACAGGGCGAGCGCGACCGCCAGCCGGGTGACGGCGGGTGCGGGAGCATTCATGGGGATTACCGGAAGCAGCCGGCCCGGCAAGCGGGCCGGCGCGGGTGCCTTACGGGCTGGTGGTCTTCTGCTGCATGGCGATGGTGACGATGCCTTCGTAGCGGCCACCGCGGGTGATCGGCGCTGGGCTGGTCTGCGCGATACGCAGCGCCATCGGGATCGACGCACCGGGCATGGCGCCATCGAACAGGTCGGATGCGGTGAAATCCTGCGCCGCCACGGTCAGCGCCCTGCCATTGAGGCTGACGGTCAGCGGCACCGGCGTGCCGCCACCATCGGTGTTGAGCAGCTGCGGGGTGCTGCCAACACGCACTTCGATGTCCTTGCTTTCATCGTTGGAGTAGATGCGCACCTGCTGCGACCAGGGCACCAGGCCGCTGACCGGGTTGTGGACCATGTTGACCACCGAATCCAGCGCCGTGCCATCGGCCTTGAGCAGAGCCAGGGTCGGATCGACGTTGGCCCAGACCTTGATGTCGGCGTCGAATGCATTGGCGGACAGCGAAACGGTGACCAGCGCGGCGGCCAGGGACAGCTTTCTGAGCAGAGTCATTGCGATCTTTCCTTGCGTAATGAGTAGAGAAACTGACCGCAGGCAAGAGAAGCCGAACGTCGGCGCCTGCGGACAGGACGCAACAATAGAGATGCAAGCTGCGTTGCACCATGCAACAACTTGACAAAAATGAAATGCGTGCAGCATTGGACGATTGACTGGAAAAATGGGTGCAATCGCACGCGCCGATCGCCCCCATATCGACGCTGTCGCCGGGTTCTCATCAGCGGCATTCCCGATGCACCGCTGCTCCCACAACGGCGGCTCAGTGCCCGCCGGGAGACAATCCAGTGGATTTTGCGTAGTCGAGCAGCTCATAGTCCGAGCGCAGGCCCAGCCGACGCATTGCCGCGCCTTTCTGGCGGCTGATGGTGCTGATCGTTCGCCGGTGCACATCGGCGATTTCCTTGACACTCAGGCCGTGCGCGAGCAGCCGGATGACTTCGCTCTCGCGCGAGCTGAGCCCGGTGCGGTTGCGACCGGAGCGCAAGCGCTGGGCAAGATCACCGGAGAAATAGGTACGGCCGCCGAGGACGCAGTCCACTGCGGCCAGCAGGTCGGACAGGCCGCCGGTTTTCTCCAGGATGCCCTCCACGCCCAGCCGCACCACCGCTCGAAGCACCTGCAGGTTGGTGAAGGAGGTGACGACGATCAATCGCACATGGCCGTGATCACGGCGGATGCTTTCCAGCATGCGCACGCCATCGGGGCGACCGCCCCACGGCATGGACAGGTCGGTGATGACCAGGTCGCACGTCTTTTCTGCCAGCAGGACTTCGAGTTGCTCGGGATCCGCTGCTTCGCCGATGACCCGTACCCCGGGGTGCCGGGCAAGCAGGCACTGGAGGCCCACGCGGACCACTGGATGATCGTCCGCAATCAGTATGTTTTTCATGCAAGAGCCCGTGAATTGAAGTTACACGCGCACGGCGCATGGCCTCGCCACACTGGGCGATGACGAATGCGTTCTGAAACTCTCGCTCAACGGCCTGCCGGCAGGAACGCGGCAGGCAGTTGTGATTGTTTCGGGTGAACCTTAGGCGAAGCGCGGCACCCCAAACTATGAATCAACTTGCATAAACGTGAATCTGCGGCGTAGTTCCGTTCTGGCCGCCGTTCAACCGCGCAGCGTTGCGCCACCGTCGACATACAGATCGCTCATCGCGATATGACCGGCCTGGTCGGAGAGAAGAAACATGACCCCGTACACGATGTCATTCGGGCGAGCGATTTTCTGCAGGGGAATGCCTACCTTGTATGTTTCCAAACTCCCTTCAATCACGCGCTGCTCGCCCTCGGGTCCGGCCCACATCCCGGTCTGCATCGGGGTCAGGGTTGAGCCGGGCGCCACGATGTTGCAGCGGATGCCGAGCGGTGCCAGTTCCAGGCCGAGGCAACGGGTAAACATGGTCGCGGCCGCTTTGGATGCGGCATAGGCGGCCATGCCGTGCCGGGGTACGCCCGCGGCATTGGAGCTGACCGTGACGATGGCGCCTTTCCGCCGCGGCGACATCACCCGTGCGACGGCACGCGAGACGTGGAACACGCCATCGGTATTGACCGCGAAGACGCGGCGCCATTGCGCGTCATCCGTCTCCACGACCGTACCGGTCTGCAGGACACCGGCCACATTGATGGCAAAGCCGATCGCACCGATCCTGGCTTCGATCCAGGTAACCAGTGCCTCCACCGCAACTGGATCACTCACGTCGAGCGCGCAGGCGTGGAGGCGCGGCTGCCCTGCCCGCGCGGCGAACACGGGGGCCTCAAGATCCGTCGCGATCACGGTGCAGCCGCTGTCGTGAAGGTGCTCGGCCAGTGCCGCGCCAATGCCGCCGCCCGCGCCAGTGACCAAGGCGATGGTGCCGTCGAATCCGGTGAGTTTCATGCGGGTGTCCTGATCGTTTCAGAGCGCTGAAGCTGCGCATCGAGCCATGGCGCGATCTGCGCCACGGCATCGCGGCCGGTGAGTTCAGCGTGCAGGAAAGGAAGTTCAATCGCTTCGACGCTGGCGGCATGCGCCTGCCACAGGGCCGATTGCAGCTGCGGGCGGTCGAGATGGTCGCGGCCGGCACGGACGTGCAGCAGCGGACCGTCGTAACGTGTGTGGTGATGGGCGCGGATCAGCCGGTTGGTGCCGGTGACCGCACGCACCACGCCATCGAGGACCACATCGGGGAGGTTGCCCAGCGCGCTGTCGCCCCGGCGCAGGAACGCCAGGATCCGCTCACGGCTGTCCAGCTCGGGATGCGCCTCCGGGTCATGGCCGGCGATGGCCAGCAGGGCGCGCAGCGCGGCGATCGGGTCCGGCTCGGGTTCGGCACGCCAGCACTCGCTGGGATAGGCATCCAGCAGCGCCAGTACCCCGACCTCGTGGCCGAGCGCGCGCAGGTGCACCGCCATCGCCTGGGCAAGGATGCCGCCGACCGACCAGCCAAGCAGATGCACCGGGCCGGGCCGGCCCAGCGCGAGGATGCGCTCGGCATAGCTGGCCGCCAGTGCCTCGATGCTGGCCGGCAGTGGCTGGGCAGGATCAAGCACGGGCGACTGGAGGCCCTGCACCTCGCGGGCCGGGGCGAGCGCCCGGGCCAGGTCACGATAATTCCACGCGATACCACCGGCCGGGTGGATCACGAACAGCGGCGCCAGCGCCGGGTCACCAGCGGCCAGCTGGATCATCGGCGCCAGCCCGTGATCGGTAGCCGCTGGCGGTGCGTCGATACGGGCGGCCAGCGCCGCAACCGTGGGGGCAGCGAACACCGCGCCGAGGCCGAGATCGCAGCGCCAGCGCTGCTGGATCGCCAGCAGCAGGTGCACGGCGCTGAGCGAGTCACCGCCCAGGGCGAAAAAGTCGGCGTCGGCACCGACCGCGCTGCCCAGCCCCAGGGTCTCGGCGAACAGCTGCGCCAGCGCCTGTTCGGTGCCGGTGCGCGGCTCCACACCCTCGGATACACGCTGCGCCGGGGCCGGCAGCGCGGCACGATCCAGCTTGCCGTTGGCGGTGACCGGCCAGTGCTCCAGTACAACGAATGCGCTGGGCACCATGTAATCCGGCAGGCGGGTGGCCAGGTGGGTGCGCAGCTCATCCGCCTGCGGGCTGCCCGCATTGAGGTAGGCCACCAGCCGCGGCTCGCCGGGGCGATCTTCGCGCAGCAGGACGTCGGCCCGGCTGATGCCCGGTGCCGTGCGCAGGGCGGCGTCGATCTCGCCAAGTTCGATGCGCAGGCCGCGCAGCTTGATCTGATGATCGTTGCGACCGAGGTATTCCACCGCCCCATCCTCACGCCAGCGCGCCACATCGCCGGTGCGATACAGGCGGTTGCCCGGCACGAAGGGATCGGCCAGGAAGCGCTCGGCGGTGAGGTCGTCGCGGCCGAGGTAGCCGCGCGCCAGCTGCACCCCGCCCAGGTACAGATCCCCTGCGACACCGGGTGGCAGCGGCTGCATCCGCGCATCAAGCACGTACAGCTGCGTATTCCAGACCGGGAAACCGATCGGCACGGGCTGGGAGGCGTCGTCGCGACTGGCCGGCCACCAGCTCACATCCACGGCAGCTTCGGTCGGCCCATACAGATTGTGCAGCTCGGCCTGGACGGTGGCATGGAAGCGGTCGCGCAAGGCGGCATCCAGCGCTTCGCCACTGGTGAAGACCCGGCGCAGTTGCAGCCCACGGGCCGCTGGCGCAGCCAGGAACGCGGCCAGCATCGACGGCACGAAATGCAGCGTGGTGATCGAGTGCTCGCGGATCAACGCGGCCAGGGCGAGTGGATCGCGATGCGCTTCGGGCGGTGCGACCACCAGGGTGGCGCCACTGATCAACGGCAGGAAGAACTCCCAGACCGAGACATCGAAGGTGGACGGGGTTTTCTGCAGGATGCAATCGTCCGGCTGGATACCGTAATGCGTGCGCATCCATTCCAGGCGATTGACGATGGCGCGGTGCTCGATCAGCACGCCCTTGGGCTCGCCCGTGGAGCCGGAGGTGTAGATGACGTAGGCGGCATCGTCCGGCTGCGGCACGGTGCCGAGTTCGCCGTCGCTGGCGTGCGGCCACTGCGTCGGCGGGAGCACGGTCATCCCGGGGAACCGGTGGCGGTCCTGCTCCAGCGCCAGTACGCAGACCGGCCCGGCCGAGCGCAGGATCCGCGCCAGGCGCTCATCGGGGTGGGCCAGGTCCACCGGCAGGTAGGCGCCGCCCGCGCGCAGCACGGCGACCAGCGCGATGACCAGCTCAAGCGAGCGCGGCAGTGCCACGACCACCCTCGCCTCGCGGCCGGTTCCCTGTGCCTGCAGGTGCAGCGCCAGCGCCCGGCTGCGTTGCTCCAGCTCGGCGAAGGTCAGCTGCTGCGCGCCGTAGACCACGGCCACGGCGTCGGGCGTGCGCGCCATGCGCGCGGTGATCAGCGCGGCGAGGCTGACCTCGGGCACCGGACGTGCGGTGGCGTTGACCTCGTAGAGATAGCGCTGGGCCTCCTCCGGCGTACACAGCGGCACCGAGGCGATGGGGCCACCGGCAGCCTGCACGTCCAGTGCGGCCGACACGAAATGCAGCAGGCGTGCGGCATGGGCCCGCACCTGCGCGCGGGTATACAGCGCCGGGTTGGCCTCGATCTCCAGATCGAGCACGGCGGCGCCATCGCCACGAAAGCCCAGCGTCACGTCGTCAACCGGGCCGGTGGACAGAATCTCCAGCGTCGCGTGCACGCCGTCCAGCTGCAGCGGACGATAGAACGGCTGCACATTGACCAGCGGGCCATGCAGGCGACGCTGGCCACCGATCAAGCCGAGATCGCGACGCAGTTGTTCACCGCGGTAACGTCCGTGGCGACGGCCGCGCATCAGCCGCAGGGCGACGTCGCGTACGAAAGTGTCCACGCTGCCCTCGCCGGACTTGAGCCGCAGGGGCAGCACATTCATCACCATCGCCGGAACGCGGGCCGAGACGCTGCCCAGGCGGCCCATGAACGGGACGCCGATCACCGCTTCGGTTTCACCACTGATGCGGCGGCAGTACTCGGCGCCAAGCGCGGTGAGCAGATCCGGCCAGGGCTGGCCGATGGCGGCGGCTGCGGTGTGCAGGCGCGCCCGCAGTGTGGGATCGATGGGCGCCACGTGGCGCAGTGCATCCGCCGCCGCGGCACCGAGGCCAGCCTGCAGGCCCGCGGCCGCGGGTGCATCCGACATGAGCTCACGCCAGTACGCGGCGTCGCGCGTGCGGCGCTCGCTGTCACGATACTGCGCGTCTTCATCGAGCACCGGCGCCAGCGGCGCCAGCGCACCCTGTGCGGCGTTGCCTGCGTACAGCGCGCAGACCCGCTCGGTGAGCAGGCCCATCCCGTAGCCATCGGTCGCCAGGTGATGCACGCGCAGGTACCAGACGCTGCGGCCCCGGCCGAGCAGGAACAGGCGCTGCTGGCTGAGGCGGTCGCGGGCGGGATCGACCGGGCTGAGCCGGTCGCGCTGCATGGCGTCGCGGGCGGCGGCGGCCGGGTCCGGATGGCCGGACAGATCCACCACCTGCAGCGCGGGCGTGTGCTGCCGGTCCACCCACTGCTCGGGCAGGCCCTGTGCGTTTTCGACGATACGCAATGCCAGCGCGTCGGATTCATACGCGGCCTGATCCGCAGCGCGCACGAATGCAGCCACGTCCAGTCCGCCCTCGATCCACACCGCATGGGCGGTATTGAAGGCGGGATTGTCCGGCGCCAGGCGCTGGGCGTACCACAAGCCGGCCTGGGCCTCGCTCAGCCCGCGAAGGAGGCGCGCGTCCGGACCCGGCACCGCACGTGCGTTCATGCGCCAGCCGCGGCCTGGGCCTGCAGGCGCTGCACCACCGTCCACCAGCCGCCCAGCGTGGCGTGCTCGGCCAGGTGGCTGAACTCCAGCGCGATACCGGTGTTGCCCCAGGCCAGTACCAGCCCCAGTACCCGCATCGAATCGAGCCCGAGGTCCATCAGGTTCTCATCGTTGCTGATGTCCTCGGGCGCTTCGCCGATCATCTCGGCGACATCGGCGCGCATGCGCTCCAGGGTGAGTGCGGTCATGCGAGCGTCTCCAGCAGGTGATCGGTGGTCATCGGGATGCCGCAGGTACGGGCGATCCAATGCAGGGCCAGGTCGTGGTCGGCGCGCGAGAAATCGGCGACGGCATCGGCAGCGATGAAGCTCTCGATGTCGCGCTGGAAGCCTTCGGCCACGGTGGCGGTGCAGCCGATGTGCGCATAGACACCGGTGACCAGCAACTGGTCGCGGCCACGGGCGCGCATCATCGTTTCCAGGTTGCTGCGCTGGAAGGCGCTGTAGCGGTGTTTGACCAGCACGTGGTCGCCCGGCTGCGGTGCCACGGCCTCGATGATGGCTTCGTGCTCGTCGGTTGCGGACATGCCCGGGCCCCACAGATCCGCCTGCAGGCCGCGATCGCGGCGGTCCTGGTGGCCGCGCTGGGCGGTATAGATCACCGGGATGCCACGCGCACGGCAATGCGCGAGCAGGCGCGCGATGTTGGCCACGGCCGGGGCCAGCGGTGCGGTGTCCGGCGCGAACGCGGCCAGGAAGTACCGCTGCATGTCATGTACCAGCAGCGCCAGGCGCTCGCTCTGCGGCTGCCAGGCGCCGCGCGGGGTGGGCAGCTCGGCCTGGGTCGGCAGGGGGTACGGTTGGATCGTTGGCAGCGCCATCAGCGCGTTTCTCCTGTCTGTTGCATGAACCGTTCGCGCAGCTGGGCACGCAGCTCGCGGCGGCTGATCTTGCCGACCGCCGTGGTGCCGAAGGCATCGACGAACACGATCTGGTCCGGCACTTTGAACGCGGCCAGGCCGCGGCTGCGCACCCAGGCCTTGAGGCTGGCGGCCTTGGTCGGCTCGCCCTGGGCAATGATGAAGGCGCAGCTGCGCTCGCCAAGGTACGCGTCGGGAATCGAGACCACGGCCACATCGAACACGCTGGGGTGTGCCAGCAGATGGTCTTCGATTTCTTCGGCGGAAATCTTCTCGCCAGCCCGGTTGATGTGGTCGCTGGCCCTGCCCTGCACGACCAGATAACCGCCGGGCAGGCGCTGCACCATGTCGCCGGTACGGTAGAAACCGTCCTCGGTGAAGGCGCGCGCATTGGCCGCCGGGTCGTTGTGGTAGCAGCGGATGGTGTACGGGCCGCGGGTGAGCAGATGCCCGGTCTCACCTTCTGCGACGGGATGACCGTGGTCGTCGACCACCAGCACTTCATCGTCCTCGCTGATCGGGCGGCCCTGCGTGGAGACGATGATCTCTTCGCTGTCGTGCAGACGGGTGTAGTTGACCAGCCCCTCGGCCATGCCGAACACCTGCTGCAGCGTGCAGCCCAGCCCGGCGATCACGCGGCGTGCCGCTTCCGGCACCAGCTTGGCGCCACCGACCTGCACCACCTGCAGGCTGGACAGATCCTGTGTCGTCGTCGCGGCCGCCTGCGCCCAGAGCAGCGCCAGCGGCGGCACCAGGCCGACACAGGTGACCCGTTCGCGTGCGATCAGGGCGAACGCAGTCTCCGGGCCGGCACCCGGGCTGAGCACCACCCGGCCACCGGCATACAGCGTGCCAAAGAAGCCGGGTGAGCTCATCGGGAAATTGTGCGCGGCGGGCAGCGCGACCAGATAGACGCTGTCCTGGGTGATGCCGCAGATCGCATTGCTGGCGCGGAATGAATACAGGTAGTCGTCATGCGTGCGCGGGATCAACTTGGACAGGCCGGTGCTGCCGCCGGAGATCTGCAGGAAGGCCACGGACTGCGGGTCCGGATCGGGTGGCAGCTGCTCAAGATCGCCTGCCAGAGCCTCCAGCGCGGTGAACCCGCCGCCCTCACCCACGATGATCACGTGCTGCACTGCCGGCACCTGCGCCTGGAGATCGCGCGCCAGCGTGCGGTAGTCGAAACCGTCGTAGCTCACTGCAGCGATATAGGCACTCGCCTCGGCCTTGCGGGCGAAATGCGCGACTTCGGTGATGCGGTGCGCAGGCAATGCGTAGACCGGGATCAGCCCGGCACGGAACAACCCGCACACCACGGTGATGAACTCGGGCACGTTGCCAAGCTGGACCACGACCCGGTCGCCCGGGGCCATGCCCTGCGCGAGCAGACCGGCGCCGATGCGGCCGGCTTCCTGCCACAGCTGGGCATATGTCAGGCGGGTATCACCCCCGACCACCGCAATATCCCCGGCAAAGCGTTCGGCACGCTCGCGCAGGAAGCCCGGGAAGGTCTCGCCACGCCAATGGCCGGCGGCACGATAGCGCGCGACCAGGGCCGGCGGCCAGACCTGGCGCAACGGCACCCGGGAGGAAGAGAAGGATGCGTTCATGGACAACTCCCGCACATCAGAATGGACGAACGTCATGGACGCCGAGCGCGGTCAGCAGGGCCATGAACTTGGCAGCCGTTTCGGCCACCTCGAGATCGGGTTGCGAGCCCGCGACGATGCCGGCACCGGCATACAGGCGCACCTGCGTGCCCTGCACGCGCGCGCAGCGGATTGCCACGTACCAGTCGCCATCACCCTGGGCATCGGTCCAGCCGACTGCACCGGCATAGAAACCGCGCGCCACCGGTTCAGCCTGGCGGATCAGCGCCAGTGCGGGGTGGCGTGGTGTCCCGCACACCGCCGGCGTGGGATGCAGCAGTGCCACCAGCGCGGCCGAGGAAACCGATGCGTCCTTGAGGGTGCCGTGGATGCGCGTGCCCAGGTGCCACATGGTGGCGGTGGCATGCAGCGTGGGCTGGGGCTGCGCCTCGACGCGATGACACAGCGGCGTCAGCGCTTCAACGATGGCCTCGACCACGTGGCGGTGCTCTTCATGGTCCTTGGCCGAGGCCAGCAGCGCCTCGGCGGCGCGGGCATCCTCGGCAGGATCAGCCGAACGACGTGCAGAGCCCGCCAGCGGATGCGACAGCACGCGCTCGCCACGTTTGGAGACCAGCAGCTCGGGAGTGGCGCCAACCAGCCAGGCAGGACCGGGGCCGCCTTCTGAAGGCACCGGCACCACGTAAGTGGCCACGCTCGGATCCCTGCCCAGCCGCGCGGCCAGCACCCGCGGGTGCAGTGGCTGCGCGGTGGTGACCCGCAGGCTGCGGGCCAGCACGACCTTTTCCAGCGCACTATCGGTGCGCTGCAGTTCCGTGACGGCGGTGGCGACCGCGCCTGCATAGGCCTGCGCAGGCGGTTCAGCCAGCACGTCACCGACCAGTGTGGGGGTTTCAACGCGGACCACCGTGGGTTGGCCAGACACGTGATCGGGCTGGTACAACGCATCGGCCTGCTCGGGATCGAACGGCACCGCGCCGACCAGCAGCCGCGGGCCGGAGCGCGGTGCGGCGAAGAAAGCGTCTACACGTTCGGCCAACGAGGCGGTGGGGCCCGACGGCAGGCGCGCGCGCACGCCCTGCGCTTCGAGCGCCTGCTGCGGGCTGCGCAACAGAAAGTACGGGGCGTCGGCCATGTCGATGGCGGACGCGTGGGTCAGCTCGTCGGCTCCGTGGTTGATCAGCATCTCGTTCATGCGGCACCCCGCTGGCGGTGGATCGCGGCAGAGACCGCCACGACCAGCAGCACCGCGCCGACCAGCAGATACGGCGCGCTGGGCGACCACCGGTACAGCAGTGTGCCGATCATCGGCCCGACCACCATGCCCATGCCCTGCACCGAGGCCACGGTGCCGGCGGCGGCGCCCTGCTCGTGCGCCTCCACCGAATCGGCGGCCAGCGCCTGGAAATTGGGGAACACGAAGCCCATCCCGAACGCCGCGACCGCGTAGCTGGCCAGCAGCTGCCACGGCACGCTGACCAGCGCGACCGACGCAAAGCCGAGACCGGAGATCAGCGCGCCGACCACGATCCAGCGCGTGGGGCGGATGTCCTTGAGCTTCATCACCAGGCCCTGGGCGAAGATCAGGCCGACGCCGACCGCGGTCAGCGCCAGCCCGGCCATGCGTGCGCCATCTGCCGGCGACAGTTGAAGGCGGTCGATGGCGAAGAAGCCGACCGTGACCTGGGCGATGGTCACCGAGATCATCGCGGCGAACACGGCCAGCAACGGCAGCCGCAGGCGTGCATCGCCCAGCCCCAGCGTTGGCTTGGGGCCGTTGTGCGTCGGGGCGACCGGCGGGGTGTTCGGCAGGCGCCACCAGATCATCAACAACGACAGCAGCGGCAACAGCGCGGCCACATACAGCGTGAGGGAGAGGTTCTTGTAGGCGATCCAGCCGGCGGCGGCAGGACCCAGCACCATGCCCAGCGCATTGGCGGTGCCGAGCTTGGCCATCACGCTGCCGCGCTGCCCCGGCGCAGCGTGGTCGGCAACGATGGCTGCGGCGGTCGGTGGCACGGCGGCGTAGAACAGGCCGACCAGAGCACGCGTGCCGACCAGCACCAGCACCGAAACCCAGATAGCCGGCGGTGAAGTCAGCGCCACATCCACGAAGACCGCCAGCCCCAGATAGATCACTGCGTAAGCGGCCAGTGCGATCAGCAGCACGCGCTTGCGGCCGATGCGATCGCTGAGCGCCCCCCAACGGCGGGCGGCGAGCATCCACAACACGCCGGCCGCGGTGACCGACAGCCCGGCGTGCCATTCGGCCAGGCCCGACACCCGCACCACCGGGCCGATCACGGACACGAACGCCATCATTGCCATGGTGCCGAGCAGCGCGGCGGAAACGAGGGCGGGCAAACCGGATACGACAGGACGTGCAGACATTGAACACCACAGCCAATAAGAAGTTGAACCACGCGGTGCGCCGGGGCGCGCGCGGTTCTGCCATCCGGTTGCGAATGCATCACCGCCCTGTGATCCATCAAATGATAACGGCTCGCATTTGCGTTTGATAGTGCAGTCTGTACGGGATGTTCATGTCGCCGGGGCCGCCGCCCCTGCGACAAAAAAGCACTACATCTGCGGTTGACGATCCACCACGACCCCACTATGTTGTGTCCATCGGCTCCCCGCTTCCGCCAGGCCCGGTGCACCGTCACGACGCCGCGCCGTAGTAGAACGCCCCGTCGTATCCCTGACCGGCGCCTGGAAGCAAGGCCCGTTGCCACCGATGTGAGCCTCTGGCGACGTATTCCTGCACACGCAGGGCCTGCCCACCAATCACGCCTTCTGTCCGGCTGCCGCACGGCTCTGCCGCGCCGCCTGCTGGGCACTGCGCCATGCATGGAGAACGCATGAACACCGACGACACCGTCGCCTCGACCGCCACCCCACCCACCGACACCGCCCTGGATGCCGCCACCGGCGGTGAAACACTGTGGATCACCAAGGAGGGCGGCAACCGACGCATGCCCTTCGACCAGCCGCGGCTGGAACGCACGGTGCACAGCGTGCATACCGAGTTCCCGCAACTGGACGTGGCCGACTATCTGCGCAGCGTGCTCGGGCAGATCGCCCGGCGGCAGCAGCTCAGCGCCGATGAGATGGTGGACCTGCTGATCCGCGAGGCCGAATCACGCATCGACCTGACCGCACCGGACTGGGAGCACTTCGCCGCCCGCCTCTACCTGCGGCGGCTGTACAAGCGCGCCAGCAAGAACCGCTTCTACGATGCCACGCTGAAGTACGGCTCGTACGTGGGGCTGCAGGAAAGCCTGGCCGACCGCAACGTCTACTCGATCGACATCCTCAAGGCGTATTCCAAGGATGAACTGGAGGAAGCCGGGCAGATGATCGAGCCCGAGCGCGACACGCTGTTCGCCTACAACGGGCTGTACCTGCTGGCTACCCGGTACCTGGCCACCGATCACTCCCGTGCGGTGTACGAGCTGCCGCAGGAACGCTGGCTGACCATCGCGCTGTACCTGATGCAGCACGAACACGAGCATGGCGAACGCTCGCGGCGCCGGCGCATGCTGCTGGTGCGCGAGGCCTACTGGGCGCTGTCCAACCTGTACATGACGGTGGCGACGCCGACCCTGGCCAATGCCGGCAAGGTCGGCGGCCAGCTGTCCTCGTGCTTCATCGACACGGTGGACGACAGCCTGCAGGGCATCTACGACTCCAACACCGACGTGGCGCGCGTCTCCAAGCACGGCGGTGGGGTGGGTGCGTACCTGGGCTATGTGCGCTCGGCGGGCTCATCGATCCGCGGCGTGGCCAATTCCTCCGGCGGCGTGGTGCCATGGATCAAGCAGCTCAACAACACTGCGGTGAGCGTGGACCAGCTCGGCCAGCGCAAGGGCGCGATCGCGGTGTACCTGGATGTCTGGCATCGCGATATCGAGGCCTTCCTCGATCTGCGCCTGAACAACGGCGACCAGCGCCTGCGCGCGCACGACGTGTTCACCTCGGTGTGCCTGCCCGACCTGTTCATGGAAGCGGTGGAGCGCCGTGGCGACTGGTACCTGTTCGATCCGTACGAGGTGAAGCGGATCAAGGGCTGGTACCTGCAGGATTTCCACGATGAGCAGCGCGGCCAGGGCAGCTTCCGCGAGAAGTACGAGGAGGTCGTCGCCGACGAGCGGATCAGCCGGCGCACGATCAAGGCCATCGACCTGTTCAAGCGGATCATGGTGAGCCAGCTGGAGACCGGCAATCCCTTCATGTTCTACCGGGACGAAGTGAACCGGAAGAACCCGAACAAGCATGCCGGCAGCATCTACTCCAGCAATCTGTGCACCGAGATCCTGCAGAACATGAGCCCCACCCGCATGATCCAGGAGATGATCAGCGGCGACCAGATCGTGACGACCAAACAGGCCGGCGATTTCGTGGTGTGCAACCTGTCCTCGATCAACCTGGGCCGTGCGGTCACGGCCGCGCCGGACCTGCTGACCAGCGACGTGCTCGAGCGCCTCGTGCCGATCCAGGTGCGGATGCTGGACAACGTGATCGACCTCAACCAGCTGCCGGTGCCGCAGGCGACCATCACCAACCGCAAGTACCGCGCGATCGGGCTGGGTACCTTCGGCTGGCACCACCTGCTGGCCCTGCAGCAGATCGAGTGGAACTCGCCCCAGGCTGAGGACTATGCCGACAGCCTGTACGAGCGCATCAACTACCTCACCATCCAGGCCAGCATGACCCTGGCCAAGGAAAAGGGGCGCTACAGCGCGTTCGTCGGCAGCGAGTGGCAGAACGGCGAGTACTTCCGCGCCCGTGGCTATGACAGCCCGGCCTGGCGCGAACTGGCCGCGCAGGTCGGCGTCAACGGCCTGCGCAATGGCTGGCTGATGGCGGTGGCCCCGAACATGAGCACCGCCCAGATCGCCGGCTCCACGGCCTCGATCGACCCGGTGTACGGCGCCTTCTACTACGAAGAAAAGAAGGACTTCCGCCGGCCGGTGGCTGCGCCGGACCTGTCGCTGGAGACCTATCCGTACTACGAGAAAGGCGCCTACCGGGTCGACCAGTTCGCCAGCATCCGCCAGAACGCCCGCCGCCAGCGCCACGTGGACCAGTCGATCAGCTTCAACCTGTACGTGCCCAGCACCATCCGCGCCAGCACCCTGCTCGCGCTGCACATGAGTGCCTGGCGCGAAGGCCTGAAGACGACCTACTACGTGCGCTCCAACGATATCGACATCGCCGAATGCGAATGGTGCAGCAGCTGACCCGGTCAACCCGGTGACCGACGACGGTCAGCCCGGTAGCTGACGACCGTTGGTCGTCAGCCCCTTGACCTGTAGTGCCGGCCGCTGGCCGGCAACATCAGACACGCCCCTGTAGTGCCGGCCGCTGGCCGGCAACCCGCACTGCCCGCAGAGAATGCAAGGATACCCCTCATGGCCATCCCCCTCGAACGCATCAAGATCCTCGAACCGCGCCACCCCAACCGCTCCACCGGCATCATCAACGGCCGCACCAGTGGCATCCTCAACTGGAACGACATCCCCTACCCGTCGTTCTACCGGGCGTACAAGGAGCTATCGACCAACTTCTGGATTCCCGACGAAGTCGACATGAAGGGTGACGCGCGCCAGTACGGCGAGCTCAATGCCCGCGAGAAGAACGCCTACGACTCGATCATCGGCCTGCTGGCCACGCTGGACTCGCCGCAGACGAGGTTCATCTACAACGTCGCCGAGTACATCACCGACCCGGCCGCGCACGCCAACGCGGCGATCATCGGCCAGCAGGAAGTGATCCACAACGAAAGCTACAGCTACGTGCTGGCCTCGATCGCCGGCCTGGCCGACCAGAACCGGGTGTTCGAGATCGCGCGTACCCACCCGACCATCCTGGCCCGCAATGCGCCGATCATGCAGTCCTACGATGACTTCATGCGCGAGAAGACCGCCGAGACGCTGATCCGCGCGTTGATCCAGTCCTCGATCCTGGAAGGCATCAACTTCTACTCGGGCTTCGCGTTCTTCTACAACCTGGTCCGCCAGAACCGCATGACCGGCACCGGCAAGATCATCAGCTTCATCAACCGCGACGAGCTGGCCCACACCAAGTTCATCAGCGAACTGATCCGCGCCATCATCGGTGAGAACCCTGCCCTGCAGGGCGAGCAGCTGACCGCCTACGTACACGAGGCCTTCGAGCACGCCATCCAGCTGGAGACGCGTTGGACCGGGGAAGTGCTCGACGGCATCGACGGCATCGATGTGGACGAGATGATCCGCTACGTGAAGTACCGCGCCAACAAGATGGCCGGCATGCTCGGGATCGAGAAGCTGTACAGCGAGACCAACGTCAACGTGATGCCGTGGATCAAGGCCTACGCCGACAACTTCACCGAAACCAAGACCGACTTCTTCGAGATGCGCAACGCCAGCTACAAGAAGACCAATTCGGACAACGGTTTCGACGATCTGTAAGGACGCATGCCGATGCAGATCCTGCTGGCCTTCGCCTCGCTGAGCGGCAACACCCGCGAGGTCGCCATGCTGGTCCGGGCCCGCTGCGAAGCGCTGGGCCACCGCGTGGACTGGCTCGACGTCGATGCCGGCGACATCGCCCTGGCCTTGCCCGCCGATCCCCCCGCCCTGTGCCTGCTTGGTTCATGGACCGACAACGCCGGGCGCACCCCGGCGGAAATGAAGGACGGCGTGGCCGCGCTGCGGGACCGTTTCGGGTTGCCCCTGCCCTTCCCGGCCGCGGTATTCGGCACCGGCGAGACCCAATGGGGCGAAGAGTACTACTGCGGCGCCGCGCACCGCCTGGCGCGCTTCTTCCACTCCCCGTACCCCGTGCTGGAGATCGAGCAGATGCCGCACGGCGCCGCCGACACCCACGCCATCCACCACTGGACCGACGCCGTGTTGGCCACTACCGAGACATCCACGACATGCTGACCCTGCACGCCCGGACCGCTGAGGATTACCACGCCGCCCTGCGCGAACACCCTGCGCTGCTGGTGGACTTCCACAAGGACGATTGCCCCGGGTGCCGGATGCTGGAGATGTCGTTGGCCAGTGTCTCCGGCGCCATCGCGGACGCCGGGATGACAGTGTTGAAGGTGAAGCTGGAAACCGTGGGTGAGGGCTTGTTCCGCGAACTGGGGTTGCGCCAGACACCGACGCTGCTGGTGGTGCGCGACGGTCACGAAACCGCCCGACTGGCGGGGTTCCAGACGCCGAAGCAGATCCTGGCGGTGTTGGGCGATGGGTGACGCCCTGGACGGTAGGCCCCGCGGTTGCGGGGGCTTGCCGTGGGGGCTTCAACGCAGCGGCGTGGACAGCAGCCCCCGGCGCTTGAACCACCATTCCAGTGGCAGCGTGACCAATGGCGGCACCGCCGCGGCCAGTGCCAGCAGTGCGGCCCACCACGGCCAACGCAAGCGGATCGCAGCCAGGACCGACACCACGACGTAGACCATGAAGGCGGCGCCGTGCACCGGTCCAAACACCTTGACGCCGACCGGCGTTGGATCCGCTGCGTGGTACTTGAAGTACATGCCGATCAACAGGCCGGCCCACGTCAGGGCTTCGACGAAAGCCACCGTGGCGAAGACGCGGCCCATCGGGCTGAGTGGCGAAGCAGTCTTCAAGGCAGGCTCGAGCGTGGTGGAAGGACCCGCATCATAGCCATTGACGGCTCTTGATGCGAACCATTCTCACTCGATCAACCGAGAGCGTCATGACCCACGGTCGTGACCGGCCCTCGATCCACTGCCAGCAATGAGAACCGCGCGTGCCACACGATGGCCGCTTTGACCGCCCGCGATCTCAGACGAACATGCCGCCCGACGCTTCCACCCGCTGCGCGTTGATCCACGCCGTCTGCGGCGACAGCAGCGCCACCGCCACCGGACCGATGTCGTCCGGCTTGCCCGGGCGGCCCATCGCGGTGACCGAGGACACCATCGCATTGACCTGCGCGTCGTCGCGCACGCGGCCGCCACCGAAGTCGGTTTCGATCGCGCCGGGGGCGAGCGTGTTGGCACTGATGCCGCGGGCGCCCAGTTCCTTGGCCAGGTAACGGGTAAACACTTCGATGCCGCCCTTCATCATCGCGTAGGCCGAGCTGCCCGGCAGCGAGAAGCGTGCCAGCCCGCTGGAGACGTTGAGGATGCGGCCGCTATCGGCAAGCAGCGGCAACACCGCCTGGGTCAGGAAGTACGGTCCCTTCAGATGGACCGCGACCAGGGCGTCGAACTGATCGACGGTGGTGTCGGCGATCATCGCGTGCAGGCCTTCGCCGGCGTTGTTGAGCAGGCCCTGCAGATGGGTCTCGCCCCAGCCATCTAGCACGCTGCGGACCTGGCTGGCGAAGGCGGCAAAACCGGCGCTGTCGGCCATGTCCAAGGGAAGCGCGGCCGCGCGACGGCCGAGTGCTTCGATCTGCGCGATCACTTCCTGGGCGGCGCCGGCCTGGCTGCGATAGGTGAGCACGATATCGGCGCCGTCGGCGGCCAGTGCGAGGGCGGCATTGCGGCCCAGGCCACGGCTGCCGCCGGTGATCAGGACGACTCGGGTTGCGTTGCGCATGTCAGTACACCTGCGTTGTGGGAATGGTTGTCAGCCTATTGGTGTTGCGTGCGCGGATAAATCGGCGGATGCTGATTTGACTATCCAATAATCACGAACAATCCATGGATCGCCTCGATCACCTGCGCTGCTTCCTCCGGGTGGCCGAACTCGGCTCCTTCACCGGCGCCGCCGACAGCCTCGGTCTCCCCAAGGCCAGTGTGTCGCTGGCCGTGCAGCGGCTGGAAGCGGATGTGGGTGTGCAACTGCTGCATCGGACCACCCGCCGGGTGCAGCTGACCGCCGACGGCGCCCAGTTCCAGGCGCGGGCACACGATCTGCTGCATGACATGGACGACCTGCAGGGCATGTTCCGGGTCGATACGGCGCAGCTGAAGGGGCGCCTGCGGGTGGATATGTCCAGCGGGCTGGCCCGGCAACTGGTGATACCGCAGCTGCCTGCCTTCCTGGCCCAGCACCCTGGCGTGGAAATGGAAGTGAGCGGTACCGACCGACGGGTCGATCTGATCCGCGAAGGGTTCGACTGCGTGCTCCGGGTCGGTCCACTGGACGACAACACCCTGGTGGCCCGCCCGCTGGGCCAGCTGCCGATCATCAACTGCGCCAGCCCGGCCTATCTCGCCGCCCGGGGCACGCCGACCACGCTGGCCGACCTGGCCGGCCACGCGCTGGTGCATTACGTGAGCACGCTCGGTCAGCGTTCGCCCGGATTCGAGTATTACGACGGGCAGACCTATCAGAGCCTGCCCATGGGCGGTGCGGTGACGGTCAACAGTGGCGAGGGCTATACCGCGGCAGCCCTGGCCGGGCTGGGGATCATCCAGGTCCCGCTGCTCGGCGTGCGCCAGGCACTGGCCTCGGGCACCCTGGTGGAAATCCTGGCGGACGTGAAAGCAGAGCCGATGCCGGTGACCCTGCTCTACGCGCAACGCCGTCATCTACCGCGACGGGTGGCAGCGTTCATGGACTGGGTGGCCGGCGTGGTCCGGCGCGAGCTGGGCCAGGAGCGCTGACCTGGGACCTCCCGGCACGGCATCGTGCCGGGAGGGCAGCGTCAGCTCACCCCTCCGTGTCGGAATGGCGGTTGCGGCGACTGCTGAGCACCACGATCGCGCGGTCCGGCAGTGACCAGTGGCCTTCCGCATCCGCCTGCAGCGGCGCACCGTCGATGGTGCTGATCAACACGCGCCAGTGTTCATCGTCGATCAAGGGCGGCACGAACGCCTGCGGCGCGTGCGAGGCATTGAACATCAACAGCAGGTGCGCATGCTCGGGGCCGCGCGGCGTGTCTTCCTGACGGGCGGCCCCCAGGTGCAGCGCCAGGCTGCGGGCCTCGCCATCGTGCCAGTCGCCATCTTCCATGGGCTGGCCATCCGGGCGCAGCCAGCGCACGTCATAGCCTTCGCCCTGCTCGTCGCGGGCGTCCAGGAAGCGGCCACGGCGCAGCTGCGGGTAGCGGCGGCGCAACGACAGCAGCCGGCGTACGAACAGCGACTGCTGGCGGCCTGCCGGGCTGGCGGCCTGCTGCCAGTCGATCCACGTGAGCGGGTTGTCCTGGCAGTAGGCGTTGTTGTTGCCGCCCTGGCTGCGCGCGAACTCGTCGCCGGCCAGCAGCATCGGCGTGCCCTGGGCGAGCAGCAGGCTGGCCAGCATGTTGCGCATCTGCCGCGCCCGGACCGTGTTGATGCCCTCGTCGTCGGTGGGGCCTTCGGCGCCATGGTTGAAGGAGATGTTGTTGTCGCTGCCGTCGCGCCCGTCTTCGCCGTTGGCCTCGTTGTGCTTGTCGTTGTAGCTGACCAGGTCATTGAGGGTGAAGCCATCGTGGGCGGTGACGAAATTCACCGACGCGGCCGGCCGCCGTCCCTTGTGGTTGAACAGATCGGCCGAGCCCATCAGGCGGGTGGCGAACTCGGCCAGCTGGCCGCCATCGCCGCGCCACAGTGCCCGCACGTTGTCACGGAAACGGTCGTTCCATTCGGCCCAGCCCGGTGCGAACTGCCCCAGCTGGTAGCCACCCGGCCCGATGTCCCACGGCTCGGCGATCAGCTTGACCTGGCTCAGCACCGGGTCCTGGCGCACGGCATCCATGAAGCTGCCCGATGGATCGAAGCCGGCGCGTTCGCGGCCCAGGATGGTGGCCAGGTCGAAGCGGAAGCCATCCACGTGCATGTCCTGCACCCAGTAGCGCAGCGAGTCCATCACCATCCGCAGCGCACCGGCGTTGGTCAGGTCGAAGGTGTTGCCGGTGCCGGTATCGTTGATGTAGTAGCGCGGGTCATCGGCAAGCCGGTAGTAGCTGGCATTGTCGATGCCCTTGAACGACAGCGTCGGGCCGAGCTCGTTGCCTTCGGCGGTGTGGTTGTAGACCACATCCAGGATCACTTCCAGCCCGGCGTCATGCACGCAGGCCACCATCTGCTTGAACTCGGCGATGGTGGAGGTGGACATGAAGCGCGGTTCGGGCGCGAAGAAGGCCAGCGTGTTGTAGCCCCAGTAGTTGCGCAGGCCGCGCTCGAGCAGATGCTGGTCGTCCACGTGGGCATGGATCGGCAGCAGTTCCAGCGCGGTCACGCCGAGCTGGCGGAGGTGATCCAGCAGCGCGTCCTGCTTCAGCGCGGAGAAGGAGCCACGTGCCTGCTCGGGCACCTGTGGGTGCAGCATCGACAGGCCGCGCAGGTGGGCTTCGTAGATGACGGTGTCATCCCACGGCGTGGCCGGTGCGGTGTCGCGGCCCCAGGTGAAGGCCGGATCGACCACGGCGCAACGCGGCATGTACGGCGCGCTGTCGCGTTTGTCGAAGCTCAGGTCCTTGTCCTTGTGCCCGATCGTGTAGCCGAACAGCGCCGGCGCCCACTTGAGCTGGCCGACGATCTGCTTGGCATACGGATCCAGCAGCAGTTTGTTGGGGTTGAACCGGTGGCCGGCTTCCGGTGCGTAGGGACCATGCACCCGGTAGCCGTAGCGCTGGCCGGGCCGTGCGTCCGGCAGATAGCCGTGCCAGATTTCATCGGTGTACTCGGGCAGCACGATGCGCTCGACCTCACGGCCACGCTCGTTGAACAGGCACAGCTCGACCTTGGTCGCATGCCGGCTGTACAGCGCGAAGTTGACGCCCAGGCCATCCCAGGTGGCCCCCAACGGGAAGGGGCGTCCGCCCCGCAGGCGCGAGGACTGGGCAAACTGGCGGGCACTCATCGGCGCGTCTCGACGGTGTGGCCTGCGGCCTGCAGCTCGGCATCGAACAGCCGTTCGGCCATCAACCAATGCCGTTGGTCCTGCCCGTCCGGACGGCCTTCGGCTTCCCAGATCTGGCGGGCCAGGGCCCCGATGCGTTCACGTCGTTCGTTTTCGTCCATTGCGCTTGCTTCACTCGTTGATCAGCAGGGTCACGGGGCTGCCATCGGACAGCGCCCGCAGGGAAATATCGGGGTCGGTGATTTCTACCGACGTGCCGGTGAGCAGATTGCGATAGCGCCCCTGCGGAATCGTCACGCGGCCCGTGCCCCAGAACCGGGCAGGCAACGCCGCAGTGACTTCCTGCGCGGGACGCACGGTGGTGGCGATCGCGGCGACCACGATCAGCCGCTGCGCGCCGTGTTCGCGCGCGAAGGCCAGCACGCGTTCGGGCAGCGTGGTCGGCAATGGCACATAGCCGCCCAGCGCGAACAGCTCCGGGGCGCTGCTCCGGGCCTGCAGCAAGGTCTGCACCAGGCGCGCCTTGGCCACGCCATCGCGCCACCCCTGCAGCAGTACCGGCCACGCACGCGCATCCCGGCGCCAGTGGCCACGCAGCGCATAGTCCACCGGCCGCCGGTTGTCCGGGTCCACCAATGACAGATCCCAGCCTTCGGTGCCCTGGTACAGATCCGGCACGCCCGGCACGCTCAGCCGCAGCGCGGTCTGGCTCAGGCTGAAACGCGCCCCGGCCGGCGCGATGCGCGCCACGACGTCCTGCACGGCCGCGCGGAACGCCTGCCCGGCATCGCTGTCGATCAATGCCTCCACCACGGCCGCCGCGCACGACTCGTAAGCCTCATCCGGATGGCCCCAACTGCTGCGCTGGCCACCCTCGCGCAGCGCCTTGGCCTGCCACTGCACCACGCGCGCAGCGAGATCAGCACCTGATCCGCCCTCGGCCGGCCAGACCGAGGCCAATGTCTGCCACAGCATCTCGCGGTCCGCCGCATGCAGTGCACCGGCACCAAGGGGCGCTGCGAGCCGTTCGAAGCGACGCACCTGGCGCAGCCACCATTCGGGCCACGCTGACACCACCGCCAATCGCATCCGGGCGTCTTCGCCGCGTTTATGGTCATGCGTGGCCGTGGCAAGCAGGCTGCGCGGGTGCTGGTCGTGGCGGGCGCGCATGAACCCATGAAAACGCGGTGCCGACACACTCAGTACCGTTGGATGGCTGCCGACCTCGTTCCGGGACAACAGCGGCGCATGCCGATAGAAGCTGCTGTCCTCCACTGCCTTGGCGTTGAGCGGCGCGCTGAGCAGCTGGGCCCGCTGTCGCAGCGCCAGGCAGCGGCGATGCAGCACCGGGTCATCCTCCTGCGATGGCGGCGCCAGCACCCACGCGGCGATCTGCTCGATCGCAGCCACCTGGTCCGGCGCGCTGCCGGCGATGGCCGCCTCGATGGCCTGCTGCCACAGCCGCCGATCCTCAGCGCCCGGGGCCGCGTGGGTGAGATAGCTGCGGTACACCGGGAAGTGACTCAACAGCGATAACGCCGCGCGCGCCAGCAGGGGCCTGCCGAAGTCGGCGGCGACACCGCCGGTGAGGCGCGAAAGGCGGACGAGGCGCGCGACGAAGGCATCGAACTCGGCACGCAGGCCGTGCTCCAGCACGTCGCGCCGGGCCTCCAGTTCCACATCGCGGAAGCTTCGTGGGTCACCGGTGACCTGCTGCCAGTGCCGTGTCAGCGGGTTGTCACCGGCACCGCTGTGCAGCAATGCACCGACCTGGTCCATGAAGTCGTAGCCGGTGGTGCCATCGCACGGCCAGTCCGCCCGTAATGCTTCATCCGGCGCCAGGATCTTCTCCACCCACAGGCCCAGCGCGCCAGGCGACAGCCCACGGCGGGCGCCGGCAGCATCCAGCGCTGCGCGCAGCCGGTGCAGGTAACCGGCCGGATCGCGGAGTCCATCCACGTGGTCCACGCGCAGGCCATCCACCCGTCCCTCCGCCACCAGGCGCAGCGGAAGTGCGTGCACGGTCTCGAAGACATCGCAGCGATGCATCTGCAGCGCGACCAGCGAGGCAATGGTGAAGAAGCGACGGTAGTTGATCCGGTCATCGCCACTGCGCCACCACGCCAGCCGGTACGGCTGCGCCGCCAGAACGCCGGCCAGGGCCGGTGCCGTCAGCTCCGACCCGCCTGCGGCCCAGGTAGAGGGCGCCAGCGGATACACGGTGCCGTGGTGCGCGACGCCCGCCGATCCGTCGGCGGCGCGCTGCACGGTGAGCACGCCTTCGGCGATCGCGCTGGACAGCGGTCGATCCAGCACCGGCAGCCACAGCTTGCCGTCACGCCCCGGTGCGCGCCAGGCGATGTCGAACCAGCCGGCATGCGCGCTGGCCTTGCCGTGGGCCAGCAGATCGGCCCAGTACGGATTGAGCGGGTGCGCCGCCATGTGGTTCGGCACGATATCCAGGATCAGGCCCATCCCGCGTGCGCGCACGGCATCGGAAAGACGCTGCAATCCGGCCTCCCCGCCCAGCTCCGGATTGACCGTGGTGGGATCGATGACGTCGTAGCCATGCGTGGAACCGGGCACCGCGCTGGCGATCGGCGACAGGTACAGGTGACTGATGCCCAATGAAGCGTAGTAATCCACCTGCGCGCGGGCCGCGTCGAAATCGAAGCCGGCGTGCAGCTGCAGGCGGGCGGTGGCGCGGAACGGAACCATCTCAATGCTCCTGGCGGCGGCGGGCCGCGGCGAACTGCTGCAGCGAACGGTCCAGCGTCCGCAACGGCAACGGGGATGGCAGGCGCTGGCGCCAGTTCGGGTGGACGGCGACCGTGCCCGGGAGATTGACCTGGCCACGCAGGCCCAGCGCGTCTTCCACCGGCAACAGCGCCAACGGCGCCGGGCTGGCGGCGACCTGCCGCAGCGCGGCCAGCCGGAGGGCATCCGGCGCAGCGCCATCGGTGCCGACCGCGCGGGCCAGCCGCGCCACGTCCTCGCGCCGCGCGGCCATGGCCTGCGCGGTATCGGCGGCCGGCGCTGCGCTCAAGCGCGCCCGCCAGCGCAGGTCAACGCCGTGTTGCCAGCCTTCCAGCGTCGGCAGATCGTGGGTGCCGGTCAGTGCGACGGCGTCGCGCCGCCACTGCGCCGGCGGCAGGAAGTCGCCGTCCGGCGCGCGGGTGAAGGCGAGCACATCCATGCCGAGCACGCCGCGCGCGGCCAACGTGTCACGAATCCCGGGCGGCACTACCCCGAGATCTTCGCCGATGACAATGCAGCGGTTGCGCCAGGATTCCAGCGCCAGCAGATTGAGCAGATCGGCCAGCGGATAGCGCAGGTACACCCCCTGCCCCGAACCCGCGCCGTGCGGCACCACCCATAGCCGCTGCAGGCCGAGAATGTGGTCGATACGCACCCCGCCCCGGTCACGCATCACGGCGCGCAGCAGGGTGATGAACGGCGCAAAGCCGCTGCGGCGCAATCCATCCGGCGAGTAGCTGCTGATGCCCCAGACCTGTCCGTCAGGGGCGAAGGCGTCCGGCGGTGCACCCAGTACCAGCCCACGCAGGGCGGTGTCGGCAGCCGCGGCCGCCTCGGCGCCATCGGCGGTGAAGCCGACCGCCAGGTCGGCGATCAAGCCCAGCGCCATGCCGGCCTCCTGCGCGCGGCCTTGCGCCTGCTGCCAGCTGCGCGCAGCGCGCCATTGCGCATGCACCTGCAACGCTGGATCGCGCTGGCCCATCGCGGCGGCGTTGCATCGTGCGAACGCGGCCAGTGCGGCGCCGCCCTCCTGCTCGAAGCCACGCAGATCACGCTGCAGTGCCTCTGGTGCCTGGGTGAACCGCTGGTACGACTGCTGCAGGCGATGCCACTTGCGTGCCGCCGCGCCGGCCCAGTCGATCAGGCCATCCGCCGGCGTCGGGTCCGGCGCATCGTCCTCGGCCATGTCCCACTCCTCCAGCGTGCCGGCATACACCGGCTCGAGAAAGCGACGGTCACTCGGCGAATAGGGACTGAAGGACGCATCGATCCGGCCCGCGGCGTGCAGCGGGCTCAGCGCCACCGCATCGCCACCGGCGGCGGCAATGCGCTCACACCACTGCTGCGCAGCACTGCTGTCGCCGATGCCGTCATCTCCGGCACGGCGCGCGGCATATACCTGGAGCACCGCGCCCCAGCTGCGCGGCTCGGCGAGACCGGTGGCATCGGCCACGCTGAAGCAGCGCGTCGGCGCGACTGCCACGGCATGCTCATCCTGCCCGACGCGCAGGCGCCAGTAGCCGGGCTGCTCCGGCACTACCCAGACACCGGCTCGCGCCCGCGTCGCCGGCATGGTGTGACCGCGTTCATCGCACCACTCGCCCGCGCCTTCCACGTCCAGCAGCAAGGGCTCACCGAGCTGCACGGTGCGCAGCGACGGGACGGCGCGCTCGTGCAGGCAATGCTGAAGGCTCTGCTGGCACTGCGCCGGTGTTCCCGCGCGCCAGCCCAATGCGTTCAGCACGCTCTGCAGTGTGTCCTGTTCGACGATGCGCGGCGTGCCGTGCACGTCCTCCCAGCGGATCAGCAGCCCGGCCGCCTCGGCCAGGCTGGCCAGCGCGGGCGTGGCGTTCATGCCGCCACGCGCCGCACCAGCAGCGCGGCCGGTGCCAGCAGCTGGCCGTGCCCGACCTCGCCCAGCTGCAGCACGGTTTCGCCATAAGGCAGATCGGCGAGCACGGCGGTCTGGCCAAGGTTGAAGGCCAGCCACCATTGGGCATCGCCCAGCTGCCAGCCTGCGCGTACCGCGCCGTTGCCGAGCACGCTCGCGCCGAGGCTGCGGGCGTGCCGCAATTGCGGCACCAGATATTGCCAGCGCAGGGTCAGCACGCTGCGGAAGGCCGCCAGCCACGGGTTCTGCTGACGTGCTTCGGCTGACGGCAGCGGCGCCTGCGATGCCTGGAAGGTCGCCAGTGTATTCGGGTCCGGGATCGAGGCCTGCGCCTGCGGATCGGCAAAGGCACTGAAGTGGCTGAACTCGGCACGGCGGCCATCGCGTACCGCCTGGTCAAGCGGCGCATCGAAATCGGTGAAGAACAGGAAAGGCTCGCGCGCGCCCCACGGCTCACCCATGAAGAACAAGGGAATCATCGGTGTCAGGGCGGTCAGCGCCAGCGCCACCTGCAGCCGCTCGGGCGACACCAGGGTCTGCAGGCGGTCGCCGAAGGCGCGATTGCCGATCTGGTCATGGTTCTGCGCGAAGATCACAAAGTGCGCCGGCGACAGCCCCGCACTGGGTTCGCCCCGCCGCTGCCCCAGGCGGTTGACTTCCCCCTGCCAGGCAAATCCCTCGGCCAGCACCCGCGCCAGCTGTGCGGTCGGGTTGGCCGCGAAATCAGCGTAGTAGCCCTCGGTTTCGCCGGTCAGCAACACGTGCAGCGCGTTGTGGAAGTCGTCATTCCACTGCGCGGTGTAACCCTCGGCCAGCAGCGAGGCCGTGTTGTGCTCGTTCTCCAGGATCAGGTGCACCTGGTGCGACGGCCCGTGCTTCTGGATCGCCTCGCGCAGCTGGGCGAGGAACGACGGCGGCTGGATCGCGTGCACGGCGTCCAGGCGCAGGCCATCGAACCGGTACTCGCGCAGCCACATCAGCGCGTTGTCGATGAAAAAGCGCTGCACGTGCGGTTCCCGGAAGTCGATCGCCGCGCCCCACGGGGTGGAGACGTCGTCACGGAAAAACGCGGGCGCATACTGCGGCAGATGATTGCCCTCCGGGCCGAAGTGGTTGTAGACCACGTCCAGCAGCACCATCAGACCCAGCGCATGCGCGTGGTCGATCAGCGCCTTGAGCTCGTCCGGGCTGCCATAGGCGGCGGCCGGCGCGTAAGGCAATGCGCCGTCGTAGCCCCAGTTGCGCGTTCCCGGAAAGGTGGCCAGCGGCATCAGTTCAAGGGCGGTGATACCCATCGCTGCCAGTGCCGGGAGTTGCGCCTGCAGCGCGGCGTAGCCGCCTACAGCACCCACGTGCACTTCATAGAGGACGGCCTCCTCCCACGGCCTGCCCGCCCAATCGGCGTGTTGCCATGCATGGCCATCTTCGTCCAGCACGGCACTGGGGCCGTTGAGCCCTTCGGGTTGCCAGCGCGAGGCCGGATCGGGAACGCTGAGCGTCCCGTCGATGCGATAGCGGTAGCGCGCCCCCGCTGCACACACCAGCCGGATCCAGTAGCTGCCGTCGTCGGCTGCCTGCATCGGCAGCGCCTCGCCGTCGAGCAGCAGCTCCACGGACTGCGCGGCCGGTGCCCAGAGACGGAAGACATGGTCACCTCCAGGCTGCCGCCAGGCGCCAAATCGCTCTCCCGCCGTCACCCCTCCACCTGCAGGAACACGGTGGACAGCGGCGGCAGGGTCAAGGCCAGTGACTGCGCGTGCCCGTGCATCGCGATCGGCAGGGTATCGACCTGCCCATGGTTGCCGATGTCACTGCCACCGTAGAAACGGCTGTCGCTGTTGAACACTTCCTGCCAGCGCCCGGCGTGCGGCACCCCTACGCGATAGCCGTGGCGCGCCATCGGGGTGAAATTGCTGACCGCCAGCAGCGGGCCGGCGCTCCCACGCGGATCGTGGCGGATGAAGGCGAGCACGCTGTTGACGTGATCGTCGCCCACGCTCCACTCGAATCCCTGCTCGGTCCGGTTGCCGTGCTGCAGCGCCGGCAGCTCGCGCAGCAGCCGGTTGAGGTCGCCGACCATCCGCGCCACGCCCGCGTGTGCCGGCTCGGACGCCTGTGCCCAGTCCAGCTGGGCATCGTGGTTCCATTCCGTGCATTGCGCGAATTCGCCGCCCATGAACAGCAGTTTGCTGCCCGGGTGGGCCCACATGAAGCCGAGGTAGGCTCTGAGGTTGGCCAGCTGCTGCCAGCGGTCGCCGGGCATCTTGCCCAGCAGCGATCCCTTTCCGTGCACCACTTCATCGTGGGAGAGCGGCAGGACGAACTGCTCGGAGAAGGCGTACATCGCGCTGAAGGTCATCTGGCTGTGATGGTGCGAGCGATGGATCGGGTCGCGGCCCAGGTAGCTCAGCGTGTCGTGCATCCACCCCATGTTCCACTTGTGGGTGAAGCCCAAGCCGCCCTCGCCGCTGGGGGCGGTCACCCCCGGCCACGCAGTGGATTCCTCGGCGATCACCAGCACGCCGCGTGCCTGCCGGGCGATGGCATCGTTGAGGTCGCGCAGGAAGGCGATCGCCTCCAGGTTCTCGCGGCCACCGTGCGCGTTGGGGATCCACTGCCCATCCTCGCGGCTGTAGTCCCGATACAGCATCGAGGCGACGGCATCCACGCGCAGGCCATCGATATGGAACCGCTCGATCCACTCCAGTGCGCTGCCGATCAGGAAACCGGTCACTTCGCTGCGGCCGAAGTTGTAGATCAGCGTGTCCCAGTCCGGGTGCAGGCCCTGGCGCGGGTCATCGTGCTCATACAGCGCGGTGCCGTCGAAACGTTGCATGCCATGCGCATCGGACGGGAAATGCGCGCCGACCCAGTCCACGATCACGCCGAGTCCAGCCTGGTGGCAGCGATCGACGAAGCGTGCGAAACGGTCCGGCCCGCCGTGCCGCGCGGTGGGGGCATACAGGCCGAGCGGCTGATAGCCCCACGACCCGCCGAACGGATGCTCGCTGACCGGCAGCAGTTCGATATGGGTGAAGCCCAGGCCCGTCACGTAGGGAATGAGCTGGTCGCCGAGCTGGTCCCAGTCGAGCACGTTGCCGTTGTCACCGCGCCGCCAGGAACCGGCGTGCACTTCATAGATGGAGATCGCGCGGTCATCCATCGATGCGCGCGCCTGCATCCAGGCGTGGTCCTGCCATGCACGCTGCGCCCCATCGGCCACTACCGAGGCCGTGCCCGGCAGCAGCTCGGACTGGCGGGCCATCGGGTCGGCCTTGTGGGTCAGCCGGGTCCCATCGGCCGCGGTGATCTCGAACTTGTAGCGCGCGCCAGCCTCCACGCGCGGCAGGAAGATCTCCCACACGCCAGCCCCATGGCGCAGCCGCATCGGGTGACGCCGCCCGTCCCAGCCATTGAAGTCGCCCACCACCGAAACACGGCGCGCGTTCGGGGCCCAGACGGCGAAACGCACGCCATCGATACCCTGCTGCTGTGCCTGGTGCGCACCCAGCGCCACGCGGATGCTGTTCGGGTCGCCGGCGGCGATGCCGGCCAGTGCGTCCTCGTCCAGCACGGGACCGAAGGCGTAAACGTCTTCGATCTCCTGTTGCACGCCACCCCAATCGACCCGCAGCAGGCTCACCACGGGCCCCTCGATGGGCGCCTCGAAGATGCCCTCGCCCATGGCGGCCATCGGCCGCCAGTGGCCGGCGGCGTCGCGGCGCAGGACCGCGAGTGCGGCCGGGAACAGCACGTGCAGGCGCCAGGCGCCGGCGGCATCACGGTGGGGGCCCAGCAGCGCGAAGGCATCGCCAGGCGCGCCGGCGGCAATCGACGCCCGCGCCGGCGACAACGCCGCCTCGGCCAATGGCGCTGCGGACACGCTCTCACCGCCGGGCTCGATCCCGGCATCCAGTTCCCATTGCGTGCTCATGCGCGTGCTTCCGTGGTGCGTTGATAAAGATCCAGGTAATGCGTGCCGGCGATATCCCAGCCGCTCGGGCGCAGCATCGCCGCGCGGCGCATCGCCGCCATCAGCCCGGACTGACGGAAGGTACGGAACGCACGCTGCACGCAGCGGCGCAGCGCATCGGCTTCGGCGCCGTTGAACAGGAAGCCGGTGACGCCATCGTCCACGGTATCGATCAGGCCGCCGGTGGCGTGCGCGATCGGCAGGCAGCCGAAGCGTTGGGCGTACATCTGGCTCAGGCCGCACGGCTCGAACCGCGATGGCATCAGCAGGAAGTCGGCGCCGGCGAACATGCGGCGCGCAAGCGTTTCATCGAAACCGATGTAGGCCGAGACGCTACCCGGATAGCGGCGCGCGAGTTCACGCACCTGCGCTTCGATCTGTGGCTCGCCACCGCCGATGATGACCAGCTGGCCACCGGCGGCCACGATCTGCGGGGCGACGTCGCAGGTGAGGTCCAGGCCCTTCTGGTGGACCAGCCGCGACACCACCGCGAACAGCGGGCCCCGGCTTTCGGGCAGGCCGAACGCACGCCGGACATGGCGCGCGTTGTGGTCGCGCCCTTCGCAGGACTGCACGCTGAAGTGCACCGGCAGGTGATGGTCGGTGCGCGGGTCCCAGCTGCTGTCGATGCCGTTGACGATGCCGCTCAGGTGCCCCAGCGCTGCACGGCGCGAGAGCAGCCGGTCCAGGCCACAGCCTTCCGCCGGCGCGGTGATCTGCGCGGCATAGCTGATGCTGACCGTATTGACCTGGTCGGCATGCACGATGCCGCCGCGCAGGAAGGACAGCTGCCCGTGGAAATCCAGCGCTTCGCGCTGCGCCTCGGCGATGCCCAGGTCCGCGGCCAGGCTGGCCGGGAACAGGCCCTGGTAGGCCAGATTGTGGATGGTGAGCAGGCACGAGGCCTTGCTGCCCGACCAGCGCACGTAGGCTGCGGCCAGCGCGCACGGCCAGTCATTGAGGTGCAGCAGGCCCGGCGTCCAGTCCATGCCGGCCTCACCTGCGGCGATCACCGCCGCCGCGCGCGACAGCGTGGCAAAGCGCACCGCGTTGTCGGCCCACGGCTCCCCGGCCGCGTCGACGTACGGCGAGCCGTCGCGTTCATACAGCTCCGGGCAGATCAGCACGTAGACCGGCAGTCCGTCGTCCAGCACGGTGTGTGCGATCACGCAGGCTGGCAACGCCGCGTGCGCCGGGGTCTGCCCGATCACCTGGATCGGCCCGGTGCGCTCGAGCACCTCGCGATAGCCGGGAATCAATACGCGCATGTCCGCGCGGTCGCGCAGCGCACGCGGCAGCGAGGCGGCGACATCACCCAGGCCGCCGGCCTTGATGTAGTCGGCCATCTCCGAGACGACAAACAGGACGCGATGGTCGCGGCCACTGGCACGTTCGATGTGGTCGCCAGGAACGACGGCCTGCGTGATGCGGCGCCGGCGCGCACGCAGGGCATCGGTTTTGACCAGGGCCTCGGCCTTGGCGGCGGAGACCTCACGGGTGCGATTGCGAGCGGACATTGGGGGAAGACTCAACGGGGGAGGCATGGCGCAGCCACTCGCCGCCCCGCGCGTGATACGCACAGGACGAAGCGTGATCTGCCTGGAAAAAGAATCGGTCGGAGACACAACCTCGACCTGTGGATCGAATCTACACTCCCGCTGAATCAATGGACTGTGAACCCTCGGCGACGATTTGTTGACTGCGCGGGACGTCGCTCCCGAAAACGGTCCACAACGCCTTGCACGCCGCGCGAATTGCACTCGATGAATCTTTCAGATTCGATGAAAACCGTGTGCGCACCTACCGTTGGCAAGTGCGGTGCGCAATGCATATCGACATGCCTTCTGGTTCTGGATCAAACCAATGTCGTGACGCAGAACATTCTCCAGACCTCCGTGCCGTTGATGGCAGTGATGGCAGTGATTGCAGTGATCGCAGTGATAGCGGCGATGGCAGCGACACCAGAGTCGACATAGAGGCCAGCGACGCCAGCGACGCCAGCGACGGCCATGTTCGACCGGCGGGCTTACCCGCGAGCAAGGCGGTTGAATGCGGCCGCTCCGAGCATTTGCACGTTCATGCGCATTTCAATAGAATGCGCATCAACACGCAGACTCAGCACAGGCCGCTTTCGCCATGACACCCGCCCCGGACACGCTCCCCAGCGAACGCCAGCAGACCATCCTCGGCCTGCTCCAGCAACACGGCCGGGTTCTTTCGGCCCAGCTGGCAGTTGACCTTCAGGTCTCCGAGGACTCGATTCGCCGCGATCTGCGCGATCTCGCGCAGCAGGGCCTGTGCCGGAAGGTGTATGGCGGCGCACTGCCCGCCACCCCGGACTTCCCCCCGCTGAGTGCCCGCCAAACTGTGCAGAAAACGCAGAAACAGGCACTGGCACGCGAGGCCGCCGCTCAGATCCGGGCCGGCGACACCGTTCTGCTCGATGCCGGTTCCACCAACAGCGCCATCGCCGCCTGCCTGCCAGCGCTGGAAGGCCTGCATATTCTGACCAATGCACCGGATATCGCGCTCACCCTGATGGCGCGCGGCGGCATCGAGGTCACGCTGATCGGCGGCCGCCTTGATCCGCGCATCGGCGCCACCGTGGGCGCGCAGGCACTGGAGGCCATGGGCGGACTGCGCGTGGATCTGTTCTTCATCGGCACCTGCGCAGTGGATGCGCAGCAGGGTCTGTGGGCGCTCGATGGCGAAGAAGCCGCCCTCAAGCGGGCGATGCTGGCTGCCAGCAGCCGCTGCGTGGTGGTGGCCACCAACGACAAGCTCGGCGCCCAGGCGAGCCATCGCATCGGCAGCGTCGATGACATCGATGTGCTGGTGCTCGAAGCCGATGCGCCTGCGCCGCAGATCGATGCATTCGTCCGTCGCGGCGTGGATATCCAGCTTGCCTCGCGCCGTTGACCCTTTCCCAGGAATCTCCAGACCAATGACCCCGCTCTCTTCCGTTGCTGCCCGCGGGCAGCAGCACGCCACCCGCGCCGCCTTTTTCCTGCCCGGCTTCGCCACCGCTGCCTGGGCGCCGCTGGTCCCGTTCGCCAAGCACCGCACCGGGCTGGATGAAGGTTCGCTGGGCTTGGTGCTGCTGTGCCTGGGCGCCGGCTCGCTGCTGGCGATGCCGATCGCCGGCATGCTCGCCGCACGCCACGGCTGCCGCGCGGTCATGATCGCCACGCTGGTGATGGTGATCGCCACCCTTCCCCTGCTCGCCGTCGCGCCCTCGCCGCTGACCCTGGGCCTGGTGCTGTTCGTGTTCGGTGCCGGCGTGGGCGCCTGCGATTGCGTGATGAACATGCAGGCGATCATGGTCGAGCGCGACAGCGGCCGGCCGATGATGTCCGGCTTCCACGCGTTCTACAGCATCGGCGGTGCCGTCGGTGCCGGCGCGATGACCGCCCTGCTCGCGTTCCACCTGCCGCCGTGGCTGGTCTGCCTGCTGGCGTCTGCGGTGATGGCCGCGCTGTTGGCCCTTTCGCTGCCGCACTGGCGGACCGACAAGGCCCCCAGTGATGCGCCGATGTTTGCGGTGCCGCACGGCGTGGTGCTCGCGATCGGCGTGCTGTGCTTCGTGGCGTTCCTGGCCGAAGGCTCGGTGCTGGACTGGAGCGCGGTGTTCCTGCATGAGGTGCAGCAGGTCGATCCCTCGCGCGCCGGCCTGGGCTACCTGGCCTTTGCCATCGCGATGACCGTGACCCGTCTCGTCGGCGATGGCGTGGTGGCCAGGCTCGGCCGCCATCGTTCGATCCTGATCGGCAGCCTGGTCGCGGCGTCGGGCTTCGCGCTGGCCACCTTCGCGACCTGGATGCCGCTGGCCCTGTGCGGTTATGCCCTGGTCGGCCTGGGCTGCGCCAACATCGTGCCGGCCCTGTTCTCGATGGCCGGCAACCAGAAGGTCATGCCGGAAAGCCTGGCCATCCCGGCGATCACCACGCTCGGCTATGCCGGTGTGCTGGCCGGCCCGGCACTGATCGGTTTCGTGGCGCAGGCGAGCAGCCTGGTGTTCGCCTTCAGCGCGGTGGCGGTGACGCTGGTGCTGGTGGGGCTGTGCGCGCGGTGGGTGCGCGCCTGAGACTGCCCTGACTGTTCCTCGCTAACGCCCGTAGCGCGCGAGGATCACCAGCGCCAACAGTGCGATCGCGGCCAGTACGAGCAGCATCAGGAAGATCATGCGATAGCGCCCGGCCTTGCCTTGTTCGCGGTGGATGCGCTGGCGGTAGGCCGGGTCGCGCAGGTACCGCACCGGGCTGATCCTGAACAGCGGGGCCAACAGCAGATCGATCACCTCGAGCATGCGCGCCTCCTTGGCTGCGCCGGCGGCCCGGCGCAGCCCCAGACTTGCACGCAGAAGGCACCCGGGCAAGCGGTCGGGGCCCTGACAACGCAGATGATTCCCATTTGCTGTACGATCCGCCGGTTTTTCCCCAGGCGCGCACGCGCGCGTCCTGCCCTCGCCCGACCGGACCGCCGTACCCATGCACGCCCTTTCCGCCCGCCCCACCCTCGCCGCCATCGCAGCCGCCATCGGCCTGGTTCTGGCCAGCGCCCCGCACCTGGCCGCAGCGCAGGCCGCCGCGCTCGACGCCACGCAGTTGGATGCCGTCACCGTCACCGGCAACTGGCTGGACAACCCGACCGAAGCCAAGCTGCTCGACCATCCGGGGGCGCGCAGCATCGTGGAGGCGCAGCGCATCGCCGAGAGCGGCTCGACCAGCGTGCGTGACGTGCTGCGCCAGATTCCCGGCGTGCAGGTGCAGGAAAGCAATGGCACCGGCGGCAGCGATGTGTCGCTCAACGTGGGCGTGCGCGGCCTCACCTCGCGCCTGTCGCCGCGCTCCTACGTGTTGATGGACGGCGTGCCGATGTCGTATGCCCCGTATGGCCAGCCGCAGCTGTCGCTGGCCCCGGTCGCGCTGGGCAACCTGGAATCGGTGGACGTGGTGCGCGGTGCCGGCTCGGTCCGCTACGGGCCGCAGAACGTGGGCGGCATCATCAACTTCGTGACCCGCGCGATTCCGAAGGACGTCGCCGGCTCGCTGGGCTTTGCCTCGGAGATGTACGGCCAGGGCGGCAACCTGAAGACCGTCCCCAGCCTGTTCCTGGGCGGTACCACCGACGGTGGGCTCGGCGCGGCGCTGCTGTACTCGGGCACCCACGGCGACGGCTGGCGCAGCAGCAATGACAAGACCGACATCGACGATGTCCTGCTCAAGGCGTCCTATGCGTTGGGCAACGCCGGCGACCTGGCGATGTCGCTGCACCACTTCGAAGGCAGCGGGCGCATGCCCGGTGGCCTGACCACCGCCGAATACGCCGCCGATCCGTTCCAGTCCACCCGCCCGTATGACGTGTTCAACGGGCGCCGCAGCGATGGCTCGCTGAAGTACAGCTTCAGCGACGGCCGCAACAATGTCGAGGTGCTGGGCTACTACGTGGATTCCTTCCGCGGCAGCTACATCGAGCAGGACGGCACCGGTGCCACCAGCGGCCAGCGCCGCCTCACCGCCGCGCCGCGCAGCTACCACTACCTGGGCGTGGAGCCGCGCTATTCGCGCCTGTTCACCACCGGCACGGTCGTGCAGGAAGTGAGCGTGGGCTACCGCTACCTGAAGGAGGCCAGCAGCGAGGTGGCCTCGCGCACCCGCTACTACCCGCCGGGCGCGGCGGTGGCCGGCTTCGATCTGCCGCTGCTCCCGTACCAGACCAGCCGCGGTGGCACGACCGCCCATGCGTTCTACATCGATGACCGCATCGATATCGGCAACTGGACCCTCACGCCCGGCGTGCGTGTGGAGGACATCCGCACCTTCAACACCGTGACCAACCTCGCCACCAGTGGCGCGGTCAGCAGCGTGCTGACCCCGAGCATCGACTCGCGCGAGACCCTCCCCACGCTCTCGGTGCTGTACCGCCTGGGCGATCACTGGTCGCTGTTCGCCAATGGCGGCAAGTCGTTCGGCCCGCAGCAGTACAGCCAGCTGGCCTCGACCACTGAGGGCCTGCATCCTGAATCGGCAACGACCTATGAGCTGGGCACGCACTACAACGGCAGCGGCCTGAGCGGCGAATTCACCCTGTTCAACGTCGATTTCGACAAGGAACTGCAGCTGGCCCGCTCGATCGTCGGCGAAGGCATGTGGACCGACCTGGGCGCGACCCGGCACCGCGGCGCGGAGTCGGCGCTGCGTTACGACATGGGCCAGCTCAGCGACGCACTCACCGGCCTGCAGCTGTCGATGACCTACACCTGGACCGAGGCCACCGCCCGCGCCGGTGCGTTTGCCGGCAAGGACCTGCCGCTGTACTCGCGCAATGTCGGCTCGTTCGGCGCGCGCTATGCGATCGACCGCTGGACCTTCAACGCCGATGTGTTCGCCCAGTCCGGCCAGCGCTCGCCGGGCACCCCGAACCCGGGCGCGACCTATGTGACCGAGGAAGACCCGACCGGTCGCCTCGGCGACATCGCCGGGTACTCCACCGTCGCCGTGCGCGCCGGCTACGACTTCGGGCCAGAGCTGCACGATCTGAAGCTGGCGATCGGGGTCAAGAACCTGTTCGACCGCCGCTACTACACGCGCTCCACCGACAACAACGGCGGCAAGTTCGTCGGCCAGCCGCGAACGCTGTACCTGCAGGGCACCATCGCGTTCTGATGTGACGGCGCTGCGCGGCCCAGGCGGTCGCGCAGCGCAGCATGGGCGTGGCAGCGGCGGGCGTTACCATCAGGCCACTGCTTACCGGATGCGCACGATGACGGACCTGTCCTTCGATCCCCGCCCGCGCCGCGCGGCCTTCCGCGCGTTGCACGATGACGGCTGCTTCGTGCTGCCCAACCCGTGGGACGCCGGCAGCGCACGCTATCTGCACAGCCTCGGTTTCCAGGCACTGGCCTCCACCAGCTCCGGCTATGCGTGGAGCCAGGCGCAGGCCGATGGCACGTTGACGCTGGAGGAAACGCTCGCCCATCTCCGCTCCCTCGCCGCCGCGACCCCGCTGCCGTTGAACGCCGATTTCGGCGATGGCTTCGGCACGCTGCAGGAGGTCGGCCGCAACGTCGCCCTTGCCATCGCCACGGGCGTGGCTGGCATCTCCATCGAAGACGCCAGCCCGGACCCGGACCATCCGCTGCGCACGCTGGACGATGCCGTGGCCCGGGTGCGCGCGGCGCGCCGTGCGATCGACGAGGCCGGTGAGGACGTGTTGCTGATCGGCCGTGCCGAAAACTTCTTCGTCGGCCGCCCGGATCTGGAGGATGCGATCACGCGGTTGCGCGCCTATGCCGAGGCAGGTGCGGACTGCCTCTACGCACCGGGCATCAGCACCCGCGAGCAGATCGAGGCGGTGGTGGCCGCAGTGGCACCGCGGCCGGTGAACCTGCTGGTGGGCAGCGCGTTGCCGTTCACCCTGCAGGACATTGCCGCCATGGGCGTGCGCCGGGTGAGCGTTGGCGGTGCGATGGCGCGTACTGCCTGGGGCGGGATGATGCGCGCCGCGCAGTTGCTCAAGGACGAAGGCCGCTTCGACGGCTTCGCGGACGCGGCCTCCGGCACGGTGTTGAACCAGTTGTTCCGCTGAGCGGGATCAGTGGCTGGACAGCACCACCACCGCCGCGGTGACGAGCGCGATGCCCACCCAGCCGATCGGGCGCAGACGATTGCCGAACAGCACGCGCCCGCACAGCGCGGTCCCGATCACACCGATCGCACCCCACATCGCGTAAGCGGTGGCCAGGTCCAGGGTCTTGACCGCCTGGCCGAGCATCGCGAACGCGATCCAGACCAGCACGATCGCGGCGACGCCCCACGCCGGCTTACGGAAGCCATCGGACTTGGCGACCATCATGTTGGCTGCGATGTCGATCAGGGCCGAGCAGACCACGAACAGGAAAGCGGTGAGATTCATGGCGTGTGCTCCTCGCCGAGCGTGACGCAGACGATGCCGACCGCCGCCATCACCAGGCCGATCATCTGCTGCACCGACAGGCTGTCCTTGAACACGAAAATACCGACCAGGGTCAGCAGGGTCAGGCCGAGGCCTTCCCATACCGCGTAGGCGACACCGACCGCGATGCCGCGCACCGACAGCGCAAGGAAGTAATACGAAATGGCCAGGGCCACGGCCATCACGGCATAGCCCACATAGCCGCCATGACGGGCGGCGTCGGCCATGAACGAGGTACCGACCACTTCGGCGACGATCGCCACGGTCAGGCAGGCCCAGGCGATCAGGCCGCCGCGGGCACGGGGTTGCGAATGCACCTGTGTGTGCATGGAAAGCTCCTTGATGGCGGCCGGTGCGCGCCGGCGGAATGCCCGGGCACCGGGGCATCGGCCGGGATGGCGGATGCGCGTGCGTCGCTGCTGGCCGGGTGACATGGCTGCCGACACCGGGTCGGCACGTGGTCCGGTAAATCCGGCACGCAGTCCGGTAGGTACCGAGCGTTGGTCGGTACGGCAGCCGGTCAATGGCACCCAAGCGACGCGCCCATTATCATCGCCTTTTCCATCAGTCCCAAGATGGAATCCATCGACAAAGGCGATACATCCATGCGTTATGGCCCTGAATCCCTGCACGCGTTCGTCGAGGCCGCGGCCCTCGGCTCGTTCTCCGCCGCCGCACGCCGTTTGAAGAAGACCCAATCCACCATCAGCACCGCGATCGCCACGCTGGAGGCGGATCTGGGCCTCACCCTGTTCGATCGCAGTGGTCGTTACCCGGTGCTGACCGAAGACGGCCGCAAAGTGCTCGGCCATGCGCAGGAAATCCTGGCCGCCGCCGACCGCCTCGAGCAGCTCAGCATCCGCCTGGCCGACCAGGTCGAACCGCGCCTGACCCTGGTGTTCTCGGACATCTACCAGCTCAATCCCGACCAGCATCTGCTGCGCCGGTTCGAGCAACGCTTCCCGGATATCGAACTTGAGTGGCTGGATGCCGAAGGCGGCGACGTGCTGGAGGTGGTGCAGCGCGGGCGCGCCCAGCTCGGGCTGATCCCGCATCAGCCGTCCTATCCTTCCGAACTGGCGGTACGCACCCTGCCCCTGCGTGCGGAGATGGCGGTGTTCGTGGCCGCCGCTCACCCGCTGGCCGCCGTGGCCGCGCCGGAGGAATCGCATCTGGCCGGTCATCGCCAGATCTGCCTGAGCGGCGACGCCTGCCGTGAGGGCCACGCACGCGGGCGGACGTGGTCCGCCTCGGACTACCTGATGGTGCTGGAGATGGCCGAGGATGGCTTCGGCTGGGCCGAACTGCCGCGCGCGCTGGTCACGCGCTACGGCCGGGGCATGCTGGTGGAGCTGCCCCTGCCGGGCTGGCCACGGCTGGTTTCCACCGATGCGGTGTGGCGCAAGGGCGCGCCGCTGGGGCCGGCCGCGCTGTGGTTGCTGGATCAGTTCCTGGGGGCGGCCAACGCGTAATCGATCGCCGCGCAGATCGCCGCCACCTGGGCATCGTTGCACTGCTGCGGGGTGGCGCGCGGGCTGTCCGGGTACACCTCGGTGGTGGTGGTGAAGGTCGCACCGCTGACACTGGCGCACAGGCCCAGCTTTTCCAGCGGATATTCGATCACGCCGGGGGCGACCACCGGCGAGCCGATGATTTCGCCCTTGTCGTCAGCCGGGGCGATGTGGGTCACCCGTTCGACGGCCGCGTTGACGGCGGTCTGGAACGCAGGCTGCGGGTTCTCGCTGTCATCGACCAGATAGAAACCATCCGGGATCAGACCCGGCTCGAACGGCTTGCCGTCGCGCGCGGCCAGGGCCGGGCGGAACTCGGTTTCATCGCTGTCCGTGGTTTCGTGCAGGTCGATATGCATCACGATACTGCCCTTCAGCGGCGCGACGAGAGCAATCAGCGCGGCCGCTTCGGCCGCCGGGCTGTTGACCATGAAGGAGCGGTTCGGATCGATCGCCTCGGCGTTCCACCGCTGGATGCGCTCGTAGCCCCACGGGCTGACGCAGGGCACCACCAGCAGATTGGCGCGCCCGGCGTACTCGGCCGCGCGGGCCTGCAGGAACTGAAGGGCGCCCTGCACGCCACTGGTTTCGTAGCCGTGGATGCCGCCGGTGACCAGCATCGTCGGCAGCGCGGGGTTCCAGTCGCGGCTGCGCACGGCGAACAGCGGGTACTGGTCCGGGGCGTAATCCAACGTGCCGTACTGGCTGACATCGAAGCGGCCGCGCAATGCCTCCAGCACCGGCAGCACGTCATCGGCATAGCGCCGCTGCGGCACCTGGCGGGCACGCCACTGCGCCTTCTCTTCAGCGCCCCAGGGCTGGCCAGGGGTACCGATGGGATAGAAGGAGGCGTTGGTCATGGCGTGCTCGTCTGTGTTGCGGTGTGGAAGCGCGATTTTACCATTGCCGCACCAGGCAGCCCCGCTTACGCGTGGGCGAGCGCCGCGATCGCTGCATCGACAGGCTGGTCGCCTTCGGTCAGCTCGATGATGGTGCGCCGCAGCTGCGGCTGTCCCACCAGCGCGACCAGGGTCGCGGCCACATCGGCGCGCGGTATGTCGCCATAAGCGATCGCCGGTCCCGCGGTGACGCGGCCGGTGCCTGCTGCATCTTTCAAGGTGCCCGGGCGCAGGATGACCCAGTCCAGATCGGTCGCGGCCAGATACACATCGGCGCGCTTCTTGACCGTCATGTAATTCTCGAAGCCCTCGCCCATGGCCTTGTTGCGGCCGGCTTCGGGGAATGCCGACACCAACAGGAAACGACGCACGCCGGCCTGCCGGGCGGCATCCACGGCAAGTTCCAGGCCACGGCCATCGATGGCGTTGGTCACGTCCACGCCCGCGCCGCCCGCACCGGCTGTGAAGACCACCACATCGCTGCCTGCCATGCTGCGGGCGAGCGTGTCCACGTCGATGGCGGTGAGGTCGCCAGGGACCGGCGTGGCACCCAGCGCGCTGAGTTCATCGCCCTGCCCGGCACGGCGATGCAGCGCGAGCACGCGATGCTCTCTTTCAGCCAGCTGCTTGACGAGATGACGACCCACCTTGCCGGCCGCGCCGACGATGAAGACAGTGCTCAAGACGGTTCTCCTGTTTCGATCCAGCGGCAAGCCTACGCAGGCGGATGTGACACGACCGTCCCCATCGTGCGCCGACGTTCAGCCGCCGCTGTACTGCGCGTCGCTGACCTGCTCCATCCACGTCACCGGCGAGCCGTCCACCGCTTCGGCAATCGCGATATGCGTCATCGCCGTGGTGGCCTGCGCGCCGTGCCAATGCTTGACGCCCGGTGGAATCCAGACGATGTCGCCCGGGCGGATCTCGCGCGCGGGCTTGCCCCACTCCTGCACGCTGCCCACGCCTGCGGTCACGATCAGGGTCTGGCCCAGCGGATGGGTATGCCATGCGGTGCGGGCACCGGGCTCGAAGGTGACCGTCGCTCCGCCGACCCGTGCCGGCGCATCGGCCTGGAAGGGCGCATCGATGCGGACGCGGCCGGTGAAGTAATCGGCCGGGCCGGCCGCCGAGGCGGCGCTGCCGGCGCGGGCGATGCGGATGGGCGGCGCTTCGGCGGGCGCGGTGGCGGCCATCGAAAGCGACAGCGCGGCGGTGAACAGGTCCATGAAGCGATCTCCTGTGGGGAGCGACGAAGCACGCCGCCGGGACCCTCACTCTAGGCCTGGCCCCGCGCGGGAACTACCCATCGCAACCGGGATGCAGCCATGACTGATCCTCATCAATGGGTAAACAACGCTACTTGAGTTCATCAGTCGGGCCCGCGCATCATGGGCGCGCATGACTGCCATGCGCCCTCGGCCCCCGCTCCATGGCCCGCGAGAATTTCAACGATCTGCAGGTGTTCGTCACTGTCGCGCGCGAGCGCAGCTTCACCCGCGCGGCCGCCCAGCTCGGCGTCTCGCAGTCTGCGCTGAGCCACACCGTCCGCGGCCTGGAAGAGCGCCTGGGCGTGCGCCTGCTGACCCGGACCACGCGCAGCGTCTCGATGACCGAGGCTGGCGAGCGGCTGTACGACACCGTCGCGCCGCGCATGCAGGAGATCGAGGCTGAAGTGGCCGCGATCAGCGAGTACCGCGACCGCCCGGCCGGCACGATCCGCATCACCACCGCCGAACATGCGGCCAACACGATCGTCTGGCCGCGGCTGTCGGCCGTGCTGCCCGCCTACCCCGACCTGCGTGTGGAGCTCACCATCGACTACGGCCTGGCCGACATCGTCGCCCAGCGCTACGACATCGGCATCCGTCTGGGCGGGCGCGTGGCCAAGGACATGATCGCCGTGCCGATCAGCCCGCCGCAGCGCATGGCGATCGTGGCCAGCCCGGCCTACTTCGCCACGCATACCGCCCCGCAGGTGCCGGCTGATCTGGCGGCACACAACTGCATCGGCATGCGCCTGCCCACCCACGGCGGGCTGATGGTGTGGGACCTGGAAAAGGACGGCGAGGACGTGAACGTGCGCGTGGACGGCCAATGGACCTTCAACGGCAGCAGCGCGATCCGACGCGCCGCCCTGGCCGGTGCCGGACTGGCCTATCTGCCCGAGGACATGGTGCTCGAGGACATCGCCGCCGGTGCCTTGCGGCGTGTCATGCCGGACTGGTGCGATCCCTTCGACGGCTATTACGCCTACTACCCCAGCCGCCGGCAATCCTCCAGCGCGATGCGCGTGGTGATCGAAGCATTGCGCGCAGAAAGGTAGAGCCGACCGTTGGTCGGCTGACGCAGCGCCACATCCCACGTAGAGCCGACCGTTGGTCGGCTGACGCAGCGCCCCGATCAAGGGCAGCCGACCAACGGTCGGCTCTACCTGTCCTTCTCAGGGGCGCAGCAGCACCTTGCCGTTACGGCCTGGCTCCAGGCTGGCCTTGGCGGCATCGGCCACCTCGTCCAGACCGAACACACCGTCCACCGGCAGACTCAGCCCGCCACGCGCAGCCAGCTGCAGCAGTTCCCCGACCAGGCGCCGCTTGTCTTCCGGCGACATCGCCTGGCTGACCTTGCTGCCCCAGAAGCCCTTCACCGTGGCCTGTTTGAAGATCACATCGCCCGAGCTGAGCTGCATCGGCTCACCGGTCATCGAACCGAACGACACCAACGTGCCGCCATCGCCCAGCAGGGTCATCAACTCACTGCTGGCGCGCCCGCCAACCGAGTCCACGGCGGCGGCGATCGATGCCTTGCCGATCGTGGCCTGCACCTGGGCCATCCAGTCGGACTGCGCGGTGGAAATGGTGTGGTCGATGCCGAGTCCGGCCATCTCGGTCACGCCCGCGTCGCGCCGCACCAGGTTGATGCAGTGCACGCCGCGTGCCTTGGCCAGCATCGCCAGCGCCTTGCCGACCGCGCCGTTGGCCGCATTCTGGAGAATCCACTGGCCTTGCTTCACCTGCAGGAACTCCAGCAGCATCAAGGCACTGAGCGGCATGGCGATCAGCTGTGCCGCCGCGTTGTCATCGATGCTGTCGGGCATGGGAATGACCATGCGCGCCGGCGCGATGAAGTACTCGGCCCAGGTGCCGTGCACCGACGCGGCGCTGACGCGCTGGCCGACCTTCAGGCCTTCGACGCCTTCGCCGAGCGCGTCGATCACGCCGGCGCCTTCGCTGCCACCGACCGCAGGCAGCTCGGGCTTGTAGCCGTACTGACCGCGCACGGTCCACAGGTCGTGGTTGTGGATGGGCGCCAGGACGGTGCGGATGCGCACCTCGCCGGCCACGGGGGCCGGCTGCGGCACGTCGCCGCCGTGCAGGACCTGGGTCGGGTCACCGAAGGTGGTGTGGATGGCAGCGCGCATCAGCCGCGCGCCTTCATTGCGATGTTCATGGGGTATCTCCTGCAGAAAGAATCAACGGCGATGACGATGTGCGGCGACGATGGCGCGCGGCTGGTGCCAGGCGCGCACGCGCAGCCAGATGGTCTGGATCACCACGATGATGATCAGCACCAGCGCCAGGATGGCGATGTTGTGGGCCCCCGGCAGATCCCAGCCGGACTGCTTGACGTACATCCCGGCCAGCGCCCAGATGACGGCGGCCGGATAGGCGAAGTGCCCGCGCAGCAGCTGGTTGACCACCAGCACCAGCAGCGTGGCCAGCACCAGCAGCACCAGGCTCCAGCCGAGCATGTTGTCGGTCGGCAGCCAGCCATGGGCGACGATCACCTGGGCGGTATTGAGGAAGGCCGCCAGCGACAACCAACCGGCATGCAGCGCCAACGGATAGGCAGCCCACGCACGCTGGCCACCCGGCGCGGTGACCGGCGAGGCGCGGTAGGCAGCGACGATCACGCAGAGCAAGGCGGCCCAGATGATCGCCAGCGCCGGGAGGAACCACTGGTTGGAGAACACGGGCATCCAGGCGGCGGTCAACGCGAAACCGGCCGCCGCCCACGGGCGCACCCCGGTGATGTCCGGCTTGCGCAGGCGCAGCTGCCAGAACCCGAACAGCACGTCCCACAGGAAGATCAGGCCCCAGATCGCGAAGGCATAACCGGCCGCGACCAGCAGGGTCGGGTACTGGTCGGACACTGCACCGTTGGTCGGGCCGAACGCGCCGGTCTGTGAGAACCACGCCACCACGGGCATGGCCAATGCGGCCAACAACACGATCCAACGCATGCATCCACTCCAGCTGAAAAGAGCGGTGACGATACGCGGTTCAGGGTTAAGGCGTTGGGAGGCCACAGATTGCAAAGCCTTACTAACATAGCCTCTGCTATATTGCGGCCGTGGACATCCAACGCCGCCCAGAAAACGCCCCCGCCTGGCCGTCCTCGGCCGGGCATACGCCCAGCCTGGGCGAGATGAACGCGAGCGTCGCGGTCCCGAGTGGCGGTCACTGGTGGTTCCGGCTGCTGGCCTTCCTCGGCCCGGGCTACATGATCTCGGTCGGCTACATGGACCCGGGCAACTGGGCCACCGACATCGCCGGCGGTGCGCAGTTCGGTTACCTGCTGCTCTCGGTGATCCTGCTCTCCAACCTGATGGCCATCGTGCTGCAGGGGCTTTCGGCACGGCTGGGCATCGCCACCGGGCGCGATCTGGCGCAGGCCTGCCGCGACCACTACTCGAGGCCGGTCAACCTGGGCCTGTGGCTGCTGTGCGAGATCGCGATCATCGCCTGCGATCTGGCGGAAGTCATCGGCACGGCAATCGCGCTGAAGCTGTTGTTCGGGATCCCGCTGCTGGCCGGCGCGATCATCACCGCGGTGGACGTGGTGCTGGTGCTGCTGCTGATGAACCGTGGGTTCCGTGCCCTTGAGGCGTTCGTGATCGCGCTGCTGCTGGTGATCTTCGGTTGCTTTGCGATCCAGATCTTCATCGCCGCCCCGCCGCTGCAGGCGGTGCTGGCCGGGTTCATTCCGCACGCGCAGGTGGTGACCGATCCCAAGGCCCTGTACCTGGCGATCGGCATCATTGGTGCCACCGTAATGCCGCACAATCTCTACCTGCACTCCTCCATCGTGCAGACCCGCGCCTACCCGCGCACGGATGCCGGTCGCCGCAGCGCGCTGCGCTGGGCGGTGACCGACAGCACCATCGCGCTGATGCTGGCGTTGTTCATCAACGCCTCGATCCTGATCCTGGCGGCCGCGGTGTTCCATGCGCACGGCCGGACCGATGTGCAGGAGATCGAGCAGGCCTACGAACTGCTCGCGCCGATGCTGGGCGTCGGCCTGGCCTCGACGTTGTTCGCGGTCGCCCTGCTCGCTTCGGGCATCAACTCCACCGTGACCGCGACGCTGGCCGGCCAGATCGTGATGGAAGGTTTCCTGCGGCTGCGGATCGCCCCGTGGGCGCGGCGCCTGATCACCCGCGGCATTGCGATCGTGCCGGTGGTGGTGGTCACGGCCATCTATGGCGAGCAAGGCACCGCACGGTTGCTGGTGTTGAGCCAGGTGCTGCTCTCGATGCAACTGCCGTTCGCGGTGGTGCCGCTGGTACGGTTCGTCTCGGACAAGGCCAAGATGGGCGCGCTGGTGGCGCCGAGGTGGCTGATCGCGCTGTCGTGGCTGATCGGCGGCCTGATCATCGTGTTGAACGTGAAGCTGCTGGTGGATGTGTGGCGGGGCTGAGCCGCGGCGCTTGACCTCAACGTTGGTTGAGATGGCACAGTACATTCTCCTCATCCCACTGGCACGCCCAGATCGAGCCACGCAATGACCGATACCTCGCAGCACGCGTTATGGAATGGCCCGGCCGGTGAGGCCTGGGTGGACGCGCAGCGCCTCCTCGACCAGATGTTCGCGCCGCTGGCCGACCACCTGCTGGCCGCGATCCCGCCGGGCGACGATCTGCAGGTACTGGATGTGGGCTGCGGCACCGGCGCGGTGGCGCTGGGCATGGCCGGGCGCCTGGGGCCGGAGGCGCACGTCACCGGGGTCGATATCTCCGCCCCGATGATCGCCCTGGCGCGCGAGCGCGCGCAGCGAGCCGGCCTGGCCGTGGAATTCATCGTCGCCGACGCGCAGCAGCACGCATTCGCCCCGGGGAGCCTGGACCGGATCGTGTCGCGCTTCGGCGTGATGTTCTTCGATGAGCCGGTGCAGGCGTTCGGCCAACTGCAGCGCGCCGCCAGACGCGGCGGGGTGCTGCAGGCGCTGGTCTGGCGTGGGGCGGACGAGAATGCCTTCATGACCACCGCCGAGCGCGCCGCGGCGCCTTGGCTGACGTTGCCACCGCGCCAGCCCGGCGCACCGGGTCAGTTTGCGTTTGCCGATCAGGCCCGGGTCGAGCAGATCCTGGGCGACGGCGGCTGGGAGGATATCGAGCTGCTGCCGCTGGATGTCGTGTGCCGGATCAACCGAGCGGATCTGGCGACGTACGTCTCGCTGCTGGGACCGGTCGGGAGCGCACTGCGCAACAACAACCTGGCTGCGGACGTACGAACGAAGGTGCTCGAGGAGGTGCTGCATGCCTTCGAGCCGTTCGTCGACGGCGAGTCCGTAACCTTCACCGCGGCCTGCTGGGACGTGCGCGCCCGCGCGTGGTGACCACCGGGCGGATCCATCCGCGCGGTGCGCGCCTGCACGGTCCATGGCCATGCGACGGCGTGGGGAGTGGCCTGCAGCCCCCTTACGTGCCCGCCTCGGCCAGCCGCACGCGCAGCTTCTCGACGATATCCTGTTCGCTCATTGCATAGCCGTAGACATCCTGCAGCTGGCCGTCAGCACCGAGCAGGAACCACGAGGCCGTGTGCTCGAAGGTCGCCCTGTCCCCTTCGCCGACGCGCCGATAGCTCACGCCCAGGCTCTCGGCGATGGCACGGGTACCGGCCTCGTCGCCGGCCAGGCCGAGGAACGTCGTATCGAAGGCCGCCAGGTACTCGCGCAGGTGCTCGGGCGTATCGCGCTGCGGGTCGACGGTGATGAAGGCCACCTGCAGCTGCTCTGCCGCGGGGCCCAGCAGCCGCTTGATCTGCACCGCCTTGACCAGGCTCAGCGGGCACACTTCGGGGCAATGGGTGAAGCCGAAGAACAGCAGCGTCGGCGTGCCCCGCAGGTCGCGGATCGCAAGCGTACGCCCGTCGCTGCTCGCCAGCTTGACCGCCCCGAGTGCCGCCTGGCCCATCACCGGCGCCTGGCCATCGGCGCAACCGGCCAGCAGCGCCGCCGTCACGATGCCCGCGGCGACCCAGCGCCTCACTTGGCCGCTCCGTGCAGCACCATGCCATCGCGCACGCTGAAGTCCACCACCTGCGGTGCACTGCGGGCGAACTGCAGCGTCACCCGCACCGTCTGCCCGGCCGACAACGGCCGCTTCGGCTTGAGCAGCATCAGATGGTAGCCGCCGGGCTCCAGCGCGACGGTCTGGTCCCCCGGCAAAGCCAGGCCATCGGGCAGCGCCTGCATGCGCATCACTTCACCATCCATGCGCATGGCATGGATCTGCACCTCGGCGAACATCGAGGACGCGGCCGACAGCAGCCGGTCATCACCGCCGCCGTTATGCAGCAGCACGTAACCGGCGGCGACATTCGCCGCCGGCGGTGGCAAGCGGACCCAGGGATCGCTGACCGACACCGTTGCCGCGGTGTGGGCCTGCGGGGCCGCAGCCACCACCGGCATCACGGGAGAGGAGAGCAGCAGCCCGGCCAGCAGGGTTGCGCAGGATGAGCGGCTCATGGCGTGCCCGACATCTGCATCGGCATCATGTTGAGGTTGGCGTTGTGCATCACCCACAGCGAACCGGCCACCACGATGGCGATCAGGAAAGCGGTGCACAGGAAGATGCCGGTGTTCTCGCGCTGGCTGCGCCCTGCCCCGATATGCAGGAACAGCACCAGCTGGGCGACCAGCTGCACCACGCACAGCACCACGATGGCGGTCAGCCGCAGCGGCTGCGGGACCAGATCGGTCATGACCACGCCGAACGAGGCGCCGGTCAGGACCAGGCACAGCAGCAGGCCGAGGATGTAGCCCGTCAGGGTGGCATGGCCGCCACCGTGATCGGCATCAGGCGCGTTCGCGCTCATACAAACTCCCTCAAGTAGACAAAGGTGAACACACAGATCCAGATCAGATCCAGGAAGTGCCAGAACAGGCTCAGGCACGCCAGGCGGCGGCGCACGATGCCGTCCAGGCCGAACTTCAGCACCTGGTGGATCATGATCGCCAACCACAGCAGGCCGAAGGTGACGTGCAGGCCGTGGGTGGCCACCAACGTGAAGTACGCCGACAGATACGCACTCACGTCCGGGGTGGCGCCTTCGTGGATCAGCTCGGCGAACTCATACAGCTCCATGCCGATGAAGACCGCACCGAGTACACCGGTCACGGCCAGCCAGCCCACCACCTGGTTGCGCTTGCCCGCCTGCATGCCGAGCATCGCCAGGCCGAAGGTGAAGCTGCTGAGCAGCAGCACCACGGTCTCGGAGAGCACGAAACCGAGCTTGAACAGTTCCTTGCCGCTGGGGCCGTCGGCGGTTCCGTTGAGCAGTACGCCGAAGGTGGCGAACAGCACCGCGAAGATCAGGCAGTCGCCCATCAGGTACATCCAGAACCCGACGACGGTCTTGTTGCCATCGTCGTGATGCGCGTGGGCAGGGTCGTGATGACCGGCCGCGAGCTGCCCGTGCTGCGTGGCAGCGGTCAGGGTATCGCCGCTCATGCCTTGGCTCCTTCCATCTGCGCGAAGTGCGCGTCTTCGATTTGCTTCACCTCGGCGGCGGGCACGTAATAGTCCACATCACGGTCGTACGAGCGCAGCACGAAGGTCGCGATCACGCCGATCAGGCCGATGCCGGCCAGCACCCACATGTGCCAGACCAGGGCAAAGCACAGCACCAGGCTGAACACCGAAATCACCACACCCGAGGCGGTATTGCGTGGCATGTGGATGTCCTCGTAGCTGTCCTGGCGCTGCCAGGCACGGCCGTGCTGCTTGTCGTCCCAATGCTGTTCCAGCGAGGTGATCGCCGGCAGCCTGGCGAAGTTGTAGAACGGCGGCGGCGAGGACGTGGCCCACTCCAGGCTGCGCGCATTCCACGGGTCGCCGGTGAGATCCATGTTGGCCTTGCGGTCACGCACGCTGACATAGAACTGGATGAACATCGCGGCGATGCCGGCGGCGATCACCAGCGCACCGACGGCGGCCACGATCAGCCACGGCTGGTAGCCCTCCACGCCGTAGTGGTTCATGCGGCGGGTCATGCCCTTGAAGCCCAGCACGTACAGCGGCATGAAGGCCAGGTAGAAGCCGACCAGCCAGCACCAGAAGGAAATCTTGCCCCAGCGCTCGTTGAGGGTGAAGCCAAAGGCCTTGGGGAACCAGAAGCTGATGCCGGCCAGGCAGCCGAACACCACGCCACCGATGATCACGTTGTGGAAGTGCGCGATCAGGAACAGGCTGTTGTGCAGCACGAAGTCCGCGCCCGGGATCGCCAGCATCACGCCGGTCATGCCGCCCAGGGCGAAGGTGACCATGAAGCCGATCGTCCACAGCGTCGAGGAGTGGTAGCGGATCCGCCCGCGGTACATGGTGAACAGCCAGTTGAACAGCTTCACCCCGGTGGGGATCGAGATGATCGAGGTCATGATGCCGAAGAAGGCATTCACGTTGGCGCCCGAGCCCATGGTGAAGAAGTGGTGCAGCCACACGAAGAACGACAGGATGCCGATCGACGAGGTGGCGTAGACCATCGAGCGGTAGCCGAACAGCGGCTTGCCCGAGAACGTGGCGATGATCTCCGAGAACGCGCCGAAGCACGGCAGGATCAGCACGTAGACTTCCGGGTGGCCCCAGATCCAGATCAGGTTGACGTACATCATGGCGTTGCCGCCGGCGTCATTGGTGAAGAAATGCATCCCGAAATAGCGATCCATGGTCAGCAGCGCCAGGGTCGCGGTCAGCACCGGGAAGATCGCCACGATCAGGATGTTGGTGATCAGTGCGGTCCAGGTGAACACCGGCATCTTCATCAGGTCCATGCCCGGCGCACGCATCTTGAGGATGGTGACGATGAAGTTCAGGCCGGTCAGCGTGGTGCCGATGCCGGAGACCTGCAGTGACCAGATGTAGTAGTCCACGCCTACCGTGGGGCTGTACTCGATCCCGGACAGCGGCGGATACGCCACCCAGCCGGTCGCGGCGAAATCGCCGACGAACATCGACAGCATCACCAGCACCGCGCCCACCGCCGACAACCAGAAGCTGAGCGAGTTGACGAACGGGAAGGCGACGTCGCGCGCGCCGATCTGCAGCGGCACCACGATGTTCATCAGGCCCACGATGAGCGGTGTCGCCACGAAGAAGATCATGATCACGCCATGCGCGGTGAAGATCTGGTCGTAGTGTTCCGGCGGCAGGTAACCGGCGCTGTCATTGGCGGCGATGGCCTGCTGGGCCCGCATCATCAGCGCATCGGCGAAGCCGCGCACCAGCATGACCAGGGCCAGGATGATGTACATCACGCCGATTTTCTTGTGGTCCACCGAGGTGATCCACTCGGTCCAGAGGTAGCCCCACTTCTTGTAATACGTGATGGCCGCGACGATCGCCACGCCCAGCAGCAGCGAGCCGACCAGCGCCGACATGATGATCGGGTCGTGGTAGGGAATCGCTTCGAGGTTCAACTTTCCAAGCACAATCAGTTCTCCGCGGTACGGCTGGCAGACGCGGCCAGGCTCACGAGTTGGGATGTCGCGCCGGGTTCTTCACCGGGCAGGCAGATTTCGTCGTCGGGCATGCCGCCGTAGCGGCGCAGGATGCTGTCGAACAGACCGGTATCCACGCTGGCGAAGCGCTGCATCGGCGCGCCGTGGGTCGGTTTCTCCAGTTCGGCCAGACGGGCCTGGCCCAGGTGCTGGGCAGTGCCGCGCGACTGCGCCAGCCACTGCGCGAAGTCCGCCTCGGTCATCACCCGCGCATCGAACTTCATGTCCGAGAAGCCCGCGCCGCTGTAGGCCGAGGACATGCCCGCGTACGTACCCGGCGTATGCCCGATCAGGTGCAGGCGGGTCTGCATTGCCGGCATGGTGTAGACCATGCTGCCCAGCTGCGGCACGAAGAAGGCATTCATCATCGACTCGGAGGTCAGCTTGAACGCCACCGGCGTATCGACCGGCATCACCAGTTCGTTGACCGTGGCCACGTTGTGGTCCGGATAGATGAACAGCCACTTCCAGTTGAGCGAGACCACTTCCACGCGCAGCGGCGCCTTGTCCGATTCGATCGGCCGGTACGGATCCAGCGCGTGGGTGCTTTTCCAGATCAGCACGCCGAGCACGACCACGATCAGGCACGGGATCGTCCACACCACCACTTCGATGGCGGTGGAGTGCGACCAGGTGGGTGCGTAGGTGGCCTTCTTGTTCGACTCGCGGTAGTGCCACGCGAAGTACAGCGTGAGGATGATCACCGGGATCACCACCAGCAGCATCAGGCCGGTGCAGACCAGGATCAGCTGCATTTCCTGCTCGGCGATGCTGCCCATGGGATTGAACAGCTCCAGGTTCCTGCAACCTGACAGCAGCGGCAGCAGCGCTGCCAGGCCGAACCAGCGTCCGGCGCGGGCTCGACCGGCCAGCGCGGCGCGGCGAGCGGGGTGTGTAGCGGGGTTCATGCGTGACGGCCCTTCCAACGCAGTGCCGGGCCGGGCGGCCCGGATCATGAGAAGTGGCGAACACCCCCCTGCATGACCGATATGCATGGGGGGTGCCCGCCGCAGCCGCGTACGTTAGGCAACGACATGATCCATACATGATGCGACACACTGTCGCAGCCCTGCCCGGCCGCGCGCGTACCATGCGCGCATGGAGTGGAGCCCCCTCATTGCCGACGGCCACGGGCCGGTCTACCTGCGCATCGTGCAGGCCCTGGAACGTGCGGTCTGGTCGGGTGCGCTGCGCCCCGGTGAGCGCCTGCCCGCACAGCGCGCGCTCGCCGCCGAACTCGGCGTGGACCTGACCACCATCACCCGGGCCTTCACCGAGGCACGCAAACGCGGGCTGATCGATGCACGCGGCCCGCTGGGCTCGTTCGTGGCGCCGCCACAGGTGGAACTGACCCAGCTGATCGACCTGAGCATGAACCTGCCGCCCAGCCCTGGCGGGCAGCAGGTGGCCGAGGTGCTGCGGCGCGGCCTGTCATCGGTGCTGACCCGCAGCGATGTCGGCAACCTGATGACGTACCACGTCGGTGGCGGCAGCCGCGCCGATCATCAGGCCGCGCAACAATGGCTCAAGCCGATCCTCGGCAAGGTCGATGCCGGCACGGTGATCGTCACGGAAGGCGCGCAGGCCGCGCTGTCCGCCCTGCTGCTGGCCTTGACCAATGCCGGTGACACGATTCTGTGCGAGCCGTTGGTCTATCCCGGCCTGCTGCATGCCACCCGGGTGCTGCAGCGGCGGCTGCAGGTGGTCGAGTGCGACGACGCGGGCATGCGACCGGATGCGCTGGCACGCGCTGCGAAGAAGCACGGCGCGCGCGTGGTCTATCTCAACCCGACCGCACAGAACCCCACGGCCCACACTATGCCGCCCGCACGCCGCGAAGCCCTGGCCGACGTGATCCGCGCGCAGCACCTGCAGCTGATCGAAGACGATCCGTACTGGCTGCTGGTTGACGACGCCCCTGCCCCGCTTGCGCTGCTGGCACCACGGCACACCTGTTACATCTCCACCCTCTCCAAGTGCCTGAGCCCGGGATTGCACACCGGTTTCGTGCGCCTGCCCGACGGCATGGACCGGCAACCGGTGCTCGATGCCCTGCGCGCGGTCAACCTGATGGCGCCGCCGCTGATGAATGCCCTGGTGACGCAGCTGATCCTGGATGGCTCGGCCCAGGCGATGCTGACGCTGGTGCAGGAAGAAGCGGCCGAGCGCCGCTACCTGGCGCAGTCGGCGTTGTCGCCGCGCTTCCTGCAGCACTGCGCGGGCGTACACGCATGGTGCCGTCTGCCGGCCCACTGGACCGATGCCAGCCTGACCCACGCCGCGCGGCTGCAGGGCCTGGGCATCGCACCGTCGTCGGCCTTCACGCCCGAAGGCGTGGCGATCAACGATGCGGTGCGGATTTCATTGGGTGCGGCCGCCCACCGGCAGGAACTGCACCGGGCGCTGCGCCAGCTGGATCAGCTGATGCATGTGGCGGCGGCGGAACGCCCGGGCTGGACGGTCTGAGTCCCGCGCCCCGGCAACCTCAGCCGGACACGGCCTTGGCTTGCTTCCAGACGGCTTCAAACTGGCTGGCGGTGATGCTGTCATCCGAATCCAGGTCCAGCCAGGACAAGGGCTGATCGGACAGCGGGAAACGCTCGTCGGCCTGCCCGGATTTGTCGGCCCAGACCAGCACGCTGCGATAGCTTTCGACCTGGCGGACGATCACATCGCCCTGCGCCTCGAGGTAAATCGTGCCGTTGCCGATCTCGGATTCCGCAGGGTGTTTGTAGTATTTCCGGGGCGTGCTCATGGCTTGGTCTGGATCTGGCGATGAAATGGGGCCGGGGAATATACCGTGATCCCCCGGCCGCCGGGGGCCTGCCGTGGCCGCTCACGACGGCGGAAACACCGCTTTGGCGTCGCGGACGAACAGGGACCGCAGCTTGTCCCAAAAGTCGCCGCCCAGCAGGAACAGGCTGACCACCAGCAGCAGGTCACCGCTCATGGCGACCAGGTGCGGGTGCTGCATGCGCAGCGAGCCGGTCTGCGGCGCGACGTACGGCCCGACCGAGCTCAGCACGATGACCGCGATGAACAGGATCAGCCCGATCCGGTAGCGCACTGGGCTGACCTGCGCCGCCGGCGCAAAGCGGCGCAGGTGCCCGCCGATCAGCGACTTGAGATAGGCGAACCCGGGCTTGCCCATGATCGCCACGGCGAGCACCAGGAACAGCTTGGGGAACCCGAGCAGCAGGACGCCGTTGAGGGTGGTTTTCAGGCCGTCGGACAAGGTGGACGCCTCAACCACGGGCATCAGGCCCAGGCCGAGTATCCATCCCACGATCCAGACCGCGACACCGAGGATCAGTCGCCGCCGCTGTCGCGGGTCGGAGGGCTGCACACCGGGAACCTGGGGCGAATCGAGGGTGGTCATGGCAATGCTCCTCGCGCTCAGCGCGGATGGGGGGACGCGGAAGGGGATGGGGACGGCGCGGCCGCGCGGGGCAGCCAGCGCCAGAGCAGGTGCATCAGGGTCAGCGTGACCGCGCCGGACAGCGCGAACTGGGTCAGGCGGGTGAGCCAGACCATGACCGAGGTCGGGCCAGTGGCCAGCGCCGTACCGAAAATGATCAGTGCCGCGTTGCAGGCCACCAGCGCGACGGCGCTGACCGCCCCGCCAGCGCTGATCCAGCGTCCGAAGCCGATCATCACCAGCAGCAGCAACAGGCTCAGGAACAGCAGGTTCGGGGTGCTCAGCAGCGCCAGGTGCAGGCACCACCCCAGCAGCCCACCCGCCAGGTTGCCGAGCACCAGCGCGAGCGCATGCCGTGCACTGCGTTGCGTCTCGAAATTGATAACCAGCATCACCGTGGTGACGATCACCGGCAGCGCATCGACCAGCCCCAGCAGCAGATAGACCAGCAGGACCGGCAACAGCACCAGGGTCGAGACGATCGCCAGTGCGAGTGGCGAGCCCGGCAATGGACCGGCCGGTGGAGCCGCCGATGGCGCAGGCAGCGCCGGCCACAGCGCATGGACCCCCAGCATCAGCACTACCGCCAGCGCCATGCCGCGTACCAGCGCCCAAGGCAACACCGCGGCCTGCGCCGGTGCGGTCAACACCACCACCGGGATCACTGCAAGGCATATCAGCAGCAGCATCGCCGGCAGCCGCGCGCGGCCGAGCAGCAGGCCGAGGAAGGCGAGGAACATGCCGAGCAGGGTCAGCCCGAACAACACGATGGGCGTCCCACGCAACAGCGACGCCAGCAGGTACGGAGCCCAGGCCACGACCGTCATCACCATCACCAGGCCCAGCGCCATGCGTGGCGTCGGCCGCACCGGCAGACTCGCCAGCAGCACCGCGACCAGGACCGCCGCGAGGAAGCTCGGCCACCACTGCATCACCTCGCCGATGACGAACGCGGCGGTGACCGCGACGGCGAAGCGCAGCACGCCGTGCAGCCGGATCGTGGTCGCGCCGGAGGAGGCGTTCATTGCAGGTAGCTCAACTGCGCGGCCAGCCATATCCATGTCCGGGCCAGCGGATTGAGCAGCGAACGTTCGGCGGTCAGCACCACGACGCTGGCCTGCGCACCACTCCGCCCCGGCAGTCGCGCGGTCGGTTCCGTGGGCGGGTCGAGCACGATGCGCACGGGGAAACGCTGTGGTTCGCGCAGCCACCCGGTAGGCGCCGTGACCGTCGGCAGCTCACCGGTCGGCACTTCGCCCCCACGTGCAATGCCCTCGCCGATGCTGTCCACGCGCCCGACGAAGACCTGCCCCGGCCGATCGTCGAAAGCCACATAGGCCCGATTCCCGGGTGCGATGCGACCCAACTGGTTTTCGCGCATGGCCGCGGTGACCCAGCGCGGCCCGTCGCCGATGAACCCCAGCACGGGTTGGCCGCGGCCGACGAACTGGCCAGGCGCCAGCCGCAGATTGCTGATGGCGCCGGCCGCCGGCGCAACCACCGTGGCATGGCGCAGGTCCAGCGCGGCCTGGTCGACGACAGCCATCGCCTGGAGCACCTGTGGAGAGCCGCCCTCACCACTGCCCAGGCGGATCCGCGCACGCTCGGCCTCGGCCTCGGCGCGCTGGATCTCCGCGCGTGTGCGCGCGATGTCACTGCGGGCGCGGATCGCCGAGGTTTCGGACAAGGCGCGCTTGGCGGCGAGGTCCAGCACGATCCGGCCCAACTGCTGGCTGCTGGCCAGCTCCACTCGCTGGCGCTGCAGCTGCGCGGTGGCGACCCGCATGTCCGCGGCCGTCGCCTCCATTCCCTGCTGGACGACCGCCAGATTCGCCTGGGCCGCGCGCAGCGCGATTTCGAACGGCAGCGGATCCAGACGGAACAGCACCTGGCCGGCACGCACCGGGTGGTTGTCGCGCACCTCCACGCTCACCACCGGCCCACTCACTTCCGGCGCGATCTGGACCAGGAAACCGTCCACGGTGGCCTGCGAGGTATAGGGAGTGAAGCGGTCGGCGACGAGGTGATAGACGAAGACAAGCAGCAACAGCGCCAGCACCGCCTGCACGATCCGCCGAAGCGGCGGCCGCGCTGTCTGCGCTGCGCCGGTCGCGGCCTCGGAAGGATCTGCTTCTGTCGGCTGGTTCTGCATCGTGCCCTCTCCTGGTGTGTCGAAGGTGTCAGCGCGGCTGGCCGGAAACTTGCGCCCGGCTGGCCATCTGCCAGGTCCATCCCTCCCCGCCCAGGGCCTGATACAACGCGACGCTTGCCCGGTATCGGTCACCGCGTGCGCTGCTCAGCGCCAGCTCCGCGGAGAACAGCCCGCGTTCGGTATCAAGCACCTCCAGGTAATCCGCGTAGCCGTTGTCATACCGCTCTCCGGCCAGGGCAACCGCACGTCGCAATGCGCCCACCCGCCGTTCCAGCGACGCCACCAGGTCGGTCTTCGACTGGATGGCGGCCAGGGCGTCGTCGACGTCACGGAACGCGTTCTGGATCGTGCGCTGGTAGTCCAGCACCGCCTGCACGTTGCGGGCCTGCGCCTGTCTGTTTGCCGCATCGATGGCACCGCCGGCGAAGATCGGCCCCAGCAGCTGGCCAACGAAGGACCACGTCCGCGACGGACCACTGAACAGATCATCCAGCGCCGCACTGGCATGGCCGCCCTGCCCGGTCAGTGACAGGGACGGAAAATACAACGCCCGGGCCACCTGGATACGCGCATGCGCAGCCACCAGCTGCTGCTCGCTCTGCAGGATGTCCGGTCGCCGCGCGAGCAGATCGGAGGGTAGCCCTGCCGGCGGCACCGGCGGCTGCAGGGTCTGCAGGGTGCCGCCACGCGCGATCGGGCCGGGATTGCGTCCGACCAGGACCGACAACGCGTTCTCCTGCTCGGCCAGCGCCTGCTGCAGTTCCGGCACGGCCGCCACGGCGCTTTCGTACTCGGCGCTGACCTGCAGCATTTCGAACTCGGACAGTGCGCCGCCGTCCAGGCGCAGCTGGAAGAGCGCCACGCTCTCGCGGCGGCCGGCCACGGTGGCGTTGGCGATCTCCAGGCGTCGATCCAGATCGAGCAGGGTGATGTAGCCGGCCACCACCGCGGCGACCACGCTCAACGCCACGCCCCGCCGCGCCTGTTCGCTGGCCATCAACTCGGCACGTGCGGCGTCCTGTTCGCTGCGCAGGCGACCCCAGAGATCGAGCTCCCAACTGGCGAACAGGCCCACCGCGTGCGTGCCGGATGGACCGATCCCCTGCGCCCGTTGACGGCCCGAGCTGACGCCGTAGCCCAGCTGCGGCAACGCGGCCGCCCGGGCAGCCGCGACCCGGGCGGCGAACTCGTCCACCCGCGCCACCGCGATGCCCAGATCGTGATTGGCGCGCAGCGCTTCGTCGACGAGCGCATCAAGCTTCGCATCGCCGAAGCCCTGCCACCAAGGGGCCAGTGCGTCGAGCGAAGGGCCGTCCGCCGGTGCCGTTGCGATCCCGGGCAGCCGATACGCGGCAGGCACCTCCACGGTGGGCCGCACATAGGCAGGCGTGGACATGCATCCGCTCGTGGCCAGCACACCGAGCAGCGCCGCGCCGCAGACACCGGGGGCAGACCGTACACGCAGCCGGGCGCAGACCGTCCGTGCAGCCGATGCCGCGCGCGGAGAGATCACTGACTGCGGGCACGTCATGGCGGCACCCTGTGTCTGGAGGGGATGGCGGATCAAACGATCCTCAGGCGCGTGCACCTTGCATCCCCCGGGTGCCCCGGCCTTCCGCGCATCATGCGCCCGGACGGGAAGGTTGGATCTCAGTATTTCTACCGTTCCGCGCAAGACGGGCGTCGCCTCACCCGACACTAGACGACCGGTCTAATCAGGCGTACAGTTCCTCCCATGACCTCCGCCTCCGCCACCTCCCCCGTCCGCGACACGATCCTGGCCACCGGCCAGCGGATCATGGGCGCCAAAGGCTTCTCCGCCGTCGGCCTCAATGAAGTGCTCGCGGCGGCGGGCGTCCCCAAGGGCTCGTTCTACCACTACTTCGCTTCCAAGGAGGCGTTCGGCGAGGCGCTGCTGGAGGACTACTTCACCGCCTATCTCGCCGACATGGACCGCATCTTCCGGCAGCCCGGGCAGACCAAGGCCGAGCAGCTGGAGGCGTATTTCGCTGCATGGCAGGACAGCCAGTCGTTCGAGGATTGCCAGGGCAAGTGCCTGGCGGTGAAGCTCGGTGCGGAAGTCGCCGACCTGTCCGAGCCCATGCGGGCCGCCCTGCAGCGCGGCACCACCGGGATCACTGATCGTCTGGCGCGGGCGCTTGACGCAGGCGTCGCCGACGGATCGGTGACGATCCAGGACCCGCCCGATGCGGTGGCGCGGCGCCTGTACCAGCTGTGGCTGGGCACCAGCATCATGGTCAAGATCGCGCGCACGGCCCGCCCCTTCCAGGACGCCGTGGCGTTGACCAGCCGCCTTCTGCATACCGCCCCCTGACAAAGGGATGTCTCACGCACGCCGGCATCGGCGTGTCTTTCTCGGCCCCATCACTAGACGACCAGTCTAATCAAGCGCCCACAGGAGTATCACCCATGAAAGTCCTCATCGTATTGACGTCCCACGACGAACTCGGCAACACCGGCAAGAAGACCGGCTTCTGGCTGGAAGAGCTGGCCGCGCCGTATTACACCTTCAAGGATGCCGGCGCCGAGATCGTGCTGGCCTCGCCCAAGGGCGGGCAGCCGCCGCTTGATCCCAAGAGCAACGAGCCCGACTTCAAGACCGACGCCACCCGTCGTTTTGAAGCCGATGCGGACGCCAACGCACAGCTGGCCGACACCGTGCGCCTGGACAGCGTCTCGCAGGCGGACTTCGATACCGTGTTCTATCCCGGCGGCCACGGCCCGCTCTGGGACCTGGCCGAAGACCGCCATTCCGTTGCGCTGATCGAAGCCTTCATCGCTGCCGGCAAGCCGGTGGCCCTGGTCTGCCATGCGCCGGGCGTACTGCGTGACGTCAAAACTGCCGAAGGTACCCCGCTGGTCCAAGGCAGGAAGGTCACCGGTTTCACCAACACCGAAGAAGCCGGCGTCGGCCTGACCGAGGTGGTGCCCTTCCTGGTGGAGGACATGCTCAAGGCAGCGGGCGGCCACTATTCCAAGGGACCGGACTGGGGCTCGTACGTGGTCGCCGATGGCTTGCTGATCACCGGCCAGAATCCGGCCTCCTCGGCGGAGACGGCCGCGGTGCTGCTGCGGACGGTGGCTTCCGCCGCCGCCTGATCACGGGCGACGGGCGCAGGTTGCGCGATGTCCCACGCTGCCAAGGACGGCAGCAGCGGCAACAGATGTCTCATGCACACGTGTTGTCCTCCAGGATGCGGGCCTTCCCTTTACGGCGAGGTGGGGAACCCGGCTTCGGCCAAGGCCGCAACAAACGCCTCCCGCCCGTGGGCGCTCTCGACACGCACTTCGCGTGCGGGCGGATCGGTCTCGATCCGCGCGTCTGGATCGACGCCCTGAAGGGCCTTGGTGACCGAACGGGCACAGCCGCCGCAGGTCATGGTGGGGATGATGAAACGATGCATGGCGACCTCGCCGTCGTGGGTGTAAGCCCACTGTCAGGGATGACAACGTGGCAAGGTCAAGCGATTGTCGTGGAGCATCGCAGGTTATTCATGCCCGCGTTATCCGCCGCGCGGGAGCAGATGCGTCCACGCCCGGTGCGGGGCATGGACGCGGCCCGGTCGATCAGGACCGTGGCTTGCGGGACAGACGTCCGCGCGAAGACACGGGCGTATCGGCGCCGAACAGCGGCGTCTTGCGAGGCTTCCTGGCCGCTGCGGTCTCCACCGGCGCCGCAGCCGGCTGCGCCAGGTCGGCGATGATCGGGCAGTCCGGCCGGTCATTGCCGTGGCAATGCGCGGCCAGGTGCTCCAGCGTCTGCACCATGGCCTGCAGCTCGGCGATCTTCGCCTTCAGCCCATCCACATGGGACAGCGCCACCGCCTTGACGTCAGCGCTGGCACGCTCGCGGTCCTGCCACAGCACCAGCAGTTCGCCGATCTGCTCGACGGAAAAACCGAGGTCGCGCGCACGCCGGATGAAACGCAGGCTGTGCGCGTCCTGCGGGCTGTAATGCCGGTAGCCCGCCTCCGAGCGCGCGGCCGGGGGAATCAGGCCGATCTGTTCGTAGTAGCGGATCATCTTCGCCGAGACACCCGAGAACGTCGCGGCTTCACCAATATTCATCGTACGGTCCTCATCGCGCCTTCCTCCACGCCGGTACCCAGCGTATCGGCCTGCATCGGTGCATGGAAGCGCTTGAGCCGCAGCGCGTTGCCGAGCACGAACACACTGGACAACGCCATCGCCGCGGCGGCGAAGACCGGCGAAAGCAGCGTGCCGTTCAGCGGGTACAGCAGGCCCGCCGCGACCGGAATCAGCACCGCGTTGTAGGCGAAGGCCCAGAACAGGTTCTGCTTGATGTTGCGGATCGTCGCCTGGCTCAGCGTGATCGCGTTGGGCACGCCACGCAGGTCGCCGGACATCAGCACCACATCGGCGGCTTCGATCGCCACGTCCGTGCCGGTGCCGATCGCCAGCCCGACATCGGCCTCGGCCAGCGCCGGTGCGTCGTTGATGCCGTCCCCGACGAACGCCACCCTGGCGCCGCCCGCGCGGAAGCGCTTGAGCGCAGCCACCTTGCCATCCGGCAGCACTTCAGCCGCCACTTCATCGATGCCGAGCTGGCGCGCGATCGCTGCCGCCGTGGCCGCGTTGTCACCGGTGATCATCGCCACCTTCAGGCCCAGTGCATGCAGCGCCTGGATAGCCGCGGGCGTGCTTTCCTTGATGGGGTCTGCCACCGCGATCACCGCCGCCAGGCGACCGTCGATGGCGGCATACAGCGGGCTCCTGCCCTGCTCGCCCAGCCGCTGCGCGGTGGGCTGGAAAGCGGTCACGTCCAGGCCGAGCCGGGTCATGTAGCGGTCCGCGCCCACGGCTACGGTGCGGCCACCGACCTGCGCGGACACACCGAAGCCGGGCACCGCCTCGAAGCGCTCGAGGGTCGCCAGTGCAAGCCCACGCGTTCTGGCGGCAGCCACGATGGCCTCGGCGATGGGATGCTCCGAGCGGGTTTCCACCGCAGCGACCAGCGCCAGCACTTCATCGGCCTGGAAGCCGTCGGCCGGCTCCAGGTCGGTCAGTTCGGGACGGCCCCTGGTCAGCGTGCCGGTCTTGTCCAGCGCGATCACGCTCACATCGCGCAATGCCTGCAGCGCTTCGCCCTTGCGGAACAGGATCCCCAGCTCCGCCGCGCGGCCCGTGCCGACCATGATCGAGGTCGGCGTGGCCAGGCCCATCGCGCAGGGGCAGGCAATGATCAGCACCGCCACGGCGTTGACCAGTGCAAAGGTCAGCGCCGGGGTGGGGCCGAACACCAGCCAGATCAGGAAGGTGAGCGCGGCGGCGGCCATCACCGCCGGCACGAACCACATGGTGACCTTGTCCACCAGCGCCTGGATCGGCAGCTTGGAGCCCTGCGCTTGCTCGACCAGACGGATGATCTGCGCCAGCACCGTGTCCCCGCCCACCTTGGTGACGCGGAAACTGAAGGCACCGGTGGTGTTGAGCGTACCGCCCACCACCTCCGCGCCCACGGCCTTGGCCACCGGTACCGGCTCACCGGTGATCATGCTTTCGTCGACATAGGAGGCACCCTCCACCACCTCGCCATCGACCGGCACCTTCTCGCCCGGGCGGACCAGCACGATGTCGTCCAGCGTGACCTGTTCAAGCGGCACTTCGACGGTCTCCCCACCGCGCTGCACGCGCGCGGTCCGCGCCTGCAACCCGACCAGGCGCTTGATCGCCTGCGAGGTACGGCCCTTGGCCCGCGCCTCCAGCGTGCGGCCGAGCAGGATCAGGGTCACGATCACCACGGCCGCCTCGAAGTAGACATTTGCGGTTCCCGGCGGGAGTGCGCCCGGTGCGAAGGTCGCGACCACGGAATAGCCGTACGCCGCTGCCGTGCCCAGCGACACCAGCGAGTTCATGTCGGGGGCGCCGCGAAGCAGTGCCGGCACGCCCTTGCGGAAGAAGCGCAGGCCCGGCCCGAACAGCACCAGCGTGGCCAGCGCGAACTGCAGGTACCAGCTGGTCTGCAACCCCACGGTGTGCACTACCCAGTGATGCATGGCCGGGACGAGGTGCGAGCCCATTTCCAGGATGAAGACCGGCAGGGTCAGCACCGCCGCCAGCAGCAGGGAACGGCGCAGCGCGCGTGCTTCGCCTTCGCGGCGTTGCTCGTCCTGGTCACCGGTTGCGGCCGTGCTCACACTGACCGGCCGCGCGGTGTAGCCGGCGTTCTCGACGGCGGCCTGAAGATCGGCCACGGACACCGTGCCGGCCAGATGCCGCACCTGCGCCCGCTCGGTGGCCAGGTTGACGCTGGCCTCGATGACGCCCGGCAGCTGCGCAAGACTGCGTTCCACGCGACCGACGCAGGACGCACAGGTCATCCCCTCGATGCTCAGCTCGGTGGTGTCTTCGCGGACGCTGTAGCCCGCGCTTTCGATGGCGCGCACCGCTGCCTGCGGGTCGGGCGCACCGATGAAGCTGAGATCGGCCCGCTCCGTGGCGAGGTTGACCGCGGCGGTCTGCACGCCGGGGACGGCGGTCAGCGCACGCTCCACCCGGCCCACGCAGGAGGCGCAGGTCATCCCCTCGATGGGCAGACTCAGGCGGCTGATCGGCGCGCCGGACCGGGAGATTACAGACGACATGGGCAGTCCTTGGGGTGAGGTTACCTGCCACCCTAAAGATTCCCATCATGGGAAGGTCAAGCCCCTCTTAACGGGGACGGAGGGGATTATTAATCCCCTCCGTCCCCGTTAAATAGCCTTACGGCTGTGCCGGGGTGCCGTCGGCGGTAACCCGCCAGATGGTGTTGGAGAGATCGTCGGCGACGATCAGCGCGCCGCGCGGATCGACGGTGACGCCCACCGGGCGGCCACGGGTCTTGCCGTCTTCGCCGAAGAAGCCGCTCACGAAATCGATCGGTTCGCCGGCCGGGCGGCCATTGCTGAAGGGCACGAACACGACCTTGTAGCCCACCGGCGGATTGCGGTTCCAGCTGCCATGCTCACCGACGAAGACACCCTCGGCGAACTGCGTGCCCATCACCGGGGACGAGAAGGCCACGCCCAGCGCGGCCACGTGCGAACCCAGCGCATAGTCCGGTGCGATCGCCGAGGCGACCTTCTCCGGGTTCTGCGGCATCACCCGGCGGTCCACGTTCTTGCCCCAGTAGCTGTAGGGCCACCCATAGAAGCCGCCCTCCTTCACCGAGGTGAGGTAATCGGGCACCAGGTTGGGGCCGATCTCGTCACGTTCGTTGACCACCGCCCACAACGTGCCCGTGTCCGGCTGGATCGCCAACGCAGTGGGATTGCGGATGCCGGTGGCGTAATCCTTGTGCGCGCCGGTGACCGCATCGATCTGCCAGATCCGCGCGCGATCGATCTCCACCGCCATGCCACGCTCGGTGATGTTGCTGTTGGAGCCGATGCCCACGTACAGATAACGGCCATCGGCGCTGGCGGTCATCGCCTTGGTCCAGTGATGGTTGATCGCCGCGGGCAGGTCGGTGAGCTTGACCGGTGCGCCACTCGCCTTGGTCTGCCCTTCCTGGTAGTCAAAGCGCACCACCGCGTCCTGGTTGGCAACAAAGATCGCATTGCCGATCATCGCCAGGCCGTACGGCGCGTTGAGCTTGTCGGCGAACACCGTTTTCAATTCGTAGACGCCATCGCCATCGGCGTCGCGCAGCAGGGTCAGTCGGTTGCCGCTCTTGACCGCGGTATTGCCCTTGGCCTTGATCTTGCCGGCGATGACATCCTTCGGCTTGAGGTTCGGCGCGCTGCCGCCGCGGCCTTCGGCCACGAGAATGTCGCCGTTGGGCAGCACCAGGGTCTGCCGCGGAATGGCCAGATCGGTGGCGATCGCCGAGATGCGGTAGCCCTTGGGCACGGTGGGGAGCATGTCACCCCATTGCGCCGGCTTGGCGATGGTCATGTCCGGCATCAGCCCGCGATGCGGCTTGGGCATCTCCGGGTTGCCGCCATACTGTTCCAGCTCCGGCGCCTTGCCGCTGCAGGCAGCCAGGGCGACCGCAAGCGCGGAGACCGAGAGGATGCGGAGCGTCGTCTGGCGGCTCATCGCACACCTCCCACGCGCAGGCTGGACAGTCCCACCCAGGTGGCGATCAGCGCCAGCACGGTCAGGATCACCGAGAGCACCAGGCCCGCCGGCATCACCGCCCACGCGTCGCGCGCATGGTGCAGGCAGTTGATGAAGCCCACGCCCCATATCACGGCGAGAATCACCACGTAAGCGAGGTTGCGACTGCCACGGACCAGCCCGACGATCCCGCACAGCAGCGCCAGCGTGGTCATCACCATTGCCCCGATCAGCAGCCAGGACGCGAAGTTGGCCCACTGGATCTCGTACGAACTCCAATACGCATAGTCCGCCAGCAGCGCGCCGAGGAACAACGGCAGCACGCCGCCCAGTACAGCGGCGTGGAACGGATGGATGACCCATGATCGGGTCAGGACAACGGTCGAAGCCATGGTGGTCTCCTGGTGAGGGGGCGAATCTCTCCCGATCCTGCCACCCCCGGCGTGATGGGGGTGCCGATGGCTCAGGTATCGGCCAGGTCCCACTACGGCGGCGAGCCGATCGCATCAGTCAGGAACGCGGAAACCTCGCGGACCTTCCGCCTGATCGAACGGGGCCGGCAGCAATGCCGACCCTTCTGGTTACCCTTCCCAGCTCACGCCCTTGGGCGCACTGGAAAAACCCGCGGCACGCAGGGCATCCATCAAGGCGTCGCGCTTCACCACCGCGTCGTTGATCAGCTCGAGGGTGAAGGAACTGCGCCGGCCACGCCTGAGCGCACTGGCCAGTGCCTGCGAGGCCGCGCCAAGCGACGGATCATCCGCCTCGACATACACCTGCAGGTGGCGCCCCCCCTGGGCCAGATACATCAGCAGGCGCCCACCGCCGATCACCACGAACGCGCCAGCCCGCCGCACCGGACGCTGCCCCGTGCGATGCACCGGCCACGGCAGCAGCGTACCGAACGGATTGGCCGGGTCCACCGCGGACAGGCCGACCGCGATGTCGGCAGCCCCCGGCCGCAGCGCCTCGGCAATCCCGCGCAGGCGGTCCACCAGCAGGCGGTCAGCGAACTGCGCCCCGCCCAGCCCCTCCACGAAACGCCCGCGCAGCACGCGGCCGGTGTCCTCCATCCCACGATAGACCTGCTGCAACGCCGGGAAGCCGCCGGCAATCCCTTCCGCGACGGCCGCGCCACGGGTCACGATGCCGTGGCGATCCAGCAGGCCCTCGGCCAGGGCCACCGCACGCACGGTGTCACTCACCGCCTCCCGTTGCAGCAGCGACCAGCGACCGGCCCGCGTCGGCGCCGCGAAGCTGGCGGGGCCCGGCGGCGAACCCTCACTGACGGCGGGCATGTCGTGCATCGGGATGCCGCGGAAACCGCGGCTGCGCCGCGACGTCCTGGCTACGCGGGGGCGCGGCGGGCGCGTGCCGGACAGCGCGCGCAGCGGCGCCCACAGGTCGGTGGTCACCTGGCCTGACCAGGCCAGGTCCCACAGGGCACTCTGCAGCTGGTCGGGGGTGATCTCCGGGCTGGTCGTGCCGGCGTGCTCCCACAGGCTGCGCACGGCCGCGGCCAGTTGCCGTGCGAAGTACGCACCACCGTCGGCCAGCACCTGCAGGATGCCGGTCTGCAACGGGGAGAGCTCCGCGTTGGCGGGGAGTGCCGGCAGGGTCTCGGCGGCCAGTTCCTGCAGGTGCAGCGCGACCAGGCCGTCGTCCTCGCCGATGCGGCCATGGCCTGACCACAGCACCGTGCCGGTCGCGAGCAGTTCGTCCAGCAGTCCGGGCGCGTAGTCCACCACCCGCGCGGGCAATATCTGCTGCTCCCATACCGAGGCGGGCAGCGGCACGCCGGCCAGCAGTTCCACGACCCGTGCCACGCCGTCGATGCCCTCCAGCGCACTGCGGGCCGGGGTCTGCATGCCACGGGCGGCCTGGGCGGCATCGGCGATCAGGCCATGCCGTTCCAGCACCAGCAATGCGTAAGCCTCGCGGGGCACCGGCCGGGTGGCCTCGCGCGCGGCCTGCAGCGAGCGCACCCGCAACCGCCGGAACACGTCCTCGCTTACCCATTCGTGACGGGCCAATGGCACCGGCGCCGGCATCGCGCCGGCACCTTCCGACTGCCGGCGGACAACGCCGAAGGCGCCCTTCAGCAGCTTGCCCTGCATCTCCAGCCGGGTCAGCGCGGCATCGGCCACGGCCACGCCCAGCCCAAACGCCGCTGCTGCGTCGGCGGTGGTGAACGGCGGATGGCTGCGGGCATAGCGCGCCAGCAACTCGCCCAACGGATCGGCAGCCGGCTGCAGGAATGCGTCGGGCAGGTCCGCCGCCATAGCGACACCGAGCGCGTCGCGCAGGCGTGCGGCATCTTCGATGGCGGCCCAGTGTTCGACCCCGGCGATCGGAATCCGGATCGCGCGGCGCTCCCGCTCCAATGCCTGGAGCAGCGGCAGCGGCTCGGCGTCGATGAGGCGCGCGGCCAGCGCAGCCGCCGTGAGCGGGCCCAGCTCGCGCAGCAGATCGGCAACGCCCTCCTTGCCCTTGGCGCGGCGATCCGGCGCGCGCCGCTGCAGCGCCTCGCCCATCGTGTCGACCACGGTGGGATCGAGCAGTTCGCCCAGATCCACCTGGCCGAGCAGATCCCCCAGCAGGCCGCTGTCGAGCGAGAGCACCGACGCGCGGCGCTCGGCCAGCGGCACGTCGGTGCCGTACATGAACTCGGCGACATAGCCGAACAGCAGGTTCGCCGCGAACGGTGATGGCACCTCGGTGGTGACCTCGGCCATCGCCACGCGCCCATCGGCCAGCCGCTGCATCAACCCATCCAGTGCGTCCAGATCGTAGACGTCCTGCAGGCATTCGCGCGCGGTTTCGATCAGGATCGGAAATTCGGGGTAGCCCTGCGCGATCCCGAGCAGTTCGCCCGCGCGCAGGCGCTGCTGCCACAGCGGGGAGCGGCGGCCCGGCGTGCGCCGCGGCAACAACAGTGCGCGCGCCGCGCATTCGCGGAAGCGGGCGGCGAACAAGGCCGAGCCGCCCACCGCACGGGTCACCTCGCTGCGCAGCCGCTCCGGCTCGAACAGGAACAGCTCCGCTCCGGGCAGGCGGCCGGCAGCGTCGGGCAGCCGCGCGATGATGCCGTCATCACTGGCCACCACCGCCGGATCGATGCCCCAGCGCTCGCGGATGCGCGCGGCCATCGCCAGCGCCCACGGGTCATGCACGCGCCGGCCATACGGCGAATGCAGCATCAACCGCCAGTCGCCGGATTCGTCGCGGCAACGTTCCACCACCAGGGTGCGATCGGTGGGTAGCAGGCCGGTGGCCTCACGTTGTTCGCCCAGCAGGCCGACGATGTTGGCGACCGCGTTGTCGGCCAACCCATCGGCCTGCAGCCGCGCCCGCAGCGCGGGGGAAACGTCGCCCTCGCCGACCGCGCCTTCCAGCGCCCCGATGAAGGCACCGACCGCTTCGCCCAGCTCGGCCGGGCGCCCCACGCCTTCGCCCCGCCAGAACGGCAGCCGCGCCGAGCGGCCCGGTGCCGGGGTCACCACCACCTGGTCATGGGTGATCTGTTCGATGCGCCACGACGTCGCGCCGAGCGTGATCACGTCATTGACGCGCGACTCATGGACCATTTCCTCGTCCAGCTCGCCGACCCGGCGCGAGCCCGCGCGTTCCTCGCCCTCCGGCAGCATCACGCTGAACATGCCGCGGTCGGGAATGGTGCCGCCGCTGGTGACGGCCAGCTGCTTCGATCCGGGCCGGGCGCTCAGCTCACCGGTGTCGCGGTTCCAGACCAGCCGTGGGCGGAAGCCGGCGAAATCATCGGACGGGTAGCGCCCGGCCAGCATGTCCAGCGTGGCATCGAAGGCGCTGCGCGGCAGCGACCGGTACGGCGCCGCGCGACGCACACAGGCAAACCACGCCTCCACCTGCAGCGTATCCATCGCCGCGGCGGCCACGGTCTGCTGGGCCAGCACGTCCAGCGGATTGCGCGGAGGGTCGATCGCCTCGATATCGCCGCCGAGCATGCGCTCCACCGCGACCGTGGCATCGATCAGATCGCGGCGGGTGCGTGGGTAGACCAGGCCGGTGGAGATGCCGCCCACCTGGTGGCTGGCGCGCCCGACCCGCTGCAGTGCGCTGGCCACCGAGGGCGGCGCGGCGACCTGGATGACCAGATCGACCAGGCCCATGTCGATGCCCAGTTCCAGACTGGAGGTGGCGACCACGCAGCGCAGCGCACCGGATTTGAGCGCCTGTTCGATCTCGCGGCGCTGCTCTTTGGACACCGAGCCATGGTGTGAACGTGCGATCAGCGGCTCTGCCCCGGCCGAGCGCGCGGCGGTGCCGCCAGTGAAGGAACCATGGTGCTCTGCCGCCGGAGCCTGCGTTGGCCGCTGCGCGAGGCGCTCGGCGTACAGCTCGTTGAGCCGCGCCGTCAGCTTCTCGGCCACGCCGCGCGAATTGGCGAACACGATGGTGGAGCGCCGCGCCAGCACCTGGTCGAGAATGCTGGCCTCCACGTGCGGCCAGATCGACCCCAGCCGCCCGGACGACGGCGAAGCCTCCGAAGCGCCGGGATGGGGCGGCAGGTCGGCCATGTCCTCCACCGGCACGACGATGCGCACATCCAATGCCCGTTGCGACGGCGGATGGACCACGCTGACCGGACGGTCGCCCCCGAGGAACCGCGCAACCTCCTCGACCGGCCGCACCGTGGCAGAGAGGCCGATGCGCTGCGCCGGCACCGCCAGCAGGCACTCCAGCCGCTCCAGGCTCAGCGCCAGATGGGTGCCGCGCTTGCTGCCGGCCACCGCATGGATTTCATCGATGATCACGGTATGCACGTCGCGCAGCGTCTCGCGCGCCTGCGAGGTCAACATCAGGAACAACGATTCGGGCGTGGTGATCAGGATGTCGGGCGGGTGCCGGACCAGCCGCGCCCGCTCCGCGGCCGTGGTATCCCCGGTGCGGATCGCCACGGACAGGTTGACCGCCGGATCGCCGCGCCGCTCACGCTCGGCGCTGACCCCCTGCAAGGGAATCTGCAGGTTGCGCTGCACGTCGGCGCCGAGCGCCTTGATCGGCGAGAGGTACAGCACGCGGGTGCCGCGCTTCTTCGGCGGCGCTGGATCGGAGGGCGGAACGCTGGATGGCTCGCCGCTGCGGAACAACTGGTCGATCGCGTGCAGGAACGCCGCCAGCGTCTTGCCCGAACCGGTCGGCGCGATCACCAGCGTGTGCTCGCCGGCGCCGATCGCAGCCCAGGCATGCGCCTGCGCCGGCGTGGGCGCGGTGAACGCCGCGATGAACCAGGCGCGCGTGGCCGGGGTGAAGGTGGCCAGCGAACCGGTGGGGGAAGCGTTCGGGGTGGGCATGCAACAACGAGACCAGGCGAGCGCTCGTGGCGCATCCGCTCAAGAGGTTAACCGATCTCGAACACCACCTCTTTCACCGTGCCGGTAAACGGGAATGGTCCCTTGTATTGCGTCGACACGGCTTCGCCGAGATCACGACCGATGTCCATGGTCTCGGTGGCGCTGTAGCGGGCCGGCGGCACATGGGCGAATGGCAGGCTCGCCACCTCGTTGCCGTTGATCGCCAGGCGGCCGGTTCCGCCGCCGCCGTAGGCCTGGCTTTCATGGGTGTAATGGAAGGATACGGTCACTTCTCCAGCAGGAAGCCGGGTTCCGGCACGGATGAGGTCGCGCTCGCGGCCGAAGAAGTTGTTCTCGTACATCAGTTCGCCGTCCTTGACGAAGAACGCGTAGCCCGCGCTGCCGCCCGCCGCGACAATCACGCCTTCCGCGCCGCCCTGCGGAATGACCAGGGTGGCGGTGATGCTGTGGCTGCGCGCCTTCACGTCGGGGGCGGTGCCCTCGCTGATGCGCGTGGTGCCGCCGTAATATTTGAACCGCGCCCGGCCACGGGTCACGCTGGGGCGGTCGGGCACGTGCGCGCGCTCGGAGAAGCGATCATCCAGCGGGAACACGAAATTGGCGTCGGCCTCCTGGCGGAAGATCTCCAGCAGCTGCGCCAGCTTCTCCGGATGCGTGGCCGCAAGGTCATTGGCCTGGCTGAAGTCCTGGCTCAGGTCGTACAACTCCCAATGGTCGCGTTCGAAATGACCGTCGCGTCCCAGCAGCACCCACGGCACGCCATGGTGCGCCGAGGCGATCCAGCCGTCATGGTAGATCGCCCGGTTGCCTGCATTTTCGAAGTACTGGGTGAGATGGGTGGACGGCGCATCGGCATCGGCGAAGGTATGCAGGAAGCTGGCACCGTCGAGCTTCTGCTGCCGGACCCCATTGACCGCTTCGGGGAAGGCGATTCCGGCCGCTTCGTAGATGGTCGGCGCGATGTCGACCACGTGCTGGAACTGCGCGCGCAGTTCGCCACCGTTCTTGATCCTGGCCGGCCAGGTGATCGACACCCCGGTGCGGTTGCCACCGAAGTGACTGGCCACCTGTTTGGTCCACTGGAACGGGCAGTCCACCGCCCAGGCCCAGCCCACGGCGAAGTGGTTCTCGTGATGGGACTGTCCGATCTCATCGATGGCCGCCAGCATGGTCGGAACGTCATCGGGGAGCCCGTTCTGGGTCGCCATGTTGTTCAACGTCCCGAGCAGACCGCCCTCCGGGCTGCACCCGTTATCGCCCAGCACCGCGATGATCAGCGTGTTGTCGGCGTTGGGCAGCGCGTTGACCGCCTCGAGCAGGCGGCCGATGTGTTCATCCAGGTGGGTCAGGAAGCCGGCGAAGCACTCCATCTGCCGGGCGAACAGCCGCTTTTCGTCCGCACTGTAGGTGTCCCAGCCGGGTAACTCGGCCGGCCGCGGGGTGAGCTGCGCATCGGCGGGAATCGCACCGACGGCTTTCTGGTTCTCGAACAACTTGGCCCGATAAGCGTCCCAGCCTAGATCGAACTGCCCCTTGAAGCGTTGGATGTACGGCTCGGGCACATGGTGGGGCGCATGCATCGCCCCGGGCGCCCAGTACAGGAACCACGGGCGGTCCGGGGTGATGGACTGGCGGGTGTGCAGCCACTGGATGGCCTGGGTCGTCAGGTCGTCGGTGAGGTGGTAGCCCTGCTCGGGGGTGGTCTCCGGCTCGACCGGCGTGGTGTTCCTGAACAATTGCGGGGTGAACTGGTTGGTCTCCCCGCCCATGAACCCGTAGAAGGTCTGGAAGCCCTTGCCGGTGGGCCAGCGATCGAAGGGCCCGACCGGGCTGGTTTCCCAATCAGGCGTGTTGTGCCACTTGCCGAACGCGGCCGTGCTGTAGCCGTTGTAGGCCAGCACCTGCGGAATGGCCGCATTGTCGTCGGCCCACATGCTGTTGTAGCCGGGGAAGCCCGTGGACGCCTCGGTGATCGAACCGTTGCCGGTGCGGTGGTGGTTGCGGCCGGACAACAGCGCCGCCCGGGTCGGCGAGCACAGCGCGCAATTATGGAAGTGGCTGTAGCGCAGGCCGTTGTGCGCCAGCGCATCGATGTTGGGGGTGGGGATCAGCCCGCCGAACATCGAGGTGCCCCCGTAGCCGAGATCATCGATCAGGATGACCAGCACATCCGGTGCGCCGGCCGGCGGCGCCACCGGCTGCGGAAAGTCGGCCGTGGCCTCCTTGTAGTTCTCGGTGATCGTCCCGGAGAACGCCGGCACCGGCAGGGGCAGATTGCTGACCTTTGTGTTCATGGGGCGTCCTGTGAATGAGGGGCAGTTGGAAGTCCGTCACTGAAGTCTGCGTTGCAGCCAGCCGCTCGGCGACCGCAGAACTACTGGCGGGCCCGGGTGAAAACTACTGGCCGCTGCCCCACGCCAGGCAGCTCGTCGGGCCGGACTACCGGCCGCCCCACACCGGCCGCCATTCGTCCCTTCACCCCCGGAATCCAGCCCCAGGCCAGTGCGGCTGGGCCTTGCCGGCATCACACTCATCGGCATCACGCACAGCGCCAACCGAAGGAACGACTTCCATGAAACGACGCGATTGCCTCAAAGCCGGGCTGACCCTGCCCCTGCTGCCCACGCTGCTCAAGGCCGGCCCCGCCTTCGCGGCGACCGGTGCGAGGGTGCGGCCGGGGAGCGCGGCCTGGCCGGCGGCGGCCGAGTGGGACCGGCTGTCGCGTGCGGTAGGCGGCCGGCTGTCGGTCCCCCAGTCGCCGTTCCTGGCCGACCCTGCCACCCGCGCGGCCGCCCTGGAGCAGTTGCAGAACCCCTTCTTCCTCGGTGACCAGCCCGCCCTGACCCAGACCAGTGGCTACTTCGGGGCGTGGCGCTCCGTACCGAGTGCCAAGGTGGTCTCGGCCGCCAACAGCGCCGACGTTGCCGCCGCGGTGAACTTCGCCCGTACCCACCGGCTGCGGCTGGTGGTCAAAGGCGGTGGGCACAGCTACCACGGCACGTCCTGCGCGCCGGATTCGCTGCTGGTCTGGACCCGCGCGATGAACCAGGTCGAGCTGCATGACGCCTTTGTGGCCCACAACGCCCGCCCGGGCACGGCGCCACAGCCAGCGGTGAGCGTTGGCGCCGGGGCCATGTGGATCGATGCCTACGATGCGGTCACCACCCGCGGTGGGCGCTATGTCCAGGGCGGCGGCTGCACCTCGGTGGGGGTGACCGGCCTGGTCACCGGCGGCGGCTTCGGCAGCTTCTCCAAGGCGCATGGCACGGCGGCGGCCAGCCTGCTCGAGGCCGAGATCGTCACCGCCGACGGCCAGATCCGCATCGTCAACGCCGACAACGACCCGGAACTGTTCTGGGCCCTCAAGGGCGGCTGTGCGGCGAGCTTCGGGATCGTGACCCGGATGACGCTGCGCACCCATGCCCTGCCCGACACGTTCGGCGGCGTCTCCTGCCAGATCCAGGCCAGCGACGACGCCAGCTGGCAGGCGCTGGCGGCGGAGATGCTGCGCTTCTACCGCGACACGCTGTGCAACGCGCACTGGGGCGAGCAGATCACCTTCACCGACACGCGCCGGCTCTCGGTCTCGATGGTGTTCCAGGGGCTGTCGCGCGACGCGGCCGAAGCCACCTGGTCGCCGTTCCTGGCGTGGGTGCGTGCACGGCCGGCCTACACGATCACCGACCCCCTGCAGGCCTTGGCGATGCCGGCCCGCGATTTCTGGGATGCCGATTTCTTCCGACAGCATGCCCCCGGGTTCATCGCCGAGGACACCCGCGCGGGTGCCTCGCCGCGGCACATGCTGTGGAAGGGCGATCAGGGCCAGGTCGGCTGGTTCCTGCACGGCTACGCCTCGGCCTGGCTGCCGTCGGGCTTGCTGGATGATGCGCGGCGTGAGCAGGCGGCGGCCGCGATCTGCGCTGCGGCCGAGCACATGGATGTCGGCCTGCACTGCAACAAGGGCCTGTTCGGTGCCCCGGCCGCTGCGCTGGCGGCCAGCCGTGACACCGCCACCCATCCTGCGGTGCTGGATGCCTTCGCGCTGGCCATCACCGGCAATGCCGGCGGACCCGTCTTCCCGGGCCTGGGCCTGAAGGTGGACGAGCCCCGCGCACGCCGGGGGGCCTTGAACGTGGCGCGCGCCTACCAGGCGCTGAGCGCGGTGGCCCCGTCCGCACCGGCTTACGTCTCCGAGAGCGACTACTTCCAGACAGACTGGCAGCAGGCGTTCTGGGGACCGAACTACCCTCGCCTGCAGGCGGCCAAGCGCCGTTACGATCCGCAGGGGCTGTTCGTCATCCACCACGGGGTGGGCAGCGAGGACTGGAGCGCGGACGGTTTCGAACGCATCCGCGGCTAGGCCAGCACGTGACGCAAGGCCTGGTGCGCGCGCCGGTTCTCCGCCGGCGTGCCGATGGTGATCCGCACCCAGGTGTCATACGGGGCGAACACCCGCGCGATGCGCACGCCCTGCTGCAGCAACCCGGCTGCGACGGCTGCATGCGGGCGCCCGGTGTCGACGAACACGAAATTGCCGGCCGCCTCGGTAGAACGCAGGCCCAGCCCGGTCAGCACCTGCTGCCAGCGCTGCCGCTCCAGCGCAACGCTGCGCCGGACCTGGGCCACGTGGGCGGTATCGGCCAGCGCCGCCGCTGCCGCGGCGAGAGAGAGCTGGTTCTGCGCGTGCGCGCCCCCTACCCCGCGCTGACGCAGCGCTCCGGCCAGCCCGGTCGGGGCCAGCGCATAGCCGACCTGCAGACCCGCCAGCGCGTGGATCTTGCCCAGCGTGCGGAACACCACCACGTTCTGGCCCTGCCGCAGCAGGCGCACCGCGCTCAACGCGGCTGCATCCTCACGGTAGTCCAGGTAGGCCTCATCGACGATCACCAACGTGCGCGCCTGCGCGGCGCTCACGAAACGATCGAAGTCCGCGCCCGGGCTGAGCGTGCCGGACGGGTTATGCGGATTTACCACGAACAGCGCGCGGGTGTCCGGCGTGATCGCCGCCAGCAATGCGGGCAGGTCATTCTCCAGCCGCGCGTTCAACGGCACTTCCACCGCCCGCCCGCCAAAAGGCCTGGCCGCATCCACCAGCGCGCCGTAGCCGGGCACCGAGTAGATGAAGCCACCGGCACCTTCGGTCAGCGCCAGGTGCTGGCCAAGTGCTTCCAGCACCTCACCGACAATGACCTGCTCGGGCGCGACCCCTTCCAGCGTGGCGATCTGCACCTGCAGGGCCTGCAACTGGGCGGCGCTCACATAGCGCGGCGCTTCCACCAGCGCGCGCTGCACGGCCGGCCCCACCCGCGGCGAGGGACCGTAGCTGCTTTCGTTGAGGTCCAGCCGCAGCACATCGGTAGCGGTGTCGGCGGCGGCGGACGGTGCGGCCGCAGCGGCCGATCCGGCCACCGGCGCCAGCGCGGCCACCGCCGCCGTGGTCAGACCGGCACTCAGCCAGTGCCGGCGCTGCGGATCGGCAGGCAGCGTGCCTGCCATCGTGGGACGGGTCATTGGAAACGGGCCTCCAGGCGGGCGTAGTAATACGTGCCACTCCAGCCGAACGGCGACAGTTCGCTGTACGGGAACACGCCAAAGGTATCCGCACCGGAGACCTGCGGGGTGGTGGCGATGTTGCGGGTGGGATAGGTATTGAACAGATTGTTCGCGCCCACCACCAGGGTGACGGTGTCGGTGGCGCGGAACGCGATGTCCAGATCAGTGACCCAGCGCGCCTCCAGCGTCTGGATCACATCGAGATTACCGGCCGTGCCGGCTTCGGTCGGCAGCGTGCGGAAGCGGGTCGAGCCCTGCGCGAAGGCAGCGACGTTGGCCGCACTTTGGTTGGTCGCCGCCACCCCTTCGATCTCACCGTAGCGGTGCGTGCCCAGATGCAGGCCCCAGCGGCCGACGTCCCAGCCCAGCGCGAGCGTCAGGTTGTCGCGCGGCTGGCCCTTTTCCACGCGGGTGCGCTCGGTGACATCGAACAACGGCGTGCGAACGCCGAGCGCGGTGAGCTGCGACGGGGTCGAGGCGACGTGGGTCAGCTCGGTCTTGTTGCGGTTGTAGGCGACGGTCGCGGTCAGCCGGCCATGATCGGCAAGGTCCCACAGGTAGCGTGCCGACGCATCCACGCCGGTGGTGCGGGTATCTGCGGCATTGCTGAAGTAGCGCACGCTGGTCACCCCCGGTGAACCCAGCGCCGCGAGGTAGTCGCGGATCGCGGTGGAGCCGGCCGCATCGACGAAGTTGCTGGAAAGGAAGATGCGGTCATCGATATCGATCCGGTACACATCCAGTGATGCGCTGAGCCCGCCGATGCCCCAGGTGAGGCCGGCGGTGAGATTGGTGGCCTGTTCCGGCTCCAGCGACCGCGCACCCAGCGCGCGCGCTTCCACGGTATCCACTGGCGCGGTGCGCACCAGCACGTACTCCGGCACCCCGGTGACGGCATTGTTGAGCGTGCGGCTGCTGGTGGAACTGAAGTACTGCTGGGCCAGTGCGGGCGCATGGAAGCCGCTGCTGACCGAGGCGCGCAGCGCGACCCCGCCATCGAGCTGGTAGCGCAGCGCGAGCTTGCCGTTGGTGGTGCTGCCGAAATCGCTGTAGTCCTCCCAGCGCCCTGCCAGCGAGACCAGGAAGCGGTCGGTGACGTCGGTCTCGGCCTCGGCATAGGCCGAGATGTTGTGCCGATGGTGGTTGCCCGCATCGGCCGGCTGGATGCCGGCGAAGCCCTGCGAGCCGATGGTCGGCACGCTGCCGGCCGAAGGCCCGTCGAGCACGCGTGCCGGGCCCCACACATACGAGTTCAGTTCACCCGGCGAAATGCCGTAGGTATCGCGGCGGAACTCCGCACCCAGCGCGAGTCGCAGCGGCGCATGCCAGCCCAGTTCGATACTGTTGCTGGCATCCAGGTTGGTGGTCCACTGCGAGGCCTCCAGCGCGCCGTTGTAGAACGCGGTCGGGCTGTCGGCACCCAGCGTGGCGTTGAGCGTGTTGCGGGTGCGGTAGACCAGCTTGTTGCGTCCGTAGACGCTGCTCAGGTCCCAGTGCCAGTCACCGAGCAGGCCCTTGATGCCCGCACCAAGCGACGCATTGGTGCTTTGGGTATCGACCCACGGCAGGAATCCGTCCGGGTAGATCGCACGCACGTTCTCGACCTGGCCGGCGCGGCGCAATGAGGCATTGGAGCTGCCTTCGCTCACCCCATAGCCGCCGAAGGCGTAGGCCTCCAGGCCCTCGGCCCAGGCCAGCGGCTTGCGCAGATTGCCGAACACGGTCTTCTCGACCGTGTCGGCCGAATCGGCGAAGCGCCACAGCGCATCGCGATCGATGGTGGCCTCACGTGGATCGGCGACCGCACCGGCGGCCGCACCGCCGATCGGGGCCAGGCCGGTGCCGGAGCCGAAGGTGCTTGATGGTGCCACCGGTGCCCCGTTGCGGCCGATGCCGAAGTACTGCTGGCGGGTATCGGGCAGTGCGCGGTTGGCAGCCTTGCGGTCACGATAGTCCCAGGTCAGGTGCAGGCCACCGCCCTCGGCAAAGGCCACGCCGGTATCGAGCGCGACGGCCGTCGTACCACCGCCGCCATCGCGGGTGGTACCGCGGCTGACGCGACCTTCAAACCCGGCATCCTCGCGCAGCACGATGTTGATCACCCCGGCGATCGCATCGGAACCGTACTGGGCGGACGCCCCATCGCGCAGCACCTCCACCCGCTCGATCGCGCTGACCGGGATGGCATTCAGATCGGTGGAGACCGCGCCCTTGCCCACCGTACCGCCGGTATTGACCCAGGCACTGGCATGCCGGCGCTTGCCGTTGACCAGCACCAGGGTCTGATCCGGCGACAGCCCGCGCAGCGTTGCCGAGCGGATATGGGTGTTGCCGTCCGGCGTGGTCGGGTGCGGGAAATTGAACGAGGGCAGCAGCGACTGCAGGATCTGGCTGATGTCGGTGTAGCCGCTGCTGCGGATGTCCTCGGCGCCGAGCACGTCGATCGGGACCGGGGACTCCAGCACGGTGCGTGCCTGGGTGCGGCTGCCGAGCACGGTGAGCTGGTCGAGCTGGGTGACCGCCGGGGCGTCGCCGGGTGATTGGGCGTGGACCGGCAGGGTGGAGAGCAGGCTGGCAAACACGGCGACGGACAGACGGCGACGTCGCAGCACGGTGGCGCGAGGATTCATGGCAACTTCCGCAGAGATCGGGCGAGGCCCGCAAAAGACGATGGAGCGCGGCGCAGGTGGCACGTCAACGGCGACATCGCCGTGGCAGATGGAAGGCAGGCAAGACAGGCTCCCCCGGGTGACCTGCGGCCCATGTTGCAAACTTGCTGCAGAGCGTCAATCCACCCCGCCGGGCGTACCCTCGCGCGCCCGGACGCCTCCGCCATCGCCCTCGCTCAAGTCACTGATTTCACTCGATGGCGGTGGCGGCGCAGCGACCAACGCCCTTACCCATGGGCATATCCACATAGCCGACGGTGTTTGCCGCCCGACGGCCAACGACCGCCCGATGCCGCCGCCTGCGCGGCCATGACGATCCGCAGATGCAGGCGCACACGCGCAGGCGTAGCCTTCGCGCAGCCTGCCCGCCAACGGAGATCGCCCCGTGTTTCCGATCACGCCCGCCCGCGTTGCCCCTGCCCTGCTTGCCTTCGCCATCGCTGGCGCGGTGGCCCTTCCTGTCCCGGAGGCGCGTGCACAGACGCCTGCGAACTCACGTGCCGTTGCCCCCGCCTCGTTCAACGCACTGCTCGATGCGCAGACGATGGCCGCGATCAACGCCGATCCCGAACTGCGCACGATGCTGGGCATCAGCGGCGACGCAGCGGGTGATCTGTCCGACCAGTTGACCGACGTCTCGCTGGCGCGGCGCGAGGTCAACCGCCGCGCGATGGCCGACAACCTCGCCCAGATCAAGGCCTGGCACGGCGCGCCACTGGATCCGCAGCAGCGTCTGAGCGACGGGCTCGCGCGCTGGTTCTACCAGGCCCAGATCGATCTGATGGAGGTGCCGTGGGCCGCAGCATGGTTGCCGGTTGGCGGCAGCACCTACGCGGTGGATCAACTGTTCAGCCTGCCGGTCAACCTGCCGCAGTTCATGGACAACCAGCACACGGTGACCGATGACACCAGTGCACGCCACTACATCGCGCGCCTGCGGGCCATGGGGCCCAAGCTGGACCAGGTCCGGGCCAACATGGACATGCAGGCCCGCCAGGGTGTGGTGCCGCCTGAGGTGGCGCTGGAGGGGGCGGCCAACCAGTTCCGTACGCTGCTCGCGCCTGCACCGGAAAACAGCCTGTGGGTGCAGTCACTGCAGCGCAAAGTGGACAAGGTCCCCGCCATCGCCGCCCCGCGCCGGGCAGAGCTGATCGCCGAGGCGACCACCGCCGTGCGCGACGCCGTCAATCCGGGGTACCAGCGCCTGCTCGATGACGTGCAGGCCAAGCTGGCCACCCATCCCGGCAACAAGGGGGTGTGGGCCCTGCCCGAGGGCAAGGCGTATTACGACGCGGCACTGCGCTGGTACACCAGCACCGATCTGGATGCCGATGCGATCCACCAGATCGGCCTGCGCGAAGTCGCGCGCCTGGACAAGGCCATGGATGCACGCCTGAAGCAGCTGGGTCTGCGCGACGGCACGGTTGCCGCGCGGATCGAGACGCTACGCAAGGATCCGCGCTACCTGTATCCGGACAGCGATGCCGGCCGCCAGGCGCTGATCGGCGACATCCAGCAGCGGCTGAGCGACCTGGGCCCGATCCTGCCCACCTACTTCGGCCACCTGCCCGCGCAGAAACTGGTGGTGCAGCCAGTGCCCACGCACATGCAGGCCACCTCGCCGGGCGGTTACTACTACCCCCCGGCGATGGACGGCTCGCGGCCGGGCACGTTCTTCATCAACCTGGGCGATATCACCTCCAATACGCGCTGGAGCATTCCCACCCTCACCTATCACGAGGGCTCGCCCGGCCATCACTTCCAGATCTCGATCGGCCAGACCCTCACCGACCTGCCGATGCTGCGCCGCAGCCTCAACCCGAGTGCGTTCAGCGAGGGCTGGGCGCTGTATGCCGAACAGTTGATGGCCGAGGCCGGCGTGTATCGGGACGACCCCGCCGGTGACCTCGGTCGGCTGCAGGCCGAAATGTTCCGCTCGGTACGGCTGGTGGTGGATACCGGCCTGCACCGCAAGCAGTGGACGCCCGAACAGGCGATGGCCTACATGCAGGCCAAGACCGGGATGACGCCGGGCGATGTCCGCATCGAGGTCTATCGCTACCTGGTGCAGCCCGGCCAGGCCTCGTCCTACAAGATGGGCCAGCTGCGCCTGCTGGAACTGCGCGAGCACGCCCGCAGGCAACTGGGCGACCGCTTCGACATCCGCGCCTTCCACGACCTGATCCTGGGCAATGGGGCGATGCCGATGACGGTGGTCAGCCAGGCGGTCGAGGACTGGATCGCCGCCGGCGGGCCACCCTCCGCCCGCGCCCCCTGAGCGCACCGCGCAGGCGCCGGTGTGCGGCCGGCGACTGCGTATAAATACCTAGCGGCTTACCGTGTAACTCCGGTTGTCCGCGGCGTGGGCGGTCCGCAGAGTGTCAACAGGGCCGGCCGGTCGCGCGGCCCATCGACGACACTCTGGAGACCGTCATGCCGCGCACCCCGTCGCGCCTGCTGTTGGCCCTGGTCTTGGCCGGACCGCTGCTGTTGTCACCGCCGCCGCTTGCCGCGCAGACCGCGCCGGCGACGATCGATGCCGAGGCGATCCAGGCCCTGACCCGCATGGGCACCGCCCTGCGCGCCCTGCCGCACTTCTCACTCAGCGCCACGACCAGCACCGAGTATGTGCTCGATGATGGCCAGAAAATCGCGTTGCCTGGCACCGTCACGTATCGCGTGCTTGGACCGGACCACTTCTTCGCGGAAATCCAGAGCGACCAGCAGCACCGCCAGCTCTTCTACGACGGCAAGGCCCTGACGATCTACTCCCCGCGCCTGAAGTACTACGCCACGCTGGATGGATTGAACAAGAGCAGCCAGGCGCTGCTGGCCGAATCGGCCACCACCTATGGCATCGAACTGCCGCTGGCCGACCTGTTCCTGTGGGGCACGCCGGCGTTCCCGACCGATCAGTTCCAGTCGGCACTGCTGGTCGGCAGTGCCCGCATCGGCGGCGAGGCCACGCACCATTACGCCTTCCGGCAGCCCGGCGTGGATTGGCAGGTCTGGATCTCCGATGCCACCCATCTGCCGCGGCAACTGGCCATCACCAGCCGCAGCGATCCGGCCCTGCCCACCTACCAGGCCACGTTGAACTGGGACACGCGGCGCACGGTGACCGCGAAGGAACTGGCCTTCGACCCCAAGGGGGCCACCAAGATCGTGTTCGTTCCGGTCGCGCTGGCCGCGCAGACCACGCCTGACGGGGAGAACTGAGCATGGACCGTTCCTCGACGCTTCGCGCCGCACTGGCGCCCGCCTTGATCACCCTGCTGCTGGGCAGCGCGTTGCTGCCGGCCGATGCCCAGGCACGGCCGGGCCTGCGCGGCTTTGCCCATCCTTCGATCGCCCATGCCGGCGGTTTCGGTGGCGGAGGCTTCGCGCACGGCGGTGGCGGCTTCGCGCCGCATCCGCCGGGGCCAGGCCCTTCGCCACATCCCGGTCCGTGGCCCCGCCCCGAGCCGGGTCCGCATCCTGGTCCGGGTCCCGGTCCCCACCCTGCTCCGGGGCCGGGACCCGGGCCGGGACCTCATCCGCCAGGTCCGGGTCCGGGTCCGGGGCCGGGTCCGCATCCGCCTGGGCCTGGTCCAGGTCCTGGCCCGCACCCGCCGGGTCCCGGGCCGTACCCGCCGCCGCCGTACTGGGACCACCCGTTCTGGGATGCCGCGGCATTCACCGCCGGCGTCGCGGTCACCTCGGCGGTGATCGGTTCGGTGGTGTACTCGCTGCCGGTGGACTGCAGCACCGTCATCGTCAACGGCCTGGGCTACCAGCGCTGTGACAATGCCTGGTACCAACCGCGCTACTCCGGCACCACCGTGCAGTACGTGGTCGTGGATGCACCGCAATGATCTGCCGCCCCCCAGCGCTGTCCCGGCTCACGCTGCTCGCCGGCATCGCCTGCGCGGCGCCGCTGGCCGCGCAGGAGGCGCCGGCCGGCCCGGCGTCCTCCGATGACATCGCCCGCAAGCTCGCCGACCCCGGGGCGGCCCTGATCTCGGTGCCGTTCCAGTACAACTACCAGGGCTCGGTCGGGCCGGGCGGCGACGTCCACAATCAGCAGTTGAAGATCCAGCCGGTGATTCCCTTCGTCGGTGAGAACGGCAAGTTCATCCTGCGCCCGATCCTGCCGTTGAGCTGGAATCAGTTCCCGGAAGACAAGCACGGGACCGGCGATCTGTTCGTGCAGGGGTACTACATCCCCAAGACCGCCTCCGAGGCACATGGCACCGAGGTCGGCTTCGGCTTCGCCGCGCTGCTCGATACCGCCTCGCACGACAGCCTGGGCACGGGCAAATACTCGCTCGGCCCGGCCTTCATCGTGGTGCACAAAACGCAGAAGTGGACCGTCGGTGCACTGGCCAACCATGTCTGGTCGGTGGGCGGTGACAGCGACCGCGAGGATGTCAGCAGCACCAGCGTGCAGCCCTTCCTCACCCGCAACCTGCCCCAGGGCTGGTCGCTGAGCTTCACCTCCGAGACCAACTACAACTGGAAGGCCGACAGCGGCGACGCATGGACGGTGCCGCTGGGAGCGACCGTGTCCAAGGTGCTGCGGCTGGGCCACACGCCGGTGAGCATCGGAGTGGGCGGCTTCTACAACGTTGACCGCCCACAGTACGCCAGCCGCTGGACCGCGCGGATGATGGTGACCCTGGTCTTCCCCGAATGATGCCGACGCGCGCCACCTGGTGCGCGCACTGAAGAGGACATGATCATGCGACTGCTGCGCACCGCCACCGCCCTAGCGATCGCCGGGGCGATCCTCGCCTTGGTCGCCGCCTGCAGGCCGGCGCCATCGAGCCAAGCCACGACCGCACCGAGTGAGCCGCCCGCGGACGCCGCCGCCGATACGCGCGCGATCGCCCGCGATGCGTATGTGTACGGCGTCCCGATGCTGGGCGAGTACCAGACGATGCACACCTTCAGCATCGACACCGCCAACCCGCAGTACAAGGGGCCGTTCAACACCATCCTCAACATCGCCCGCGTGTTTACCCCGGCCGACACCGCCTTCGTGACGCCCAACTCGGACACGCCCTACTCGTTCGCCGGGCTGGACCTGCGCGCCGAGCCGGTGGTGATCACCGTGCCGAAAATGGAAGCGGAGCGCTACTTCGTGTTCCAGCTGATGGACCTGTACACCTACAACTTCGCCTACATCGGCAGCCGCACGACCGGCAATGAGGGCGGGCACTATCTGATCGCCGGCCCGGACTGGCAGGGCGCCGTTCCCGATGGGATCACCCAGGTGATCCGTTCGGAAACCCAGCTGGTCAGCCTGGTCGGGCGCACGCAGCTGTTCAACCCCGCCGACCTGGACAACGTCAAACGCATCCAGGCCGGGTACAAGGTGCAGCCATTGTCGGCGTACCTGGGCACACCTGCCCCGCCGGCGCCGGCCGCAGTGGACTGGCCCACGCCGTTGTCCGGCAGCGAGGCACGCACCTCGCCGGCCTTCTTCGGCCAACTGGCGTTCCTGCTGCAGTTCGCCCCGCCGCACCCCAGTGAAGTGGACCTGCGCGCGCGCTTTGCCCGGATCGGCATCGTGCCGGGGCAGCCCTTGGACGTGGCGGCGCTGCCGCCGCCGACGCTGCAGGCGTTGAAGGACGGGATGGCCGATGGCCAGCATGACATCGACGCGCGCCGCAGCGGGCTGGGCGGGAAGATGGACACGCTGTTCGGCACCCGCGAATTCCTCAAGAACGATTATGTCGCGCGCGCCACCGGCACCCAGATGGGCATCGGCGCCAACTCGCGCGACGAAGCGCTGTATCCCATCTACGAAAAGGATGCCGACGGCGCCCCGCTGGACGGCAGCCAGCACCGCTACGTGCTGCGCTTCGGCAAGGACGGCCTGCCGCCGGTGAACGCGTTCTGGTCGCTGACCATGTATGACCTGCCTGGCCAGCTGCTGGTGGCCAACCCGATCGACCGCTATCTGATCAATGCTGCGATGCTGCCGCAGCTCAAGAAAGACGCTGATGGTGGCGTCACGCTGTACCTGCAGCACGACTCGCCGGGGCCGGACAAACAGAGCAACTGGCTTCCGGCGCCCAACGGCCCGTTCATGGCCGCGATGCGCTACTACTGGCCCAAGCCTGCGCTGCTGCAGGGCCAGTGGACCTCGCCGCAGATCGAGCGGGTGCAGTGACCGCTGTTGTTTCCGGAGGTGCCGTGATGAAACTCTGCCTACCCGTGTTGGCGCTGGCCTTGGCCAGCGTTCTTGTTGTCGGCTGCACTTCCAGTGCACCCGCGCGCAGTGATGCGCCGCCATCAACGGAAAAACGCGAGGCGCAGAACCAGGCGCGCACCGCCACCGCCGCCGTGTTGTCGCGGCTGTACGCGGCCCAGCCCGGCGCCCGCCAGGCGGTGGAACAGGCCGCCGGGTATGCGGTGTTCCGCAGCTTCGGGGTCAAGGTGCTGATCGCCGGCGGCGGTGGTGGGCATGGCGTGGCCATCGACAACCGCAGTGGACAGGAAACCTTCATGCGCATAGTAGAGATCCAGGCAGGCCTGGGATTCGGCGCCAAGACCTTCGATCTGGTCTGGGTGTTCAGGACACCCGAGGCATACCAGGACTTCATCACCCGCGGCATCGAAATCGGCGGCCAGGCCACGTTGGCCGCAAAGGTCGACAAGGCCGGCGGCGGCCTCACCGGCGCCGTGCAGGTCTCCGACAACGTGTGGGTCTACCAGATGACCGAGAGCGGCCTGGCCGCGGAACTGACGGTCAAGGGCACCCGCTACTACCCCGATAAAGCCCTGAACTGAGCCGACAGGCCAAGGAGCTTCCATGCACGGCCATCCGCTGGTCTGGATCGTCAGTCTATTCGTGCTGCCGCTGGTGGCCGCGCTGGTGCTGAGCCTGTTCGTCCGCCACCGCGGCCTCAGTGCCAATGCGGTGCTGGCCTGGTTCGTGATCGTGTGCTGGTGCGGCGCGCTCGGGGTGATCCTCTCGCAGGTGTGGTGAGCAGTGCCGGCCGCTGGCCGGCATCACAGTGACTGCCCGAGCTCGATGAACACCACGTTCTCGCCGCCCTCGCGGAAGCCCATGCCGAAGATCAACGGGCCGATCCACGAGTCGAAGCCGAGGAACACGCTGCCGTTCCATATACCGTCGCTCAAGGACATGTCGCTGCGGCGCTGCCAGGCGTTGCCGTACTCCACCGTGCCACCCACCTGCGCTGAGCGGCCGAGCAGCTTGCCCAGCTCGTAGGTGTAGCCGGCAAAGCCGAGGGCGTAGTCCTGCCCGGTCAGCTGGTTGTGCTGGAAGCCGGCCAGCCGCCAGCGGCCGCCGAGCCGGTACAGGTTCTGCACCGGCGCCGTGCCGGAGGATGTCACGTGATAGCGCAGCCCCAGCTGCAGCGCGTGCCGGCCGAACGACCGGGCCGCCACCGCATCCAGATCCAGCTGGCCAAAACGCGCATCGGCACCCAGGCTGGGGCTGGACTGGTACGTGCCGGCATTGACCAGGTAACCATCGCGCGGGAAGTAGACACTGTCGATGTCGTCCAGCGTCGCCTGCGCGATCCAGGCGCCCTCCTCGAAGTTCACCCGCGGGATGGCTGGATCACCGACCTCTACCTCGGCGTTGCCGGTATAGCGCTCCACCCCGACCGACAGCGCAAGCACATTGGACACATTGCGCACCAGCGCCAGCGTGCCGCCGGTACGGCGCACCCGATAGCGCGCGATCTTGTCACCTTCTTCGTCATACAGATTGAAGCTGCGGGTCTGGAAGCCGCCGCCGGCCTGGAAGGCGTAGCGGTTGTGCAGATCGAAAGGACGGTAGTACTGCCCCGTCAGCCCCGGCTCGCTGCCGATCTGCAGGGCGATGCGCGCCTCGGCACCATAGGGCGACAGCGGCGAGAACAGCAGTCCCGCACGCAGGTTGCTTTCGTGGTTGCCCTCCAGATCGTTGCTCAGGCTCAACCCGGCCTCCAGGTAGATGGGGCCGTTCGGCTTGGGATAGGCCGATACGAACACACCCGTGTGGCCATCGCGCTCGCGCACGTCGTAGTTGATGCTGGCCAGGGTACCCATGCCGTAGGCGCGCAGGACACCGGCCTGCATGCCCTTGATGTCCAGCGGCTCGCCGATCTGGACCGGCAGGTAGCTCAGCAGCAGTGCATCGGCGTAGCCGGTGTGGTTCTCCACCTCGACGAACTCGATCCGGTCCGTGCCGACGGGACGTTCGCGCTGCACACGCTGCGCGGCCAGCTGCCCATATACCTGCGGGCTCTGCGCGAAGGCGCGCAGCGCCGGGGCGGCCTGTTCGGCAGCGAGCTGGCCGATCCGCAGGGCTTCGGGCGCCTTGTCGAAATCGCCGGTGGCAACCTTGCCGGTCAGGTCCGGCGAGATCAGCAGGTCCTGCGTGCCCAGGCTGTCCAGCTGGGTCTGGGCGCTGCGGGTGGTCAGGAAGCCGCTCAACTGGCTGATCACATCCACCAGGCTGGCATCGCGATCCAGCGGCTTGAGCGGCGTGCCCACGTCGACCGCGATCACCCGGTCGGCACCCATCGCGCGCACCACGTCGATCGGCACCTGGTTGGACAGTCCACCATCGAGCAGCACGTGCCCGTCGATCACCACCGGCCGGAAGATGCCAGGCAGGGACATGCTCGCGCGCATCGCCATCGGGAGGTTGCCCTCGGACAGCACCACCGGCTGCCCGGTGTTGATATCGGTGGCGACTGCGCGGAACGGGATGGGAAGATCGTCGAAGCGGCCGCTGACCCGGCTGCCGCCGGTGGCACGCTCGAACAGCGCGATCAGCTTCTCGCCCTCGGACACGCCGCCGGCCAGCGCCACCGCCTTGCCCTCGCCGCCCAGCCCGATGCCGATCGGGGCCAGCTGTGCGTAGTCGTCTGCCTTGCGCCGCAGGGACCGCTCGCGGCGCGGCAGGGTATCGGTGAACAGGCTCAACCACTCGGTGCTCAGCACCACCTGCTCGATCTGCCCGGGCGTGGAGCCGGAGGCATACAGCGCGCCGACCAGGGCGCCAGCGCTGGTGCCGGCGATGCAGTCCACCGGAATGTGCAGCGCCTCGAGCTGTTTGAGGATGCGCACATGCGCAATGCCGCGCGCGCCACCGCCGCCCAGCGCCAACCCGATGCGCGGACGGGTATCGCCGGGACCGCGTACGCCGCAGTGGCTGCCCTCGCCGGCCACCACGGCCGGCGCGACCGGCTCGGCGGCCTGCAGTGGTGCAGGTGCACCGGCCGCACACGCCCCTGCAAGCAGCAGCGATGCTGCACGCGGAAATGTTTGGGGGTGGCCTATCAACGCCATGCGCTGCCGACCTGGATGTAGAACGTGTCGTCCTCCGGGCCCCACGCATAGTCCACGCCAACGTGCATTCCCAACTGGCGGGCGATCAGATAGCGCACGCCCGCGCCTTTGGAGACCTGGCTGGCGCCGTCGCTGAAACTGTTGCGCCGCCCCCAGGTGCGTCCCGCGCCGACGAACCCGATCAGTGCCCAGCGCTGGGTCATGTTCCAGCGCAGCTCGCTCTCCAGCACCGCCGCGCGCGTGTCCTGGTAACGGGCCGAGCCGATGCCGCGCAGGTCGATGTAGGGCAGCCGGTAAAACGGGATTTCACCGTTGGCCCAGCGCGCATCGGCGCGGCCGCCGAGCACGAAGTACCTGCCCATCGGCCAATAGCCGTAGGCGTGCCCGCGATAACTCTGGAAGGTGGCATCACTGCCGATGCCCGGCAGGTAGACGTTGCCCTCGACCATGCCCAGCCAGCCCCTGGAGGGCGTGAACGGATTGTCGCGGGTGTCGTATTCCAGCGACAGGCCGAGGCCGGAGCTGCGCTTGGACAGCTCGTGCGGCTGGAACCGGTCACTGTCGGAGGCAACATCGAAGCCGATGTCCAGGTCCATGTAGACCCAGGCCAGGCCCAGGTACAGGTCGCGGTCGCCAAGGCGACGGAACCCCTGCTGGAACGACATCAGGCCATCCATGTTGTATTCGATCTTCTGCGCAGGCAGCAGCGTGCCCGGGGTGTAGAAGCCCAGGTTGAACGAGGTCTTGGCCACGCCGCCCCGGTAACGCCAGCGGTCATCGTCGAAATGCAGCGACGCGCCCACGCCGTAGGCTTCACTGCCGTTGGACGTGCGCATCGCCCCGCCACCATAGATGTCCGGCGTCACCATCTTCGGTGCACCGCCCTCCCCTCGCGAGCCGGAAGCCGCAGGGCGATGGAAGAACGCCAGCGCCACACCGCCCCCGTTGCCGACCGCCGGGTCGGTCACGATGATCGGTACCGGCAGGAAGCCGCGGTGCTCGAGCAGCCAGCGCGACATGTCGAAATGGCCATCTTCGGCGTCACGGAACAACGAAGCCTTCGCGGTCGACGCCGGCGCTGGCACGCGGGTCTGGACCGGCGCCGCAACTGGCTGGGGCGCTGCCTGGGTGCCCTGCTGGGCAACGGCGCTCCAGGGCGCAAGGACGCCCAACAGCACTACCAGGCGTACGGCATGGCCGATCGACACGGGGCACCTCGAGGGATGGGAAGCAGGACGGCCCGTCAGTTCAAGTGCGTGGGCCCGTGCCGGTGGGAGGGGGACAGCCCGGGACGGGCCCGCGCGGTTGAACGCGTTTGCATCTTCGGCGCAGCACTCAGCGTGCGGCGGTCGCACCCGGCGGGAACGCAGCGAACAGTTTGTCCAGCCCTGCTTCCACCGCCGCATTGACCTTGTCCGGCGACGTCGGCACCGTGCCGCTGGCCGTACCACGCCACACGGCCTGTTTGGTGCGGGCATCGAACATGTCCACCACCAGGGTGCCCACGTCATACGTATGCACCGTGGTCGTGGCGTTGCCCATGGCCATGCCGCCGCCCCAGCCACCGCCGCGCCAGCCCCACCCGCCCATGCCGGTGCCGCTGTAGAAGGTGTCCAGGGTCTGCTTCTGGCTGTTGGCGATGTGCGCGGCCAGCGCGATGTCGCCGTTGGGGGCTTCGCGCAGTCCCTTGGCCTGCAGGCGGGCGTTGATGCCGTCGATGATGCGTTGCTGCACCAGCGGCGAGCTTGCCTCGGGCTTCATCGCCCAGGTGTAGGTCTTGTAGGAGCTGAAGCTGGCCGACGGATCGTAGTCGGTCTTGACGGTCGGGGTGGAGGCGCAGGCGACCAGGGAGGTGGCCAGGACGGCGATGGCAAAAGCTTTCATGACGCGAGTCTCCAGGGGCAGGATGGAAAGACGCGCTGCGTGTGCAGCCGTCCTGTGGGCTGGCAGAACGACGAGGCGCGTTCAGCGCGGCGGGTTGATCACCACGTACTGCACGGTGGTGCCGGCATAGCGCGGCTCGTACCAGACATTGCCGCACTGTTGGTAGGCCATGCCGTTGATCACGGTGGTCACGCAGCTGGGCGGCACCGAGGTGACGATCGAGCCGATCACCGCCGAGGTCACCGCCACACCGGCGGTCACGGCTGCGGCGGTCGCGAACGGATGGTCGTCCCAGTGGTTCCAGTGATCGTCGTGGTAATCCACGTTGACGTTGACGTTGCGATCGACATTCCGGTTGACGTTGCGATTGACGTTGCGGTTTGCATCGATGTTGCGATTGATGTTGCCGCCACCGCCGCTATTGATGTTGCCGCCCTGCGGGCGCTGCACGGGCCGGTTGATGCTGGTGTGGGCACTGGCACGTGCACCACCGCCATGGAAGCCGCCGCCGCGCTGGGCACTGGCTGGCGCGGATACCGTCAGCAGGAGTACCAGGAGCAGGCCGGCGGCCAGGGAGGACGCCACGAAGAAACGATTGATCACGGTCCGCATGTCAGTTCTCCTGCCCGGCAGCGTCGATCACCACCGCGACCGGGACCAGCTTGATCCGCGCCGCATCGGCCGGCGGCGTGAACTGGAATGCAGTAGCCGCGACCGGCGTGCGGGTATCCCAGCGCAGCTGGGCGCGGTACTGCGGCAGCGCCGGATCATCCAGCGAGGTGATCACCAGCTTCCTGGGCAACGAAGTCGCCTTGCTGACCCACAGCTGCCAGTCCACCGCGTCCTGCTTGAACGCGTACTGCTCGATGGCCTCGCCATCGAGGGTGCCGCCGCCGATATGCAGCGCGCCGCGAATGGCGGTTTTCGGGGCTTTGTCGGTGCCCCAGAGGAACATGTCGGCCAGCGGCATGTCGATGCCGTAGCGGCTGGCGGCGTCTTCGACGAGCTCGCCGAGCGTGGCGCTCACCCCATCCACCTGGGCGTAGTACTTCAGGCGTGGGGAGTACAGCGACAGCGACTTGCCGTCGTAGAACAACTGGCGAAGCTGGCGATCGCTGCGCAGTTCCAGGAACAGCTGGTTCGGCGTCCTGACCTTGTAGGTAACCACGCCGTCCAGCTCGACCTTCTGGCCGTCATCCAGGACGATCTCCGTACTGGCCTGGGAGGTCAGCGAGAACTGTTTGAGAGCGCGCAGCGCCGCGCCCATGCGATCCAGCGCGGCAAGCGCCTCTGGATCGCGTTCAGGCCGGTCGGCCGGCGCAGTCGCCGGTGGGGCAGCCGCGGCGACGCGGGTGGCCGCGGCTGCCGCAGGCGCCAGCGTGGCCAGCAGCAGGCACGCCGACCAGGCAACGGGGGGAATGGCAGAGGGCATGACCGTTACTCCACAGGACGGAAGACAGGCGGCCGCAGTGGCGCGGCCGGGATCAGAAGCCACCGCTGATCGAGAGGCTCCAGGGATCGCCCTCGAACCGGTTCTTGACGCTGAATTCGCCGACATAGCGGAACGAGACATCCAGATGCTCGCCGCCGGACCACTTCCTGCCGTAGGTCAGCACCGGGCCGAGGCCGAACGAGCGCCCCTTGAATCCATCCAGGCGGTCCGCGGTGTCGCCCTTGTCGTCCTGCAGCTGCTGGATCCAGCCGCCGGCCGCGCCGAAGCCCCAGCCGCTGGCGGTGCGCTTGACCAGCAGCAGGTCCGCACGGGCGACCACGCCGTTCTTGTAGTCGGTGTCGTCGTTGCGGGTGTACCAGTCGGTGGCGCCCAGCACGCTGAATTCCAGCGTGCCCTTCTGGAACAGGTGCGTGTAGCCGACGCTGGGCGAGAACGTCCAGATGTTCATGCCCGGGTTGGCCAACCGGTCGGGGTCGTACTTGGCGGTGGGTGCATACACATACACGCCGAAGGACAGATGCTCCACCTCACTGATGTGGTACCCGGCGATCACCGGGGCGAAGTACACATCGAACAGGTTGGACGCGTGATCCTTGGCCTGGAAGCGGTTGCCCAGCGGCCCCGCGAGGTTGGCGGTGACGTCGGCGTCGATGTAGGGCACGGTCAGCATCGAGGCGAAGTTCCAGCGCCCGGCCTTGGTCGGCCAGACATACACGCCGGTGGCGGCAGTCAGGCTGACGTCGGCTTCCAGGCCCAAGGAGATCTGGCCGGCGATCGGTGCCGGGCGGTTGCCGCTGATCTTGCCGTTGTACTGGATGTAGCTCAGCGACCACTGCATGCCCGGCTCAGGCGGGATGACGCCGGCGTAGGAGGTGATCTGCATGCCGGTGATCGAGCGACCCAGCGCACCTTCAGTGGCTGCGACGGGAGCGCTGCCCAGCGCCAGCAGTCCGCCCAGGCACAGGGCCAGCGGGCCGCGCGGCCGGCGCCGGGGCATGGTGGGTGCAGGGGTGTTCATGGCATCGGCCTCCGGGACGGAAGGGGAATCGCAGTGCGCGGGATCAGGGCGGGTCCGGCGTGGGCCGCGGTGCGTGCTGCCGCTCGCGCACCTCCTCGATGTCGCGCTCCAGGAAATAGTTCAGGAAGGTCCGGATCACCGCGATCGCGGCCAGTTGACCAATCGCATCCCAGTCGGTGTAGATCGAGGATTCGATGATGTCCGCCGCCAGCTGCATGGTCAGCCCGGCCACCAGCCAGCGGCCATACGCCAGCCACACCGCGCGCCGCTCCACGTTGGTCGGGTGGCCGCGCAGCGCCAGCCGCAGCGCCTGCACGAACACCACCGCCGTGGCCAGCGCGATCAGCACCAGTGCCATCGCATCGATGATGACCACGACCGGCTCGGTGACGGCGATCAGCCATGCCTTCAGAGGCGTCATGCGGGATGCTCCGGTATCGCACCTGGCGGTGGCAGAGGCGGCTCATCCCCGCTCCACGCAACGAAAGCCAAGGTGACAGGTGGAGGTGTCGATCGGCTGCGCCATCCGGGCCGCCGGCCGGTAGCGCCGGCAGTAGTTGGGCGCACACAGGTGCGAGCCGCCCTTCATGACCCGGCGCGGGATCGCACTGCGGTCGCGCGGGTCGTGGCTGCCTTCGCGCGCGCCGCCACGGGGGTTGTCGATCGCGCAGCACGGCCTGCTCTGCAGCTGGTCGTGCTGCTGGTACCAGTCGCCGGTCCATTCCCATACATTGCCGATCATGTCGTACAGGCCGTAGCCGTTGGGCGGAAAGCTGCCCACTGGTGAGGTCCAGCGGTACCCGTCTTCGTCCAGGCTGTGCCACGGGAATTCACCCTGCCAGGTATTGGCCTGATGGCGGCCCCCCGGCACCAGGCTGTCGCCCCAGGCGAACTCGCCGCTCTCTTGTCCGCCGCGCGCGGCGAACTCCCATTCGGCTTCGGTGGGCAGGTCCTTGTCCGCCCAGCGCGCATACGCCAGTGCATCGGCGACATTCACGTGCACCACCGGGTGATCGTCCAGGCCCTGAAGCGACGAGCCCGGGCCACGGGGATGCCGCCAGTCCGCGCCGGCCACGTAATGCCACCAGTTGTGCGTATTGGACAGATCGACCGCGTGCGCGGGCTGCACGAACACCACCGAGGACGGCACCAGCAGCGCCGGGTCCGCACCGGGGTAATCGGCCGGGTCCGCCGGGCGCTCGGCAGCCGTCACGTAGCCCGTTTCGCGGATGAACCGTGCGAACTCCCGATTGGTCACCGGGTACCGGTCGATCCGGAACGGTGCCACCCGCGCCTTGTGCGCCGGCCGTTCTTCGGGATAGTGATCGTTGGATCCCATCACGAAGACGCCGCCGGCGATATCGATCATGGTGTCGGCGACGACGCTCATCATTGATTGCCCGCGCAGGCTTCGCTGAGCTTGGCCAGCGCATCATCGATGGTGAAGGTGTTCGGCTTCTGGACCCGCGGGAAATCCTTGAAGGTGGCCGCGAACCTGTCGGCGATCGCATAGGCCCCGAACAGAATGTAGTCGTGGTGCAGGAACCAGTCGTAGTACGTATTCGAGGTGATGTCAGCGAACTCGTACGGGTCGGTCCTGAGGTTGTAGACCTTGGGCAGGCGCAACCGGATAAGCGGCTCGGACCAGACCTGCAGCGTGCCCTTGCAGCGCTGCTCCATGAACGAGACTTTCCAGTTGTCGTAGCGGATGGCCATCACATCACCGTCGTCGCTGAAATAGACGAACAGCTTGCGCGGGCTCTCCTTCTCCTTTCCGGTCAGGTAGCCGGTCAGGTTGACCCCGTCGATGTGGTTCTTGTAGGTCCGCCCGATCGCCTTGTAGCCCTTCTTGAGTTTCTCGCTGACATCCGGGTCGCCGGCCATCGCCAGGAAGGTCGGCAGCCAGTCGTGATGCTGCACGATCCCGTTGGCAACGGTGCCCGCGGGAATCTGGCCGGGCCAGCGCACCACCATCGGAATGCGGAACGCGCCTTCCCAGTTGGTGTCCTTCTCGCTGCGGAACGGCGTGGTGCCGCCGTCCGGCCAGGAGTTGCGGTGCGGGCCGTTGTCGGTGGAGTACATCACGAAGGTGTCCTCGGCGATGCCCAGCTCGTCGAGATAGTCCAGCAGTTCACCGACGTTCCTGTCGTGGTCGATCATGGTGTCGTGGTACGGCGACTGCCAGCGCCCGGCCTGGCCGAGGCTTTCCTTCTTGGTGTGGGTGAACAGGTGCATGTGGGTGAAGTTCACCCAGACGAAGAACGGGGTGTCGGCGTCATGCTGGCGCTTGATGAAGTCCTTGGCGGTGGCCGCGAAATCCTCGTCGCAGGTCTCCATCCGCTCCGGCGTCAGCGGCCCGGTGTCTTCGATCTTCTGCTTGCCGATCCTGCCCCAGCGTTCCTGTTCAGTGGCATCGTCCTTGTCTGTCGCCCAGCTGCGGATGACCCCGCGCGGGCCCATGGTTTTCCGGAAGTTCGGGAAGTCCTCCTCCGGGAAGTAGTCGTACATGTCCGGCTCTTCCTCGGCATTGAGGTGGTACAGGTTGCCGTAGAACTCATCGAAGCCGTGGTTGGTCGGCAGCATGTGGTTCAGATCGCCGAGGTGGTTCTTGCCGAACTGCCCGGTGGCATAGCCCTGGTTCTTGAGCAGCGCGGCAATAGTCACCAGCTTCTCGTTCATGCCGGTCGGTGCGCCGGGGATGCCGACCTTGGACAGACCGGTGCGGTACACGCTCTGGCCGGTGATGAACGACGAGCGGCCGGCAGTGCAGGACTGCTCGCCGTAGGAATCGGTGAACAGCGTGCCTTCGTTGGCGATGCGGTCGATATTGGGCGTCCGGTAGCCCATCAGGCCCTGGCTGTAGCAGCTCAGGTTGCTGATGCCGATGTCGTCGCCCCAGATCACCAGGATGTTCGGCCGCTTGCCGTTCTTGCCGGCTTTCGTGGTTGCGGACGCTTTGGGGGATGCTGCCGTTTTTGCTGTTGCCATGACACTCTCCAGGGGGATGCGTGTTGGGTTCCGGCGCCGTGCCGGCATGCGGGAACGGCCGTCAGGCGAATGGCGAGACGTTGAAGGTCATGCTGACGATCGCCAGCAGGCCGAGCAGCCACAGCAGCCCGGCGGTGATCAGGGTGAGCGAGACGGGATAGTGGCTTTCGCCATGGACCAGGCCTTCGCCGATCATGATCCGGCGTTCGGCGCGCAGGCCCTGCATGTAGCGCACGTGATAGACGATGCCCAGGGTCAGCAGCACCAGCCCGAGCCCCACCAAGGCGATGCCGAAGTTGCGCGGCGCATGCGGACGCAGCGCGGTGCCGGTCTCGAGCATGTGCCCGAAGAACTGATAGATGGTGAAGCCGAAGCCGATCAGCGACAGCGCCGTGCGGATGATCGACATGAGCGTACGGTCCGCGCTCATCCGGGTCCGCTGGAACGACATCCCGGTCCGCCGCGAAGACAGCTCGATGGACGCCTCGTCGCTGCCGCCCAGCAGTTCCTTGGCGCGCGCGATGCTCAGGGCACGGTCGCTGAGTCGTTTGGTCGGGTCGGTGTCGTTCATGGAGGGCTCGTGGCGGGGAAGGATCGGGAGTCAGTGACGGCGGCGCAGCCAGTGCGATGCGATGCGGGCGATCGGTCCTCGCAGGACCAGGTACGGCAGGAAGCCGAGCACCACCGCGATCACGAATGCTTCCAGCGGGTACTTGAAACCGCCGAACATGCGGAACTGGTAGATCACGTCCATGCCGACACCCAGCAGCAGGATCCGCGTCGTAGCGGTGACGCCCTGCCGCCAGGCGACCTTGCGCTCGCCGGCCGGGCTGTGGGTCAGAAGCCACGCGTAAGGGGTCCTGCCCGCCTTGGCGTCCTTGATGCCGTCGATCAGGGCGGTGATCAGCGCCATCGTCGGCTGCAGGAAGAAGCGGAAGGTCATGGGACCGTCGGCGCGATCGATCATGTCCGTCCAGAAGCGCGTAAGGAAATCGATCACCAGGAGCATGGCGGGATCCTTGGGTCAGGGCTCCAGCTTGGGCGGACGGCGCAGGCCGCACAATCGAGTTAGTACTGCATGCACCACAGTATTTTTACTGCGCCCGCGGCCCACGGTGGCGGCGGTATGCTCCGTGCCAGCGCGCTGCGACGCTGTGCGCCGCCCTCCTCCACTGCCCGGTCAGCCATCCGATGCGCAAGGACCAGGACCCCTATTCGCTGATGCGCGGTGGGCTGGTACACCGACTGCTGCATGCCAGCGGCGCGCTGCACGGCACCTCGCGGCTGTCGCTGTGGATCGCGCTGGGCATCGTCGTGGTCACGTTCGGGCCGATGCTGCTGCTGGCCGCCCGTGCCGGTACGCTGTGGCCCGCGCCGCCGTCGATGTCGCTGCTGGGCGACTACGCCACGCTGGCCCGCCTGCTGCTTGCCGTGCCATTGCTGGTGCTCGCGGCGCCCCGATCGGATGCACTGCTGCGCAATGCCCTGCGCCAGCTGACCCACGCCAGCCTGGTCCACCCGCGCCACCCACAATCGCTCGACGGGCTGTTGGCCAGGGTGCGGCGCTGGCGCGACAGTTGGCTGCCCGAAGCACTGTGCGTGGTGATCGCCTGGGCGCCGCTGCTGTTCGGCAGCGATACGGTAAGCCTGCTTCCCGGCATCGCCGACTGGCGGCTGGACCAGGGCAGCCTGACCGCCGCCGGGCGCTGGTACGAATGGGTCGGTGTGCCGCTGTTCCGCCTGGTGGCACTGCTGTGGCTGTGGCGCTTCGTGCTGTGGACCTGCCTGCTGTGGCGGCTGCCACGCGCCGGCCTGGTGCTGCATGCCGAGCACCCGGACGGTGCGGGCGGACTGGGGTTCCTGGGCATGGCACAGGAGCGCTTCGCCATTCTTGCGCTGGCCGGCGGCGTGCTGCTGGCCGGCGCCTGCTTCAACCACATGCAGTATCTGGGCGGGAGCCTGTATGGCCTGCGTCATCTGCTGGCCGGGTATGTGATCGGCGCGACCCTCCTCCTGGCCGCGCCGCTGCTGCTGTTGATGCCGATGATGCTGCGCGCCAAACGCCACGCGCTGTATCGCTTCGATGCGCTGGGCAACCGGGCCGCGGCGGTCTTCGATCAGCGCTGGCAGCGCACGGTGCAGGACGGCACCGCCGCCGACACCCTGCTCGACCATGGCGATGCCTCGGCCTTCGCCGATTTCAGCGGTGTCTACAAAGGGCTGAGCAGCATGTCGGTGCTGCCGTTGACGCGCTGGAACCTGCTCTGGATCGCGCTGCATGCCATCGTGCCGCTGCTGCCGCTGGTGCTGCTGGCCATGTCCGTGGACGAGCTGGCACAGAAGCTGATCGGCATCCTGGTGTGATTCCCGGCCGAACTCAGCGGCCGTCCCTGCGCAGGCCGCGCAGGGAGCGCGAGACGAACCGATCGCCCTTCAGCGCAGCGCCCACCGCCGACAGCAGGTCATCACCTGCGTCGGATTTGAGCACATAGCTGCAGGGTCCCAGCGCCATCGCGCGGGTCACCATCTGCGGATCGGCATGCACGGTGATGAAGACCACGCCCAGTACCGGGCGCTGCAGGCGCAGACGACGGACCGCCTCCAGCCCATCCATCTCGGGCATGGCGATATCGGTCACCACGACATCAGGCAGCATGCTCTGCGCGGCCTGGACCAGCGAAGCCCCGTCCTGCACCAGGCCGATCACCTGGTATTGCTGGGACAGCAGCCCACGAAGCTGGCGCCCCATGGCACACCCGTCTTCGGCCAGCAACACACGAACCGCATTCATCGCACTCGCCCGTTGGACGCCTGCGCCATGGTGCGGGGGGTGCTGCGCGGGCGACAAGGGGAAAACAACCGTGGCCGGGCAAGTAAAACTACTTGCCCGACCACGCCCGCGTGTTCCTAGTGACGGATGAGGCCTTCCTGCTCGGCCTTGCGCACCAGCTCGAGCGTGCCGTGAACGCCCAGCTCCTGCATGATCGCGTACTTGTGCGACTCGATCGTGCGCACCGAGACGCCCAGCTCATAGGCGATCTGCTTGGAACGCAGGCCCCGCGCGACGTACTCCAGGATCCGCAGCTGTTTTTCGGTCAGCACATACTGGCACCGCCCGGCGCACAGGACCGCGCTGGCCGCCAGCGTGGGGGTCACGTAGGTCTGCCCGTCCATGACCCCATTGATGGCCCGCACCAGCTCATCGCCGGCCGAGCTTTTCAGGATGTACCCCTGTGCGCCGGCACGAATCGCCTCGGCCGCCATGCTCGATTCATCGTGCATGGTCAGGAACACGAACGGCGTCCTGCAGCCCTCGCTGCGCACCTGGCGCATCACCTCGATGCCACTGAGCCCGGGCATGCTGATGTCCGACACAACGACATCGGGTACTTCGCGGTGCAGCGAGTCCAGCAGCTCTTCGCCGGAGGACACCAGTTCGATCGACGCGAAGCACTCCATGAGCAGGCGTTCTATGCCCTGCGCGACCAGCATGTGGTCGTCGGCAACCACGACCTTCCGGAATGGAACCTCAATCAACTGCGCACACGAAATGCCCATTGCATTTTCTCCGTTGACATCAATCTTCCCCTGATTGAACTGCCGGTGCGGCCGCCTCACTGCTGACTCCATGGCCGGATCGCGTTGACCACGCGATCGGCTTCCCCCCTGCAGCGCGTTGAAAATGCGAGACGCCTTGTGATGGCATCGTGACGCGCACAAGTCTGAATCCCTCATGTTCGGCCATGCCGTGTGGCGTTTGCGCCGGCATCGCGATTCAGCCGCGCAGCGTGTCCTTGGGACATTCCCCGAAGACATGCCGGTACAGGATCGAGAACCGGCCGAGGTGGGAAAACCCGAAGCGCAATGCGATGTCGGTCACCGTGCCGCGCTCGTCAGCGTGCAGCAGCGCCGTCCGCGCACGATTCAGGCGTGCCAGCTGATGCCAGTGGCAGGGACCGTGACCGTATGCGTCACGAAACAACCGCTCGATCTGGCGTTCCCCTACCCCCAGCGCCAATGCCAGGGCGCGGCTGTCGAAGGGGCGCTCCAGGTGGGCCTTGAGGTAGTCCTCCGCGCGCCGTACCAGTGCATCGCGATGGCGGGCCGATCCCCAACCATCCAGCCGCCGGGCCGGGCCCGCATCGCCGGCACTGACCGCCTCCACGAACGCCCCCAGCAACAGCGATGCCTGCGCGGCCATCTGCGCCGGCGTGATCACGCCTTCCCAGGCGGCCGCTGCTTCCAGTGCCTTGAACACCGCATGGCGCACTCCCTCAGCCGCTGGCGGCGGTGTGGGCCGCGTATGCCAGCCCGTGCGGGGCAACCGCAGTTCCCGCCCGACCCGCAGCACCGCCTCACGCTGCAGGACCTCGCGCGGGATGAGCAGCACTGCCCATTGCCAGCCGCCAGGACTGGGGCGGACGTTGAGCTCGCTGTCTTCGGCAAACACCATGACCTGCCCGACCTCGACCAATCGCCCATTGGCCCACATCGGTCGCTCGCAGGAGATCGCCAGGGCCAGCGCGATCATGCCCTGCGCGAAGCTGCCGCTGGCGAAAATCGGCAGCGTGTACGCGCCGCTGTCCAGGCTGAATTCCGGAAACACCAGCCGCTGCAGGCACGCGCGGAAATGCCCCGCCGCCAGCAGACGCTGCTCGAAGCGGGTATCGCGCACCACGCCAAGCAGCGCATCGGCGTCGAAGCCGTCGACCACGAAGCGGGTGTAAGGGGCCATCGGTTCGTCCATGCCAGCTCCCTCGGAACACGTCGGAATTCGGATAGCGCGCGAGTGGACAACCTGCTTACATCGGCGCGATTGTGGGGTGGAAGCGACACATCGACAAGCGGTGATCGCTCAGGGGGCCCACAAGCGTGAAATGCATCACATCGAGGCCGGCGCACGTGTGCCACCGCCGCGCGGCGGTGCCAGCGAGGCCAACGAACCGAAGCCTGCTCACGCCTACCCGAGGTACCCGTGCCAGCGATTGCGAGCGTGAAACAACCCGTGTCCGTGTACCACGACTCCGGCATCCCACCGGACGATCCTACCCGCACCTCTCCCTCCACGCCCCCGTCACGCGATCTTCGCGCATCGCTCACCCAGGTGCTGCCGCTGGCACTGGGTTGCCTGCTGGGGCAGCTGTTGCCGACGCTGGCTCAGATGCCGGGTTTCCGGTTGCATGTCCTCTGGATTCCCGGCCCGCTGCTGCTGGGCTGGTTGCTGTTCACCCCTCGCGCGGCGTGGCGGACCTGTGTGTTGTCGGCCTTCGCCGGTACCGTGCTGGCGTTTGTTCTGGTGCCGTTCGTGGTCTTGCCACGGCTGCTTGCCAGCGCGGCCGAATTCGCCTCGGTGGTTGCCGTGGCGTGGCTGCTGCTGCGCTGGCGGGGCGCGCGGGCACCGCTGGAAGGCTATCGGGAGATCGGCCTGTTCGTGTTGCTGGGCTGTGTGCTGCTGCCGATCGCCTGTGCATGGTGGCAGGCGCTGCTGTTCGCCGGCGGGCCGCAGGGCATGGCGCCGGGTGCGCTGCTCACCCTGGTGTTGTGCAGCAGTGTCAGCTATCTGTTGATCGTGCCCCCCATCGTCAATCTGGCGCGCATCGTGCAGCGCCCGGAGCGCCGGCATGGGTGGCAGTGGCAGCCGGTGATCATCGCCATCACCCTGCTCGGCGGGCTCGGCATTGTCTGGGGCGTGAACTGGTCCGATGGCGTGATCACGCCGCTGCTGGTACTGGCACCCATCCCGCTGCTGGTCTGGGCGTTGATCGTGTTTGGCGTTGCCGGTGCCAGCATCGGCATGCTGATCGTGGCGCTGCTCGGCATGCAGCTGAGCATGTAAGGCGTGGGTCCGTTCGCGTACTGGACACCGGACCGCGACCTCATCACCGCACAGGTGTGGACGCTGTGCACCGGGTGCGCACTGTTGTTCCTGGGCGCGTTGTCCGAACAGAAGCTCTCCAACCACCTCAACCTGCAGCAGGCCTATCGACGCCTGGGCGAGCTGACCGGACGGATGCTGGTGGTGCAGGAGGAAGAGCGCACCCGCATCGCGCGCGACCTGCATGACGACGTCAACCAGTCGCTGGCCGCGATTTCTATCTGCCTGAGCGCGCTGCGCAATCAGATTCCAGAGGCCGAACGCCACGCCGTGGTCGAACTGCAGGAGCAGCTGCTGATCGTCTCCAACGACATCCGATCGATCTCCCATGAGCTGCACCCGAGCATCCTGCGTTTCACCGGCCTGGCCAGCGCACTGGATGCGTTCTGCATCAAGCGCAACGCGCGCGGCGCCCTGCGGGTGCGATGCCGCATCGAGAATCCTCCGCGTCTCAGCGATGACCACGAACTGAGCCTGTTCCGGATCGTGCAGGAGGCGGTCAACAACGTGGACAAGCATGCGCACGCGGCCAACGCGCATGTCCTGGTCGGCATCCGCGGCGGCCAGATGGTGTTGCAGGTGGACGACGATGGCGTCGGCATGGCGGGCCAGACGGTGCCATCCCCCTCCCCCGGCCTGGGCATGATCAGCATGGAAGAGCGGGCGCGCCTGCTGGGTGGCAGCCTGAAGGTCGGCCCGAGCCCACTCGGCGGTACCCGCATCGAGGTCCGCTTCCCGATGGGTGACGCCGCGCAGGACATCGCGGCGGCACACGCCGGGCGCCCGTAGAACTACTGGCCGTGCGCGCGTAGAAAGGCGGTTGTGCCTTGCACGGCCGCCGTACACAGTGGCGCGACAGCCCCTGCGGAGAACGACATGCACAGGAAGGCCATGCTCCACCCGCGCCGTCAGGTCGCGTCCTTGTTGATCGTGGCGTCGCTGCTGACCGCCTGCAGCTCGGCGCCGCCGCTGTCCACTGCGCCTTCACCGCCCCCTGCACCCGCCAGCGTCGTCGCGCCCGCGCCCGCGCCGGTGCCGGAACTGCGCCCCGGCGTGCCAGCGGGCTATCTGGGCCGGTCGCTGCCCGACAGCCTGGCCCTGCTGCCGCCGCCCCCGGCCAAGGGCTCGGCCGCCTTCGCGCAGGACCAGGCGATCCACCGCGCGGCGCAACAACTGCGTTCGAGCCCGCGCTATGCCTTGGCAACCACCGATTCGGACCTGCGCTTTCCGCAGGTCGCCAACACCTTCTCCTGCGCACTCGGGGTACCGGTCAGCCAGCAGGCGACGCCGACGCTGTACCTGCTGCTGCAGCGGACCCTGGTGGACGCCGGGCTGGCGACCTATGCGGCCAAGGATCACTACAAGCGGGTGCGGCCGTTCGTCTTCCACAAGGAAGGCACCTGCGCACCGGCCGACGAGGCTGCGCTGCGCGGCGACGGCTCCTACCCGTCCGGACATACCGCGATCAGCTGGACCTGGGCACTGCTGCTGACCGAGCTCAGCCCGGACCAGGCCGATGCGCTGCTCGCGCGCGGCCGTGCCTTTGGCGAGAACCGGCTGATCTGCAATGCGCACTGGCAGAGCGACGTGCTGGAAGGCCGTGCCATCGCCGCCGGTGCACTGGCCAAGCTGCACGCCAACGCCGACTTCAGCCGCGACATGGCACTGGCCCGCACGGAGATCCAGTCGCTTCGTGGCCACGGTGTGCAGCCCACGGGCTGTGAGGCCGAGAAGGCCGCGCTGGCCATCCGGATACCCGGGGTGCTGTAGGCCCCGACGAGGGCCACGTAGACGCCGCGACCGCAAGCTTTGCCAGCGTCGCCTGGCCAGCCGCATCGCGTGGGCTGCACACGCCCGTCACGCCACGCTTATGCCTGCAAAAAAGATGTCGTGGACTGCATCCGCCCCGCCACTCCTGCCGTACCTGATGGTGCGTCACACCGGCGCATCCATTTGGGAGTTTGGTCATGAAGATCCAGTTCGCAGGCCTCGTACTGATCGGTTGTCTCGCTGCCACGTCTCCGCTCGTCTTCGCGCAGGCACCGGCCGCGCCCATGGCGGCACACAGCAATCCGATGGTGGGCGGCGCGGCGATGTATGCCAACAAGGACATCATCGACAACGCCGTCAATTCCAAGGACCACACCACCCTGGTGGCAGCGGTCAAAGCGGCAGGCTTGGTGGATACGCTGAAGGGTGCTGGCCCGTTCACCGTGTTCGCACCGACCAACGCGGCATTCTCGGCGCTGCCCAAGGGCACCGTGGAGGGGCTGCTCAAGCCCGAGAAGAAGGCAGACCTGACCCGGATCCTGACGTACCACGTGGTCCCGGGCGCGGTCACCAGCACCGACCTGATGGCCAGGATCAAACAGGGCGGCGGCAAGGCCAACCTGACCACGGTTGAAGGCGAGGCACTGACGGCCCGCGTGGTCGGCAAGGGCATCACCGTGACCGACAGCAAGGGTCAGGTGGCCCATATCACCATTGCCGACGTCAAGCAGAGCAATGGCGTGATCCACGTGATCGACAAGGTGCTGATGCCGTAACCGGACAAGGCGGCCGCAGTTCGCCTGCGGCCGCCCCGGGTGGCTGGAAGAGATGACCTGGCGCGGCGTCTTCAGAACGATGACGGGGGAGACATCACGCTGCGCGGACGGCGCGCCAGGTCAAGACGGTCCCTCACCGGCGCATGCGTGCGCCGGCGGGGTAAGCGATGCAGCGCGATGCGACCCCGCCTGCTCAGCGTGGTAAGGCTTTGCCGGACAGCTCGACGCGCCGGTTGGGCGCCAGGCATACGATCAGCGCCTTGCGCTGCGCCTGCGCGCACTGCACGAGTGGATCGGCCTTGCCCCGCCCTTCGGCGATGATCGCGCCCGCCGGCACCCCGCCGGCAATCAGGGCATCGCGCACCGCCTCGGCGCGCCGCTGGGACAACACCAGGTTGTAGCGATCACTGCCGATCCGGTCCGTGTAGCCGATTACCTGGATGGTCTGCACCCGGCTGGCATCGCGGACCTGCTGCAGGAGGGTATCGACGTTGCGACGCCCTTCGGGTGTGAGCATGGCGCTGTCGAAGGCGAACATCGCATCGGCGGCCAGCCGCAGCGGCTCGCTCGGCATCGGCGCAGGCGCAGGCGCAGGTGCCGGCGGTGCCTGCGGACGCGGCGGATCAAGCACGGCCGCACAGGCTTGGGGCTTCCAGTGCGCCGCCTGGGCGATGCCCTTGCCGTCGAAGTCGACCTTGAACTGGCAGGTGAAGTAGTCGCCCCCCGGTGTACTGCGGAAGTTGAACAGGTAGTTCCATTCGTGCACGCCCCACATGCCCTCGCCGAAGTGCGGGGTGCCGAGCAGTACGTAGAGCTGACGTTTGCTCATGCCACGGGCGAACAGGCGCAGGTTGTCGACGTCCACGAACAGACCCTCCTTCAGCGTGGCTTTGCGGGGATCAGGAAAGTTCGTCGCCTCGGCGTCGGCGACGCTGTCCGGTGGCGTGGCGCGTTGCCCGCCGTGGCTGGCGCAGGCACCCAACAGCAGCGCTGCCAGGCTCAGGCCCAGCGAGCGCAGCAGCGGCACCTGGGTAATGGATGTGGGCTGCATGGACATGGTGTTCCCCCTGTGTACGTTGTTTGCGGGCCGATGGCCCGGTGCCGGTCGATGACCGGCACCGGACGCGGTCACCACTGGATGCCGGCACCTACCGCGACACCACCATCGCCGCGGCTGTTGGTCGAACCGCTGAACTTGTAGATCCAGCGGCCGCCCTCGGAGACCCCCGAGATGCCCACGGCCACGCCGGATTCACCGTTGAAGCTGCCTGCGGCCAGCGAGGCCATGCTGCGGCCGGCCTCATACGGCTGCGGCAGCGCCGCCACCGCCATCGCCGAGGCCACACCGGCCGAGGCACGGTTGTCGGTCTTCTGCAGATTGCGGTCGAACGAGTCCATGCGCTCGTCGGTATACGCCTTGGACCAGTCCAGGGTCTGGGCCATGCCGCTGCGCAGCTGGTCCACGTTGACCGCGTCGGTCCCGGCGGTACCGGCGGCGACATTGCGTACCGTGGTCGGTCCGGTGGCGGTGCTGCCCAGGGTCACGCTGTTGAGGTTGGTGGTGCCGTTGACGTTGGAGTCGTAACGGATCGTGCCCTGCTGCGAGGCCTGCAGCTGGCGGACATTGACCGCGTCGGTGGCGTCGCTGCCGTCGGCGACGTTGGCGATCTGGCGCTCCGCCCCGCTGCTGCCCACCGAGACCGTGTTGGCACGGTTGGCCACCGAGCCGGCACCCAGGGCGACACTGTTGCTGCCCTGCGCACTGGCCCCGTTGCCCAGCGCGGTGGCGTTGTCGCCCGCGGAAGCGGCGCCGGCACCACCGGCCACGGCGTTGTCGCCGGAGGCCGAGGGTGCAGCCAGGTTCTGCGTATTGTTGACCTGGAACATGCCGGAGGTGCCGTTGTTGATGTTGTTGATCTGCGTATCCGTGTAGGCCTTTGACTCGTTGATCGCGTAGTTCACGCCGTTCTGCAGCTGGCCGACATTGACCGCGTCGTAGCGCTCGGAACCATCGGCCACATGGGTGACCTTGCGCTCGGCCCCGGTACTGCCGACGGCCACTTCGCCCACCGAACTGCTGGCCCCGGTCTGGCCGTAGGCACCGGTGTACCCCGTCTGTGCCCCCACGCTGGCGACCGAGCCGGCGCCGAGCGCAACGCTGTTGTCCGCACTGGCGCTGGCGCCGTCACCGATGGCCGCACTGCCACTTCCGGCGGCGCTGGCCAGCGGCCCGATCGCGATGCTGTCGGCACCGCCCGCAGTGGCCGCGCCCTTGGTCGAGTTCACCTGCACGTACTGGCTGTTGCCACCCGGCTGGATCTGGTCGATGCGGGTGTTGAGGTTGGTCAGCGAGGCATCCACCGCCGAGAAGGCCACGGTGACATCGCTGTAATCGTTGGCGATGACACTGCCGTCGGTGGCGATGGAGGAGATGCGGAAGGTCGGCGCCGTCCAGATCCCGGTGTTGCCGTCGAAGTTGGTGGTGCCGCCGAAGTACCCCACCAGCGCATTGTTGGTCTGGAACAGCTGGTTGCCATTGACCGCATCCAGGCTGCCGGCCAGCACGCGACCCTCGGCCAGGTTGGTCAGTGCGACCGCCGCGCCACTGCCATCACCGGCCAGGGTGATGGTGTTGGTGGCATTGCCGCTGGCATCGGCGTCGTACTTCACCGCCAGGCGGTCCACGGTGTCGGTCTGGTCGGCGACGTTGGCCAGCGAGGTGCTGACCGCATCGAAGGCACTGCCGACGTTGTCATAGCTGCCGGCGGTGACCTGGCCATCGCTGGCGACGTTGTTGATCGTGTAGGTCGGCGCGCTGACCATGCCGGTGGCGTCCAGCGCCGCCCCACCGCCGAGGTGGGTGGCCACGGCCTGGTTGGCGGCGAACAGCTGGGCCCCGTTGATCGCCTCGCTGCTGCCGGCCGTGACGCTGCCAGCGGCGAGGTTGCTCAGCGTGGTCGCACCGCCGCCGTTGCCCAGCGTGGCGCTGGCGTAGTTCACGCTGCCATCCGGGTTGAGGTCGTAGCGCAGCGCGCCCTGTTCGGAGGCTTCCAGCTGGCCCAGATTGACGGCATCGGTGGCCTGGGTACCGGCCGCCACGTTCACCACCTGGCGCTCTGCGCCGGCTGCACCGACGGAGACCGTGTCCGCGCGATCTGCCACCGCGCCGGCACCCACGGCGATGCTGTTGGCCGCCGTGGCCGAGGCCCCCATACCGACGGCGATGCTGTCCAGGCCGGCAGCGGCGGCCTCTGCACCGGTGGAATTGATTTTCAGGTAGCGGCTGCCGACCCCGTTGCGGATGTCGGTGATCTGCGTGTTGAGGTTGACCAGCGAGCCATCGACGGCGGAGAAGGCGTCGCTGGCGTTGTCGTACACGCCCTGGGCCACTGCGCCGTCGCTGGAGATTGTGGAGATCTGGAAGCTCGGTGCGGTCCACGCACCGGTGGCGGGATCGAAGGCAGTGACGCCGCCGAAGTAGTCCACGATCGCACTGTTGGTGTCGAACAGCTGGGCGCCATTGACCGCCTCGGTGCTGGTCGCGTTCACCGCGCCATCGGCGAGGTTGGCAATGGTGCTGGTACCGGTGCCGGCGCCCAGTGTCACGCGGCGGTAGTTGGCACCGCCTGCACCATCATCGTCGTAGGTCACCGCCAGCGTGCCGACCGCGTCGATCTGCGAGATCGCGCCCTGCAGCTGGGCGACGTTGACCGCATCGGTGGCGGCACTGCCGGCGGCCACGTTGCTGATCTGGCGCTCGCCACCGGCGAAGCCGACCGAGACTTCACCAGCCGATACCTGCGGCGCGCTCAGCCCGTAGGCACTGTAGCTGGCCTGCGCACCGCGGTTGGCGGCGGAGCGGTAGCCCAGCGCAACGCTGTTGGCCTGGGTGGAGGTGGCCTCCGCACCGAGGATGGTCTGGCCGTTGGCCGTGCCCTTCGCACTGTCGCCGACGACCACCGAGTGGCCCATGCGCGCGGCGTAGTCGGCGGTCGGCACGCCGGTGGGGTCGGTCGGATCGTTGAGCCCGGCGCCCGGGAACGCGATGTTGGCGTCCTGCCGCGGCAGCTCATGGCGTGCGTTGGCGCCGATCACCACTTCCTTGGAGCCATTGGCAAACGCCCCATCGCCAACCAGCACCTGGTAATCCTGCGCGGCGTTGACCGCCCAGCAGTCCACGCTGGCCACCAGCAGGTTGAGGCACTTGTTCGACCATGCCGGCGACCCGTCCGGCAACACCAGGCCGAGCAGGCCATTGGGATCGCCGTTGTTGATGTTGTAGATGTAGCTGTCGGAGGTGACGCCGCCGATCAGGGTCAGGTGCGAGCTGCCCCCGGTGCTGGCGTTGCCCAGCCCATCGAGCAGCGTGCCGACCGGGCTCAGGTTGACCACCGGCAGGCCCAGCACGTTGGTGACCGAGTAGGTCTGCATCACGTTGGCGCTGCTCACCGCCAGGTTGCCATTGCGCACGTAGCCGTCGCCACCCAGCAGACCCTGCGCGGTGGGCCCGACCAGCTGCGAGAGCGAGCCGACCAGGCCACCGGTACCGATGATCAGGCCAGCGTTCGGATCGGCCGGGGCCGGTCCTTTCGGACTGCCCGGCGGCAGCGACGTCGGTGCCGGGAACACGGTGCCCAATATCGGCGTGGTGACCGCGCCAACCGCGCCGAGCACGGGCGTCGTGATCGCACCCACTGTCGTGCCGACGCCATCAAGGAGGCCGCCGACCGCACCACCGACACCGTTCAACAACCCTCCCAGTGCGTTGCCCAGCCCGTTCGGCGCCAGCGCCATCGAACTGGTCTGCACGGCGCTGACGCCGGCATCGACCAGCTTGGGATTGCGATCGGCCGCATCGACCACGTGGCCCAGTGCATCCACGCGCACACCACCGGCGACATTGCTGGCCAGCGACGCCTGGACCGCATCCGGGGCATCGGGCGTGACCGTGGCCTCGGCGATCAATGCCGCCTTGGCCTGCACCTCGGCGGCCGCAAGGCGCGCCTGGGCAGCCGCATCGACCTTGGTTTCCAGCGCCGCCTTGAGCGGGGCCGGCGCAGCGGCAACGGCCACGTTCGCTGTCGCGTTCGCATCGGCCCTCACGGCCAACCTGCCATCGGCGGTGGCAGCCAGTCGCGCATCCGCCTTGACCGGCGCCTGCACCGCTGCTGCCGACGGTGCCTGCGTGGCCACGGCGTCGACGGCGGCGTGTGCGTTCAGTGCTGCTCCGTTGCCGGTGCCGCCTGCAAGACCCAGGTCGGCCAACGCCGCCACCTGTGCGGTTGGTGCAGCGACGCGCCGGGGCAGCTCCGCACTCAACTGTGCGGCGGTCTGCACCTGCAGTGCCGGCCGACCGTGGGCCGCCTGTGCACCCAGGTTGAGGTTGACGTTGGTATCCACGCTCAACAGTGGCGTGGTGCCACGATCACGTGCGGCCGCCGCCAGCGCCACTTCTGCATCGAGCTTCACCGGCAACGGCGCGGTGTACTTGGCAGCCAGTGCCTGCAGGTCGTTGAGTGTCTGGTTCTCGCCTGCCCATGCACTGCCCGTGCACAGCGCCAGCGACAGACCCAGCGAGAGCACCGACATCGGCACCTTCAGGTGCACCACCACCGGCCCGGCGGCCAGGCTGCCGCGCGCAGTGGCGATTTCGGACACGACCACCAGGGCATTCAGCCGGTGGCTCCACACCAATCGAAAGATACGGTTCATCAGGTATTCCCCCGTGTACGGACGCGTTGAACATCACCGGTGCCTGACGGCACGTGGATGTCATTACAGTCGAGGGGTCAAACCGCGAGCACTTCATTCCGGCAGCGCAAGCGTGCGTTCCGGCAAGAAGACGGCGAAAACCGGCAGCGGCATGGACAATTTCGGCAGCTTGCCGAATATGTGCAGGGCAGACGGACGGATCGCGTCTCCAGTCAGGCCGGGCTGCCCATCTGCGCCGGTGCGCGCATCAGCGTATCGCGGGGGAGCTCGCCGAATACCCGGCGATAATTATCGGCAAACCGCGACAGGTCCCATAGCCCGCAACTCAATGCGATCGCCTTGACCGACTTGCGGCTGGCATCGGCCATCGACAGGCCGCGGCAGGCCGCGCACAGGCGCAGCATCGAGAGATAACGGTTGGGCGAGGTACCGAAAAGGTCTTCGAAGGCATACCGCAACGCGCGCTCGCTGACCCCGGCCGCGTCACAGATTTCATTCATATAGATATAACGACGCAGATTGAGCCGCATGAAATTCTCGGCGCGCTGGGCGATCAGATAATGCGTGCGCCGGCCCCGGCTGCAGGTGGGATGGTCATCGCTGCCGGCGCCCAGCAGCGCCTGGATATGGTCGTGCAGCAAGGTGTCCACGGCGTCGGCCGGCAGCGGCCCGCCCTGTCCAAGAAGTGTTTGCTGGACCTCACCGTAGCGTTGCACCAGTCGCGCTGCGTTGCTGCCCGCGCCGGCCTGGAACAGGGAAAGGGCCTGGCCCGAGGGCAAGGTGCTGCGCAGGCTCAGCTCGGTCAGCTTGCGCTGCACGCGCTGCATCGGCGCGAGCAGCAACGTCAGGTGGGTGCCGGCACTGAGCGTGAACTCGCTGATGCCCTCCGGCAGCACGGTCAACGCCATCCCGGCGGCCAGCGGCATGCCATGGCACCAGCTGACGTTCTCATCGGTGGCGTGGATCAAGCCGAGCAGGCACCAGTCCTGGGGCAGCATGAAACGACCGCGGAAATGAAACCCGCTCACCGCGGTGCAGAACAATGCCTCGTCGTGCACCTGCGATTCGATCGCGGCACGCGGGCCGTTGCCATCGAGCAGCACCATCTCCAGATCGCACACGCGCAGCACACCGCTGAGCGAGGCCAGGTCGAATGCCCGCAGCCCGCTGTCGATCTGGTCTTCCACCACACCATCTACCATGACAGTGATGCCCCCTTTGGCCTGGTTACCCGGTGCCTGCGCCGCATGGCCACCGGGTGCGCACTCCTGCGTTTGCTGCTGCGCATTCTGTTACGGCCAACCCGCCGTGGCGATGCCCGCCAGCCCGCCCAACCCATCGTTCGTGACTGCAGCTAAATCGTTCACTGATCGCAGCTAAATCATTCAGCCGATGCGGCAGCGATTGTCGGCGAAGCTTTCGATGCGCATTTTGGCAAGTATGCCCGAACTGGACGCCAGGTAAACAGAATCATAATCGCCGTCACAAATGTGTCCGGATCCGTTGAAACCCAACGTTGAAGCGCGCTCGCATGCTGTCAAACAATTGACATCACATCGCCCTCACATAATTTCTACCCGCACTTCACTTTGCCGCCATTACATCAGGCTCATGCAAGGCGGTCATGCGGTGCGAAGTTTCTAAAGTTGAAACCGCGCCTGCCGATTTTGTGTATTGGATCCCACGTGATTCGTCGAGCATCGTATTCAGGACGCGCGGCGATACCGTCGCGGCGATTGAAAGACAAGGGGAACGCCATGGACAGCAATCTTCGTACGCACTGCCCTCATTGCCGATGCCGCGCTTCGGCGGCAATGACCGCACTGTCCAGCGCGATCCGCCTCCAATGACGTTGCCGGGCTTGGCCCGGTCGATAGCGCAGGCCTGCAAGGGCCGCACCGCGCAGGACGCGCGGTCGGGATGGAGGTCCTGGCGGAGCCAGGCAACACCATCGGTACCAGGGGCTGTATCCGCCCGTTCGGGCTCTGATTGGGAAATGGAGAAACCGTCATGAATGCATCCGTTCGCAAGTTCCTCGTTGAAGAAGATGGCGTGACCGCGCTCGAGTACGGCCTGCTGGCTGCCGTGATCGCGGGCATCCTGGTGGCGGTAGGTAAGGACCAGATCACCGGATTCTTCGAGAATCTGTTCACCAAGCTGGGTGAAGTGGTCGACGACGCAACCGCAGCGGCGGCCTGATCGACTGTCGTTGACTGCCTGCGCTGTCGCCCGGCTCTCCCCGCGGCGACGGCATGGCACGCAAGTGTGTCGTACGACCGATTCGGGGGACATAACGCATATGGAACTCCTTCCCCTGGTGGCATTGCTGCTGGGCGTACAGGTCGCCATCCATGACCTGTACGCCCGACGGGTGTCCAATCGCGGGTTGCTGTTGGCCACGGGCGTGGCGCTGGTCGCGCTGGCGTGGCAGTGGTGGATGGCCGGCCGCGGATTTCCGGGCACGCACCTGCTCGGCTTCGTACTGGGATTGCTGTCGCTGCTGCCGTTCTATGCCATCGGCTGGATGGGTGCCGGTGATGTGAAGTATTTCGCCGTGCTCGGCCTGCTGCTTGGCGCGGCGCCATTGCTTCCGATCTGGATCATCGCCAGCCTGCTCGCCGGTGCACATGCCACATGCGTGATCGTCGCGCGGCGCATCGCGCCTGCGTTGTCCCATTCCGGTCCGCGTCCCGAGACGGACAATGCGGTCTCGCGTCGCCTGCAGCCGGTGATCGCGCAGTGGCGGCAGGCGCGCCAGGGCCGGGTCGGCATTCCCTATGCGGCCTACCTGGCCTTCGCCAGTATGTGGTGGGTCCTGCAGCAGCCATCCGGAGGTGCCGCATGAGCATCACCGCCGGCCACCTCGGCCGCCTGAGGCGCCAACGCGGCATCGCGACCCTCGAATTCGCGCTCATGCTGCTGTTCGGCCTGTTGCCGCTGCTGCTGGTCACCTATTCGGGCGTGATGATCATGGCCGCGCAGCAGACGCTGTCGGCAGCGTCTGCGGAAGGCGCACGTGCTGCGTTCCGCCATGCCACCCCGACCGAACGCCGTACCGCCGCCTGCGTGGCCGCGCGACGCTCCATGCAGTGGCTGCTCACGTACGCCAGGCAGACGCCCGATTGCGCCGCGGCTGGCGCGCCCCCGATCACCGTCTCCACGCCCGCGCCCTGCGCCGACCTGCCGGCCGCACAATGCATCCGCGTGGAGGTGAGCTACGACTACCGCGCCCACCCCTTCCTGCCCGGCACGGGGCGCGTGTACGGCTGGGTAATGCCAAGGGCGCTGCGCAGCACCGCGGTCGCCCAACTCGACCTCGGCGGCAACTGATGACCCTCCGGAGAACCGCATGCTCAAGTTGACCCGCATCGCCGCGATCCTGTTGATCGGCCTGGCGGTGATCCTGGCCATTGTCGCCTTCAGCGTGAGCCGCCGCGCCAGCGAGGCGCCGCCGGGCACGCCGGCGACCGCCACTGCTCCCGCACAACCTGCCACCTGGCCGGTGGTCGAGGCGGCCGGCGCCTTGCCGGCCGGGCGACCGATCACGGCCGAGGACCTGCGCATCGCCGGCCATCCGCAACGCCCGGTGGGCGCCTACACCTCGATCAACGCCCTGGTCGGCGCGGTACCGACCCAGGACATCCCGGCCGGCACCCAGATCCAGACCGCGCAGATCGCACAGGGCTTTTCGCTGCGCCTGAATCCCGGCGAGCGCGCACTCGCGGTGCCGGTGGACGAACTGGTGGCTGCAGGCAATCGCATCCAGCCGGGCGATTTCGTCGATGTGTTCCTCAACCTGCGCGCGTCGGGCGGGTTGCGCGACGACGGTGACGCGCAGACACGGCTGCTGTTGTCGCGGCTGCGCGTGCTCAGTTATGGCGCCGATGATCTGCAGAGCGTGGCCAGCGTACCCGCCGATGGCAGCGCGCCTGCGCCCGCCGACAGCCGCGCACAGGACATCACTGGCGCAAACGCGTCGGCCGGCGCATCACGCAATGATGGAACCACGCCACCGGCACGCAGCGCGGTGCTGGCGGTGCCGGTCGCCGAGGCGAACCGGCTGCTGCTCGGCGCCCAACAGGGGAAGCTGTTCCTGGCGTTGCGCAACCCGGCCGACATCGCGCTGCCGGACCAGGCCTTGTTCCCCACGCCCGGCCGCGTGCTCAGCCCGCGCCGCGAGCTGTCCGCCGAGGAGCGCCTCGCCCTGCAGCGCCCGGAAAACGATGCCTACGCCGGCATCGACACCGACGCCCTGGCCGGACGCGGGCGCAGTTCCACCGCGGCACTGCCCGTTCCCGGCAGCGCACCGCGGCGCGCGGCACCGCGCCCGGACCGCGGGATTGAAATCATCCGTGGCGACATTTCCTCCCACAGCGGGTCGCGTTAAGCCCATGCCGAGACAGCCCATGACCGAACGCCCCACCCTCACGCGCCGCCTTTGCCACGCCCTGTCACGCTGCCTGCTGGCCGGCGTGCTGATCGGCAGCCCGTTGCTGGCCAGTGCCGACGCAGAGCTGGTACTGCAGACGCGTGAGCAGCGACCGTGGTCGTTGCCGGCCAACCTGGAACGGGTCGCCATCGCCGACCCCAGCGTAGCCGACGTGGTGATGCTGCGTGGCCGCGAGGCACTGCTGGTCGGCAAGGCACCCGGCAACACAACGCTGCTGCTGTGGCGCAACGGCAATCGCGAGCCGGAACGGCTGCAGGTGGAGGTGCGCAGTGCCGTGCAGGGTGCGTTGACCGCCCAGGGCGGTGGCACCGGGCTGGTCGTGCAGGACGGCCAGGGCCTGCTGCAGGGCCTGAGCCCTTCGTTGCTGGACCACCAGAACAGTATCAAGGCCGCGGCGATGGCCGTGGGCAAAGAGGGCCAGCTGGCCGATATCTCCACCATCGCCACGGGTGGCGTGGTCCAGGTCGAGGTGAAGATCGTCGAGTTCAACAAGTCGGTGCTCCGCCAGATCGGCATGAGCTTCGGCAACAAGAACTTCAACCGCAACAACGGCTTCTATTACGGCATCACGCGCCCCGGCGCGACCCTGCCCGGCGTGCTGCCGGCGGGCGAATCGGCGGGGCCCGACGACGTCATCATCACCAACCCGCTGTCGTCGGCCTTCGGGCTGGTGTTCAAATCCCTCACCCATGGCTGGGACGCCAACATCGACCTGCTGCAGAGCAACGGCATGGCCCGCGTCCTGGCCGAACCGACCCTGGTTGCGTTGTCCGGACAGAGCGCCAGCTTCCTGGCCGGCGGTGAGCTGCCGATCCTGGAACCACAGGGGCTGGGCACCACGACGGTCACCTTCAAGCCGTTCGGCATCGGCCTGACCGTCACCCCCACCGTGCTCGGCCCGAACCGCATCGCACTCAAGGTGGCGCCGGAAGCGAGCGACCTGAACTACGCCGCCGGCATCACCTACAACGATGTGCAGGTGCCGTCGATCACCACCCGCCGCGCCGACACCACGGTCGAGCTGGGTGACGGGGAAACCTTCGTGATCGGCGGGCTGGTCAGCAACAACGTCAGCTCCAACGTGGACAAGGTGCCCCTGCTCGGCGATCTGCCGATCATCGGGTCGTTCTTCCGCACCCTCAATTACAAGAAGGAAGAAAAGGAGCTGGTCATCATCGTCACCCCGCGGCTGGTGCAGCCGTTGGCCCAGGGCACCGAGGTGCCGCTGCCGGGCCAGCGCGAGGCATCGCCGAACCTGCCGGTCTGGGGCGCCTGGCTGTTGAGCCCGGCATCGTCGGACCAACTGCCCGGATTCTCGCGCTGAGCCCAATGCCAGGAACCTTCCCGCCATGTCCGCCACCCTGCAGCTGGTCCAACCACGGGATGCTTCAATGAAGCTCGTGCTGTTTGCGCCGGACCGCGAACTGGCCACCCTGCTGTCGGCCTTGTTGCCGTCGCTGGGCACGGTGCAGTGGCTGGACAGCGCAGCGCCGGCCTCGGCGCTGGAACCGCTGCGCGACACCGGCTGCGTGGTGCTGCTGGACTACCGGCACGAGAACGCCGCCTTCTCCGCGGCCCTGACCCGGCAGCTGCAGGCCCAGGCCCCGGAGCTGCCGCTGGTGGCGATCGGCTCCACCCACGTCGATCACATGGACGGCGTGGTCGCCGCGTTGCGCGCCGGCCTGCGCGATCTGCTCGACCTGGACAGCGCACCACAGGACATGGAAGCAGTGCTCCGTCGCGCTGCCGCGCTCGCCGCGCAGGGCCGCAGCAGCGTTGCGGTGGCGCCGCCGGCGCGCGCACGCATGGTGCTGCTGCTGGGCGTCCGCCCCGGCGTGGGCAGCAGTACCCTGGCCGCGCATCTGGGCGTCCTCGCCGGCCAGGCCGCGCTGTCCAACCCGTCAGCGGCCGGCGATGCGGCACCGGCCGATGCCGGTACGCTGCTGCTGGACCTGGGCCAACCCACCGGCGACCTGTCGCTCTACCTCAACGTCGACCCCACCTTCCATTTCGACGATGCGCTGCGCAATGCCGCACGCATCGATGCCACGCTGGCGCGCACCGCGATGGCCCACCATCCAGCCGGCGTCACCCTGCTCGGCCAGCCACCCGGCATGGAAGGCACCGCATTGCCCGACCCTGGCATGTTGATGCAGCGCCTGCGCAGCGTCTTCCACACCGTCCTGTGCGACCTGGGCGGCGTGCCGCTGCGCCAATTGCCGGTGTCCCTGCTCAACAGTGCCGACGAACTCTGGCTGATCGCCGATCAGTCCATCGGCACCCTGGTCTCGCTGGACCAGATGCTTCGCCACCTGGCCCAGGTGGGCGCCCGCGATGCCCGGCTGCAGCTGATCATCAACCGCCATGACGATGCCAGCGGCCTGAGCCCGGCGCAGATCGCGGCACGCTTCGAACTGCCCCTGTTGGCAGTGCTGCCCGATCGGCCCACACTGCGTTCCAGTGCCAGCCATGGCCGCCTGCTGCTGCAGGACGCGCCGCGTGATCCGTATGTGCGTGCCCTTGCCCCGCTGTTGTCGCACCTGGATCCGACGGCCCCCGCGCCGGCCAGGGGCTGGCGGGAACACCTCGCCCTTCGCCTGAGTGGTTCCCCATGGAAGACAAAGTGACTCCGTTTCCGTCCACCACCGCCCGCGCCGAACCCGCTGCCGACGCCGAGCACGGCGTGCAGCCGTTCGAGCAGACCGAGCAGTACCAGAAGGTGCTGATCGCCGCGCACGAGCACCTGCTCAACAGCATCGAGGACGAGCGCATCGATATCGACGCGTGGGCACCGGACACCGTGTCGCGCTACGTGCACGCGCAGACCGCCGGCTTCGTGCACGAGTGGCGGATTCCGATCAACGAGGCCGAGAAGGACATCGTCGCCAATGCACTGGTGAAAGAGCTGACCGGCTTCGGTCCACTTGACGATCTGCTGCATGACCCGGAGATCGAGGACATCCTGATCAACGGCTACAAGGACATCCACGTCTCCCAGGGCGGCATGCTCAAGCGGGCGCCGCAGCGCTTCAGCGATGACAGCCATCTGCTGCGCATCCTGCGCCGGATCCTGGCCCCGCTCGGCCGCCGCCTGGATGAATCCAACCCGATGGTGGATGCGCGGCTGCCCAACGGCGGACGCCTCAACGCCATCATCTCGCCGTTGGCCGTGGATGGGCCGATGGTCTCGATCCGGAAGTTCCGCAAGGATCCGTTCACCCCGGACGAGCTGCTGCGCATGGGCACGTTCGATCGGCCGATGCAGGCGCTGCTGCATGCGATGGTGCTGGGCCGCTGCAACATCCTGGTCTCCGGGGGCACCAGCTCGGGCAAGACTTCGCTGCTCAATGCCCTGGCCAACTACATTCCCGCCAACGAGCGCGTGATCACCGTCGAAGACACCGCCGAGCTCTCGCTCAACCACCCGCATGTCGTGCGTCTGGAAAGCCGTATCGGCGGTGCGGACGGCAACGGCGCGATCAGCATCCGCGACCTGGTCCGCAACAGCCTGCGCATGCGCCCGGACCGCATCGTGGTTGGCGAAGTACGTGGCGCCGAAGTGCTGGAAATGCTGCAGGCGATGAACACCGGCCATGACGGCTCGATGGCCACCATCCACGCCAACTCGCCGCGCGATTGCCTGTACCGCATCGAGATGCTGGCAGGTTTTGCCGGGTTCCAGGGCAGCGAAGACAGCCTGCGCCGGCAGATTGCGAGCGCCATCGACTTCATCGTGCAGATCTCGCGGCTGGGCAGCGGCCGTCGCGTGCTGGTCTCGATCACGGAAATCACCGGCGTCACCGACAACATGATCGCCACCCAGGAGATGTTCCGCCACGAGGTGCAGATCGATGGCGACGGCAAGGAGTACGACCGCTGGGTCGGGCTCGGCTTCCAGCCCCATTCGCACAAGCTCGAGCCGTTCCGGCGGCAGCTGCGCGAAGCACTGGGCGGAGGCTTCTGAGGATGGCCTTCGTCCTGCTCCTGTGCAGTGCGGCGCTGATACTGGTGGCGCTGGCCGTAGAGCTGTGGGGCGGCGCGGCCGCGCGCGAGCAGCGCCGGCTGTCACTGCAGCACGCCGAACAGCGGCTGGCGCGACCGGACACCGCCCCGCGCCTGGCCGGCATCAGCGACGCCCCGCCCCCGACGATGCCGGTCACCAGCACCCCGGCCGGCCGGCCCTGGGACGCGCTGATGCGGCGCGCCGCGCTTCCCACCGGCTGGCGGGTGCCACTGCTGATCGTCGCCGCTGCGGCACTGCTGGCCTGGATCGCCAGTGCGCGGCTTGGCACGGTGTGGGCCGCGCCGATCGTACTGGTGCTCAGTGCGCTGGCGGCCTGGTTCTGGGTATCACGGCGGATCACCCGGCTGCAGGCCAAGCTGCTGCGCCAGCTGCCGGACTTCCTCGACAATCTGGTGCGCCTGGCCGGCCTCGGCAACAGCCTGCAGATGGCCTTCCAGACCTCGGCCGCGCAGATGCCGATGCCGCTGCGCGGCCTGCTCGACGCCACCGTGTCCTACACCCGCAGCGGCCTGGACCTGGACCGCGCCCTGGCACAGGCCGCCCAGCCCTATCGGCTGGAAGCCCTGAACGTGCTGTCGGTGGTACTAGGCGTGAGTGTCCGCATCGGCGGCCGCGCCGACCAGATCCTGCAGCGCATGGCCGACTTCATGCGCGACCTGGACCAGGCGCAGCAGGAGCTGATGGCCACCACCTCCGAGACCCGCATGTCGGCCTGGGTGCTCGGCCTGCTGCCGCCGATCAGCGCGGTGCTGATGGCGATCACCAGCCCGGACTTCTTCCAGCCGATCATCCAGGAGCCGCTCGGCCACAAGCTGCTGCTGTGGGCGCTGGGGCTGGAACTGATCGGTGGCTTCCTGCTGTACCGGCTGGCCAAGTCGATATGAGCGCCCGCCCTTCTTCCACCGGGAGTCTGCATGAGCACTAACGGCTGGTGGATCGCCACGTTGTTGGTCCTCGCCGCCGGCGTGGGCCTGCTCGGGCTGCGCGGCTGGGTGCTGAGCGGCCGCGAGCAACGCCACCAGGACGCCCTGCAGGCCGCCCTGCGGCCGCGCGATGCCGCCGGCGCCCCTGCCCCGGCACAGCAGCCGCCGGTCAGCCTGCGCCAGCGCTGGCTCGCTGCGGTCGCCGCGCTCGGCCAGCGTTTCAACGGCGGCCGCATCGAAGCCGCCCTGCTGGCACCGGAAGACCGGTTGCTGCTCGACCAGGCCGGCTGGAACACCAACGCCGGCACCGCGATCTTCCTTGCCCTTCGGCTGCTGATCGCCGTGGCCACGCTGGTCCTGGTGCTGGCCTTCAACCACAGCACCGGCTTCAGCCGCGCGATGGTGATCTTCGGCGCGCTGGCCTTCGGCATCCTGTTGCCGAAGTTCGCCCTGCGTGCGTGGGCGATGCGCCTGCGCAAGCAGGTCTCGGCGGAATTGCCGCTGCTGATCGACCTGCTGCGCCTGCTGCAGGGCGTCGGCTTCAGCATGGACCAGAGCCTGCAGACCCTCGGCGACAAACTGCGCAACGCGATCCCGGTCCTCGGCCGCGAGATCCACCAGGCCAACATCGCCTACATGCACGGGCGCAGCCGCGAGCAGTCGCTGCGCCGGCTGGGCGAGTCGTTCGACGACGAAGACCTGCGCAGCCTGGTGCAGCTGATCCTGCAGGTCCACGCACATGGCGGAGCGGTGCAGGAGCCGCTGCGCCAGTTCAGCATCCGCCTGCGCGAACAGCGCCGTTCCACCCTCAAGGAGAAGGTCGGCAAGCTCTCGGTAAAGATGACCGTGGTGATGATGTTGACGTTGTTGCCGGCGCTGATGCTGGTGCTGGCCGGCCCGGCCATCATCGCCCTCGCCTCCGCCCTGACCAAACTGGATTGAACGCCATGCACCACGCCGTGCTTTCCCGCCTTTGCCTGCTGCTCGCCGCGACTGCCCTCTGCGCGGCCTGTTCGAACGTGCGCAACGGTTACCGACAGGATCCGATGGCACTGGCCTCGCCCGAGGTGGCCCCGCAGGACGACAAACAGCTCTACCTCGAGCTGATCTCCAAGATGCAGCAGCAGGGCGCTTACTACGCCTCGCTGGCGCACGTGGAGGCGTATCGCCAACGCTATGGCGACAGTCCCCAACTGCGCCTGTTGAATGCCGATGCACTGCGCGAAACCGGCCAGCGCGAGGCGGCACTGGCCATGTACGGCAGCCTGACCAGCGGCCCGCAGGCGGCTGCGGCGTGGCACGGACTCGGCCTGATCGCCGCCCGCGACGGCGACGCGGCACGCGCCGAGCAGGCATTGGCGAAGGCCGTGCAGTTGCAGCCGTTGAACACCGGCTACCTCGGCGATCTGGGCTTCGCCCGGTTGCGCGCCGGCGACTGGACCCGCGCGCAGGAACCGCTGGCCAAGGCCGCCGAACTATCGCCCGGCAGTGCCAAGGCCAACGCCAACCTGGCGGTCTGGGCGCTGCTGCGCGGCCAGAACGACATGGCCGACACCATCATGCGCAACGCGCGCCTGACCGACAGCGCGCAGGCCGAAGTCCGCCGGCTGGCGGACCAGCTGCGCCAGCAGGCGGCCCCGGCGCCGTCGGTGCAGCGTGCACCCGCCAGCATCGCCACGGCGGCCGCCGCGCCCGGCAGCGGCGCCACGCCTGCACCACGCGCCGCTGCCGGGCGCCCGGCGCAGCGCAGGGTCGCCATCGATACCGATCACCGCACGCGTGCCGATGCGCGCCTGGCGCCGTCGATGCTCGAACGCTTCAGCACGCCCACTCCTGCCAGCGAGACCACGCCATGAACCAGTTGCGTCGCCTGCCCGTTACGTTCCTGCACGTTGGCCTGCCGTGGCTGCTGATGGTGGTAGCGCTGCCCGTGATGGCGCAGCAGGCACCGCTCACCGGGCAGATGCTTGGCGGACAGCAGGCCCCGCCGGTCGCCACTACGACGCTGCCGGCGCCAGAGACCCCGGCACCGGTACCGACCTACGTCGATCGCGCGCCGGCTTACACCGACGCCGCGCCCGGGCGCTACATGCCTCCCGCACCCGCGCCGCGCAGCGAGATAGGCCAGACCACCCGCGATCTGCTGCGGATGCAGGCCCAGGGAACCCACGCGGGGGCGCGCCTGCCGATCCTGGGTGACCAGGCCGCGGCCAGCTATGCGCGCTACCTCAAGAGCTTCGAGCACGAGATTCCCGAGTTCCTCAAGACCAGTGTGAAAAAGGACGTAGGCGGTTCCAACGACGGAGGTTGATGCCATGCACCAGTCCAGCGTTCGTGCGCCCCGGCCGTTCCGGCGGCGGCTGCGCGGCGGGATGTCGGTCACCATGATGCTGGTCCTGCTCGGTCTGGTCGGGATGCTCGGCCTGGTCGAAGTGGGCTATCTGTACTGGGCCAAGCGCGATGCGCAGAAGGTGGTCGACCTGGCCGCCGTCGCCGGCGCGCAGCGCCTGGACCTGTGCCGCGCGGACCTCAAGGACAACGGGGCTGCCCGCAGCAATGCAGAGCGGGACAACGGCTTTTCCGGCGCCCTGGTGATCCACTGCGGCAACTGGAATCCTGCACGCGGCGCGGGGGATCATTTCAGCGTGACGCCCGACGCGGCCAACCCGCTCAATGCGGTCAAAGTGGTCGCCACCCGTTCGGTGGTGCCGTTCTTCGGCCAGACCACGCGCCTGCCCACGATCCGTGCGCAGGCGGTGGCCACGCGTGCGCCGCCGATCGCGGTGTTCTCGGTGGGCTCGCAGTTGCTGCGGGTCAATGGCAATACGCCGCTGGGCAACGTGCTCAACCTGGTGGGCGTCAACCTGGACCGCACCACCCTGCTTGGCTATGACGGCCTGGCCCAGGCGAAGGTCACCCCGGGCGGCCTGCTGCAGGCGCTGGGCATTCCGGTCCAGGCCAACATCGGCATCGCCGAGTTCAACGCCCTGCTGGCCGCCAACCGGGTCTCGCTTGGCCAGCTGCTCGATGCGACGGCCACGGTGCTGACCAACAGCGGTGTCGCCCATGTGGATCTGACGGCACTGCGCAATGCGCTCGCGGCAAAGGTCGATCTGAACCAGCTCAACGTGCAGCTCGGCAGCACCGACACCACCGGCGGGCTGTTCGCACGCATCGTCGCGCCCGAAGGCCCCGCTTCGCCAGCGCTGCAGGCCGACATCAGCGCGTTGGACCTGATCACCACCAGCATCAGCATCGCCAGCGGCGGCAACGGCGTGGCGGTCAACAACCTCAACATCTTGGGCCTGGTGCAGACCCGCGCGGCGATCATCGAGCCGCCCTCGATCGCGATCGGCGGCGTCGGCACCCGTGCCTACAACGCGCAGGTGCGGCTGAAGATCAACATCGACACCGGCGGGCTGGCGCTGCTCGGGCCCGTGCTCAGCGGGCTGGGGATCCGCCTCAACCTGCCGATCTATGCCGATGTGACCAACGCGATGGGCACACTGGACGCGCTCAACTGCGGCGCGACCCCGCCAACCGCCACGGTGCGGGTGCAGTCCTCGCTGCTGCGCGCCTGCGTCGGCCGCGTGGCTGCCGCCAACGAATTTTCGCAGCGCAATGTGTGCGATGCCGGGCTGCAGAACGAGCAGTTGCTGACCCTGCTGGGCGCACCGCTGGTCACCGACAAGATTTCCCTCAATGCGCTGACCCGCGATGAGAGCGTCACCCTGGCGGCCGGAGAGACCGCCTCCACTTACTTCAACCAGGCCCAGGTCGGCACAGCCGTCTCCGGCCTGGTGAGCGAACTGCTGCGCGTGCTGAGCAACGTGGTCACCCCGGGCAAGCAGGGCAGCACCGATGCCGCCACCGCCAATCGTTTGGCGGATCAGTATCTGAAAGCCGCCAATCCGGGCAACGTTTTCTACGACGCCGAGAAGACCATTGCCCTGCTGCGACTCGGTGACCCGGCACGCGGCATCGGCGCCCTCGGCGACTGGGACGTCGTGGGCGGCGTACCGCACGCGTGTGGCGCGCTGAATCTTGGCACCTGTTTTGAAACCGGCTCGGTCTGGGACGGCTACAACGCCACCGTTACCGGAAAGGGAATGGGCGGGCTCAGTGGCCTGCTCGGCTCCCTGCTCGGTGGGCTGGTGATCAACCGCTGCAACAGCCTGTTCAGTACCCTGCTCAACTATAACAACTGCGTCAAATCCAATCTGGCCTCTTACCTGCAGACCCGGCCGGGCGGCCTGGAGGACCTCGCCGGCGGAACCGGAGTCACCGACCCGGGCACTGACCAGGTCCGCTGCAGCGGCCTGCTGTGCCTGGCGCTGACCCCAGTGCTGGAAACCCTCAAGCCGCTGCTCAACGGCGTCAGCACCCTGCTCTCGCAGACGCTGGCCCAGGTGCTCGGGCTGGAGCTGGGGCGGACCGACGTGCACATGCAGTCCATCCAGTGCACCCCGGCACAGTTGGTTTATTGACGTTGCGGCAAAGTGCAGGCCACGCGATTGTGCGTGCTAGACTCCGGCGGGGACTTTACTTCACTGATAATCCACTCGTGGATGGCCTGAATATGCGAGAGAGAAAAGGGGTTGGTTCCATCGTCGCGCACGCGCTGACCGGTGGGATTGTGTTGCTGCTGTCGTTGAGCGTCATTCCGCAGGCCCTGGCCGCGCGCGCACCGCGTGCCGAGCCGGCCGTGGAGACCGCCGTTCGCCCGGCGCCGGTGGTTCGCAATACCGTGGACGAACTGCGCCAGCTGGTCGACTCCAAGCAGCTCACCGAGCTGCGCACCACCTATAACGGCAGTTACGGTGCCAGCCTGCTGTTCAATACCAGCACGCTGAATTACTACGTGGCGCTGTTCCACGAGAAGGACTTCTGGCGCGTGATCAAGACCGATTCGGTCGACAACGCCGAGAAGGTCTACCGCACCTTCGTCGAACAGACCGAACAGCTGGCCCAGGTGTATATCGATACCACCCGCCTGCAGGCCGGCAAGCGCTATACCGAAAACCTGGTCGCCTACAACGAAGAGCGGCTGCGCAGCCTGCAGCAGGAAGCCGATCTCCAGCGCCAGCAGTCGCTGCAGGTCAGCGCCTCGCTGGAACAGGCCAAGCAGCAGGCGGTCAGCCTGAGCACCGACCTGCGCAGCAGCCACAGCGAACTGGACGCGCTCAACCAGCGCATCCAGATGCTGCAGGCCCAGCAGCTGAACCCGGCGCTGTCGCTGCCGTCAGCCGAGTCGGCCACGCCGGCACCGGCGCCGCAGGGCAACCCCGGCAACCCGTAACGGCATCACGCGCTCTGCCCCGGCAGGGCACGTCACGGACGGCGCCGATGGCGCCGTCTTTCATTCCGGTGCAGTACCCTTGGTGGCACAGACGTCCTGCGCATCAGCAAGGAGTGCCCCATGCCCGTTCCGCGCCCCCTCATCGCCCTGACCCGCGTGCGCGCCGCCTTGGCGTCATCCCGCGCCCGGCTGGCCGCGGCCCTGGTCGCGGTGCTCGCCCTGCCGGGCGCCGCCACTGCCGCTCCGGCCTCGCCCACCTCGCCGCCGCTGTCGGCCGAAGCGTCCGATCCCAGGCTGCTCGGCTGGATGCAGGGCGCGCCGCCGCCGGAAGACAAGCGCATCCGTTACACGGATGACGACTATTTCAGTTTCCCCAAGCTGCGCTGGACGGCCTGCCATTTCCGCCAGTTGATGCCCACCGTGGGCGTCAGCCGGGGCCCCGGCGCGGCCCGTGACCTGCCACGCCGACTGGATGCCGCGATCGACGCGCTGTCGTTCACGCCCACCGGCACCCACCGTCAGATGACCTGGGCACAGTCACTGTCGGCCAACTACACCGACGGCATCGTGGTGCTGCACGACGGGGTGGTGGTCTACGAGCGTTACAGCGGCTGCCTGGACGAGCAGGGCCAGCACGGTGCGATGTCCGTCAGCAAATCGATGACCGGCCTGCTCGGCGAGATGCTGGTCGCCGAGGGGGTGATCGATGAAACCCAGCGCGTCAGCGCGATTGTTCCCGAGCTGAAGGACAGCGCGTTCGGCGATGCCACGGTCAGGCAGGTGCTGGAGATGACCACGGCACTGCGCTACAGCGAAGACTACGCCGACCCAAACGCCGAGGTCTGGGCATTTTCCGCCGCGGGCAGCACCCTGCCCCCGGCCCCCGGCTACACCGGGCCGCGCAGCTATTACGATTACCTGAAGACCGTGCAGAAGCAGGGCCGCCACGGCGAGGCCTTCGGCTACAAGACGATCAACACGGACGCGCTGGGCTGGATCATCGCCCGGCGCACGGGGCAGTCGGTTGCACAGCTGCTGCAGTCGCGCATCTGGCAGCGCCTGGGCGCCGAGCAGGACGCGTACTACACCGTTGATTCCACCGGCACGCCGTTTGCGGGCGGCGGCTTCAATGCCGGCCTGCGGGATCTGGCCCGCGTCGGCCAGCTGCTGCTCGACGACGGCAAGGTCGACGGCCAGCCCATCGTGCCCGCCGCCGCGATCGGCCGTATCCGGGCCGGCGGCAGCAAACAGGCCTTTGCCAAGGCCGGTTACGCGCAACTGCCTGGCTGGAGCTATCGCGGCATGTGGTGGATCTCCCACAACGACCATGGCGCCTACATGGCGCGCGGCGTGCATGGCCAGGCGCTCTACATCGACCCCACCGCACGGGTGGTGATCGCGCGGTTCGGCTCGCATCCGGTCGCTGCCAACAGCGCCAACGACCCGACCACCCTGCCCGCCTTCGATGCGGTCGCGCGGTATCTGATGGCGCAGCCCTGAGCGTGCGTGCCGGCTGACTACCGGCACGCATCGTGCACCAGGTCATCCATTCGCCGGCTGAGCGCCAGGCTCGGCCGGCCGCCCGCTTTCCGGTACGTCGTCTCGCGCTGGCGTCGCGCGGCGGCGCAACGGGCGGGATCGGCATGCACGGAGATGACCGCCCCCCGGATCGCGGGCGTCGGGCGGACACTGCGTCGCGGCAGACGCTTCTGTCGCACGGCTGCAGCCTCAGCACGCCGCTTGGCCTGTAGTTCCTGCCGCACGGACTCGATATGGATCTCATTGGCCCAGGTATCGGCGGGCGGCGGCATCTCGCGGATGCGCTCGGTGCGTCCCTCGCACGGGGTGGACTGATAATGACGCGCGCCGTCGACCAGGCAGGTATGCACCTGTCGCGGCGGCAGATCCACCGCTGTGGCGCTCATCATCAGGGTCAGCCACCACGCAGGCATCGCATCGCTCCGTCCAGATGCGCCCAGCATGTTTCAGCGGCGGATCACCGAGCCGTGACCGGCTGCACAGTGAGCGGGCGATGCGCATGCCCCTGACACGCCATCACTGCCATGCCCTACCCAGGTGCTATGGCCTGGCGCCCACGTGCAGTTCCAGCACTTCGTCACCCAGGGCGTCGATCTCGCCGGTCGGCCGCCAGCCCAGGTAGCGATAGAAGCCATGCGAGCGCACCGCAGGATCCGCCGCACACCCCAGGATCAGCCGCGAATGGCCGGCCTCGACTAGATCGGCGATGGACATATCCAGCAGCCGCCGACCGATGCCCTGCCCTTCATGGGACGGCAGCATTGCCAGCACCACGATCTCGCCGCCGTCGCGATCGCCGAAGCAGTAGCCGACCATGTGCTCGCCTTCCAGCGCGATATGCCCCGGCAGTACATCGTCACGGATACCGGCCGCCCAGCTGTCTTCGGTGATGCCGAGTCCGGCAAGCTCGGCCGCGGAAAACGCATTTTCTCGGGTGCGCCCACGCAGATCGATGCAGGCAGCGGCATCGCCCGGCACGGCGCGACGGTAATGAATCGGGTGGGTCATGCGTGCTTCCTGCAACCGCCGGAACACTCGGCGGCGCGCAGTATATCGTCGCATGCGCTGTAGACCCAAACGCAGCGGGCCCGGCATTGCCGGGCCCGCGAGGGAATTACAGGAAGCGGTAATCGAACTCCAGCCACAGCTGGCGGCCGTAGGGGTCGTAGTTGCCGACCGGATAGAACGGCCAGCCGCCGCCGTTCTTGTCCGCCGGCGGGCGGCTGTCGCGCAGGTTGTTGACGATCAGGCCGAGCGTGGCGTTGTCGTTGAGCTTGCGATACAGGCTGGCGTTGTAGGTCATGTACGGCGCGATGCGACCACTGCCGTCGGTCTTCGGCAACGAGCCGTAACGCATGCCGTACAGGGTGGCGGTCCAGTCGTTGATCGCCCAGGTCACGCTGCCGTTGACCTTGCTGCGCCACTGGTAGGAATCCAGCGAGTTGCGCTGGTCCTGCACGTCATCGCCGGCGAACTGGCGGTAGCTGTGATCGATCACCAGCGAGTACGCCACGCGGGCGGAGAAACGACCATAGCGGCCCGCGTCCCAGCGCAGGGTCGACTTCAGGTCGATGCCGCGCACGGTTTCGGAGGCGGCGTTGATCGGGTTGATCAGCACGCGCACGACCTGGTTTGGCTGCACTGCCGCGTCGGCCGGGTTGCGGATCACGCGACGCAGCGCGTCCTGGCATTGTGCCGAGCCGATGTCGCGCGCGTCCCCACCCACGGTCTGGCCGAGGCGGCAATCGGCTTCGTCCTTGAGGATGCGGGTGGCATCCAGGTTGGTGACCTCATCGTCGATGCGGATGTCGTAGTAATCCGCCGTGAAGTCCAGATTGGCCGACGGCGACCACACGAAGCCCAGACCGTAGGACTTGGCGGTTTCCGGCTGCAGCTGCGGATTGGCACCACTGGTGTAGTCGATCGCCAGGCCGCTGAAATCGCAGTCGTCGTACGCCTGGCCGGCACTGCGGCAGCGCCAGTAATCGGTCATGCCGGGGTTGTAACCGCGCGTTTCGGTGGCGAACACGTAGTTCATGTCCGGCGCACGGAAGCTGGTTGCTGCACTCGCGCGCAGCAGCAGCGTATCGAACGGACGGAACTCCAGGCCGGTGCTCCAGGTGGCCTTGCCCAGATGATCGCCGGCAGCACGGTACTGGTCGTAGCGACCGGCCACGGTCGCGGTCAGGCGCTCCAGCAAGGGCAGCTGCAGCTCCACCCCGGCGGCATAGCGGTCACGCTCGCCACCGGCCGGAATGCCGGCGTTGAGGTTCCAGAACACGCCCTGTCCCAAGGCCGGGTCCGGGCGGTTGCGGTAGCCCTGGCTGCCGGCTTCGACCACGGCGGCCAGCGCTGCACGGCCGCCGGGCAGATCGAACAGCTGGCCGTTGACGCTGACGCTGGCGGTCTGCAGCCACGCAGCGTTGCGGCTCTCGTAGCGGTCCGACAGCCCCTCGTACTCGCCCGGGGTCAGCGGCTGGTACAGGCGCGACGGATCCGGGGCATACACTTCAACGCCATCGCGGGTGCCCAGTTGTGGTCCCAGCAGGTACGCATTGATGCCGACCAGCAGGCCCGGGCGCTGCGTCCTGTTCTCGTAGCGCGAGCGGCTGTAGGCCGCTTCGTAATCCCAGTCCGAGCCGCCGATGCTGCCACGGGCGCCGACGTTGAACGACCACGACTGCTCCAGGAAGCGGTTGGCATTGCGCTGCACGCCGCCGATCTCTTCGGGCGCGAAACGCCGATACCAGCTTTCCAGCTGACCGCTGTTCTGGTTGTAGAAATAATTGCGCGAAGAGGTCCAGCTCGGTGCGCGGGTGTTGTTGTAGATGCGCGCAGTGCCGATCGCCGCATCGGCGAACAGTTCCTGACGGTCATTCAAGCGCCAGGTCACCGCGCTGTACGCATCGATGTTGCGCTTCTCGGTCTGCACGGTCCAGAACGTGGGTGCGGCTTCATTGCTGCCGCAGTACCAGCCCTGGCGCGGATTCTGCGCGCGGAAGACGCTGCCGCCGTACAACGTGCTGGCGGCATCGCAGCCATCGGCACCGGGATCGATGTAGTTGTTGGTGGAGGCGTTGCGGCGATACGCCACGGCCGTCGCGAGCGGCGCCACGCCGCGCGGATCGTCGGTGAGCGAATCCATGAAGTCGCGCTGCGAACCGTAGATCGCTTTGCGGTTGGCGATCTCCAGGCCGAAGATCGCGTCCCAGTTCTCACCCGAACCGCCACCGACCGCCTGCAGGCGCTGGTTGTCGCCGCCACCCTGTTCGGTGGTGCCGGCGCGGACATTGATCCCGACGCCGTCATAGGTTTTCTTCAGGATGATGTTGACCACGCCGGCGATCGCATCGGAGCCGTACACCGCCGAGGCGCCCCCGGCCAGCACTTCGATCCGGTCGATCAGCGCGCTGGGGATGTTGGCCAGGTTGACCACGTTGACCGAGCCTTCGTAGGCCAGCGGGTAGTCCGACTGCCGGCGGCCGTTGACCAGCACCAGGGTGCGGTTGGGGCCAAGGCCGCGCAGGTTGATGGTGTTGGCAGCCGGGGTGAAGGTGTTGCCGAAATCCTCGCCCTGCACGTTGCCGGTGTTCTCGGTCAGCGCGCTGAGCGCCTCGAACGCGCTGCGGTAGCCCTGTGCCTCGATCTGCTCCTGGGTGATCACGGTAACCGGGGATGGACCTTCCACGCTGGCGCGGGGGATACGCGATCCGGTGACGGTGACGGCCTCCAGCTGGGTGGGTGCATCGGCCGCGTGGACCAGCGATACCGCACCAAGCAAAGGCAACAACGACACAACCAGGGCCCGCCGACGCAGCGGGCGATACAGCACAGACATGCAGATTTCCGGTAAAGACGTACGTGCCGGCGGGGTCAGGCCCGTGCCGGAGCGTAGTGAGGAGGGGCCGTGATTCTGCTGAACAGGCGGAAAAGGAGGAAATGACCGCCCGCGATATGCTTATCGATATTTTGCCTAAGCAATGAAAAACGGCGGCCCTGCGGCCGCCGTTTCCGTGACACGCCGTGCGCCCGGACTCAGGCGTCGGCAGGCAGCGCGCTCTGGCGGTTCACCAGCGCGCTGAAACGTGCCAGCGAGCTCAGGTGGTGGTGCACCAGCGCCAGCCAGCCACTGCGATGCCAGGCCACGACGGTGGCGTCCGGCAACGCGGCGAACTTTTCCACATCCACGACCTGGAAACCGTTGACCGACATCTGCCGGCCGTCAGCGAGGGTGACGTCGATGTTGCGGTCGATCAACAGTTCGTTTTCGATCAGCGCGGCAGTGAAGCGGCGGGTCTGGTCATGCTCGCGGGTGTAATCCCCGCAGAAGCGCATGGCGTTGTCGACGATCTCGGTGGCCTTGCCGTCCTGGAACAGCGGCACGCCGTCTTCGCTCTGGCCCTGGTTGACCTGCCTGGCGGCCGAATCCAGCGCGAGCACATACTCGTCCTGATCACCGGCCTGCATGAACACGAACGGATAGCGGCGCACGTAGGCCGGCACGTAGCTCTGCTCGTCCCACACGCCATCGGTGACGAACAGGTTGCGCTGTGCCAGGCCGACGGCGACCAGCGGCATCGCGTCCTTGCCGGTGAAAATGATCGGGTAATGCTGGGCCAGCGAACCGAATTCGCCGATCACGGCGGGGATCGCGTTGGTTTCCCCGGCAAAATGCGCGGTGTCCGGCACCAGGCGCCAGGCGGCGTGCAGATCCGAGCGCAGCGGAACGGGCGCCTGGTAGAACAGCGGACCGGTGGCCTGGGACGGCGCAGCGGCGGGCGGAGTCGTGGTTTCAGCAGTCATGGATTAAGTCGGATACGTCGCGCCAGTCAGCCCGGGCGCGAAAGCGGGAACCGCATTGAACGGCCACTATAACGTGCCACGTCCGTGGTTTTTATTTCAATCGCGCCGGATTCCCCGCGCCCCGCGATCGTCCGGTGATTCCACGGTAGTCCAGCACTGCCTCTGATCGGCGATACAGGCGCCGCCCGGGAAGCGAGATTCACGCCGCCAGGAGCAGGCCGGATCCAACACGGTGCGCACGTGCGACGTTTTTACCCGGCCATGCGCAAGCCGATGCTGCGCGCCCTGCCCTGGCACCGCCTCACAGCACACCGTCCAGCGGGCCGGCGGCACCGGTCAATACGGCGCAGGCGTGATCCTGCAGCTCCTCACCGCTGGCCTTGTTGCCCGCCGCCAGGTCCAACCGGGTGGCCAGCAACACGAAACCGGGCGCACCGGAGGGGGCCGTCTGCCCGGCGACCACCAGCGACCAGTTGCCGATATCGGCCGGATCGGCCAGATGTGCGGCCAGCAGACGCACCGGGTTCGCGGTGAGCTCGGCACCGGGCAGCTGGCGGGCGAGATAGGCATGCCCGCGCAACGGCTCCGGCAGCGGCTGCCAGCTGGCGCCGATGACCGGCTGCAGCCGGCGCAGCTGGGCCAGGACATCCGCGCGCAGGCAATCCACGTGGATGTGCAGTTGGTGCTGGGAGCGTCCATGGGGCGAATTCAGGGCCAGGCTGGCCACATCGCGCGGCAATGCCATTCCGAGTGCCTGCTCGGTGTGGCTGCGCGCGTTCCACGCGGCGGCGAAGTAGTTGGGGGCACCGGCACGCAGCAGCGCCGGGCTTTCAATGCCCGAGATGCGGTCCAACGGCAGCACCAGGAACTGGTAGTGGCCGTGCGAATCCTTGAGCAGCACATCGCGCCGCTGCGCCTGGGGAGAAACGGCCAAACAGCTGCCGCGAGGGGCGGCCTCGCCGGCGCAGTCGCGCTGGATGATGCCCCACAGGGCGTCTGGATTGGCAGGCGGTCTGGCCGGCGGCCGGGGCGGCGTGGCGCAGGCTGCCAACAGCAGCACCGCACAGGGCAAGGACAATCGGGCGATCACGGACAAGCTCGGACAGGAATGCGGGCCCAGCCGGCCGTGCCGATGGGCGGGCGCAATTGTACCGCGCCGTTTCTGTCGCTTCCGTGTCAGTAGGTGCTGTACGGCACCTCGACCAACACCGGTGCGGCCGGCGCCGGCGGCTGCAGGGTGTAGCGGTCCAGCGCGCCATTGTCATCGGCGAAGCGCTGTGACTGCACCTGCAGGCGGTAGGTGGTGGTACCGAACTTGACGCTGCCGCCGCCGGCATCCAGCGCGGCACCGGCCGGCAGCAGCAGGCCGCCGAGGTCGCTGTAACCGCCGCCTTCCTGCGAGAAGACATGGTCGACCAGGTCGCCCTCGCGCTTCATCGCAAACACATGCGGGTCGCCGTGGCGGCGGTTGTAGTCCTCGTTGCCGAGCAGATCGGCGATCCACACTCCGGGCAGCCGGTAGCTGGTTTCCAGCGCAATCGCATCGAGACGGTCACTGTCTACCACCAGGCAGCAGACCGCCTGCTTGTTTTCGCGGTCCAGGATCGCAAAGCGCTCGCCCTTGGCAACCTCGCGCGGCAGGATCGCAAACGGCTGGTTCCTCAGGACCGGTTCGGCGCCACTGGCCGAATGCAGGTTGCGCCAGCCACCGAACACCGGTGCGTCCGGCTCGGCCGCCACGGCGTTGCCGGCCATCGTCATTCCCAGTGTCACGATCAATGCGGCCGTGATCTTCCTGCTGTGCATGCGCCACTTCCGTTGGTTGACCTGTCGCGGCGACATCGCCGGACCTCACAAGACCGCGACACTATGCGCCAGCAGCGGGGCCGCGGGCAATCGGCGCCGCTCAGCCGATCACGATGTAGTCACTGACCAGGGTGATCCCGCGGTGCTCACCGCGCTCAAGCTGCACGTGGCGGCCACCGACCTGGTCGATGGCGATGCAGTCATCCACCTCCAGCAGGGCATCGGTATGCGGCTTGAACCAGCTGGCATCGCGCAGGGCCTTGGCCTTGCGTTTGGCCGCCTCGGCATCCGTGGCGACCAGCAGCCGGTAATCATGCGCCTCGCCCAGCGCGCCGGCCGCATACCCGCCGAGATTGAGGAAGTACAGGCGCGGCGCGCCCACGGCCGGGGCCGCGTCGCCGAAGCGCACCCGGTACGCCTCCACCCCATCCACCGCTAGCCAGCCATCGAGATGCAGCCCTTTCCGCTCACCGAACCAGTCCTGGCGCAGCTGCGGGTAGGCCTCTTCAATGGCATCGACGTTGGCGAAGGCCACGTCGTGGACCTCGATCCGGGCGCGGGCATGTCGCCCACCCAGCATGAACACGTGCAGCACCTGCGACTCCCGGCATGGCCGATCTGAGAGGCCGCCAGTGTAGCGCCGGTGGCCGTTGCGCCCTGCCCCATCAGCCGCGTGGGCTGCGTCCGACGGTCGCGGGGTGCCCACCACACGCCGATGCACACCGCGGTGGTATGGTCGGCGCCTGACCCCGCAGGAGCGACCCGATGGCATCCCTTTTCCGTTACCCCCTCGCCGCGATCACGCTCGCCGGCACCCTCTCGCTGGCCGCGTGCGTGAGCACGCCGGGCCCGGAGATCAAGGGTCCAGGCCTGTGCAAGGCCGATGCCCTGGGCTGGGCCATCGGCCAGCCGGCCGACGAGGCGAACATGCGCAAGCTGCTGGTGCAGAGCGGCGCCGGCCTGATCAACCCGATCGGCCCGGCCACGATCACCACCCGTGACCTGCGCCAGGATCGGCTGCGGGTGTTCATCGACAAGGACAACGTGATTACCGCCGTCCGCTGCGAATGAAGCCCCGCGGGTAGAGCCACCCCATGGGTGGCTGCCCTGAAACCTGCGATACGCCGGCACAGCCACCCATGGGGTGGCTCTACCGTGGCCTCACGCCGGTAACGCCGCTCAACGCTGAGCGGCTGCCTATTGGAAGATTGCCGGTAGTGCATATCCGCCATCGGCGCGGTTTGTGAGGCACTCCCCATCCCAGTCCGCCTGCTTCAGCCACTCAATGGCGTGGAGGAGAAAAGGGGAAATGTCGGGCGCGAGCAGGATCTTGGTGTCTTCATCCCTGCCAAAAACGATCATCTGCCCAACGCTACCGCTATGGTCTGGATCAAAATCCAGACCCATGTGATTCCCGCCGGCGTCACGGCTCAATGCAATCCAGTGCGGGTTGGTATACATGGGCTTGACGGCCCCCGGCGGTCGGGACGCCATGTTCCACGCAAATTCCTTGTTGAGCTCGTCCTCCTCAATACTCCGCCATCCATCCCAGGTAGATCGAATGCCTTGAGTGGACAACATCTGCATGCCGAACAGGACGCCAAACGCTGTTTGTCCATCATGGATTCTCAGCATGGCCTTGAGCAGCTCCGGAAGAGCCACTCCCAAATGGTGTTCGAGATCGATAAGCGCCTTCTCGCTGGCACCCGGTTGGAGTCCCATCTCGGCAAGGCAATCCTTCCGCGCGAGGATCGCCTTGATTTCGTTCCATGTTTCAGCCGCCTGATGCATGCGCACTGCCTTTCTCACGTTGGATCATTCCGTAGCCAACGCTAGATCCTTGTGGCTCCGCAGGAAATACAACAAATACGAATATGGCGCGACATTTTCGCGTCAGTGCATTCCACAGTCGCTCCAATGCCGGGTTCTGGGCGTCTGCCCGATGCCCGGGTTGAACGTATTGCTCGGATCCAGTTGCTGGTAGAACGCCGCCAGGGCCGGCTTGGCCGGGTACAGATGGCCCACGTTGTGTTCGGCCGGATACTCCGCGCCACGCGCGTCCAACAGCGCCCACATCGCGTGCTCGATGGCCAGCGGATCCTCGCCCTTGCGCACGATGTAGTCCTGATGGAACACATGGCACAGGAAATGCCCGTAATACAGCTTGCCGGCCAAGCGTGCGTCGAGTTCGGCCGGCAGGTGTTCCACCCACGCGCGGTCATCGCGCCGTAGTGCCACGTCCAGGGCCACGATGTCCTCGACCTCGCGCCGGTGCACCTCGCGATAACGCACGGCCGCGCCGGCCACCGCAAAGCGGTGCAGGAACGCCTTGCGCCCCTCCTCGGCCGTGCACTGGAAGAAGTCGCCCTCGCTGTCAGCGAAGTGAGTGCGCAGGAAGGTTTCGGCGGCGGCGGCATCCACCGCTGACACCTTGAGCAGCAGGTGGTGCTCGTAGCGGTCACGGAACTGGCCCATGCGCGCGGGCAGATGGCCCGGCAGGCAGCGCATCGCCCCCTGGATCACGCGGTCGGTGACCCCGCGCAGGCCAAGGCTTTCGAACCATCCATCGACGCGGCTTTTCAGCGCGAACGCCGCCGGCACCCTGGCCGTGCCGAAGCGATCGATGAGCAGGAAGGTGTCCTTGCCGTACCGTTCGCCGATGTCGTACGCCTCGCGGTGCAGGTACTCGCCCGAGATCGGCAGGCGCTCGAACGCGGTCAGCAGATGGCGGCGGATCGCGGTCAGATCCTCCATCGCATTGCTGCCGATGTAGAACACCTCGCCGGGCTCGCGCGCAAACGTATCCAGCCGCACCGCGAACACCGCCAGCTTGCCGGCCGAGCCGGAGGCTTCGTAGTGGCGCGAGGGATCGGCGTTGTAGCGGGCCGGCGTGGCTGCATCGACCTGGCGCACCTGCTCGGCATAGCGCGGGTCGGAGGCGGCGCGGTCGTTGCCATTGTCCACGTCGGCGGGCGCGTAGTCGCCGCCCTGCAGCCGCTCCAGGATCTGCTCGGCGGTATCGCCCAGCGCGATGCCGAGATGATTGACCAGCTGCAGCTTGCCGTTGGCATCGACCTGGGCGAACAACGCCAGTTCGGTATAGGCCGGGCCGCGTCGCACCAGCGAGCCGCCGGAGTTGTTGCAGACCCCGCCCAGCACCGAGGCACCGATGCACGACGAGCCGATCACCGAGTGCGGTTCGCGGCCCAGCGGCGCCAGCTCCTTTTCCAGCCGGTCCAGCGTCGCCCCGGGCAGGCAGACCACCTGGCGGCCCTCGTTGATCAGCTGCACACCGGTCAGGCGCAGCGTGTTGAGGATGACCACCGGGCGGTCATAGTCAGCACCATCCGGCGTGGAACCGCCGGTGAGGCCGGTGTTGGCCGCCTGCATGATCACGATCGCGTTGGCCGCCACGATGGCCTGCAGGGCGCGCCACTGTTCCAGCAGCGTGCCCGGGCGGACCACCGCCAGCACCGGGCCATCGCCGAAACGGTAGCCCTTGCGGAAGCGCCGGGTCGGCTTGTCGCCGCACAGCACGTGTGCGTCCCCGACGATCGCGCGCAGCTGCGCCAGCAGCGCTGCCGTGCCCTGGGATGCCGCGTTCATGGTGCGGCCGCGAGGCGACGCGTGGCGTCCACCAGCGAATCGCGGCTGATGTCGGCGATGGTCCTGGCGCCGGTGAGCGTCATCGCCACGCGCATTTCCTTGGCCATCAGGTCCAGCAGATTGGCCACGCCGGCCTCGCCCTGCGCGGCGAGCGCATAGACGAAGGCACGGCCGAGCAGCACGCTGTCGGCGCCGAGCGCGATCATGCGCACCACGTCCAGGCCGTTGCGGATGCCCGAATCGGCCAGGATCTTCAGCTCACCCTTGACTGCATCGGCGATCGCCGGCAACGCCCGCGCGGTGGACAGCACACCGTCCAGCTGGCGACCGCCGTGGTTGGAGACCACGATGCCGTCGGCCCCGAAGCGAACGGCGTCACGTGCATCGTCCGGATCAAGAATGCCCTTGATCACCATCGGTCCGCTCCAGAACTCGCGGATCCACTCCAGGTCTTTCCAGGAAATGGACGGATCGAAGTTGTTGCCCAGCCAGCCGATGTAATCGGCCAGGCCGGTCGGGCTGCCCCGATAGGTGGAGATGTTGCCCAGATCGTGCGGGCGGCCGAACAGGCCCACGTCCCATGCCCAGCGCGGGTGCGTCACCGCCTGCAGCATGCGCCGCGCCGGCGCGTTCGGGCCACTCATGCCCGAGTGCGCATCGCGGTAGCGCGCGCCCGGCGTGGGCATGTCCACCGTGAACACCAGCGTGGTCACGCCAGCCGCCTTGGCCCGCTCCAGCGCATTGCGCATGAAGCCGCGATCCTTGAGGACATACAGCTGGAACCACATCGGCCTATCGATGGCCGGGGCCACTTCCTCGATCGGGCAGACCGACACGGTGGACAGCGTGAACGGAATCCCCCGGCTCGCCGCCGCCCGCGCCGCCTGCACTTCACCGCGGCGCGCATACATGCCGGTCAGCCCGACCGGCGCCAGCGCCACCGGCATCGCCAGGCGCTCACCGAACAGCTCCGTTTCCAGGCTCAGATCGGACATGTTGCGCAGGATGCGCTGGCGCAGCGCGATCTCCGACAGGTCCGCGACGTTCCGCTTCAGGGTGTGCTCGGCATACGCGCCGCCATCGATGTAGTGGAACAGGAACGGCGGCAAGCGGCGTTGTGCCGCTGCGCGGTAGTCGGTGGAGGCGGAAATGATCATGGGTCAACCGTGGGAAGAAGGAAGCCGTGACGCACGTGCGCGCCGGGCCTCGTTGTCATCGAGCGTGCGCAGGGAGGTGTGCACGAATTCCAGGTGCGCGTGTGCGGCGGCACGCGCGCGTTCGGGGTCGCCGGCGAGCACGCCATCCATCATCTCGCGGTGCTGGACGGACAGCGGCTCGAAGGTGCGGGCGGAGGTATAGAGCTTCTCGCGGCTCTGCGAGATGTTGGTCTGCAGCAGCTCGAACAGGCCACGCATCACCTGCAGCAGCACCAGGTTGTGCGAGGCCTCGGCGATGGCCAGGTGGAAGGCCGCGTCGGCCTGTGCCTCGCCGGCCGGATCGTCCTTGCCATGCGCAGCCATCATGGTGTCGAAGGCCTGGCGGATCTTCGCGCGGTCTTCGTCGGTGGCGCGCAAGGCGGCGTGCCACGCAGTCGCCCCTTCCAGCGCGTGGCGGATTTCCAGCACGTCGAAGCGGTATTCCGGGTCGCCCTGGAACAGCGGCAGGTAGGGGATCAACGGCTCATCGATGGCCTGCCGGGCACGGGCCGCCGGTTCGCTCACGTAGGTGCCGCCGCCGACCCGCGCGCTCAGCAGGCCCTGGCTGGCCAGCTGCGCGATCGCCTCGCGCAGCGCCGTGCGCGAGACCCCCAGCTGCACCGCCAGCGGTCGTTCGGCCGGCAGGCGGTCACCCGGCTGCAGGTTCTGCTCTCGGATCAGGCCGCGCAGCTGCGCGGCCACCTTGTCGGACAGGCGTTCGTTCTTCATGCCGCCATTGTCGCCCGCGTGGCGGGCGATGGGGTCGATGCCGGTGGCCGGACTGCCGCGCATGGGCTCAGGGAATCATCCAGGTCAGCCAGTAGGCCTGCACCGTGGTGATGATGCCGACCATCACGGTGAAGATCAGGCTGTGCTTGACCGTGAAGCGGAACAGGTCCGATTCCTTGCCGGCCAGCCCGACCGCCGCGCAGGCAATCGCGATCGACTGCGGCGAGATCATCTTGCCGGTCACCCCGCCGGTGGTGTTGGCCGCGACCAGCAGCACCTCGGACACGCCGATCTGCTGGGCCGTGGTGGCCTGCAGCGCGGAGAACAGCGCATTGGAGGACGTATCCGAGCCGGTCAGGAACACGCCCAGCCAGCCGAGGAACGGCGAGAAGAAGGTGAAGGCCTTGCCGGTATGCGCCAGGGCCAGCGCCAGCGTGGCCGACAGGCCCGAGTAGTTGGCGATGAAGGCAAACGCCAGCACCATGCCGATGGAGTAGATCGGCACCTTGAGCTCCCGGGCGGTTTCGCCGAACGTGCGCAGCGCCGCGGCCGGGCGCATCTTCAGCAGCACGATCGCGATCACCGCGCCCAGCATGATCGCCGTGCCGGTGGCCGAGACCGCATCGAACGTGTAGACCGCCTCGTAGCCGGTCGGGACCGGCACGATCGGCGGCATTTTCAGCACCAGCTGATCCAGCGCCGGTACCGGAATCTTCAGCACCCAGTGCTCCAGCGCACCCCCGGTGGCGAACAGCGCCTTGAACGGCTTGATGCTCCAGATCGTGACCATCGCGGTCAGGATCAGGAACGGCGACCATGCCTTGACGATCTGGCCGGTGGAATAGCGCGGTGCCTCCAGTGCCTGGGCGGCAGCTTCTGCGCTGGTCTCGGTATCGAAGCGGAAGATGCGCACCGGCGTCCACTTGCGCAGGAACAGGGTCAGGCAGACCAGCGACGTCAGCGAGGCGGTGATGTCCGGCAGCTCCGGGCCGATGAAGTTGGAGGTCAGGTACTGGGCGATCGCGAACGAACCACCGGCCACCAGCACCGCTGGCCAGGTTTCCTTGATGCCGCGCCAGCCGTCCATGATCGCCATGATCCAGAACAGCACGATGACGGTGAGGAACGGCAGCTGGCGCCCGGCCATCTGCCCGATCTCGAATGCATCCAGCCCGGTCACCTGCCCGGCCACGATGATCGGAATGCCCATCGCGCCGAAGGCCACCGGCGCGGTATTGACGATCAGGCACAGGCCGGCGGCATACAGCGGCTTGAAGCCCAGCCCGACCAGCAGCGCAGCGGTGATCGCCACCGGCGCTCCGAAGCCGGCCGCCCCTTCCAGGAACGCGCCAAACGCAAAGCCGACCATCAGCATCTGCAGGCGCTGGTCTTCGGTGACCGACAGGATCGACGCCCGGATGATGTCGAACTGTCCGGTCTTGACCGAGACCTTGTACAGGAACACCGCGCCCAGAATGATCCAGGCGATCGGCCACAAGCCGTAGACGAAGCCATAACCGGCTGCTGCCAGCGCCTGCGACAGGGGCATCCGATAGAACAGCAGGGCCACCGCCAACGCGATCACCACGGTGATCGTGCCGGCCAGCCAGCCCTTCATGCGCAACACGGCCAGGGCGACAAAGAAGAAGGCGATCGGCAGCAGCGCGATCAGGCTGGACAGCCAGAGGTTGCCAGCGGGGTCATACAGTTGTTGCCAGGCCTGCATCGGCGGATCTCATCAAGACGGACAGGGGTCCGCGCGGTCAGCACCGCGCGAGCCGAGAACGTCCAACAGCGATTATTGGTAGTACCAATAACCAAAACGCCTGTTGGAACTGCCCGCATTGAAACGCCAAACGCGAGACGAGCCTATTAGACCATAGGTCTACGTCCGAATATTGGTCCTACCACTCAGCAGCCGCAGTCGTTCGAACGACCCTTGAGTTCCACCGAGTTGCCGTCCGGATCGCGCAGACGCAGCGAGAGGCCATCGCCCTCGGCACCGTAATTGCGCTCGGCCGGTCCACTGAGCTCTACCTGCAGTCCCTGCAGATGCACGCGCACCTGCTCGGCATCGAACGGTTCCACCCGCAGGCAGACATGCTCGACATTGCGCCCTTCCCGCCCGGGCGCCGCCCCGCCCTTGATTCCCAGCGGACCGTCCACGCTGATCAGATCGATCAGCGACTCACCGGCATGCAGATGCACCATGCCCAGCGACGGCCGTTCGCGGGCGACCGTGCAGCCCAGAACGTCACAGTAGAAGCGCACGGCGCGGGGCAGGTCCTGCACACGCAGCACCACATGGTCGATGCGCTGGATCTCGAAGGGACGTTCGCTGCTCATGACGACTCCAGTTTTCTGGCGATACGGCTGAATACCACCAGCACGATCAGGCACAACACACTCACCCCGACAGCGATCACATACTCGCCGATGCCAACCGCGATACCGATCGCGGCGGACATGATCAGTGAACTGGCAGTGGTAAGGCCGCTGACCTGGTCATCGCGCGAGCCCCGCAGGATCGTGCCGGCGGCAACGAAGCCGACACAGGCCACCACCGCCTCGATCAGACGCACCGGATCGACCTGCAGCAGGTCACGGTAGCGTTCCTCCTGGAAGTGTTCGGCAATGCTGTCGCCCAAGCCGACAATCAGTGCGGCTGCACCGGCGATCAGCATGTGCGTGCGCAGTCCGGCGGCGTGCTTGCCCATCTCGCGTTCGATGCCGAGCGTGGCGCCCAGCAGCATGGCCACGGCAATCCGCAGCAGGATCGATAGATCTTGTTCCAGTCCCATCTGCGTCTCTCATCCGGCAATGGACGGAGCGTCGCAGACAGGGGCGTCTGGGGACCGTGAAACCAGTGGCAGGCCCGGGTGAGCCTGCCACCACGTGTCTTACTGGGCCAGGTATCCGCCATCGATGGCGTAGTAAGTGCCGGTTGCAAAACCCGCATCCGCGCTGGCCAGCCAGGCCACCAGCGCGGCGACTTCTTCCGGCTTGCCGAGGCGTCCCAGCGCATGCTTGCTTTCCAGCGCCTGCTTCACCTTCGGGTCCATCTTGTCCAGCAACGGGGTGGCGATGAAGCCCGGGCCCACCGCATTGATGCGGATCTTGTCCGCCGCGTGTTCCCACGCCGCCGTCTGGGTCAGGCCGACCACGCCATGCTTGGCCGCGACATAGGCCGCCGAGTTGTTGAAACCGACCTGGCCCAGGATGGAGGCCATGTTGATGATGCTGCCGCCCTTGCCCGTGCTGCGCATCGCCTGGATCTGCGCCCGCTGGCACACGAATACGCTGTTGAGATTGACGTCGATGACGTTCCTCCAGCCATCCACGGGGTAATCGCCACTGGCCGCCGACGGCCCGCCGATACCCGCGTTGTTCACTGCGATGTCCAGCCCACCGAGTTCCTGCACGGTCTGCTTCACGGCTGCTTCCACCGCGTGCTCGTCGGTGACGTTCAAGGCGATGCCGATCGATTTCACGCCTTTGCTGCGCAGCGCCTCGGCGGTCTTCTCGACGGCGTCGGCCTTGAGATCCCACACCGCCACCGCCGCGCCGGAATCGGCCAGCAGTTCGGCCACGGCCAGTCCGATGCCGGAGACGCCGCCGGTGACGATGGCGACCTTTCCCTTGAGCTGATAATCAATCATCGCGTTGTTCCTCGGGTTGGAATAAGGCTGCGGGCACTGCCTGCCCATGCCTCGACCATACGCCGCGAAAACGTTACAGAACGTGCACAGCGTGCTCCGCAACAATCCTTCCCATCGCTGCAACGCACCTGCCCCTATGCTCGGGGTCGTACGCCCACATCCTTTCTTTCATCCGCCGCTGGCGGTCGCCCTCCCCCAAGGTAAGCCCATGACAGATTCCACTGACGGCCAATTGTTCTCCCCCACCCGTCTGGGGGCCATCGACGTCGCCAACCGCGTCGCGATGGCACCGCTGACCCGCAACCGCGCCATCAAGGACCGCATTCCCAATCCTCTGGCCATCCAGTACTACGAACAGCGCGCCAGCGCCGGGCTGATCATCGCCGAGGCCACCCAGATCAGTCCGTTGGGCCAGGGCTATCTGGATACGCCCGGCATCTACAGCCAGGACCAGATCGATGCCTGGAAAAAGGTCACCGACGCCGTGCACGCGCGCGGTGGCAAGATCGTGCTGCAGCTGTGGCACGTCGGCCGCATCTCGCACACCAGCCTGCTGCCCGAGGGCGAGGTACCGGTGGCGCCGAGTGCCCTGCGCGCCGATGCGAAGACCTTCACCGCCAAGGGCTTTGAAGATGTCTCCGAGCCGCGCGCCCTGCGCCTGGACGAGATTCCCGGCCTGATCCAGGATTATCGCCAGGCCGCACGCAACGCCATCACGGCCGGCTTCGACGGTGTGGAAGTGCATGCTGCCAACGGCTATCTGATCGACCAGTTCCTGCGTGATGGCAGCAACCAGCGCACCGACGAATACGGTGGCAGCATCGAAAACCGCACCCGCCTGCTGGATGAAGTGGTCAGCGCGATCGTTTCGGAAATCGGTGCAGAACGCACCGGCGTACGTCTCTCGCCGGTGACGCCAGCCAACGACGCTGCCGACTCCAACCCGCAGCCGTTGTTCGAACGCGCCGTGGAGCGTCTGGATGCCATCGGCCCGCTCGCTTTCATCCACGTGATCGAAGGCGCGACCGGCGGCCCGCGCGACAACATCGCCTTCGACTACGCCGCGCTGCGCGCCAAGTTCAAGGGCGCATGGATCGCCAACAACGGTTACGACCAGGCGCGTGCCGAAGCGGCGGTCGCCTCCGGCTATGCCGACATGGTCGCCTTCGGTCGTCCCTTCATCGCCAATCCCGATCTGGTCGAGCGCTTCCGTCTGGGCGTGGCGCTGTCCGAGCTGGACAAGGACACGCTCTATGGCGGTGGCGCGCACGGCTACACCGACTACCCGACCATCGACGGTTGAGTGTTGATCCTGGTGGGCCGGATGCACGTTCCGGCCCACCAGGGCGAGATGCGCTGCATCCTGGAAGTGCCGGCCGGTGGCCGGCACTTCCTTCAAGGGTTCAGTACACCGGCAACGAAATGAAGCTGGCCTGCTGCGGCGAATGCCAGACCTGCTGCGTTGCCTTCTGGTAATCGCCCGGCTTGGCGAGGTAGATGTTCGACACGAACGTCTGCGGGTTGCGGTCGTACAGCGGGAACAGACTCGACTGCACCTGCACCATCACCCGGTGGCCCCGCTGGAACACATGGTTCGCGGTCGGCAGACCGAATTTGTAATCCAGCACCTGGTTGCTCGTGATCGCCTTCGGGTCGCTGAAGCTTTCGCGGTACCGGCCACGGAAGATCGCCATCGAGACCGACAGCTCGTAGCCGCCCATCTCCGGCGTCGACGGGGTCTGGTCCGGATACACATCGATCAGTTTCACCACCCAGTCGCTGTCGCTGCCACTCGTGGCCGCCTGCAGATTCACCTGCGGTGCGCCACCGATCCGCAGCGGCTCGGTCAGCGGCTCGCTGACAAAGGTGAGCACGTCCGGGCGACCATCCACGAAACGCTGGTCCTTCACCAGCCAACTCGTCCACATATCGCGGTCAGCAAACCGCACCGGGCGCGGTACGAACGGCACCGGCTTGGCCGGATCGGATACATACGCCTCGAACGTGGCCTCCCCCGCCTGTGGTGCTTCAAAGGACAGCCTGCCGCCCGCGCGCAGGTACAGCGGCCGGGACTGCGCCGCGCTGCGCGGCCACTGCTGCAGCTTGTCCCAGTGGTTCTCCCCGGTGTTGTAGATCAACACCGGCGGTGTCTGCGCCTTGGGCGCGCCATCGACCAGGTACTGATCGAAGAACGGCTTGAGTACATCGCGGCGGAACTGCAGCGCGGTGTCGCCCTCGAACTTCAATGCGCCCAGGCTGCTGCCGTCATAGTTGACCTGGCTGTGCCGCCACGGCCCCATCACCAGATAGTTCAGCATGTTGCCGGTGTCACGCGGCTCCATCGCCGCATAGCTGTGCACCGCGCCCCACATGTCTTCCTGGTCCCACAGGCCCTGCAGCCACATCGTGGGGACCTTCAGTTCGGTTCTGGCCATGCGCGCGTCCAGCGCCTGTTCCTGCCAGAACGTATCGTAGCTGGGGTGTTCGATCAGCTTGTGCCACCACGGCAACTGGTCCAGCCCGTTGGCCCTGGCGTAATCACCGGCCGAGCCGGCACGCAGGAAGGTGGTGTAATCGTCATAGCCCACGCTGGGAATCGCCGGGCCCTTGCCGCGCTTGGCCAGCTGCCCGGTGAAGTAGCCGAAATTGACCTGCCGGAACGCGCCGTAGTTGAGCCAGTCGTCCCCCATCCAACCATCGATCATCGGGCTCTGCGGCGCGGCCACCTTCAACGCCGGGTGCGGGTTGGTCAGTGCCATCACCACGGTGAAGCCCTCGTAGGACGAGCCCAGCATGCCGACCTTGCCGTTGCTTTCTGGCACATGCTTGACCAGCCAATCAATGGTGTCCCAGGCATCGGTGGCGTGGTCGACCTTGGTGTTGTTGAGCGGCCCGCGCAGCGGCCGGGTCATCACGTAATCGCCCCCGGAGCCGTACTTGCCGCGGATGTCCTGGAACACGCGGATGTAGCCGCCATCCACGAACACTTCATCGCCCTGCGGCAGGATGTCACGCATGTTCGGCGAATCCATGCGCTTGGCACGATTGGCCGCATCGTAGGGCGTGCGGGTCAGCAGGATCGGCGCATTCCTGGCGCCCCTGGGTACCACGATCACCGTGTAGAGCTTCGTGCCATCACGCATCGGCACCATCACCACGCGCTTGTCGTAGTTGTCCTGCGCCGTGGGGGTCACGAAGCCCTTGGCCGGAATGTCCGGGGTCATCGGCGAGGTCTGCGCCGACACACTGGCGGCGACCATCAGACTCAACAGCGCAACTGGCAATACACGCACACGCATGGGCTCTCTCCCGGCAGTGAAGGCAACGTCCGGAGCCTAGCGCTGCCCGGCCCGCACCGGTAGATGCCGATCGGCCTGGCGCAGGGCCTTCATCCCCATTCAGCCGCCAACCACCGTTTCGTGCAAAGCCTGCCAGCGCAGCATGCCGTCGGTGCCGCCAACAAGAATGGCCAAGGACTCGCGCCGATTGCCGGTGCCCTGTGCGTCGCTCTGGTCTTCCCGATAGCGCACCGCGCATGCACCCGTGCCCAGCGGCAGGTACGTCATTGCATCGATGGTGATGCGCAATCCCGGCCGGCTGCCATGCGCGGCAGCGAAGAAGCCGGCCAGCGTGGGTTTGTCCAGGCGGACACCACGGATGCCGACCATGCTGAAGTCCTCGCTGAAACGGGCCAGCAGGGTATCGAGCGCCGCCACCGGCGAGCGGCCGGTGAACCAGTCTTCGATCAGCACATGCAGGTCGTGGATCTCATTGAAGGCAAGGGTGTCATTCATGAGGAAGTTCTCAAGGAAAGGGCGGACGCCGGCAGGCGCCACAAGGGAAGGAGCGGCAGCAGGCTCATGCCCGCCGCCAGCACCAGGGTGAGTGCAAAGGCGTGGTCCGGCGTCACCGAAGAGAGCACCGCCAGCACACAGGCCAGCACCGCGGCGGCCAGGCAGAAGCTGAGTTGGCGGTTGAGATTCCACAGCGCGCTGCCCGGCAGCAGCTCCGCATCGGCCAGCCTCTGGAAGGCGAGCGTCTGGGCGCTGCTGCTGCACAGGCTGCCACCCAGGCCCATCAGCGCGAAGGCCAGCACGGGAAGCCAGGGCTGATGGGCCTGCACGGCGATCAGCAGCACGATACCGACGGCCTGGCATCCCATCCCGGCACTCAGCAGTGGGCGCGCCCCGATGCGCGGCAGCCAGTGCCGTGCCGTGGCGATCGCACAGGCCGAGGCAATCGCCCACGGCAGCATGAAGCCACCGATGGCGGCGGCGCCGTAGCCTTGCCCATGCAGCAGCAACGTCGCCACCAGCTGGGTGCCGATGAAGGTCCCGGGCACCAGCAGGTAGACCGTCATCGCCAGCCGCAGCGACGCATGCCGCAGCAACGACCACTGCAGGACCGGATGATCCGTCCGGCGCGCACTGCGGGCATACAGCGCCAGCACCAGGGTGGCGACCACCAACAGGCCCGCGCCCAGCATCCGTTGCCCCGGCGCTGCGAGCAGTCCCAGCGCGACCAGCAACGCGCTCAGCCCCACGGAGCCCAGCAGCAGCCCACGCCGGTCCAGTGCCGGCACGGCCACCGGTGCACCCGGGCGCACCCACGCGGCCGTCAGCGCGAAGGCCAGCACGGCCAGCGGCACACTGACCAGCAGCACGCCCCGCCACGAGCCCCACTCCACCAGCAGGCCGCCCAGCGTCGGTGACAGCGCCGGCACCAGCAGTGCGACCGCCATGATGCGGGCGGTCAGTCGCGCACGATCGGCCGGCGGGCATTCGCGGTAGGCCATCGCCTGCCCCACCGGAATCAACAGCCCACCGCCCAGCCCCTGCAGCAGGCGCCACGCGATCAGCCACCCGATGCTCGGCGCGGTGCCTGCCAGCACGGCGCCCACGGTAAACAGGGCCAGCGAGAGACACAGCACCCGGCGCTCGCCCAAGCGCGCCGCCAACCAGCTGCCCAGCGGAATGACCAAGGTCAGGCCCAGCATGTAGCCATTGCCGATCCACGCCAGCTGCGGCACGGAGGCCTGCAGGTCTGCGGCGATGGCCGGATAGGCCACGGTGCCGATGAACATGTTCACCAGATCCAGCGAAAATCCCAGCAGGTACAGCGTTTCCACTCTGGCCCGGTATGTCATGGCGCGCTCCGATTTCGAGGCGGCAGCATGCGCGTCGGTAGCGGCTGGATATACGGGCAGGCGGATGCAAGACTGTCAAACCATTTTTGACAGTCAGAGCGCCCCCATGGTCAGCCTGGACCGCTTCGAGACCTTCAAGGCGATTGTCGATGCCGGCAGTCTGACCGCTGCCGCACAGCGCCTCGGCCAGAGCCGCGCCGTGGTGAGCTTCAACCTCAAGCGGCTGGAACAGGAACTCGGCGTGACCCTGCTGGTGCGCAATACCCGCAGCCTGGCCCTGACCGAGGCCGGCGAGCGCTTTTACCAGCACTGCACGGCGCTGTTGGCCACTGCCGAGCTCGCCATCGAGGAAGCACGCAGCGAACAGCTGCAACTGCGCGGCACGCTGCGCCTGACCACCACGCCGGAATATGCGATCGCCCGGGTCGTACCGGTGCTGGAATCATTCCGCGCCCTGCATCCCGAGCTGCGCCTGCACCTGTCCACCTCACCGGCGCCGGCGGACCTGATTCCCGAGCGGTTCGATCTGGCCATCCGCTTGGGGCGCCTGCAGGATTCGCAGCTGCGCGCGACCCTGCTGGACGAACACGCACTGTGCGCGGTCGCCTCACCGTCGTTGTTGGCCACGCTGCCCGATGAGGCCGCGCGCGATGATCCGGACTGGGTCCGCACGCTGCCAAGGCTGGGCTATCCGCGCCTGGCGGATCTCCCACTGGTGGCGCCCGATGGCAGCGACCAGCTGTTTGCCTGCAACCCCGCCCATGCGGTGGTCACGGTTGATAACGCCTCCACCCTGCGGGCGTTCGCGCTGGCCGGGGCCGGCGCGACCGTGTTGCCGCACTGGTTGATCGATGACGATCTGGCGCAGGGCCGGCTGCTGCCGATCCTGCGCCGTCATCGCTTCCCGCGCCAGGGGGTGTATGCGGTGTTTCCCAACACCGCCCAGCCCTCGCGCCGGGTCCGGCTGCTGCTGGCGCACCTGCGCGAGCACCTGCCGGGGTGACCGGAGGCACGCCCCACGGTCGTGCCCTGCCCGTCAGCTCAGCGGACCACCTGCCCGGCCAGCTCCAGCGGCACGCGCTGCACCGGTGCATTGGCCGCGCGCGAGAGCTGCACTTCGTACTGCCCACCGGCGATCTTCCACTGCTTGTCGGCGGTGTCGAAGCTGGCCAGCGTCTTCGGCTCTGCTTCGATGCGGATCCGGCGGCTTTCACCCGGCTGCAGCGTCACCTTCTGGAAGCCGATCAGGCGGATCGGAGTGGTGCTGCCCTGCGGCAGCTGCAGGTACAGCTGCGGCACATCCGCACCGGCGACCTTGCCTGTGTTGCGCACGTCCACGCTGGCGACCACGCGCTGGCCTTCCACCACCACCGTCAGGTTGTCGTAGCCGAAGCTGGTGTAGGACAGGCCATGGCCGAACGCGTACTGCGGGGTCAGGCCCTTGGCGGCAAACCACTTGTAACCGACGTTGGCGCCTTCGATGTCGTAGTCGATGGTGTCATCCGGCTTGTTCTTCGGGTTGAAGCCCAGGCCGTTGACGTGCGGGCGCGGCAGCTGGCTGACATCCACCGGCCAGGTCACCGGCAGGCGGCCGGACGGATTGACCTTGCCGGTCAGCAGCGCGGCGATGCCTTCGCCACCGCGGATACCCGGATACCAGGCCTGCAGGATGGCCGGCACCTGCTGCAGCCACGGCAGCTCGACCGGGCCATTGGTTTCCAGCACCACCACCGTCTTCGGGTTGGCCTTGGCCACCCCCGCGATCAGCGCGTCCTGGTTGTCCGGCAACTGCATGTGCGGCAGATCGACCGACTCGGCCGACCACTGCGTGGCGAACACGATGGCGACATCGGCCGCAGCGGCAGCGCGCGCGGCGGCCGCGACATCGCGGCCATCCACGTAATCGATCCGGGCATCCGGACGCTCGGCGCGCAGCGCTTCCAGCGGCGAGGACGGGTGGAAGATCACCGGGCCCGGCCAGGTGGTCGGCATCACGCCCGGCACCGCATTGGTGCCGCGGGCGGTCCAGCCCACCATCGAGGAACCACCACCGCCGATCACGCCCTTGTCGGCATGCCCACCGATGATGACGATGCGCTGCACATCCTTGCCCAGCGGCAGCAGGTCATCGGCATTGCGCAGCAGCACGCTGCCTTCTTCGACGGTGCGCTGCGCGGCCAGGAAGCCGGCCTCGTCATCGATCGGCTCGTGCACCGGCGGCAGGTCGAAGTTGCCGTGCGCGAACATGGTGCGCAGGATGCGGCCGACCATGTCGTCCAGGCGCGCCTGCGGCACGACGCCACCGGCCACGGCCAGGCGCAGCGGCTCATCGAAGTAGACCGCCTTGTCGAACACTTCACCGGCCGACTGCTGGTCCAGGCCGGCCAGGGCCGCCTTGGAGCCGCTGTGCACGCCGCCCCAGTCGGACATCACGAAACCGGGGAACTTCCATTCCTGCTTGAGCACCTCGTTCATGAGGTAATCGTGTTCGCAGCCGTAGGTGCCGTTGATGCGGTTGTACGAGCACATCGCCGAACCCGGCTTGCCGATGTCCATGGCGATTTCAAACGCCAGCAGGTCCGATTCGCGCATCGCCTGCTCGCCGATCTCGGCGCTATGGAAATTGCGCGAGGTCTCCATGTCGTTCAGCGCGAAGTGCTTCATCGTGGAGATCACGTGCTGGCTCTGCACGCCGCGGATCGACTCGCCCACCAGCACGCCGGCCAGCAGGGGATCTTCACCGGCGTATTCGAAGTTGCGGCCGTTGCGCGGGTCGCGCTGCAGGTTGACGCTGCCGGCCAGCAGGATGTTGAAGCGCTGCTGCCAGGCTTCGCGACCCATGGTGGCACCGCCGGCGAAGGCGATGTCCGGGTTCCAGCTCGATGCGGTGGACGGGCCGGACGGCATCGCCGTGGCATGGTCACCCTTGCGCAGGCCACCCGGGTTGGTCACGCCGACGCCGGCATCGGCCGACTGCTGCGCCGGAATGCCCAGGCGCGGCACGCCCGGCACGAAGCCGGCCGAACCAACCGCACCTTCGGGCAGCGGGCCGCCGTCCTTGCCCAGCCCGAAGTAGCTGTGCAGCATCTGGAACTTCTCGTCCACGGTCATCTGCGCGACCAGTGCCTTGGCACGGGCATCGGCGTTCAGGCCGGTGTCCATCCATGGCGTATCGCCACCGACCGGCGCGGTGTAGCCCAGGGTCAGCAGCGTGGCCGCGGTGGTGCCCTTCTTTCCGTCATGGGTGCGCAGCTTGATGGCGGCCGAGGTAGCCGACTGGAAGCCGTCGCTGAAGTAGCTTTCGTTGGCTTCCAGCGCGACACGCGACGGATCGAAGCCGGCGGTGGTGGCCGCATCGGCACTCACCGCGCCCAGCAGCACGGCCGGTGCGCCCAGGCGTGAGCCGGTGACCAGCGGCGGCAGCGCGGCGGCATCGGCGGCATCGGCGGCACTGGTGTACAGCGCGACCACATGGCGGCCATCGTTGAGGCGCAGGTAATTCAGCGACGGCTGTTCGGTGCCCGACTCGGCCTCGATCGGCAGGCGGGTCAGCACGACACTGCCGGTCTGCTGCGCGGCGGCCGGATCGGCGGTCACGAAACGATAGTGATAGCCCAGCGCATCGGCCAGACCCTGCAGCGGATCCACGCGGTCGGCGCGGCGCTCCACGTTGCGCACCGTCACGGCATCGACCTGCAGCTGTTCCAGCTGTGCGGCGACCACGGCCGCATCCAGCTCACCCGGGGTCTGTTCCAGGGTCAATACGGTGAACGCGTCGGTGGTGGCGGCCGGGGCAGCGGCCCAGGCAGAAGCGCTCAGCGAGAGCGCGATGGCGGCCGTCAGGGCCAGGGGCTTTGAAATCGTTTTCATGAGCGGACGAAACACCTTTGCTTGCGCAATAAATCCAGGGAGTCTTGCCGCAGAAGGGTGCAGCGCCATATCGGCGGGAACCACGCGCAGGGGCGCGGAACCGTTTACAACGCAAGGCGATGACGGCTACGTCCAGGCCCCTCCGCCCGTCGTGACAGCCGCACCACCCGGGAGGCCCTTGCCGGCACCTCACCCCGGAAGAGTGTCCGAGCGTGTTCATGCCTGTCAACAGGATGCTTACATTTGAGACAGCGAAACCCGGCCCGAATCAGGGCGACGGCGGCTTGATCAGCTGGGTGTCGGCAGCCGCCACCACCTGCCCATGCTGGTCACGCGGCTGCATCAGCGCCAAGGGCAGGCCATCGCTGTCGGCCTGCAGCACCGAGCGCGGCTCGCCCGGCGCGAACAGGAAGGCCTCGCCCCACTGCCGCAGCGCCACCACCAGCGGGAACAGCGCGCGGCCGCGTTCGGTGAGCACGTATTGCTGGTAGCTGCGCCCCTCCTCCAGCGGCTGCTGCGTCAGCACATCGGCCTCCAGCAAGGCCTGCAGGCGCTGGCTGAGCATGCTGCGCGACATCCCGAGGCGGCGCTGGAAATCACTGAAGCGCCCTACTCCATCGAACGCCTCGCGCACGATCAGCAGCGACCAGCGGTCGCCGACCAGGTCCAGCGCGCGCCCGACCGGGCAGGGTGTCATCGACTCGGTGGCCATCAGGATTCTCCGCTAATAGTTTCATTTTAGAACCACATCCTGCAGAATCAACTGGTTCTATTTTGAGACCTAATGATGGCGACCATCGCATCCGGCACTTCCCCCTCCCCGCTTCCCTCGTCCCTGCTGATGCTGTTCGCCTGCGCGGCCGGCCTGAGCGTGGCCAATGTCTATTACGCCCAGCCCCTGCTGGACGCCCTGGCTGCCGACCTGCAGATCAGCACCGGCCGCATCGGCACGGTGATCGCGGCGACCCAATTCGGTTCGGTCGCCGCCTTGTTATGGATCGTGCCGCTGGGCGACCGCGTGGACCGCCGCCGCCTGATGGCGGTCCAGACCGGCGGCCTGGTGCTGGCGCTTCTGGCCGTCGCGCTGGCCACGCAGGCCTGGAGCCTGCTGCTGGGGATGCTGGCGGTGGGCCTGCTCGGCACCGCGATGACCCAGGGGCTGATTGCCTACGCCGCCGCCGCGGCGGGCGAGCACGAGCGTGGCCGGGTGGTCGGCGCCGCACAGGCAGGCGTGGTGGTCGGGTTGCTGCTGGCACGGGTGGTGGCCGGGGCGGTGGCCGATCTGGGCGGTTGGCGCGCGGTGTACCTGCTCTCGGCAGTGCTGATGATCGTGACCGGCACCGTGTTGTGGGCACGGCTGCCGCGATTGCCTGTGTCGGCCGCACACGACGCGCGGACCGGCTTGTTCGCGCTGCTGCGGCAGCAGCCGGTGCTGCGCCAGCGCGGCGTGCTGGGCCTGCTGCTGTTCACCGTGTTCGGGGTGTTCTGGAGCAGCATGAGCCTGCCACTCAGCGCGCCACCCTATGCCCTCAGCCACACCGCCATCGGCGCTTTCGCGCTGGTCGGCCTGCTCGGTGCGTTGGCCGCGGCCCGCAGCGGGCACTGGAGTGACCGGGGCCATGCCGGGCGGGTCACCACCGGGGCCCTGTGGCTGATGCTGCTGAGCTGGGCGCCGATCGCGGCGATGTCCCATCACCTGGGCTGGCTGGTGCTGGGCGTGCTGCTGCTCGATCTGGCCGTGCAGGCGCTGCACGTCACCAACCAGAGCCGGATCCTGGCCGCCGCACCGCACGCGCAGGCACAGGTGATCGCCGCTTACATGCTGTTCTACGCGGCAGGCAGCGGGCTGGGCGCGTTGGCCGGCAGTGCGCTGTATGCCGCCTTCGGCTGGCCCGGGGTGTGCATGGCAGGCGCTGCCGTCTCGCTGCTGGCATTGCTGGCGTGGTGGGCGATGCGGGGTTATCACACCATCACCGGTGGTCATGAGCCCAGCCCGGTTCCCGGTGGATCGCGGATCGATAATGACCGCTCACGTCCCGGAGCGACCGCATGCCCCCACACCGCCACTTCGATCAACTCTGGCGCGACCGCAACGACACCTCCCGGCAACGCAGCCCGCGGGTGCTGATCCGGGTGTTCGTCGGCCCGGGCGAACTGGAAGCGCGGGTGGCGTTCTACGAGCAGTTGCAGGGCGTGGTCGCCGATGCGGGTTTCCCGTTCCCCGAGGCCGGCCTGCGCCTGGCGATGGTCGGGGCGTTCCTGCTGATCGAAGGCGCGCCGGACAAGCTGGCCCCGTTCACTTCCACCACCGGCACGCTGCTGGTGGATGACGTGCAGCCGTACTACGACCGGCTGGTGGCGGCCGGGGCGGAGATCATCTTCCCGCTGCAGGTCGTACCGACCGGCGCAGCCTTCAACGCCGTGCATCCGGACGGCACCGTGGTCGAGTACGTGCACCACCGGCCTGATCCGCAGGGGCGCTAAGACCCCGCTCCCTGTACATCGACAGGGCGCCCAGCCCCCATCCCGTGTAGATCCACGCCATGCGTGGAGGCTCTCGCTGAAGCATTCAGCACCTTCAACCGGTTCGGAATCCGGCTGTCGAATTCGTTAGCATTTTTACTAATTGCGGGTAGGATTGTCGGTCTCAGCCTTTGACACGCGTGCTGCCGATACTCGCCGCCATGCCCTTGTTTCCCGCCCGTTTCCGCCTGCTCCAGCCCTGCCGGGAGGCCCGCTGATGGGCGCCGTGCTGGCCCTGGACCGGCTGCTGGAAACCCGCCGGGTCTGGCGGGGGCAGCCACGTACGGCCTTCCCCGAGGTAGCGCCGCACCCGACCGGCCACCCGGCACTGGATGCCCGCCTGCCCGGTGGTGGCTGGCCGCCCTCGGCCCTGTCGGAAGTGCTGCTGGCCTCGCCCGGGGTCGGTGAGCTGGCGCTGGTCTGGCCGACCCTGGCGCGGTTGAGCCAGCAACAGCAGACCGTGGTGCTGATCGCCCCGCCGCACCTGCCGCATGCCCCGGCCTGGGCACGCGCCGGGTTGGCACTGAGCCAGGTGCAGGTGGTCCAGGCCAGCCCGCGCGATGCGTTGTGGGCGGCCGAACAATGCCTGCGCTCGGCAGCCTGCGCGGCAGTGCTGTGCTGGCCGCAACAGGCCGATGACCGCGCGCTGCGCCGGCTGCAGGTGGCCGCTGAAACCGGCCAGTGCCTGGGCTTTTCCTTCCGCGATGCCCGGCATGCGCGCAATCCCTCCCCGGCCGCGCTGCGCCTGCAGCTCGACGATGGCCAGGTGCGGGTGCTCAAGTGCCGTGGCGGGCTGGCACCGGCCCAGCCGCTGCCGCTGGCCGTGGCCCATTGAGCCGCCGCCGTGGATTGGGCCTGCCTGCTGCTGCCGCACCTGGCGCTGGATGCCGCCCTGCGCCAGCAACCCGATCCGGACGCGCCGCTGGTGCTGGTCACCGGCCCGGCGCAGCGGCGCGTGCTGCACGCGGTCAGCCCCTCGGCCCGGCAGCGCGGGCTGCGCCGCGGCATGCTGCTCTCGGCCGCCCAGGTGCTGACCCGCGACATGCTCAGCGTGGAGTACGACCCACGCGCCGAGCAGGCCACCCGCCACCTGCTGGCCAGCTGGCTGTACGGCATCAGCTCACAGGTCAGCCTGGATTTCCCGCATGCGATGGCGCTGGAAATCCGGGCCAGCCGCGCGCTGTTCGGTGATTGGCCGAGGGTCGAGCAGCGGCTCACCCGTGGCCTGACCGAACTGGGTTTCCGGCATCGGCTGGTGGCCGCACCGAATCCGCATGCCGCCAGCGTGCTGGCCCGCGTGCATGGCCGGCTCGGCGTGGCTGCACCCCAGCTGGACGCGGCCCTGGCCCAGGTGCCGATCGAACGCAGCGGGTTGCCGGCCGAGGCGGTCACGGTGCTCGCGCGCTCGGGCCTGCGCACGCTGGGCGCCGCGTTCGGCCTGCCGCGCGAAAGCCTGGCCCGGCGCTTTCCACCGCAGGCCCTTGCGCATCTGGATGCACTGCGCGGCATCAGCACACCACCGCTGCGCTATTTCCAGCCACCGGACCGCTTCGATGCGCGCATCGAGTTCGAGTACGAGGTCGAGTCCACCCAGGCGATGCTGTTCCCGCTGCGGCGCCTGACCGCCGACCTGGCCGCGTTCCTGTGCTCGCGCGATGGCGGCGTGCTGCAGTTCGACCTGTGGTTCGAACACGAAAACCACCCCGACACACGGCTCTCGATCGGCCTGCTCGCCCCCGAACGCGAACCGGCGATGCTGTTCGAACTGGCCCGCAACCGCGTCGATCATCTGCAGTTGCCTGCCGGCAGCCGTGGCCTGCGCCTGCAGGCCGAGCAGCTGCCGCCGTTCGTCCCGGCCGCACGCGATCTGTTCGACCCGCGCCCGCAGCAGGCGATGCCGTGGGAGCAGTTGCGCGAACGCCTGCGTGCGCGGCTCGGCGATGACGCCGTGCAGGGGCTGGGGCTGCGCGCCGACCATCGGCCCGAACGCGCGACCGGCGATGCCAAGAGCGCCCCCAAAGCACCGCCGCCGCCGCTGCCGATGCGCCCGGGCTGGTTGCTGGCCCAGCCGCAGGCGCTGCAGGATCCACACCTGCGCATCCTGTCCGGACCGGAACGGATCGAATCGGGGTGGTGGGATGCCGGGGACATCCGCCGCGACTATTACGTGGTGGAAACCACGCAGGGCCAACGCGGGTGGGCGTATACCGCCGCCGATGCACGCAGCGGGCCGTTCATGCTGCACGGCTGGTTCGCATGAGCGCGCCCCTGCCCGACTACGCCGAGCTGCATTGCCTGTCGGCCTTCAGTTTCCAGCGTGGCGCGTCCATCGCCGAGGAGTTGTTCGCGCGTGCCAAGGGCCAGGGCTACCGCGCGCTGGCGATCACCGATGAGTGCTCGCTGGCCGGCATCGTGCGCGCCTGGCAGGCCGCGCAGAAGCACGCGCTGCCCCTGATCACCGGCGCCGAATTCCAACTGGAAGACGGCCCGAAACTGGTGCTGCTGTGCACCGATCAGGGCAGCTACGCCGCGCTGTGCCAGCTGATCACCACCTGCCGCAGGCGTGCACCCAAGGGCGAGTACCGCTGCCTGCGCAGCGACATCGAGCAGTTGCACGCCGGCCTGCTGTGCCTGTGGCCGGCACCTGCCCCGGCCATCGAGGATGCGCAGTGGCTGCAGGCCTGCTTCCCGCAGCGGCTGTGGCTGGCGGTTGAACTGCACCGCGAGGCCGACGACCGCGCGCGCCTGCAGCGCCTGCGTCGTTTCGGCCGTGACCAGGGCATTCCATTGGTGGCCAGCGGCGATGTGCACATGCATGTGCGCCGCCGCCGCGCGCTGCAGGACACCCTCACCGCGATCGGCCACCACTGCACGCTAGGCGAAGCCGGCTGGCGGTTGTTCCCCAACGGCGAGCGCCACCTGCGCACCCGCCAGGCCCTGGCCACGCTCTACCCACCCGAACTGCTGGCCGAAACCCTGCGCATCGCCGAGCGCTGCCACTTCGATCTCAAGCAACTGCAGTACACCTACCCGCGCGAACTGGTGCCGGCCGGCCACGACCCGGCCAGCTGGCTGCGGGTACTGGTGGAAGAAGGCATGCAATGGCGATGGCCAGCGGGCGAGACGCCCCGGCAGCGCCACCAGATCGAACACGAGCTGGCGCTGATCCATACCAAGCAGTACGAGTCCTATTTCCTGACCGTGCACGACATCGTGCGCTTCGCGCGCGGCCAGCAGATCCTGTGCCAGGGCCGCGGCTCGGCCGCCAATTCCTCGGTGTGCTACGTGCTGGGGGTGACCGAGATCGATCCCAGCGAGATGGAGCTGCTGTTCGAACGGTTCATCTCCGCCGAGCGCGACGAGCCACCGGACATCGACATCGATTTCGAACACGAACGCCGCGAGGAAGTGCTGCAGTACGTGTTCAACCGCTACGGCCGCGAGCGTGCGGCACTGACCGCCGTGGCGATCAGCTACCGTGGCCGCAGCGCGGTGCGCGATGTGGCGCGGGTGCTGGGCCTGCCGCCGGACCAGGTCAACGAACTGGCCGCCTGCCTGGACCGCTGGAGCAGCCACGAGCCGCTGCCCGAGGCATTGCGCGAACGCGGCTTCGATCCGGAGACCCCGTTGATGCGGCGCGTGGTGGCGCTGACCAGTGAACTGGTCGACTTCCCGCGCCACCTGTCCCAGCACCCGGGCGGTTTCGTGATTTCCGAACATCCCTTGTCCACGATGGTACCGGTGGAAAACGCGGCCATGGACAACCGCACCGTGATCCAGTGGGACAAGGACGACCTGGACGTCACCGGCCTGATGAAGGTCGACTGCCTGGCGCTGGGTATGCTCACCGCGGTACGCAAATGCCTGGCGATGCTGGAAGCGCATGGCGGACCGCGGATGACCATGGCGAAGATTCCGCAGGGCGATGCGCCCACCTACGACATGATCTGCCGCGCCGATACCCTGGGCGTGTTCCAGATCGAGTCGCGCGCGCAGATGGCGATGCTGCCGCGCATGCAGCCACGCTGTTTCTACGATCTGGTGATCGAAGTGGCGATCGTGCGCCCGGGCCCGATCCAGGGCGACATGGTCCACCCGTATCTGAATCGACGGAAGCGGCTGAAGGAAGAAGGCATCGAAGAGATCGACTACCCGCCCGCCCTGGAGAAGGTATTCAAGCGCACCCTCGGCGTGCCGCTGTTCCAGGAACAGGTGATGCAGCTGGCCGTCGCCGCCGCCGGCTTCAGCCCCGGGCAGGCCGACGCACTGCGCCGCTCGATGGCGGCGTGGAAACGCCACGGTGGGCTGGAACCCCACCGCGACAAGCTGCTTGCCGGCATGGCCGCCAACGGCTACAGCCGCGACTATGGCGAGCGCCTGTTCGACCAGATCAAGGGCTTCGGCAGTTATGGCTTTCCGGAAAGCCACGCGGCCAGTTTCGCGCTGATCACCTATGTCAGCTGCTGGCTCAAGTGCCACCACCCTTCCGCGTTTGCCGCCAGCCTGATCAACAGCCAGCCTTTGGGCTTCTACACCCCGGACCAGATCCTGCAGGACGCGCGCCGCCATGGCGTGCCGGTGCTGCCGGTGGATGTGCGCTACAGCGCATGGGACTGCACGCTGGTGCCTCCCGCCTCGCCGGGCCGGCCGTTCGGCATCCGGCTGGGGCTGCGCCTGATCGATGGTTTCAGCGAAGATGTCGCCACCGGCGTGGTGCAGGCACGCACCCGCGCGCCCTTCGACAGCGTCGCCGACCTGAGCCAGCGCGCCCGGCTGGACCGTCGCCATCAAGGCCTGCTGGCCGATGCCGGCGCACTCAAGGGCTTGAGCGGCCATCGCCATCGCGCGCGCTGGGAAGTCTCCGGCGTGGAGAAGCCGCTGCCGCTGTTCGAGACCGCCCGTGCCACCACCGAAGCCGCCGTGCCACTGCCGCTGCCCAGCGCCTTCCAGGACATGCAGGCCGACTACAACACCACCGGCACCACGCTGGGCCGGCACATGGTCTCCTTCATCCGCAGCCAGCTGCGTCAGCGCCGTTGCCACCGTTCCGATGAACTGGCCGCGCTGCCACACGGGCGCAGCGTGCGCTTTGCCGGGCTGGTGCGCATGCGCCAGCGCCCGCAGACCGCCAGCGGGGTCACCTTCCTCACCCTGGAAGACGAATGCGGCATGGTCAACGCGGTGGTCTGGCGCAAGATCGCCGACCGGCAGCACCGCGTGCTGGTCGAAGCCCGGATGATGCAGATCGATGGCCGCCTGGAACGCGTGGACGGCGTGCAGCACCTGATCGTCCGCCAGATGCACAACATCGATACGCTGATCGACGGGGTGCATACCCACAGCCGCGATTTCCGCTGAGCCATCCCGTGACCGGGTTCACGGTCTGGTGGTAATTCCAGAATTTTCCGACTGGTGCCGTCAATGGCCTATCCGGTATGGTCGCAACCTTCCAAGGATCCGGAGAACCCATGTCGCGCGCCCTGACGCTTACCACGCTGGTCGTCTCCAGCCTTGCCCTGGCCGTCTCCGGCTGGACCGCGCTGCGCCTGCACCAGAGCCAGTCCGATGAGCGTGTCATCACCGCACGCGGCCTGGTGATCCGCGATGCCAGCGGCCAGGCAAGGGTGATCCTCGGCGCACCGGTGCCCGATCCACTCACCAAAGGGGTCACCCAGGGGCCGCGCGCCTCACCGCTGTCGGGCCTGATCCTGCTGGGCGCCGATGGTTCCGAGCGCGGCGGCTACGGTACCGCCGATGTCGGTGACGAGGCCATCCTTACCCTGGACGATGCCAGCGGCACCACCGAAGTGTTCAAGGTCACCGCCAATCCTGACCGGGGCGCGACCCTGGTGGTCAAACACCAGAACAGCACCGGCGCGATGCTGACCTCCTGGCAGGGCAAGCCGGAACTGATCTTCCTCAACGAGGACGAACAGTCGCACTACGTCAGCCCCAACGCTGCCGCTGCCCCCTGAACCCGGGCGGCCAGCGCCTCGCGCAGATCCCGGGCGAAGCGCCTTGCGTCGGTCGCGGTCAGCGTGGCGGTGGTGATCCGCACCCCGTGCACCGGCGTGTGGACCGAAAACACTTCGCCGCCGCGCACCTGCCAGCCGCGCTGGGCCAGGGCCATCACCAGCGGCTGGCTGTCACGCTGCAGCGGCAGCCACAGGTTCAACCCATCCATCTGCGCGCCCACCGCGATGCCTTCGGCCCGCAGCGCCTGCCGCAACACCTCCCGGCGCGCCACGTAATCATCCCCGGCCCGTTTCATCCGCGCTGCCACCCGGCCAGACCCCAGCGCCGCGGCCGCCGCGTCCTGCAGCAGATGGCTGACCCAACCGGTACCCGGTGCCATCCGCAGGCGTAACCGGGCTGCGGTTTCGGCATCACAGCCAATAAACGCCAAGCGCAGGTCCGGCCCCAATGACTTGGACAGCGAGCGCAGCAACGCCCAACGCCGGGTCGTTGGCGGAATCACCGCGTGATACGGCTGCCGGGACAACAATGCGAAATGGTCATCGACCAGCACCAGCACCTGTGGGTAGCGCTCCAGCACCTGGCGCAGCGCGCGCGCACGTCGCCGGCTGAGGCTGGCGCCGGTGGGATTGTGCGCACGCGGGGTCAGCAGTACCGCCCGCGCGCCGGCGGCCAGCGCCTGTTCCAGCGCCTGGGCCTGCATGCCCTCGTCGTCGATCGCCACCGCCACCGCGTGGTAGCCGGCCGCACGCATCGTATTGAGGCTGCCGAGGAAACACGGGTTCTCGACCGCCACGGGATCACCGGCCAGCAACCAGCAGGCCAGCACACGTTCGATCGCATCGACCGCGCCGTGCGCCAGCTCCAGCGCATAGCCGGCCGGACAATCCGTGGCCAGCTGCTGATGCGCCAGTTCAGCCAGCACCGGATCGATCGTCGCTGCGCCATACAGGCGTGGCGGCCGCGCCGGCAACAACGCACGCAGGTCCGGCAGGCAGCGCGGGTCCGGATTGCCACTGGCCAGATCGTGCAGTGCCGAGCCCGCCTGCGTGCCCTCCTGCGCCCCAGGGCTGGGCCGTGCACTGACCACGGTGCCGCGCCGGCCCTGGGTCTGGGCCAGACCGGCCGCGTCCAGTCGCTTGTAGGCCGACGCGACCGTGTTGCGGTTGATCCCCAGTGCGAGCGCCAGATCGCGGACCGGGGGCAGCAGCTGCCCGGGCACCAGCGCGCCACTGAGGATCTGCTGGCGGATGCTCTCGAACACCGCGCTGGCGGTCTGGCCGGTGATTTTCATTTTGTCCTATGCCAATATGCTCATCGTCACGGGACAGTGTTGCACGTGCGCTGCCGCCTTGCAGCCGTCCCCGCTTCCGGAGCTCCCCATGCCCATCGCTGCCCCCACCTGGCCCCAGGCCACCACTGTCGACGAGATCCGCCACAACCTGCAGGCGGTCCGCGAACGCATCGCCCGCGCCTGCGCGCTGGCCGGTCGCGATCCGGCCAGCGTGCGGCTGCTGCCGGTCAGCAAGACCGTCGATGAAGCCCGCCTGCGCATGGCGTGGGACGCCGGCTGCCATGAGCTCGGCGAGAACAAGGTGCAGGAAGCCCAGCGCAAGGCCGCGGCCATGGCCGACCTGCCCGGCCTGCGCTGGTCGGTGATCGGCCACCTGCAGACCAACAAGGCGCGCGACGTGGCGCGCTTCGCCAGTGAGTTCCAGGCGCTGGACAGCCTGCGCGTGGCACAGGCACTGGATCAGCGGCTGGAACTGGAGCAGCGCACGCTGGACGTGTTCGTGCAGGTCAACACCTCCGGCGAGGACAGCAAGTACGGCCTGGACCCGATCGAGGTCGCCGATTTCGTGAAGCAGCTGCCGGCCTTCTCCAACCTGCGCGTACGCGGGTTGATGACGCTGGCAGTGTTCTCGCCCGATCCGGAACAGGTACGGCCGTGCTTCGCGAGACTGCGCGACCTGCGCGAGCGGCTGCGCCCCACGCTGCCGGCGGGCATCAGCCTGGAGGAACTCTCCATGGGCATGTCAGGCGATGTCGAGATCGCCATCGAAGAAGGGGCTACCGTCGTGCGCGTCGGCCAGGCCATCTTCGGTGCGCGCTCCACCCCGGACAGCCTCTACTGGCCGAGCCCGGCATGAGCCACTATCGCTTGATCATCCATTGCCACGATCAACGCTGGGGCCAGTTCGACAGCGAGGGCCCGCAGGCCCGCGAGCACCTCATCGCGCTGGCCGCCCGACTCCCCGATGCGGACGGTTTCCGTCTGCAGTGGCAACAGGCGATCGGGGAGCAACGGCTGCTGCACAGTGGGCCGGACGGACTGAAGGTGCTCAGCAGCGAGCCGGTGTACCGGGACATGCCTGCGCCCTGAACGGCCGCAGCCCGGGTTCACTCCAGGGCGCCCATCGCACGCCGATGCGCCGGCCGACACCGGATGTGCCATGCTCGCCCCGTTGCAACCCACCTGGAGAGCGTCATCATGGCCAAAGGCCTGAACCAACAGAAAGAGCAGAAAAAGAAACCTGCCAAGACCGCCAAGGAAAAGAAGGCGGAAAAGAATGAAAAGAAGACCACCCGCGGTTTCGCACCGGTCTGACGGCGGCCGCCCGCAGTTGCGCGGGCATCATGGGAGTGCGGCCACACTACGGTGTCCCGCAGCTCCTCCCCTCCGCGAACCGCAGCCGCTGGGCATCGGTCGCCGGGGGCAAGCCGAACAGCCGTGAGTAGTCCCGGCTGAACTGCGAAGGGCTTTCATAGCCCACGTTGAAGCCGGCCTCGGCCGCATCCAGGCCATCACTGACCATCAGTCGCCGCGCCTCCTGCATCCGCAGCTGCGTCCTGAAATCCAGCGGACTCATCGCCGTGACCGCCTTGAAGTGCGCATGGAAACTGGAACGGCTCATGCCGGCGATCCCGGCGATCTCTTCGATCCGGCAGGCCTCCCGGAAGTGCGTGCGGATCCACAGGATCGCGCGGGCAATCTGTCCTTGCCGGCTGTCGTTGAGGGTCATCGCGTGCAGCACGCCGCCATCGGGGCCGCGCAGCAGCCGGTAAAGGATCTCGCGCAATGCGAGCGGGCCCAGTGCTCCGGCGTCTTCCGGTGAATCCAGCAAGCAGACCAGGCGCGTGGTGGCATCCAGCAGCCCGGGCGTCATCGCGCCGAGCGACAGACCCGCGGCTGCCCGGTGCTCCGCAGCGGGCCGCGGGTACTGCAGCGCAAGCTCGCCCAGCACCGCCGCGTCCAGATCGAGCTGCAGGCTCAGATACGGCTGCGCTGCCGTTGCCTCGATCACCGAGCCCATGACCGGCAGCCCCACCGAGGCCATCAGGTAGCAGGTCGGATCGTAGTAATAGACGCTGGTGCCGAGCATCGCACGCTTGCGGCCCTGGGCCACGAAGCAGACGGTCGGCTCGTAGATGACCGGCATCGGCAGCGTCGGCGTGCTGCATCGGATCAGCTTCACGCCGGGCAACCGGCACTCGAAGGTGCCGTCGCGCGGTGCATGCCGGGCGATGGCATCACGGAACAGGTCAAGCGAGGGCATGCCGTGGTCTCCGGACGCGCGCCTGCGCGGGCGCTCATCTTCCCTTGCCTTCGGACGATCGTGCAAGTTTCCCGGAGGACGGTGCTACCGGCTCCGGGCATTGCGGCGGAACACTGGGCGTCCACGCAGGCAATCGCTGCCCACCCCGGAGAACAACCGCATGACCTCCCCCACCTCGCTTGATCACTACCGCCTGCTCGGCCGTTCCGGCCTGCGCGTCTCGCCCCTGTCGCTGGGCACGATGACCTTCGGTGCCGACTGGGGCTGGGGCGCGGACGACGCCGAAGCCCGGCGCATCTTCGATGCCTATGTCGACCGCGGCGGCAATTTCATCGACACCTCGGTGAACTACACCAATGGCGCATCCGAACGCATCCTCGGCCGCTTCGCCAAGGCCCAGCGCGACCGCCTGGTGCTGGCGACCAAGTTCACGATGGCGCGCGATGCCACCAACATCAATTCCGGGGGCAACCACCGCTACAACCTGGTGCGCTCGGTGGAAGCCAGCCTGCGCCAGCTTGCTACCGACCGCATCGACCTGCTGTATGTGCACGCCTGGGACTTCACCACCGGTCCGGAGGAAGTGATGCGCGCGCTGGATGATCTCGTCCGCGCGGGCAAGGTGCAGTACCTGGGCATCTGCAACACCCCGGCCTGGCGCGTGGCCGAACTGCAGACGCTGGCCGATCTGCGCGGCTGGTCGCCGTTGGTCGCGCTGCAGATCGAGTACAGCCTGGTCGAGCGCACCGTGGAGCACGAACTGCTGCCGATGGCCCAGGCCATGGGGCTGGGCGTGCTGCCCTGGTCCCCGCTCGGCGGTGGCATCCTGACCGGCAAGTACACCCACGCCGATCTCTCCGATGAGAACAGTGCGGACGTGGCGAGCAGTCGCAAGGGCGTGATCGCGTCGATCGGCCATCTCAACGAACGCTCGCTGGCGATTGCCACGGTAGTGGGCGAGGTGGCCGAGGAGCTGGGCGTGACGCGCTCGCAGGTGGCCATTGCCTGGACGCTGGTCAATCCGGCCGTGGTCTCGCCGATCATCGGCGCCCGTACCGTCGCGCAGGCGGAAGACAACCTCGGCGCGCTGGAGATCGTCCTCAGCGAGGCGCATCTGGCCCGGTTGGATGAGGCCAGTGCACCGGCACCGATCTTCCCCGCCCGCTTCATCGGCCGGCCGATGGCCCAGCAGTTGATCTTCGGCACCTCCACGCTCAGCGGGCGGAGGTAAGCCATGGCATCCTCTCCCCTTGGCGGGATGCTCGCCATGGCCATCACGGTGGCCACGCTCGCCGTTGGGCCAGTCATCCCGGTCGCCGCGGCGGCTGAAGCCACCCTGCCGCACACGACGCACAACAAGCAGGTGGTGACCGAGGCCTTCGATCGCTGGGCGGCCGGTGGTACGGCGTTCTTCGACGAAGTGCTCGCACCCGAGGTCGTGTGGACGATCGCCGGCTCCAGCCCGAGCGCAGGCACCTACCGCGGGCGGGAGGACTTCATCGCCCGCGCGGTGCGTCCCTTCGTCAGCCGGCTACGCACGCCGGTCCGCCCGACCTCCCAACAGATCTGGGCGGACGGCGAGCATGTGATCATCCACTGGACCGGCAACGCGGTAGCCCTGGACGGCAAGCCGTATCACAACGACTACGTCTGGATCTTCCGCATGCGCGATGACAGGGCGGTCGAGGTACAGGCCTTCCTCGACCTGGTGCCTTACGAAGATGTCCTCCGCCGGATCCCCGCCAAGAAGGCACCCTGACGCCTCCGCACCTTTGCCGGTATGCCGGTCACCCGCGGTGGCTCCCATGGGCATTCACGCCTCAGGCGTTGACGTCGACCACGGTGCGGCCCTGCACCCGCCCCTGCAGGACCTGGCTGGCCAGCGCCGGCACCTCGGCTAGACTGATCATCTGCGTGGTGCGGGCCAGCTTGCCCAGATCCAGATCGGCCGCCAGGCGCGTCCACGCCTGTTCGCGTGCGGAATACGGCGCGTTCACCGAATCGATACCGGCCAGGGTCACATTGCGCAGAATGAAGGGCAGCACGGAGCCCGGCAGATCGGCCCCCTGGGCCAATCCGAAGGCGGCGACCACGCCGCGATAGCGGGTCTGCGCCAGCACGTTGGCCAGCGTATGGCTGCCCACCGCGTCGATCGCACCGGCCCAGCGTTCCTTGGCGATCGGCGCGCCCGGCTCGGACAGCGTCGCGCGGTCAAGAATCTCGGCGGCGCCCAGTTCCTTGAGGTAGGCGGACTCCTCCAGCCGGCCGGTCGATGCCACCACTCGATAGCCAAGCGTGGACAGCAGCGCGATGGCGATGGAGCCGGCACCGCCGTTGGCACCGGTCACCAGCATGTCCCCCTGGTCCGGTGATACACCGCCATGCTCCAGCGCCAGCACCGACAGCATCGCGGTGTAGCCGGCCGTACCGATTGCCATCGCATCGCGGCTGGTGAACGCCTCGGGGATCTTCACCAGCCACTCGCCGGGCACGCGTGCCTTCTGCGCATAGCCGCCGTGGTGGGTCTGGCTCAACCCCCAACCGTTGACCAGCACACGGTCACCAGCGGCGTAACCGGGATGGCTGGAGGTCTCGACCACACCGGCCAGATCGATACCGGGGATCAGCGGGAAGGTACGGATCACTGGTGAGCGACCGCTCAGCGCGAGGGCATCCTTGTAGTTCACCGTTGAGTACTCCACGGCCACGGTGACGTCGCCGGGCATGAGGTCCTGCTCGGTCAGCTGGACGACACCGGCGCTGATGGCATCGCCGGTCTTGGTGGCAAGGAGGGCGTTGAAGGACATGGGATCTCCGGTTGCGGTGCATGAGGGACAGTGCAGACCGGACCAGTGTGCGCACCTGGCCGTACCGTGGCGTTAAATCGCTGGGATCACTCCACAGTACAGAGCAGGGGCTCCACCCGGAGATCGGCAGGAAGATGGCCGGCATGTCGGGCACCACACCGGAGAACATGGAGCTGTTCCTGGTGACCTGCATCAGCAGTACGGCGGTGCCGAGGCCTACCTGAAGTCCATCGGCGTCAACGAGGCAGAGATCGATCAGCTGAAGGTACGGTTGGATCAGGTGGGCTGGTGTGTTCATCCATCACGCGCCGGATCCACTCCGCGTAATGACTCATCCGCACATTGCACGTCACCTGCTCGTATCGCCCGGGCCGGGCCGTCAGCACATTGCCCTGGACGACTTTCCACGACCCCTGCCCGGCCAGCAGCCACTGGCCATCGTGCTCGACGAGCACGGGGCCACCGCTGTCACCGTTGCCCAGCGCACCCTCGAGCGGCAGCGCTTCTGGTGGTGCATCGAAGACATAGCAGAGCCAGCGGTCGTAGGCACTGGTGATCCGGTTGAATGCGCGGCGAAGGTCGGTGCGGTTGGGGCCATTGGGAGAGTGCCCGGTAGCACCGGTACCCGTCGCGCCCTTCCCCAGGATCTTTGCCACCTGACCGGCCTCGTCGCTGCCGCTGTAAAGCACAACAGGCGCGACGTCGGTGACGGGCGTCTTCAACTTGATCAGGGCAACATCATCGCCCGAGGCCAGAAACACCACGATCAGCATCGCCTCGCCACTGGCCATGGCCTGGTCGATCAACGTCTGCGGCAGCGTGCGATAGCCGGGATGGGTGACGACGCGCTCGACGTCCCGGGCACTTTCATTGATCACCACCTGCTTGAGGTCGGCATGCATCGGCAGCGTGTGCGCGGCGGTGAGCACCCACTGCGGTGCGATCAACGCGCCGTGGCCTTCGCCGGGCATGTCCACGAGGGCGGGAAATTCGGTGGCGGGAACGCGGTACCGCGCATCGTCCACGTCGTCGCGGATGACGATGGCATGGGCGGTCGAGGACGCGACCGTGAGCAGGGCGAGAATCAGGAATCCTTTCACGTGTGATGCCTTGAGGGTCTGACAGGGGCGTCCAAGCGACGGGCGGTGGGCTGAAGTCTGCGCTGCGTCGTTACGGCTCCCGCTCACGGGCTTCCAGCGCGCTGGCGAACTGTGCCATCAAACGCACCAGCTCCGATACCTCCTGCGCGGGCCACGACGCGAAGATCTCCCGGCCGATCCGCTCGCGTGCGGCGTCCAGCCGATCGGTCATCTCCTTGCCCTTCGGGGCGATGGTCGCCTCCCGGATACGGCGGTCCTGGGGGTTGCCGCGACGCGTGACCAGCTCCATCGCCGCCAGTTTGGCGACCTGCCGGCTGATGGTGGTGTAGTCGCGGCCCAGCCGATCGGCCAGCTCAACCACTCCGATCGGCCCGACCCGCTCGATCACCACCAGCAGGCGGAACAGGGCCTGGTCCAGCGTCACCCCCGCCTCCTGGATGAGCCGCTCATCGTTGCGCGGCCGGTTCATCACGCTGGCGAGGCTGACCATGGAAAGGTGCAGCGACCTTAGCTCGGCCGAATTATGTGTATCTTGCACCTTCTTTTTCACCGGCATAGCATCCCTCCAATTAAGTGCATATTACACACACCTGGAGCGGAATGATGGGCGACACCCTTGATGTAGTGATCTGCGGTGCCGGCGCCGCCGGCCTCACCCTGGCCATCGAACTGGCCCGCCGCGGCGTGACATTCCGCCTGGTGGAGCAGCGGGAACAGCCCTTCCATGGCTCACGTGGCAAGGGCATCCAGCCGCGTAGCCAGGAAATCTTCGAGGACATGGGCATCATTGACAGACTGTTCGCCGCCGGCGGCCTCTATCCAGTCTCGCGGTCGCACCATGCCGATGGCACCGGCACGGACGCCGCGGTCATCGAGGCCGCCCCGGCAACACCGGCCGAACCCTATCGGCGGCCGCTGATGGTGCCGCAGTTCCTGACCGAGGCCGTGATGCGCGATCGCCTCGCCGAGCTGGGCCACCGGGTCGAGTTCGGGCACGCAGTGATCGGGTTGGAACAGGACGCCAACGGCGTAAGCGTCCGCCTTGCCACGCCAACGGGCGAGCAGACCGTGCGCACGCGCTACCTGGTCGGCGCGGACGGCGGTCGGAGTTTCGTACGCCAGGCACTGGACATCGGCTTCCCGGGCAAAACACTGGGCGTGCGCGCGGTGGTGGCCGACATCGTGCTGCACGGTCTGCCGCGCGATGCCTGGCACAGCTACAACGAAGACGACCCGCAGCGGCGGATCTCGCTGTGCCCGCTGATGGGAACAGCGCTGTTCCAGCTGCAGGCCCCCGTACCGCTCGACGGTGACGTGGACCTTTCCGTCGACGGGCTGGCGGACATGGTGCGCGTGCGTACCGGCCGCAATGATCTCGCGGTGCTCGATGTCTGTTGGGCCTCGGCGTACCGGATGAACGCGCGATTGGCCGACCGGTACCGCAACGGCCGCGTGTTCCTCATCGGCGACGCCGCCCACACGCATCCGCCCACGGGCGGCCAGGGCCTGAACACCAGCGCGCAGGACGCCTACAACCTCGGTTGGAAACTGGCGGCGGTGTTGAAGGGTGCGCCGCAGGCCCTGCTGGATACCTACGAGCAAGAGCGCCGCCCCATTGCAGCCTCGATGCTCGGGCTTGCCACGACGCTGCTCGCCCAGGCCCAGCGCGGCGACAACCGCCGCGGGCGCGACGTCCAGCAGCTCGATCTCGCCTATGGTGAATCGTCACTCACGCTGCCTGCCGAGGCCCGCAGCGGACGCATCGCGCCGGGCAACCGGGCGCCGGATGCGCCGCTGCAGGGCGCGGGTGGACAGCGCGTGCGCCTGTTCGACGTGCTGCGCGGAACGCATTGGACATTGCTGGGTCACGAAGCGGACCGCGGCGCAACACCGTCGAGAAAGGGGTTGCATGTCCATATCATCGGCCACCGCGGCGATCTGCGCGATACCCAGGGCTGCTTCGCCGATGCGTATGGATTGCACGCGGGCGAGTGGCTGCTGATCCGGCCCGACGGCTACGTCGCGGCTGTCGTCGACACGCCGCACCTGGCGGCGCTGCTGGCGCATTTTGAACGCCATGCGCCGTGACGACGCATTACTTGCCGGCAGGACCCGCGCGGGCTCCCTCATCGCCCTGGGTCGCCTCGCGACTCTTCGCGAACTCCGGGAAGGTCTCGGCTATCGATGCCTTGTCGGGCAGCACGTAGAACACCCCGCCCCGCTGGAACGTGGATTCAATGATCTGCTCGTAGAACGCCGGCGAGACATTGATGCAGCCATGGGTGACGCGATTGTCGTCCGGTGACGCCGATGCCAGGCGCTCGGCCCGTCGCTCTTTCGGGACACCTGTCGCTGTGGGGTGGATGGAGACGGCGGAATCGTAGTCGACCCACAGGACGCGGCCCGCGTCGATGGACGGCCCAAAGCCCCCCACGAAGCGCCCGGCGGGCGTCGTGCGATCCCGGCCTGGAATTTCGCGAAGGGCGAGTCCGGCGATGCCGGGCGCGATATGGTCGCCGGTGGCCGAGCCGAACAGCCCCGGGGCGGCGCCGCGAAGTTTGCCTTCGCCGTCGAAGACCAGGATCTGCGCAGCGGCCTTGTCCATGATGGCGAACGGATAGCCCTGGCTGTCCTTGGTGGCGACAACCCACCCGGCCAGGTCAATGACGGTGTTGGAGACTTCCTGGCCCGGCGGAAGTTCGTCGACGGCGGCGGTCGGTTTCGCGACAGCCTCGTCGGCATTGGCCACGCCAATGCTCGCGAACGCCAGCGCCAGGGTCAGCGCCCCGCGAAGGGCCAGGACGGCAGGAGATGAGTGCGTACGGATGGGACACTTCCTTGCAAAGGACATTGCACGACCAACGGAGACCAGTGGCCTGCACAGGCCACCGGTCGCCGATTCAGACGTTGCACACAAACGGTGCAGCAGCGATCAACCGCGCGGCTTGCGGCGGGGCGCCTGTTCGAGCTGCTGGACGCGACCTTCGATCTGATCCAGACGCTGGTTGGCCTGCTGCGCCGACTGGTTGGCCGACTCGGCACTCTGGGCGGCGCCCTGCACCTTCGTGTCGAGTTGATCCAGGCGGGAGTTGATGGTGGCGAACTCGTCTTTATACGTAGCGCAGGCACTCAGGCCCACAGTTGCGATCAACGCCACTGTCAGCGTACGCGCCGTTGTCAGTTGCTGTTTTGTCAGGAACATTGCACTGCCTCCTTCGTATGGGGTGTTCGGACGATAGCGGCCTCATCGCCAGAGCCATGACCGGGGTTCAGTTGAAGCCGAAAGACGTAGACGGAACGTGAAGAAACTGAACACTTCCGATCAGACTTCGCCGTTGGCCTGCGCGTCCATCGCAACGCGTTTCAGGTGCGGCAACATGGCAAAGGCAAGGCCACGCCGCTGCTCCGCACGCATCCCCTGCCGCCTTTTCCAGCAGAGCCGCCAACACCGCGTGGTCATCGTGACTGTCACGCAATCCGGCGTTGCCAACGGCATGCGCACGCCCTGCCTCGCCGGCAGGGTCGTACGAGTTTGACTGTCCGATACGTCACTCACCCGCATCGCCCGGATCACCCACGCCCAGTCCCCACACCTTCGTCAAACCCCACCCGTCGCAGCCCCGCTCCAGGCGCCATCCTTCGCGGAGTACGAGCGTCCAGCCTGGTCCCGTCCATCTGGAACCCGCGCCGTCCACTACGCCGCCGCTCACGCTGAGCAACGCCCAATCCCTGGACAGAAGCCCCCCGGATACTGCCGTCAACTCGCCCCACTCATCCCGTACCGTCAGCGGCGTATAGACCGTCCCGGCATCATCGAGCGGGAACAGCGAGCGGGGATCGAAGGAGATCGACGGGTTGCGCAGGGGCAGACGAACCGCATCGTTGCCGAGGAAACGCTCACGGTAGCCGGCACTGCGTCGCTCCCGCTCTTTTGCTCGCTCGCGCTCCTCTGCGCGTACCTCGTCGACGCCATAGCCGGCACCGCTCTGTGCGATGCCGGCCCCACGCCATGTGACGCCCAGCGCATCCGCCAGCAGCGCAGGCAACGTCGTGCCCGCAGACGCCCCGCGGCGCCACGCTGGCGACCAACGGTCGAGCAGCAGTCCGTACGCGGGCCCGGTCACGTACGCCGCCGAACGCACGAAACTCTGCGACGCATCCGCCTTGGCGAGTGCATCTACGGCGGCAGCTGTCGCATCGCCACCGTGGGTGGCCGCAGCGATCGCGCGTCCCGTGTACTCGGCCAGGCCTTCATTGCGCTCTACCTTGGCTTCTTCCTCCAGCGCGCGCGTCGGCGGTGCCGCGGCATCAGAACGCAGAGCCCTGTAGCCCAGCGCTGCTGCCGCGTGCTGGCGCGCTTGATGCTCGTCGCGCGTGGAAAGTGCCTGCGCCAGCGCGCGCATCTCCAGCCGCAACGCCGTGCGACCGGCCTCCCCATCCAGGTGTGCGGTGTCGCCCTCGGCGGCAGGCAGACCGAGGGCCGCTTGCACGCAGTGCCACTGCTCGTGCCAGAACAGCGTCGCCAATCCGTCCCGGTCGCCGGGAAGCGGCAGAAGCAGCAGGACGGCAGGGGCGCCATCGATCGTGATGCAGGTGTTGGCGGGCGGCTGGTCATTCCGCAGTACGACAGGCAGCGCGGCCCCTGTGGCGGTGTCTCTGCGCCAACTGCTCCCGGAGGCGCGGTCATGCACGATCACCGGCGCGTCCAGCGGCATGCGCCACAGCGCCTGTGCGGCCTGCGTGGAGGCGGGTGCGTCCGCCACGGTGGCGATGCGGGTCAGCGCCTCCTCCACGCCCTCCGGCGGACGCTGGGCTGCAGCCATGCATGGCATCAGCCAGAGACCGGCGACGCTGGCTGCAACGGCGGCAGCAACGCTGTGTCGCCGAGGAAGGTGCCGCTGCTGCCCGCCCGTTCTGCTGTGGACTTCCCTGCCCTCATCTCCGGCCTCTCCCTGACAGCACCCGCGCTGCGTCAGATCCGGACGGTAACCCACGCCAGCCCGCGATGTCATGACGTGCCGCTGGCGCGCTATCTCATGGCGCGCGCCGCGCGGCCACCCAGCGGGCGCCCAGGCGCCCGATACGCAGGCTTGGCGCGCCGGGCCCGGGCGATACCCTGGGGATCAGCGCCAGCCGCGATTGTGGTTGCGGCGGTCCTGGTTCCAGCGACGCTGGTCATGGCGGCGATCGTGATGGCTGGTGCGCTCGTAGCGGTGGCCACGGTCATAGCGACGATCACGGTCGTAGCGATCATTGCGGTTGTCGCGACGGTCCTTGGTGGTCACGTTGCCGATGGCGCCACCGGCCACTGCTCCGCCGGCGGTCATCAGCGGATCACCGTTGGACAGCACGTGCCCGGCTACGCCGCCCACGACGGCGCCCGTGCCCGGCTACGCCGCCCACGACGGCGCCGACCAGCGTGTTCTTGTCCTTGCGCGACATCGCATCCGCATTGCCTGCCGCGGTCACGCCAGCGGTCAGTGCCACTGCCAGGGCCAGGCCGCGGAAGCTGAAAAGGGTCGAGGTGATCATGGTGGGTTGCTCCTGGGGAACGGTGTTGAATCGAATCTGGTCGCCGAAGGTTGCCGGAACATTGCGTACCCACGGATGAACCAACCCCCTGTTCAGGTTTCGTGGGCAGGGCGTGTTACGCCATCGGCCGCTTCACGTACGCATTTGTTATGGTGCCCTCCGTCAGCCCCTCCTCCCTGGAATCCCATGCCCCGTACGCCTTCCACCGCCCCCTCCGCAGCAACGATGAATACCCGCCTGGCAGCGGCGGTCGCGCGGTCGGGACTGGACGAGCAGGCGCTGCTCAAGGCGGCGACCAAAGAGGCCTATGAGCGGGTGACTGTACTGCTGACCACCAGCTATGCCGATTTCAGCCCCGAGCAGCAGCGCCGGATCCGGGCGCTGCTGGACACCGCGCCTGCGGCCAGGCGCGAGAAAGCCCCCAAGGTCGCCAAGGCCCCGAAGGAAGATCTGCCGCCCCGTTTCTGGTTGCCGCACAGCGGCGCCACCTGGTCGGGCCGCGGGCGCGTGCCGAACGCGTTCCTGTCCTGGGAAGGCACGGTCGCGCATACCGAATGGAAGAAGACCCACCCCGATCAGCGCTTCCCCTCCTATCCTGGCTGAGGCCGCACGCATGCCCCAGACCGTCATTCCGCAACTGCGCATGACCGATGCCGCGATCAGCGTGGCGTTCTACCAGCGGCTCGGGTTCGCGATCGACTGGGAACATCGCTTCGCACCGGACATGCCGCTGTTCGTCCAGATCAGCCGTGAGGGCCAGCAGATGTTCCTCAGCGAACACGCCGGCGACTGCGAGCCGGGGGGCGCCGTGTATTTTCATGTGCCTGACGTGGACGCATTGCATGCCGCGTTCGTTTCGGCCGGCGCGCCGGTCTTCCGACCGCCGGCCGATGTGCCGTGGGGCGGGCGCGAAATGATGGTGATCGACCCGGACCACAACCGGCTGCGCTTCGCCACGCAGGGTGACTGATCGAAGCGACTATGATGGTCGCCATTGAACGAAGCAGTGGTTGCAGATGAGTCGCGGAATCAAGATGCGCAAGGCAGTGGGCACGCACGGCACCCTGCACCGGGTGGGCGACCTGCAGAAGCGTCATGACGCGCAACAGACCCTGCCAACGCTGCTGTGCGATGGGTGCAACGTGCCGGTGAGATTCGTTCCCGAGCACAGCAGGCCCGGCGTGGACCGCGCCCCGCCCCTCCATTTGCCCGCCTACCTCGCCCTGAACAAAGGCAGCGGGCATCTGCCCGGGTGTCGCTACAACGCGCCCGCCCATCTGCAGGCCCTGCTTGCCGCCGGAGCCGATGCCGAGTTTCTGACGACCCTGGATGATGGGACGCACGAGCTTCGCTTGCTCATCCTCCAACACGCCCTGAAACGCGGCAGTGCGGGCCCGACGCTGCTGGCAGACGCACCGCTGGACGGTTACCTGCGCAGCCTCACCGACCTGCTCACGCTGCAGGCGATGTGCGAGGACGACACGCTGCTGGCCTCGCAGCTGACCCTGCGCCTGGGCAAGAAGCGGGTGGACTGGACGAATTTCCTCTACCGGCAGGAGCGCTACGACGCGGCATGGGAGCGGCTTGGCGCCGCCTCCAGCGAGCTGCCGATGGCACTGCTCGGAACCGTGCGGTCACATCGTACGCCGCAGCCCGGTGACCCCCATGGCGTCACCTTCCTCAATTGTGCCCCGAAGTATCAGCACACCGGCGTTACCGACCGCCGGGATTTCTACGAAGTCAGCGTCGGGCACACCGATGCTGCGTGGCTGAAGTCTTTCCCGGTGGGTGCGGAGATCGTGATGTTCGGGTTGTGGCGCCAGGGCAGGAGCAGTACCGCCTCCCGGCCGCATCCGACCGATCCGCGCCGCACGATCACCAGCGTTACCCACAAGCTGGCCTTGCGGCCGAGCTTTTCCCGGCAATTGACCCTGGTGGAGTGATTCGCTCGGCCGGCATGGTTTTCCCGTGATCGACCGCGCGCAACGATAACGACATCCCAGGTTATGCAGATGTATCACTACATTTCAAATGCGAATGGTTCGTGATACGCTTGTTAAGATTTCTTGAAACCCCCACACGGACGTCCCCAGCCATCGCCAGCGGGCTCCCATAGCCACGGAGTATTTTCGCGATGTCGCACCCCTCCCCCTCTCCCCGTCGTTCCGCCGCCACCCTGGCCGTTGCCATTGGCCTGGTGGTGGCCACCCAGGCGCATGCCGATGCTTCGGCGGACGCCGCCGCCTCGCCCCGCCAGATGGATACGGTCGTGGTCACCGCCACCGGCGCCCAGCAGTGGATCAAGGACGCCCCGGCCAGCATCAGCGTGATCACCCGCGAGGAGATCGAACGCAAGCCGGTCAGCAGCATCGGCCAGCTGCTGAGCACCGTTCCCGGCGTGACCGGTGGCTATGCGCTGTCCGGCGCGCAGTCCAAGATCCGCCTGCGCGGCCTGCCCGAGCAGTACACGTTGATCCTCATCGATGGCCGCCGCCAGGGCAATTCCTCCGGCGTCAACTACCGCGATGACCTGGGCCCGCAGGATCTGAACTGGCTCTCGCCGGACATGATCGAGCGCATCGAGGTGGTCCGCGGGCCGATGTCCTCGCTGTACGGCTCGGACGCGATGGGCGGCGTGATCAACATCATCACCCGCAAGATCGCCAACGAATGGGGTGGCTCGGTCACCTACAACTACAGCAAGCCGGATTCCCCGACCCGCGGTGACACCACCCAGATGGGCGCGCTGTTCAGTGGCCCGCTGACCGAGAATCTGGGCCTGCGCGTCGGTGCCAACGTGACCAATCGGGAATCGGACACCGGGCGGCGGCAGACGCCGGGCAACAAGGCCGAGAACGCCAATGCCCTGCTCAACTGGCGCATCAACGATGACCACACCGTGGGCTTCGAAGCCTCGCGCGGCGAGCAGCGAAACAGCGGCGCTGGTGACGTCGGCGCCTGGGGCCTGTCCAAGCTGATGCAGACCGGCTATGTGGTCATGCACGATGGTCGCTACGGCGATGCCGCCACGTCCAAGACGACGCTGGTGCAGAACGATTACGAAGACAAGGGCAGCGCTGTCGGCAACCACTCCAAGGAGACGGTGTTCGATACCGCGTTCACCCGCAGCTTCCATTGGGGGTTCGAGCAGAGCTTGAACGTGGGCGGCCAGTGGAAGCGCGAGGAGCTCAAGAACGGCGATACCATCGGGACGGTGCCGGTGACCTGGACCGGCACGGGCCGGATCAGCCCGGTCAGTGAAGCCGATTCCTGGGCGCTGTTCGCTGAAGACCACATCACGCTGCACGAGCGTTTCATCTTGACCGTGGGCCTGCGCTGGGACAACACCGACAACTACGACGACAACCTCAGCCCACGCGTTTACGGCGTCTGGCACCCGTCCGATGACTGGACCGTGCGTGGCGGTGTCTCGCAGGGCTTCCGTGCACCGACGTTGAAGCAGGGCACGGCCGGCGCCGCGACACAGTCCGGCGGCAACGGCTGCACCGCCCTGACCGCCGAAGGGTGGACCAACCGCTCGGTCAGCGCCGATGGCACCACGGGCTGCTACATGGCAGGCAATCCCAACCTGGAGCCGGAAACCAGCACCAACTACGAGCTGGGCGTGGGCTTCGACAAGAACGGCTGGTCCGCCTCGGCCACCTACTTCCTGACCGATTTCGACGACAAGATCCAGCAGGTTCCGCTGCGCGAGATTCCCGGCCAGACCACCAGCTTCGTCAACGGATTCTGGTGGACGGTCGCGCAGAACATCCAGAAGGCCCGCACCCGCGGCGTCGAAGCCAGCGTCACGGTGCCCCTGCATGAGCGACTGAACTGGATCACCAATGCCACCCGCATGCTGGAGTCGAAGAACCGCACCACCGGTGCGAGCCTGCTGGTGGTGCCCAAGCTGACCGCCAACACCTCGCTGGACTGGCAGGTGACCGATGCGTGGTCGCTGAACCTGAGCGCGCAGCACATCGGCGAGCAGCTGGTGTCCTCCACCAGCGCCACCTTCGCCAAGGCGTACACCACCTGGGATCTGGTCACGGGCTACGACGTCAATGAGCACCTGACCGTGCGTGCCGGCGTGCTCAACCTCGGCGATGTCTCCACCATCGAGGAAGGCAACAACTACGACGGCGGTGCACGCACCTTCTTCGTGGGTGCCACGGCGCGGTTCTGACCGCGCCGGGTCGAGTGCAGACCTGAAGCAACGAAGGGCGGCGCGGACTTAACCGCGCCGCCCTTCTGCGTTGTGGAGCAGCGCGTCGTTGCGCGCCACCGTCCATGCCCGCAACCCCATCACGGCCAGGCCGACGAACACCAGATACAGCACGGCGGTCACGTGCAGGGATTTGACCAGGTACATGCCCACATACACGACGTCGACCAGGATCCACAGCCACCACGCCGCCGTGTGCCGGCGCGCCTGCCACCACTGGGCGACCAGGCTCAGCGCGGCCAGCATCGCATCCAGCCACGGCAGCGCAGCGTTGGTGTAGACATGCATCGCCGCGCCGAGGGCGAGGCCGAACACCACGCCGATGGACAGATCACGCCACAGGGCGACCCGCGCCAACGGCACGATCGCGACCCGGCCATCGTCCTCGACCTGGCCACGCCAGCGCACCCAGCCGTAGACCAGGAAGCCACCGAACACGATCTGCAGCAGCGTGTCCGAGTACAGCCTGGCTTCGACAAAGACCAGTGCATACAGCGCGACCGAGATCAGCCCCACCGGCCAGGCGAGGGTCACCCGTCGCGTCATCAGCCACACGCCGAGCATGCTGACGATGGCGGCCGACCATTCCAGGATGGCCGGGTTCATAGCGCGAAGGTGACCGACAGCCGGGCCTGACGGGGCGCGCCCGGGAACAGGTAGTAGTCGCCCGAGCTGCTGCCGGTGTCACGCCAGTAGAAACGGTTGAACAGGTTGTCCATCGAGAGGTTCCAGGTCACCGGATGCTCACCCACGCGGTGTTTGAAGCGCAGCCCGGCGTCGAACACGCTGTAGGCCGGTGCGCTGACGCGGCCATCAGCCGTGGCCACGTTGGAGGAGGCATAGCGCCAGCCGCCGGTCAGCCCCAGGCCGGTCACGAACGGCAGCTGGTACTCCGCATGCACGGTCGCGCGCGTCTTCGGCACGTTGATCAGTTGGTGCCCCTCGTAATCCGCCGTGCCCGCATCGCGCGCGCGGGCCCGCAGGACGCTCGCACTGGCGGCCAGCGACAGGCGCGCGGTCAGCTGCCCCTGTGCGGTGAGTTCCAGCCCGGTATGGGTCTGCTGCCCCTCCTGGACGAAGGTGTAGCCCGCATCGCTGCCGTCCGGCTTGGCGTACTGGAACGGCTGGGAGGTGCGGAACAGCGCCGCCCCCAGCGTCAGGGTATCGCTGGGCACGTACTTGACGCCCACTTCGGTCTGGCGCGACAGCACCGCAGGCAAGAACGTGCCTTCGTTGGAGGTCCAGAACGGCGCTTCCTGGCCAAGCGAGATGCCCCGCACGTAGCTGACGTACGCATTGACCTCATCGGTCGCCTTCCAGACCAGCGCGGTCTGCGGCAGGAACCGCGACAGGCGGCTGTGCCGCTCGGGATTGCCGCGCTTGTCGTAGGCACGCTCGTCCAGCCGGACGAAGCGGCCACCGGCCAACCACTGCCAATCACCGAAGCTCATCCGGTCCAGCGCGAACACCGCCGTCTGCGCACTGTCCAGGCGCCGCGCGGACGGGCCCGGCATCAGCGGCGACGGGTCGAACTGCGGCACCTGTGCATCATGGATGTTGGCCGTGCCGACGTACTCGTTGACGTTGCGGCGCTTGTCCACGGTGCGCTCGAATCGATCCGCGCCAATACTCAGTTCGTGCCGGATCTCACCGGTGGCGAAACTGCCACGCAGCTCGCCACGGAACTCCAGGTTGCGGCGGGTGTCGTCCGGGCTGCGGTAATCGTAGATGTCATAGTCGCCGTTCGGCGCGAAGTAGTTGCCTGGAACGCTGCCATCGGCGCAGCCGGCGGCGTAGTAGCAGCCGTAGGCAAAGGCGACGTTGTCGTCGATCACCGAGCGGCTGTAGCTGGCCGATACCCGCGATTGCCACGTCGGGCTGAAGTCGTAGGTATGCAATGCAGTGAGGTTGGTGCTGTCGATGCCGACCGGCCGCTGCCAGGCCTGATAGCCCAGCAGGTGCTTGCGGTCCACGCCGCGCGGCAGCTCGGTGGCGCCCAGCAGCTGATAGCCCGAGGCCGAGCGCTGCGCGCTGGTCTGGTAGTTGGCATCCACTTCCAGTTTGCCGCGCTCGCCGATCAGCCAGTCGGTGGCCAGCGAATAGAAGTTGCGGCGACCGTCGGCATGATCGATGTAGGAATCGCTGTCTTCCCAGGCGGCATTGAAGCGGACCCCGAAACGTGGCGAGAGCCAGTGGCCCAGATCCACGGCGGTGTAGCGCGAGCCTTCCGAGTCGGTGCCGAGGGTGACAGTGCGGACCTCGGCCGGGCGCTTGCCCACGTAGTTGATGATGCCGCCCGGGGCCATCACACCGGCGGCGAGGCCGGCCTCGCCCTTGAGGATTTCCACCGCCTGGATGTTCTCCAGCGCCAGCCGCTGCTCACCGGTGATGGCCAGCCCGTTGAAGCGGTAGCCGGTGCCGGTATCCAGCGGGAAGCCGCGGATCGCGATGTTCTGGTAGTAACCAACCGGCGCGTAGCTGTCGCCCAGCGAGGCATCGTTGCTGGCCAGCTCGGACAGCGTCCGGACCTGGCGGCTGTCCAGCAGGTCGCGATCGAGCACGTTCACCGAGGCCGGCGTGCTCTTCCAGTCGCCGGCGCCGAAGCTGCCGGTCTGCGTGGCGGTGGCTGCCGGCTGATGCGCCTGCACGCGCACGGCGGCCAGTTCCGTCGGCGAGCGCTCGGGCGCCTCGGCGAGTTCATTGGCATGAAGGGGCAGCGCGGCGCAGAGGGCGGCGGACAACAACGTAGGGCGGAAGCAGCGGTTCATTCGATTCGTCATCAGCTGGAGGAGACGAAGCGAAGGCGCGCACGCGCACCGACCCATCACGGCGGTATGCCTGCTGCTCAAAGCTCCCTACGCCGGTGCAAACCGGATCAGGTTCCAAGGGACTCTCTCAGCCTGGTTTCGCCAGGCACCCCCGCTTCTGTGACTATTTCACTACAAATGGTACGGATTTGCGAGCCCGCCCTTCAGGCAGCCGCGTGCAGCGCCTTCAACAGGCCCTGCCCGGCCGCGCTGCTGAACCAGTCAGCGTGGCCCAGCAGGAAGGTGTGGTAGGCAACGTCGGCATTGGCAGGCGAGTGCGTCACGCCCTGGAAGTACTCCACTTCCGACAGCGCGAAATCGAGCTGCACGATGGGCAGCAGATCAGCCAGCAGATGCACGCGCTCGGCCGACAGCGGCACGATCTCGCGGTAGCCGGCCAGCAGCGCCAGCGCGATATCCACGCGCACGGCCGCCTCGCCGCCTTCCAGCGCCAGCCAGGCAATGGCGTTGCGTTCGATGGCGGTCGCAAGGTCGAACAAGGCACTGGTTGGTGAGGCAAGACCCAGATCAAGCACGGTATCGACCACGGTGGCATCTCCTTGCTGGCGCCAGAGCAGATTGGAAACATGCCAGTCGTTGTGCGCCCACAGGCGCGGCTCGGCCTGCAGGCGCGCGGCCAGGCCGGCGTGCCACGGCGCAACGGCCCGCCGCAGATCACCCTGCCAGTCCTGCCGCGCGAGATAGGCGGCCAACCCGGGACGACCCGGAAGATCGGCCTGGATGGCGGCGATGGGGTCGGCGGCACGGATCAGATCATCCCGTGCGACCAGTAGATGGGTGCTGCGCTGGGGCGCGTGATAGCAGGCCGACGCGCTGTGCAGCTTGGCCAGCATCCGCCCGGCTTCGCGCGCCTGCGCGGTATCGGTCAGCGGCGTCCAGGAAGGTGCGTCGCGGTACAGATCCTGGCCCTGGCCGACGCTATGCAGCTCGTAGGTCCAACCCTCGTGCTCCACCGCCGTGGCGCCATCGCGGTCACCCAACACCTCGACCACCGGCACGCCGTGATCGGCCAGATGCTGGATGAAGCGATGCTCCTCGGCCAGGCTGGCTGCCGCGCGGACGCTGCCATGGTGGCGCTTGACGAACACCCGCTTTCCGTCGGTCTCGACGATGGCGGCGGCGGACATCGGCCGCGGGCTGTGCCACAGCAACCGGCCGGCGCCGGCCAGCGGTGCGAAGCGCCCGCGCAGCCAGCTGACCTCGCGTTCGGTGATGGCGGGCCAGTCGGCGGCCACCTCATCGTTGTTGAGGCCTTGGACGCGGTGGGTGCTGTTGCTCATGGAATGACGGGTCGATGACGGGCAAAGTGCGCGCTGTCGCCAGACAGTGGGCGCGGCGAGGATAGCAAGCCGGGCCCGGCAAGGGGGAGGCAGATGCCTGCCCTCAGCGCTTGCTGTCGCTCGCCTTTGCTGCGGCCGGCGTGGCCGGCAGCAGACGAGGCTGCTCGGCATACCAGTCACGCGCACCGGCGAGGTGCCACTTGCGCTGCTCGCCCTGCAGCTCGATGCCGGCGCCCAGCACGCCCCAGCGCAGATACAGGTCGCCCCGGCGCTTGCCATGACTCAGATCCAGCCGCGCCTGCAGGGACAGCCGCTCATTCTCGGCCTGCAGGTCCTCCACGATCAGCTCGCCACTGCGCCAGCGCAGCTGCCCACTGGCCTGCACCTCGCCGGAATCCAGCATCCCCAGCACCCAGCGCGGGTACTCGCTGCGCTGGGCGAATACCCCGAGCAACGGCCCGGCATCGCGCAGGCGCAGGTCGGCCAGCCCATCCACCTGGAATGGCGCCGCCGCATCGATGTGGCCGCTGCGGATCGCCACCTTGCCCCACCAGCGCCCGTCACTCTTTTCATCGCCTACATGGATGTTGCGCAGCTCCACCGTGGTGCCGCCCAGATCGAACTGGCGGCTGTCGAAATCCGCACGCTGCAGGCGCGCCTGGAGTTGCGCATCGCCGCGCATCGCAATACCGGCGACGCTCAGCCGGGCACCGGTGCCGCGCAGATCGGCACTACCCTTGCCGACCCGCCCGGAGGCATCCAGTGAGACATCCCCACTGAGCAGGCCGGTACCGCCGAGCAGGCGCACGTTGTCGTTGCCCAGGTAACGGTTGTAGGCGGTCAAATCCGGTACCCGCGCATCGGTGAAGCGGAGCTGGGCGCGCATGCCGTCGCTCAGCTGCTTCAGGCGCGCATCACCGCGCAGGTTCAGCGCAAGTTGCCGCCCATCGAACAACAGTGCCTTGGGTGCATTGGTCGGCGCGGCCTGGAAGCGCGGGATCTGTACCTTCAGTTCGGCCTGCGCAGGCGTGCCCTCGACAATCCGGCCCTGCGCCTGGGCATCGCCCCGCATGCGGACGCCGGCGACTTCGGCCACCGCCGCCACCTGCGGAATATCCACTGTGCTGCCCGGTGCGAGCTCGCCGTCGGCAAGAATGATGTCAGCCTTGAGCAGACCGCCACCGTCGAGATGGAACCACGGCTTTTTCACGAACAGATCGCTGATCCAGTTCAGCGACTGGAACTGCCATGCGCCCTGGACCTTGCCGGACAACCGCGGCAGCAGCTCGGCCGGCGCCTGGAACGGAATCTTCCGGCCGGTCACGCGGAGATCGGCGTTGAGCTCACTGCCCGTCTCCGGGTCACGCGGCAGCCGCGCCTGCACCCGCATGTCCTGCGCCACGTCCAGCTGCAGCGACAGCAGGCCGCGGTCATCTGCGTGTACGCCGGCGTGCAGTGGCAGCCGCCAGACCAGACGGCTGCCGGGACGCAGCGCGCCCTGCTCCAACGTCACATCGGCAGTGAGGCGCGCATTGGAGACCGCGCTGCCGACCTTCACGTGCGGGCCGCCGGTGTCGATGCGCAGCCCCTGGCTGCGCGCGTCGATCTGCAGCTGCGCCCAGGTGATCCCGAGCTTCTGCAGGCCCGGCGCGTCGTCACGGTAATGCCGCGGGAAGTGGAACCGTGCGGCGATATGGGCATCGTCCAGCACGTTCACGCCATCGAAGCTGACCTGGGCGTCATCGAAGCCGGCAGTGGAGTCGAACAGCTCCGAAGGCCCACCTTTGAGCTGCTTGAGGAACCCGACATTCCCGTGCCCCTGGCCGACGATCAGGAGCTTGCCGAAGCGCCCACTGCGGATCGTGTCGCTGTGGATCGCATCGAAACGCAGCGTCCAGCCACGGTCGCCGCGCGGCGGCGGCGGAATGGCGTTCTCGACCCGTTCGACCTCCGCTTCCACGCCCGTCGCGTCGATCCGCGGAATACGCACTTCCTTGCGCAACAGCGCCGGCAGGTCGATCCACGCACTGGCCCGATCGGCACGGAACACGTACTGGGTACGATTGGCCTGGCCGCGCATGCGGATGTTCCAGACCACGGCCTGCCCCGGCATCAAGGTCACCGCCGGGCCGGTCTGCATCGTGAATTTTTCAGGTTTGCGGTTGGTCACCGCATCGAACAGCGGCGTGTTGAGGAATACGTTGCCCGCCAGCAGGTACAGCGCATACAGCGCCAGCAGAGAGAGCAACGCCACGCGCCACGGCCGGGGCCAGCGCTGGACGCGCTCGGGAATCAGGGGCATGTGGATCCGCGACAGGAAGCAGGATGACGGCCCACTATCGGCAACGCGCAGCCGTCACCGCGTGAAGGCGTGCTACGGCAGCTTTGCGATCACCTTGATCTCCACGTCGAATCCGTACAGCCAGGTCACCCCGATGCCGGTCAGCGTCGGGTACGGCGCCTCGCCCCAGTAATCGGGCACGATCGCCCAGACCCGTTCGAAGATCTTTTCGGGATTGACCAGGAACACGGTGACGTCGACCACGTCCTCGAACGTGCAGCCTGCGGCGCCGAGCACGGCGTTGAGGTTCTCGAACGCGCGCCGCACCTGGGCCTCGAGCTCGGGTTCGGGCGAGCCATCCTCGCGGCTGCCGACCTGGCCGGACACGAACAGGAAGCCATTGGAGCGTACCGCCGGCGAATAGCGGTTGCGCTCGTACAGCGCCTGGCGACCCGGCGGGAAAACGACGTCACGTGTTGCCATGAACCACCTCTGCCTTGGGCCGATACCGGCCCATCAAGAATGAAAGGCCACGGTAGACCGACAGGGAGCACCGGATAAACGCGGTCTGCTGCCCAACATTGTTTGTAGAATCCAAACAATCATCCTCCCCGTGGAAAGCAGATGGACCGGTTCGATGCGATGCAGGCCTTTGCCCGGGTCGTGGAAACGGGCAGCTTCACCAAGGCGGCCGAGACACTGCACATGAGCCGCACCACGGTCACGCAACTGGTGCAGCAACTGGAAGCGCGGCTGCGGGTGCGCCTGCTGAACCGCACCACCCGGCAGGTGAATGTCACCGCCGATGGCGCGGCCTATTACGCGCGGGTGATCCGCCTGCTGGCCGACATCGACGACGCTGAAACCAGCCTGTCGACCGCGGCGGCGGCGCCTCGCGGGCGCCTGCGGGTGGACGTACCCGCCCCATTCGCGCGGCTGGTGCTGGTGCCGGCCCTGCCCGACTTCCTTGCCCGCTATCCGGAGATCCAGCTCGATCTGGGCGTCAGCGATCGCCACGTGGACCTGATCGATGAAAACGTGGACTGCGTGATCCGGGGTGGACGGATCACGGATCAATCGCTGGTCGCGCGCCATATCGGCGATCTGCCAGCCGGCATCCACGCCTCGCCCGCCTACCTGCAGCAAGCGGGCATCCCCGCGCATCCGCGGGACCTGGAGCGGACCCCGCATCGCGTGGTCGGCTACCTGCGCTCGCGCAGTGGCACGGTTCTGCCTTACACCCTCCAGCGCGGCGAAGAACAGGTCATCGTGAAGGGACACCACCTGCTCGCGCTCGATGATGGCAATGCGTATCTCGCCGCGGGCGTGGCGGGCCTGGGCGCGCTATGGCTCCCCGACTACATGGCCGCCCCCCATGTGGCCGCGGGCGAGCTGGTACGGCTGTTCCCGGAGTGGCGCATCGAGGTGATGCCGCTGCACCTGGCGTTCCCCCCGAACAGGCATGTCAGTGCCAAGCTGCGGGTGTTCATCGACTGGGTCGCGACGCTGGTGGAGCAGCACATGCCGCGCATGCGTCCGTAAGCGCGGGCGGCTGATGGCACTCGCCGCGCCCCCGGCTATCGGCCACGCGTTGGCGTCCGTGGTTCCTGCGCGACCGCACGATCACCCGGTGTCTTCTTCAGCGGTGCGATGACCAGTGTGTCGCCCCTGCAGACATCCACATCGCGGTAGACCACCCGTCGACCGTTGCGGAACGCGACACGAAGATCAAACCGGCAGCCTTCGTCGGCGAGGCGGACCGTAGTGCCGGTGCCCCCACCCGGCAGGGCGTCGATCGACCGCGGAACGAAGGCCTCGGTCCCGGCAGGCGCGACGTCCAGGGCCACGACACTGTCATGGGCCCGGTTGAGCAGGCCGAGGTAGCGTACCTCCGCGCCGTGCGCGGTACCGGCGAGCATCAGCGAAATGGTCAGGAAGGGGCGGATCAACGTCATGGCAGCGTCTCCAGGCGGGTGATGGACCCCTGCATCACACGCTCGCGCGCTCTGGCCGCCAACCGATCCGGGACGAATCGTCGCCACGACCAGGCCAATCGTAATGGGCCGTCATGGCGCTTCCCGCGCTCCCGCCGCCTGCCTAAGATGAGCGTCGCCAGAAACGCCTGGCCCGGAATCGACCATGTACATTCGCCTCGGCAGCACCCGGATCCGCTTGTCCCGCTACCTCGCCCTGTGGACGGTGGTGGCCGTGGTGTTCGCCCTGCAGACCTCGATCAACGCCGGCCTGCCGAACAGCCAACAACCTCTCTGGGATCTCCTGCGCTGGTCGCTGATCCAGTGGTACACCTGGGCTGCCCTGTCGCCCACGGTCTTCCGCCTCGCCGAGCGCTTTCCGGTACGCGGCAGCGGGCGCCTGCACGGGCTCGGCGCACAGGGGGTGGCCAGCGTCGGCATGACGTTCATCACAATGATCGTGGGCGCGCTGGTCTCTACCCTGTTCGAGCCCAGCGGTTTCTTCGAGCAGCTGGGCTACTTCCTGGAGCAGCACTTCGCCATCGGGCTGCTGACCTACTGGACCCTGTTCGCGATCCAGCAGGCCCTTCACTTCCACGCCGAGAAAGCGCGCCGTGAACTGGAAGCCAGCCAGTTGGCCACCGAACTGGCGCAGTCGCGGTTGCGCTCGCTGAAATCGCAGCTGCAGCCGCACTTCCTGTTCAACACGCTGCACGCGATCATTACCCTGCTGGACGAGGACAAGGTGTCGGCCGAGGACATGCTGCTGCGCCTGAGCGAGCTGCTGCGCGCGTTCCTGGAGGACTACGACGGCCAGGAAATCAGCCTGCGCCAGGAGCTGGACCTGATCGAGCTGTACCTGGGCATCCAGCGCACCCGATTCAAGGACCGGCTGACCACCCGCACCTACATCGGCCCGGAGACGCTGGACTGCGCAGTGCCCAGCCTGATCCTGCAGCCGTTGGTGGAGAATGCCCTGCGCCATGGCATCGGCCAGCGCGTGGGTAGCGACACCATCGAGATCGAGGCCCGGCGCGACGGCGATGCGCTGTGCATCGAGGTGCGCAACCGCAACAGCACTCTGTCGGTCGAGCCGGCCGCATCGGCCGGGCATGGCATCGGCATGTCCAACACACGCCTGCGTCTGATGGAACTGTACGGCGATGCCGCCGAGGTGAGGCTGGACATGATGTGGCCGGAAGGTGTGGTGTGCCGCATCCGCGTTCCGTTCCGGGAACTGGAGAGCGCCGACGATGCACCGGAATTCTTCCCGGGCACTGCGCCGGCATGAGCCTCACCGTTCTCGTGGTCGATGATGAGCCGATCGCGCGGCATGCGGTCATCCGGTTGCTGCGCGATGATCCTGAGCTTGAGATCGTCGGCGAATGCGGCGATGGCGTATCGGCGGTCAATGCCATCCGCAACCAGTCCCCGGACCTGGTCTTCCTGGACATCCAGATGCCGGCGATCACCGGCCTGGACGTGGTCGCCACCATCGGTGCCGAGCGGATGCCGGCCACCGTGTTCGTCACCGCCTACGAGCAGTACGCCGTGAAGGCCTTCGAAGCCAATGCCGTGGACTATCTGGTCAAACCGTTCAGCCGGGAGCGCTTCGCCGCCACCCTGCAGCGGGCCAAGGCGCGGCTGTCGGCGGCCCGCGGGGTGGGCGCGCAGGCCTCGACGCAGATCCTGCAGGCGCTGGACGCATTGCGGCAACGTGACGCGTATCTGCAGCGCATCCCGGTGCGCGTGGAGGAGCATGTGGTACTGGTGGCGGTGGATGACATCGTCTGGATCAAGGCCGCGCGCAACACGGTCGAGATCCACCTGGTCGACCGCGTGCATGAGCTGCGCGAGACCATGGCCACCCTCGCTGCCCGGCTGGACCCGCGGCACTTCGCCCGCGTGCACCGCTCGGCGATCGTCAATGTGCGCCGGGTCAAGGCGATCCATCCGTGGTTCAACGGCCACCACGTCGTGACCATGGACACCGGCCAGCAGCTGCGCATGAGCCGCTATCAGAACGAGGCGTTTCTCAAGCTGGTGTCCACACGCAGCGAATGAAGCTGCCGGGCATGGCCCGGCGGCCCGCCTCAGTCGGGCATCCGCTCGCCCGTGCGCAGGGTCAGCACCTCCACCCCGTCGGCGGTCACCAGCACGGTGTGCTCGGCCTGCGCCGAGAGCTTGCCGTCACGGGTGGTCACGGTCCAGCCGTCGTCGCTCATGTCGATGGCAGCACGACCCTGGTTGATCATCGGCTCGATGGTGAAGGTCATGCCCTCCTCCAGTTCCAGCCCATCGCCGCGACGGCCGTAGTGCAGCACCTGCGGCTCTTCGTGCATCTGCTGGCCGATGCCATGACCGCAGAATTCGCGGACCACGCTGTAGCCGTGGGCCTTGGCATGCTGCTGGATCGCGAAACCGATGTCGCCCAGCGTCGCGCCCGGGCGCACCACCCCGATCCCCTTCCACATCGCCTCGCGGGTCACCCGCACCAGCCGCTTGGCCGCGTAATCGACCTCACCGATCAGATAGGTCTTGCTGGAGTCGGCGATGTACCCCCCCTTTTCCAGCGTGATGTCGAGATTGACGATGCTCCCGCTGCGCAGGATGGCATCGGCCGAGGGCACTCCATGGCAGACCACGTTGTCGACGGACGAATTGAGCACGTAGGCGAAGCCATACTGGCCCTTGCTCGCCGGGCGCGCCTGCAGCTCATCGACGATGAAGCGCTCGACCCAGTCGTTCACCTGCAGCGTGCTCATGCCTTCCAGCGGCAGCGTGTCCAGCGCTTCGAACACCGAGGCCAATAGGCGCCCGGAGGTACGCATCAAGGCCTGTTCTTCAGCGGTCTTGATCATGCTTCGGCCACCCGCAAGGCGCCAGGTTCAACCCCTGCGGCTCGCAGTTCACGGTTGACGATCTCCTGATAGGTCGAGCCGGGATTCATTTCGCACAGCATGCCGATCTTGATCCAGAAACCGGCCTGGGCATTGATCGAGCGGCCCGAGACGCCGCTGGCGCGGCGCAGGTTGTCGTGCAGTTCGTCGTCGATGTTCACGATGCCCATGGGCAATCCCTCTCATACGGTATATACACATCATATACGTTTCGTATAGCGCTGTGCAGGCCCGCCCAGGGGTCGTCACCTGCCGTCTTCGCGCCACTGCGGTGCTGGGCGGTAGTGAGTGCGCGGTCAGGGATCGATCAGGTCCAGGCCGGATCGGCAGTAAAATCGATGGTCAACCAGAACTCACTGCCGCGCGCATCCAGGCGCTCGGCGATCTCATCACGCAGCCGGTCCACATTGCCGATGTTGCCGATCACCGTCTCCGGGTGGGTGAGGATGTGGATCTCCACGAACCGCATGCGGCCCATCTTGGCCACGTGGCTGGTGAAATCCAGATAGCCGTGTTCGGCGACGAAGTCCTTCATCACCGCCTGCACGCGCGCATCCAGCGTATCCGGCGCCACCTGCAGCACTTCGCGCATGGCCTTCCATGCACTGCGCAACGGCACCGGCAGTACCGCCACGCTGATCGCGGCCAGCACCAGCGGATCCAGATAGGGAATCCAGTGGGCATGCGCGCCATCGCGCAGCAACAGCGCGATCGCAAACGCCAGCACCACCGCCAGGCTCATCATGCCGCTGAGCAGCCAGGCGCGCACGTCCAGCCACAGCAGCGCCGAGTGCAGCTGCATCGCGCGGGTGCGCACGAAGGCCGCCATCGCCAGGTTGCTCACGCACAGCAGGGCCGCCCACAGCAGCGCAGGCCCGGCCTTGACCTCATGCCCGCCCGTGGTCAGCCCGATCACCGAGTTGGCCAGCGCATAGATGCAGGCCAGCGACAGGATCGCCCCGCCAAGCGCCTCCACCATCGGTTCCAGGTGCCAGTAGCCATACTGGAAGCGCGGGCTTTCTTCCCGCGCCACCAGCCGCAGTACCGACAGCGCCACCAGGGTCAGCGCCACGTCCACCAGGCTGTAGACGCCATCGAACAGGATGGCCTGCGATCCCACCAGCAGGCCACCGATGAAGCCGATGGCGCTGACCGCCATCGTCACCCCGATGGAGAATTTGAGGACCCGCTGCTCGCGTGCTGTATCCATCGCTGGCCGAGGGTCCTGCGCGCAGGCGTCAGACCTTCAGCACCTCCACCTTGTAGCTCGGCGCATCGCCGTCGGTGTCGATGATAAGCCCGTGCACATCCGACTCGAAGCCCGGGAAGCGCGCGTTCTGCTCACGGGCGATCCGCAGCGACTGGATGATCGGCTCATCGCTGGCGCCAAAGCGCTCGCCCGGCATGATGGTCGGGATGCCCGGCGGGTACGGCACCAGCATGGTGCCGGCGATGCGGCCGCTGATCTGTTCGATGTCGACCCGTTCGATCTGGCCGCGGACCAGATGGTCATAGGCTTCGGCGGGCGTCATCACCGGCTCGGGCAGATCCACGTACATGGCGCGCATCACTTCGGCCACGCCGAACTCGCCGTTGAAGGCGTGCAGCGCATCGCAGAGGTCACGCAGGCCCCACCCGGCGTAGGCGATCGGGAACTCGGCCGCGAGCTGCGGCAGTGCGCGGGTCAGCGGCGCATTGCTGTCGTAGAGCTCCTTGAAGGCCATCAGCTCGGTGACCAGGGTGCTCCACTTGCCCTTGGTGATGCCCATCGAGAACAGGAACAGCACCGAGTACAGGTTGGTCTTCTCCACCGTGATGCCGCGGGTCCACAGGAACTTGCTCAGCACTGCGGCCGGAATGCCGCGCTGGCCCATCTCGCCGTCCATCGAGAGCCCCGGCGTGAGCAGGGTCACCTTGATCGGGTCGATCAGCACGTAGTCGTCCACCAGGCCGTCGAAGCCATGCCAGTGCGCGTCCGGCTGCAGGTACCACTCGCTGCGCTTGGCCACCATCGGGGCCGGCGCATCGCCCTTGGCCAGCGAACGTTCCAGCTTGTCCGGCTGCCACACGCTGAACCACCAGTCGTCGCGGCCCAGATCCTCGCGCACATGCAGCATCGCGCGGCGGAAGGCAATCGCCTCGTCGTGCATCTCCTGCACCAGCGACTCGCCAGCGGCGCCTTCCATCATCTTGGAGGCCACATCGCACGCGGCGATCACGCCGTAATGCGGGCTGGTGGTGGTGTGCATCATGAAGGCTTCGTTGAAGCGTTCGGCATCCAGCGCCTGGGTCGCGGCGTTGCGCACGTGGATCATCGAAGCCTGCGAGAACGCGGCCAGCAGCTTGTGCGTGGAGTGCGTGGTGAAGATGATCGCATCCTGCTCGCGCGGCTTGCCCTTGGCCATGCCGTAATGGTTCTCATAGAACGGATGGAACGCGGCATAGGCATACCAGGCTTCGTCGAAATGCAGGAAATCGACCGCGCTGCCGATTTCCTCGGCGATCTTTTCGGCGTTGTAGCACAACCCGTCATAGGTCGAATTGGTGACCACCGCGATGCGCGGCTTGGAGCCGGCCTTGTAGGCCTTGCTGGCCAGCGGGTTGGCGGCGATGGCCTGCTGCAGCGACTCGGGCGTGAACTGGTCCAGGCTGATCGGGCCGATGATGCCGTGCGCGTTGCGACTGGGGGTGAAGTACACCGGGACGCCACCGGTCATGATCAGCGCGTGCAGCAGCGACTTGTGGCAGTTGCGGTCGACAAAGACCACATCGCCCCGCCCCACGGTCCCGTGCCAGACGATCTTGTTGGCGGTCGAGGTGCCATTGGTGACGAAGAAGGTGTGGTCGGCGCCGAAGTTGCGCGCCGCCTCGTTCTCGGCCTCCTTGATCGGGCCGGTGTGGTCGAGCAGCGAGCCCAGCTCCGGCACCGAGATCGACAGGTCGCTGCGCAGCGTGTTCTCGCCGTAGAACTGGTGGAACGCACGGCCGACCGGTGATTTGGTGAACGCCACGCCGCCGGCATGGCCAGGCGTGTGCCAGGAGTAATTGGACTCGGCGGTGTGGTGGATCAGCGCCTTGAAGAACGGCGGCAGCAGATTGGCCATGTAGTCTTCGGCCGCCCGCATCACCTGCCGCGAGATGAAGCTCTTGGTGTCTTCGAACAGGAAGATGTAGCCGTGCACGAACTTGAGCAGTTTGCTCGGCACCTTCTCGATGGTGCGGCGCTCGCCGTACAGGAACACCGGCAGGTTCGCGCGGCGTGCGGTCTGCTCGCGCAGGAAGCCCAGCAGGCGCTGGAACTGCTCCGGGTTCTCCTCGGTGCCGTCGATGGAGATCAGCACCGCCGAGGCGGCCACGTAGGTGCGCGCGCCGGCCTGGGCATCGGCCAGGGTCAGGCCGCACAGCACGCGCTGGTCATTCTTGCGCAGCTCGTCCACCAGCGCACGGATCAGGATGCCGCCGATGCGCGGGGATTCGTAGTCGTCGTCGATGACGATGATCGGGTAATCAAGGGACTTGAAGTACACAGGGATTCTCCTGGGGCAATATCACGAAAGCGTCGTGCGGACGGCGGCGTCGAGCGCGGGCAGCTGGCCGCGCTGGCGGCGGCGCTCCTCGCTGAAGAACGGGTAGAACACCGTGATGAACAGCACGAACAGGAAGGCGTACTGCACGATGTTGCCGGCCGACCCGAAGATCGCCCACAGGCAGTACACAACGGTGACGCTGGTCAGCAGCCAGAACGCGCCGGTGTGCACCAGCGTGTGCGAGCGCTCGACCACGAAGTAGCAGGCCACGCAGGAGTAGATGTACGGCAGCAGGGTCAGCACCACCGCCGCCGAGGTGATCACATCGAACTGGGCCGAGGCGGTCTTGGAGGTGGAGGTGACCAGCACCGCCAGGGTCATCAGCACCGCCACGATCAGCACGCCCTTGACCGGTACGTCGTCCTTGTTGGTCTTGCTGAAGATGCTCGGGAACAGGCCGTCATCGGAGGCCGCCTTGGCACTCTGCGCGGTCAGCAGGATCCAGCCACCAAGCGAGCCGGCCGCGCCCACGAAGGCGCACAGGCTCACCAGCGCCCCGCCCCAGCCACCGACCGCATTGGCCGCGGCCAGCGCGAACGGCGCATCGGAGACCTGCAGGTCGCCATTGGGCACCATGCCCATGATCACCGAGGAGCTGGCGATGTAGGCGATCGCAGCCAGGAACACGCCGCCCAGCGTCGCGCGCGCCACGTTCTTCTCCGGGTTCTCGACCACGCCGGCAGTCACCGAGGCCGATTCCACGCCGATGAAGGCCCACAGGGTTAACGCGGCGGCACTGGAGATCGCGCCGAAGTTGGACTCCCCGGAAACGTTGTACGCCCCCTTGAAGATGGTCGGGTCGAAGAAGAACCAGCCGAAGATCGCGATGCCCAGGATCGGCACCAGCGCAAAGCTGGTGGTCACCGTCTGCAGCTTGCTCACGAACGAGGGGCCGATCACGTTGGCGAAGCTCAACGCCCAGACCAGCGCCAGCACCGCGATGCAGCGCGGCAACGGCTCGGACAGGATCGGGAAGAAGTAGCTGAAGTAGCCGACTGCCGCGATCGGGATGGCGACGTTGCCGATCCAGTTGGCGAACCAGTAGATGGTGTTGGTCTGGAAACCCATGTAGGGGCCGAACCAGTCCCTGGCGTAGGCATAGGGACCACCGGCCTTGGGCGCCAGCTTGCCGAGCTTGGCAAACACGAAGGCCAGCAGCAGCGCGCCGGCGGTGGTGATCAGCCAACCCCAGATCGAGGCCGTGCCGATCTTGGCCAGGCTGGAGGGCAACAGGAACACCCCCGACCCCATCATGTTGCCGGCCACCAGGAAGGTGGCACCGACCACCCCGATCTTCTTCGCTTTTGCCATGACGCTTGCTCCTTTGCCAGGCAGGGACCCGGTCATGCCGGGCGTTGGGAGTTACTTGATAAAGTTGTATTGCAGGCTGCCCTGCAGCCGCATCGTGTCGCCGCGTTGTCCACTCTGCTGTTCCAGCTGCCCGTAGAGCAGCTCCATGCCCATCGTCCAGGACGGGGCCGGGCTCCAGAGCAGGTTGAAGACGCCGTAGCGGCTCTGGCGGAACGCATCGGCGGCCAGCGCATCGTTGCGTCCACTGGTGAGCTGGCCGTAGATCAGGTTCGAGCGCCACAGCGGCGACCAGTAATGGGTGTAACCAACGAAGCCGCCATACAGCGACAACGCCTGCAGCCGCCCGTCTGTGGTCACCACCGCGTCCATGCCCGAACCGGTCAGGTCGGCCGTATAACGGGCCAGGCCCTTGCCGCCGAGCATGCCGAACAACAGCAGGTCCTGTTCGCCCACCGCGGCCGAGCCGCTGAGCTGCAGGCCACCCGCAAAGCGCCGGCCATCGCCGGCATTGCCGTCGTACCCCAGGCTGCGTGCGACCGCACCCAGCTGCAGATGGCCCCAGTCACGCTCCATGCGCGCGGTTACGGTGACGTCCGGCAGCTGGTCCACCGGCATGATCCCCTCGGCGGGGTTGCTCAACTGGGTATCCGGATCCTCGGCCGCCACGGTCAGGGTGTTCCCCTTGCCCATTGCGAAGCTGTGGTGGATGCCGGCCACGAGCAGGTACCCCGCCCCACCCGGCCCGGCGAAATCCAGGGTGTCGGGCAGGCTGTCGGCATCCATGAACGTGGAATAGCCATAACCGGCGTAGGTATTGCCCAGTTGCCCGTAGGCATGGCGCAGACGGAACTGATAACTGTCGCTGCTGCCGAAGAAGTCGTTTTCCAGATAGAAGCGCAGGTTGCCATGCGTGGTCGGGCGCCGCGCTTCGAAGCTGAAGCGGGTCTGCTTGGCATGCAGCGTGAAGTTGGAGACATCCCCGTGCGCACTGCCGACCGGAATCGACGAGGTGACGAACTGTTCCTGGTCACCGGCTGCGCGCGAATCGGCGATCGCGTCGAGCTTGGCGTAGCCGCCGATGCGGATCAGCGTATCGGTATTGGGGATCGCGAAGAAGCCTTTCAGTTCGGGATCGGTCGGCCCGGCGGCGCTGTCCGGGCGGGAGGCGGCGCTGGAGGGATCGGCAACGGAATCGCGTTGCGGCAGAATCGCCTGGCCCATGCCCGGCACCTGGGCCTGGGCCGTCAGGGGCGCTGGCAAGGGGGCGGGCGTGACGCCCGTACCGGAGGCAGTCGCCGTCGTGATGGCCGGCGAGGCAGGTGGAGGCTGCCCGGATTCAATCGCCTGCAGTCGTTTCTCCATCTGCTCCAGCGTCTGCCGCAGCGTCTGGATATCCTGCCGCAACGCGGCGGCCGAATCCTGCGCGTACACCGGCGCCGCAGCGAGTGCTGCCGCGCATGCGACCGTCAATACAGACAAACGCATCACGTCCTCCTTGAACCGTACACAGTTCCACGTGTCGATTCCGGCAGGCGTCCATGACGCTGCAGGCAACCGGCACGCAGCCCGGCACTGCAATGCGCGCGACCTCCGCCTGCGCGTGGTCCGGTGGCGGTCAAGCCGGCGGACGCATCGCGTGCGTGGGTACGCTCGCACGGGATCCCCTCATCCCTGATGACAGCCACGCATGTGCGTGTCAGCCAGCGCCCTGAGTAACAATCGCAAAGTGAGAATGCCGTGAATGTTGTCAGGCAGTTTTCTGACTGGGCAGTCGCACGTCCGCTGCGTGTGGGGCAATCCATGAAATAGCGCATCGGGGCAGCTTAGCGACCGCCCCGTTTTCAGCCTTGATCCAAATCAAGCCGAATGCGTCAACGCATCCGAGCCAGGCCGCACGACGCCCAAACCAAGCGCGCCGGGCAGAGCCCGGCGCGGTGTGCAGTGATACCCGGTTCGCCTCAGCGCGGGCCGAGCACCACGGTCATGTCATCGCCCTGGGGCATGCCGGAACGGCGCTGTACCATGCCTTGGGCATCCTTGAACAGAATACCCGGCGTACCCTGGAAGCCCAGTTCGATCATCAGTACCTGATTGGCATCGAGCTTGTTGGCGACCTCCGCGGTCAGCGAAGCCGCCGGCTTGATCCCGCCGCGATCAAACAGCCGTTCGTTCTCCAGCAGCGCGGCGCTGGGGTTGAGCGCGGTGAGGATCGCGGCCGCCTTGGCCGGACTGTCCTCACGGATCACGCCGACCATCACGTGGCGCAACTGCACCTTGCCGGCGTCAACCCACGGCCGCGCCGCTTCCCAGAAACGATGGCAATACGGGCAGTTCGCATCGCTGAAGGTGTAGACCACGCGCGGCGCATCGGCGCGGCCATCACGGACCCACGCGCTTTCATCCAGCTTCTTCCAGCTGCGCTCGGACATCGGCTTGGCCACCAGCTTTTCCAATGGTGCCGCCCCCACATCCTCGCCGTTGGCATCGAACAGGCTGCCGACCACGACGTGCTTTCCGTCCGCCGTGACGTAGGCCGCCGCGGGCTGCTGCCCACCGACCACGCCGGCAAAGCCGCGCAGGCCACCGGGCGCGTCGAACTCGCCGATCACCTCGAAGCCGTGCTTCTCGATGCCTTTCAGCACCGCCGGGCGATCGGCACCGCCCTTGGCCGGCGCGGCATCAGCGGCGCTGGGCGTCTGCGCCTGGCTGCACCCGGCCAGGGCCATCAACAGCGAGACCGCCAGCACGGTGCCCAATGGGCGCGAGGACTTCAACTTCATGGTGACTCCTGGATTCAAGGAACATGACAACGTGACCACCCTTACAGGCTGTCGAGCTTGGATTGCAGGCCGGCGGCACTGAGTTCGCCCAGATGGATCTGCTGCAGCCGGCCCTGGCCGTCGAAGAACAGGGTAGTCGGATAGGCGTGTACCTGCAGCCGCTCGGCGGTGAGCGCAGCCTCGTCAAGCAGCACGTTGTCCAGCGTCAGCTGCTCGGCGGCGATGAAACCCTCGACCTCTTCGCGGGTCTCACCCTGGTTGACGAACAGGAAGCGGATGTCCGGGTGGCGCTGCTGCGCGCGAGCCAGCACCGGCATCTCGCGCCGGCAGGGGCCACACCAGCTCGCCCAGAGATTGACCACCACAGGGGTGCCCTGCGTGTCGGCCAATGCGATCGTCTCACCCTGCAGCGAAGTCAGGCTGATCGCCGGCAGCGTTACCCGCGATTGCTGCAGCCAGCCAGCACCCGCCGACAGTACCGCCCAGCTCAGCACGCCGGCCAGAGCGGCGGCCACGACCGGCCGCCGCAGCGACGGCCAGCGGCGCAGGCGCCAGGCGCCCCATCCCAGCCCCGCCACCATCGCCGGCCACACCAGGAAGCCGCCATCGCCAATGCGCAGTACGCCCCAGGGATCCTGCGCATAGTCGCCCAGGTGCCAGATCACGAACGCCGCACGTCCGGCCAGCAGCCCCAGCAGCAGCATGTCCACCACCAGCGACCGCGGACGCGGCACGCCTTCGATGGCCGGAGCACGCACCACACTGGCCACCAGCATCGCGATGGCCAGACCCACCAACACCCACACGACCGCAAGCGGTACCGGGCCTACACTGCTGATCATTGTTTTTCTCCGCCGCCGCCCGTGATCTGCCACGTGGCGACGGCTGTTGCATCGGGCCCGCTGGCATGGTCCCAGCAAGCCGACAGGGGATCAAGCACGCGACAGTCGTGCGATTCAGGCAGCCGGACGAATCGACTCAAGCACCCGGGCGACCGGGCGTGAGTGCGCCCGCTCACGCTGCTGGGCAGCAAGCTGGCGGCGATAACGTGCGGGAGTCAGCCCGACAATACGCAGGAACAGCCGGCGGAACGCGCTCTGGTCCGAGTACCCCACTGCCCATGCAACCTGGTCCACGACGCCGCCGGCCTGCAGCAGCAGCTGCGCCTTGGCGATGCGCAGGCGCTGGCAATACTCGATCGGGCGCATCCCGGTGGCTTTCAGGAACCGACGCTGCAGCGTGCGCGGTTCCAGCCCGGCCTGCACGCAGATGTCGTCGAGCCCCACACCCCGGGCAGCGATGCCATGCAGCCAGCGCTGTGCTTTGAGGATGCTGCGATCGCCGTGGGCGAAGTTGGGGCTGAAGCGTTCCAGATCATCCAGTTCCGTGCGCGGAATCATCAGCTGCAACTGCTGGATGACGGTGTTCATCACACTCTGTCCATAGACCCGTGCGATCAGGCGCAGGCTCAGATACTTCCATGCGTCCGGTCCGGCGGCGGTGAGCAGATCGCCATCGTCGACCAGGGTCCGTTCGCACGGCTGCCAGCTGGGCACCATCGTGCGCAGCGCCTGGCAACGGGCCGGATCGGGCACGCTGACCGGGCGGCCGGCCAGGACGCCCGCCGCGGCCAGCAGCAGGCCACCCTCGTCGCAGGCCGCCAGCAGGCTGCAGCCATCGTGGCATTCGCGCAGCCACGCCAGCAGGCGTTCATCCGGCGGTGCCATGGACCAGCTCGATTCGCTGCCGGGGATGACGATGATCGCCGGCAGTGCATCGCCGAACAGTTCGGCGCCAGCAACGCGCTGCATGCCCCGGCTGGACATCGTCCATCGCGTCACCAGCATCCGTGCGCCGGTGCGGCGCCCCGCGGCCACTGTGCGGTTGCAGCGCTGGGCAAGTTCGGACAGCACCGGTGCGGCGGCGCGCAGGCTGCCGGGGAATTCAACGACCGCCACTTCCATCAGGGTCGGCGCGTCCGGCCGGCGGTCCTGCTGCAGCGTGTTGCGGGGTGCGTCCATGGCCATTCTCCTTGAACAATGCCTGCCGACACGGGGCCGGGCAGAACAGGTCTGTACATAAGATGGCCTGAGGCTACGGGCGTCCCGCGAGGACGACCATGCAACTAATTGCAAATTTCACGCGCGATGAATCTTCAGTTGGGTTCCAGCAAGGCTTGACCCTTGACCAGACTCCAGGGTCCACAATGACCGGGTCATCCACGAGGTGCTCATGAACATTGGACAGCTCGCGCGCCAGGCAGGCGTGCCCATCGATACGGTGCGCTACTACGAGCGGCAGCAGCTGCTGCCCACCGCTCGCCGCAGCGCCGGCGGCTACCGCGTCTTCAGCGAGGCCGACCTGACCCGGCTGCAGTTCATCCGCCGCGCCAAGGCGTTGGGTTTCAGTCTGGATGAAGTCGCCGACCTGCTCGGCTTCAGCGATCAGCGCGGCCAGGACATGGCACAGATCCGCGACAGCGCAGTGAACAAACTCGCCGATATCGAACAGCGCATCAACGAGCTGCAGCGCATGCACCGGGCGCTCAAGCACCTGGTCGAGGCCTGCCCCGGGCACGGCGACAACGCGCAGTGCCCGATCCTGTCGGCGTTGACGGACATCCGCCAATGACGCACGCCCACGATCACCCCGGCGCCACGGCGACCGATGCCGGCACCGTCAGGGATCCTGTCTGCGGGATGATGGTCGACCCGGCCACCACGCCCCACCATGCCCGCCATGACGGCAACGACTACGCGTTCTGCAGCGATGGCTGCCGACGAAGGTTCATTGCCGACCCGCAGCGCTATCTGGCCGCACCTGCTGGCGTCGTCAAACCAGCCCCCGCCGGCACGCGGTACACCTGCCCGATGCACCCGGAGATCGTGCAGGACGGTCCCGGCAGCTGTCCTCTGTGCGGCATGGCGCTGGAACCGGCGATGCCCAGCCTTGAGGATGACGAAAACCCCGAGCTGACCGATTTCCGGCGGCGCTTCTGGTGGAGCCTGCCGCTGAGCGTGGCAACGATGGCCCTGGCGATGCTGGCGATGACGCCGGTACTGCACGGGTTCTCACCGGATCTGCGGGTGTGGATCGAGCTGGCACTGGCCACGCCGGTCGTGCTGTGGGCCGGCTGGCCCTTCCTGCAGCGCTGGGCGCAGTCGATGCGCAACCGCAGCCCGAACATGTGGACCCTGATCGGCACCGGCGTGCTGGCCGCCTTCGGCTACAGCGTGGTGGCTACCGTTGCGCCTGGGCTGTTCCCGCCGTCGTTCCAGCAGCACGGACATGTCGGCGTCTATTTCGAAGCGGCTGCGATGATCATCTCGCTCACGCTGCTCGGCCAGTTGATGGAGTTGCGTGCACGGGCGAAGACGTCGGCCGCGATCAAGTCCCTGCTCGGCCTGGCGCCGAAAACCGCGCGCGTGCTGCGCGAGGATGGTCACGAAGAGGACGTCGAGATCGCAGCGCTCCAGCCCGGCGACCGCGTGCGCGTGCGCCCGGGTGAGAAAGTACCCGTGGATGGCACCGTGATGGAGGGCCGCTCCTCGATCGACGAATCAATGCTCACCGGCGAACCCGTTCCGGTGGGCAAGACCGTCGGCGACAGCGTGATCGGCGCGACGCTCAACGGCACCGGCAGCTTGGTGGTGCGCGCCGACCGGCTCGGCGATGACAGCATGCTGGCGCAGATAGTGCAGCTGGTCGCGCAGGCGCAGCGCTCGCGGGCACCGATGCAACGCATGGCCGACACCGTCGCGTACTGGTTCGTGCTGGCGGTGTTGTCGGTCGCGGTACTGACATTCTTCGGCTGGGGCCTGTTCGGCCCGGCGCCTTCATGGACGCACGCAGTGCTGAGCGCGGTGGCGGTGCTGATCATCGCCTGCCCGTGTGCGCTGGGCCTGGCCACACCGATGACGATCATGGTCGCCACGGGCCGTGCCGCGCAGCATGGTGTCCTGTTCCGTGATGCCGAAGCGATCGAAGCCCTGCGCCAGGTCGATACGCTGGTGGTGGACAAGACCGGCACGCTGACCGAAGGCCGTCCCGCATTCCGCGATGTGCAGGCCGTGCCCCCCTTCCATGCGGACCAGATCCTGCAGTGGGCCGCCAGCCTGGACCAGGGCAGCGAGCATCCGCTTGCCGCCGCGATCGTTGCCGAAGCGAAGGCGCGCAGGATGACGTTGACCGCCGTGGCGGACTTCGACTCACTGACCGGCATGGGTGTGCAGGGCGTGGTCGATGACAAGGCGCTGCTGCTTGGCAATACCGCACTGATGGACGAACACGGCATCGCCCTGGATGCGTTGCGCGAAGGTGCAGCGCAGCTGCGCAGTACCGCGGCAAGCGTGATGTACCTGGCCGTGGATGGACAGCTCGGTGGACTGCTCGCCGTCGCCGATCCGATCAAGGCCTCCACCGCCGAAGCGATCAGGCACCTGCACCGCGATGGCCTGCGCATCGTGATGGCCACCGGCGATGGCACCGCCACCGCTGAAGCGGTCGCGCGGGAACTTGGCCTGGATGAGGTGCATGGCGAAATGCGCCCCGCCGACAAAGCCGCGCTGATCCGCACGCTGCAGGCGCAGGGTCGCACGGTCGCGATGGCCGGCGACGGCATCAACGATGCGCCTGCGCTGGCAAGCGCCGATGTCGGGATCGCGATGGGCAATGGCACCGACGTGGCGATGTCCAGTGCGCAGGTCACCCTCGTCAAAGGCGACCTGCGCGGCATCCTGCGTGCGCGCCAGCTCTCCACCGCCAGCGTGCGCAACATGCGGCAGAACCTGGGGTTTGCGTTTCTCTACAACGCACTTGGCATTCCGGTTGCAGCCGGTGTGCTGTATCCCCTGGGCATCGTGATGTCGCCCATGTTGGCGGCGCTGGCGATGAGTCTGAGTTCGGTGTCGGTGATCAGCAACGCGTTGCGCCTTCGCCATCAGCGGCTGCCAGGCGGATGAGTCGCAACGAATAGCGATATTTCTTCACTTTTTCCTTGCCAATCCAAAACGTCGTCGCTATGATTTCGCTCCTCACGACGTGGGGCCATAGCTCAGCTGGGAGAGCGCCTGCATGGCATGCAGGAGGTCGGCGGTTCGATCCCGCCTGGCTCCACCAATCCGATCATTAGGCCGATCAGATTGCAGTGACAAAATTTGAAGTTTTCGTGCGTCCCCATCGTCTAGAGGCCTAGGACATCACCCTTTCACGGTGGCGACCGGGGTTCGAATCCCCGTGGGGACGCCAGTTTCAAACAGACAGCCCTGACTTCGGTCGGGGCTTTTTGTTTTCAGTGGTGGGTTTTTTCCGCATGCATTCTTTCTTCGGTATTTCAGAAAAAAGACTTGGCGAACGCTTCACGGCCGCGTAGAATTCCGCCTCCAGCATCGTGGGGCCATAGCTCAGCTGGGAGAGCGCCTGCATGGCATGCAGGAGGTCGGCGGTTCGATCCCGCCTGGCTCCACCACTCCGGACATCAGGCCGTTCGGGTGTGCTGAACAATTTGATGAGTTTCATGCGTCCCCATCGTCTAGAGGCCTAGGACATCACCCTTTCACGGTGGCGACCGGGGTTCGAATCCCCGTGGGGACGCCACTCATCAGACGAACACCGAGGCCCGGCATGCCGGGTCTTTTTGTTCACCGCCACCTGCGGTTGCGTTACCTGGACGTGCTCAAAAAGACTTCCACAAACGTGAACAGGCAGATATACTAGGCGGCTTGCGGTACAACGTGGGGCCATAGCTCAGCTGGGAGAGCGCCTGCATGGCATGCAGGAGGTCGGCGGTTCGATCCCGCCTGGCTCCACCACTTCCCCGGACACAGGCCGTCCGATGGAAGCCAAAATTCGGTTTAACGCGTCCCCATCGTCTAGAGGCCTAGGACATCACCCTTTCACGGTGGCGACCGGGGTTCGAATCCCCGTGGGGACGCCAGCTTCAAACAGACAGCCCTGACTTCGGTCGGGGCTTTTTGTTTCATGAGCCTCTTCCCATCCGGCACATCCGCCGCTATGATAGGCGGCTCGCAGCACAACTGTGGGGCCATAGCTCAGCTGGGAGAGCGCCTGCATGGCATGCAGGAGGTCGGCGGTTCGATCCCGCCTGGCTCCACCACTTCTCCGGACACAGGCCGTCCGATGGAAGCCAAAATTCGGTTTAACGCGTCCCCATCGTCTAGAGGCCTAGGACATCACCCTTTCACGGTGGCGACCGGGGTTCGAATCCCCGTGGGGACGCCAGCTTCAAACAAACAGCCCTGACTTCGGTCGGGGTTGTTTGTTTATGGGCCCTGCGCTACGACCTTCGCCATCCCCACCGAGCGCGGCGCGGTCAAGGTAAAACCGAACTGCGCATACAGCCGATGCGCCTGCCCATCGGCGATCAGGCTCACATAGGCGCCGATGGCATTCGTGCGCAGCCAGGCATCGAGCTGGGCCATCACGGCCTTGCCCAGGCCCTGCCCCTGGCGATCCGGCACCACGGCGATATCCACCACCTGCAGGAAGCAGCCGCCATCACCGATGATCCGGCCCATCGCCAACAGGCGGTCTCCTTCGCGCAGGCTCACGCCGAAGACGGTATTGGGCAGGCCACGCGCCGCCGCTTCGGCGGTTTTCGGGCTCAGACCGGCCAGCACGCGCAGGGCACGGTATTCCTCCACGCTGGGCGGCAGGGGGATGCAATGAACACCAGCAGGCAGCGACATGACGCGGATCCGGCAATGAATGGACGCTCAGCATGCCCGAACGGATTCGCAGTATCTGCGACCCATCGGCCTATCCTGTCCCCTCCGCCCTCCCTGCGCGCTGCCGTCCCCGCCATGTGCTATTCCGCCCAGATCCGCGCCGACTACACCAAGCTGGTCCGTGAGTACGGCGCCATGATTTCGCTGGACGAGTTCGCCCAGCTTTACGCGCACGACGCCGGCAAGCAGCGCCCCAAAATGCCCAAGGCAATGGACGATGGCTTTGCCGGCGCCCGCACCGCGCAGGGCCAGGAGATCGTGGCCCGGATCCAGCAATGGCATGCCGAGGAAATGCAGGCACTGGATGAGGAGGTGCGCGTGCAGGGCGCACGCCTGCGCGTGGCCGAGGAGCAGTTGGCCGCACGCCCCACGCAGAAGGCACGCAACGAGGTACGCGTGGCCGGCAACCGGATCGAACGCGCGCAGACGCGCCTGTCCGACCTGCAGCGCGCCGGCCTGGTGCCGCGCGACAGCCGCATTTTCCCGGGGGTCTACGCCCCGGTGATCGTGTCCGAACAGGGCCAGCGCGTGATCAAACCGATGCGCTACCAGTGCCGGCTGCCGGACAAACCCGCGCGCAACGACGTGCTCTATCCCGGCACCTACAACGCTCGCCGTGACAGCTTGGAGGCCTACTGGAAATCCGCGTTCGGCCATCGGCATGGCGTGGTGGTGGTGCAGTCGTTCTACGAACACGTGCCGCGTCACGCACTGGAGCAGCGCCCGCTGCCGCCGGGCGAGAAAGCCGAGAACGTCGTGCTCCAATTCAGCCCGCAACCGCCGCGCGATCTGCTGATCGCCTGCCTGTGGTCGGAATGGGAAGGCCCGGAAGGCCGGCTGTTGTCGTTCGCCGCGATCACCGACGAGCCGCCCACGGAGGTGGCGCGGACCGGCCATGACCGCTGTATCGTGCCGATCCGGCGCGAACATCTCGATGCCTGGTTGAACCCCGACCCGGCAGACCTGGCCGCGCTGTACCGGATCCTGGACGACCGCGAACCGGTATCACTGGCGCACGCCGAAGCGGCGTGACGCCCACTCAGCCGGTGACCGAGTCCCCTGCCCGTGCGCGCCCCAGCGCGGCGTTCAATTCGGCCGTCAGGTAGGGCTTGGTCAGGATGATGCCCGAGCGGAAGGCCTCGGGCAGATGCTCGGTGGCCATGCCGGTGGCCAGCACGAAGGGGATCTGGCGGGCCGCCAGGGCCGCAGCCACCGCCTCACTGGTCTCGTTGTTGGCCAGCCGGTAATCCAGCAGCACCACCTGGGGCTGGGTCTCGCCGAGGAGGCGCAGTGCCTCCGGCACCGACGCGGCCAACCCCACCACCACGGCGCCGGACTGTGCCAGCTGCATCTGCAGCAGTGCCGCACTCATTTCGTCGTTCTCGACCACCAGCACCCGAAGATCCTGCAGCGCGCTCATGACGACTCCCTGTATGGTTCAGCGCGATGAGTATAGCGTCCTGTGTAGGTGAAACCCTGACGCCGACTTAAGCATTCAGGTCTGCACAAACCTCCACATCTTGTATACACTACGCGGCCAGCCAGCCGAAGTGGCGGAATCGGTAGACGCAGCGGACTCAAAATCCGCCGCCCTTAAAAGCGTGTGGGTTCGAGTCCCACCTTCGGCACCAATGGTTTGCGGGGTTTTCGAGCGGTGGTTTTCGCTCCGCAATAAACGAACCGCTCCGCAATTCGAACAGGCCTCGCTCGCGCGGGGCCTTTTCTTTGGGCGCTCAGCTACCCTTCTCCCACCACCTCGACCGACCCTTCCCCTTGCGCCTGGCCGACTCCTTCAACGAGGCGGCCAGCTGTTCCTCAGGGGTCCGGGTGTCGCGCATCAGCAGGTGGCCAAGGCCCGGCTCCAGCTTGGTGGGGTCCGGGCGGTGTTCGGTTTCGGGGGTGTCTGGCTTGTCTAGGGCGTCCATGCCCTCAGGATACGCCCGGGCGTCTCAGGGGTTGCGACCGGCCTCCAGCGCTGCCACCCGGGCCGACAGGCCGTCGATCTCTTGCGCCAGCGCTCGGACGATGAAGCACAGCAGCTCCTCCTTGCGGAAGCTGTACCGGTCGCCGGCCTCGCGCGCCTCCTGCACCAGCTCGCGGCCAGCTTCGACCGCTGGCGTGACCACGTTGCCGTCGTCGTCCAGCACGGCCTCTTGCGCCTCCCACTCGTGCCACTGCTCCGGCAGCGCCTCCCACTCGTCGTAGCAGATGAAGGAGTGGGCGAACGGGTCGAGGCCATTGGCCTCCATCACCGCGATGGCCGCCTGCACGGTCGGGCCGAAGTGCTTGCGCGCTTCCTTTCCCTCCGGCTCGCAGTTCTCGTCGCCGTGGACCCGGCTCAGCCAACGCCAGACGGCCGGCAGCCGAGCAATGGCCGATGCCGCCTTGAACTCGGCGTCTCGGAGCTGGCGGGGGTCTGTCTTCAGGCGGGCGTCGGAGGTGCTGATGGTGGGATTGGTAGCGAAGACCTGAGTCCAAAGCCGAGAGGACTCGCCTAGCGACTGGACGTTACTTACCACCGGCCGGTAGGAAGACGAAGTTGTTTCAGGCTTAACTTTTGGTGTCGCGTACAAGATGCCCGCAGGCGCAGTACTGACGGTATTGGCTGGGATAGACCTGCCGTTGTACACGGCGTTAGAAACGATCATGGGAAGGATGTACATCCCCCTGGTATAGGCGGGGCTACGTATCCAGACGTCAATCCCGGTGCTGACCCCGCCGGACATGGAGAGAGTTACACCTATGCTGATGGGCAGAAGGATCGTGCCATCGACTGAACGGATGTGGCTGACCATGTTGTCAACGACGGCTTGGCTCAGAACAGTGCTTGCGTCGTAGCCCTTGGCGGAGACATTGATGGTATCCACGCCGAATCGCGTGTTGGTCAAATTGCCTGACGAGGCGGTCAGCGCCAGTGCGGAGACAGAAGGGCCGGGCCACGGCATGTTGGCGATCTTTATCCAGTTATCCACAGTGTGGTTAATACCGTGGGTGTCCATCTGGACTGCACCCACAACAGCGCCCGTAAAGGTTGAGGTGCCTGTGTAGGTCTTGTTGCCGGCGATTGCCTCATCACCGACAACCCCTGCTGCCTGTATCGCATTGCGCCCTGCAGCCTGATTGGCGGCAGCCAGCGACGCGAGCCCCGTAGTTCCAACGGACGCCAGCGTCACCACGTTCGCCGCCGAGAAGTACGGGAAGGTGTTGGCGGTGCCGGCGACGCCGGAGAGCGCTCGGCCTGCTGCGGTGAGGCTGTACGCCCCCCATGCGCCGCCGGAGAAGAACGGGGCCTGATCGTTGGCAATCGCCAGCGGGGCCAGCCCGGCAAGGTTGCCGAGGGCGAAGTTGCCATCCGTGCCCGCCGCAGTGCGGGTCATCACGTTGTCGGTCGCTGCCGGGGCGGTGACCGGGAATACGGCGGGGTCTGCGTACTTGGGCATGGGGAATTCCTAGCGGTTGAAGTCGTAGCCGACCAGCGTGATCGACACCGAACCGGTGAGCAGGCCGAGGATCGGGCCGATAAGGGGCAGCGTCGCGCTGAGCAGCACCGTGAACTGGCGGTTGGCGTCGAGGGTCACGTCGAGCACCGGGCAGGAGCCTGGAATCGCGGCGTACTGGAAGGACGAGGCCGAGGGCGCGCCCACTTCCGACCGCGAGACGTACAGGCTGAAGTTGGTCGGGTTGAACACCTGCACGATGGCCCGGTCGGCGGTGACCGGCAGCACGGCGGACAGGTCGATGGTCTGCGGGGTTGTGGCCACCAGCCCGGACAGCAGGGTGATCGGAACCGACCCGGCGGACGTGGCTGCGTCGAGCATCACGCGATTGCCCATCTCGGACGGCCGGGTGTGCTTGCCGGGGCGCAGGACGCCGCTGGCGTTGGTGCGGCCGCTGATCAGGTAGCGGCGCGTGGCATCCCCGGTCTTGCACCGGGCGGTGCCCAGATACGGAGCGGCAGGCGGGACGGCGGACGCTTCCAGCCCCATCAGCCCACCGCCCATGTCGAAGGCGTACAGGTGGTAGAACGTGTTCGGCGTGGGGCTCACCAACGTCGTGGAGGCCGTGCCGTCGCTCAGCACCCGGCCAGTGCCCGGCACGTAGCACATGCCCGGCGACACCGAGACGGTCAGCCCGTCCAGCGCCACAGACGCCTGCAGGCCGCGGATGATCGAAATGGACGGATCGAGGGCCATCAGTTCGCGATGCTCCGGTCAGAGAAGCGGCGGAATCTGGTCCCGCTCGACACAGTGGCGTCGTACCAGCACGGCTCGCGCCCGCCCGCCAGATCGGTGATCAGCACCGGCTGTCCGTCTGCAACCGGCGTCAGCGCATTGGCCTGAGCCAGCGTCATCGGCGGGAAGCTGTAGGTCGGCGTCCCGGTGATCCACGCCCACGGGATGGCTGGCACGTTGGCGGTCAGTGGCCGGCCCTGCTGGTCGGTCAGCACGTTCCCGGCCTGATCGGTCAGCACCGGCAGCTCGAGCATCACGTATTTGCTGAGCGGACCGGTCAGCGGGTGCCATGCGAGGCCGCCGCGCGCGTAGTCGAAACCGTCGTTCGGTGCCTCTGGAAACGCTGCACTCGCCGGCGCAGCGCCAACGTCGCCAGCAGTCAGCACGACGTTGCCGGTCTTGCCGTTCACCGACTGCACCGGGGCTGCCGGCGTCAGCAGCTCGGTCCAGTCCGACATCGTCCCGGTCGTGCCGGTGTTCTTGATGAAGTTCTTGATGAGGTCAGTGCGGACCGCAACATCGCCTTCCTGGGCGTCCAGCGCCAGCTGCGCGGCCTGGCTGTTCACCACGAACGTCGAGGTGATCGCCAGCGCCGGCAGGTACTGGCTCGGGATCTTCGAGTCGGCTCCCAGCGGCGTCAACCCGTTCGGCTGGCCCTTCTGCAGGTTGATCCTGCCGTCCACCCGGCCATCGGTGTAGTAGAGGTTCGTGCCCTCGGCCAGATCCGTGGTGGTGGCCGAGGAAGTGCCGGACACCCTGCCCTTTGCATCGCGGGTCAGCTTCACCAGCGCCGCACCTACGCCGCTGTTCGGCAGGTCCTCCAGCGAGATGGTCGGGTTGCCGGCCGCGCCGTCGCCGTTGGTCACGTCGATACCCGTGCCCGGCTCCAATGACCGCTGGAACCACGCTCCGTCCCCGGCCCGGGTCGGGAAGCCCACCCCGCCCATGGCGGCCAGCGCCTGGATGTTGGCCGGGATCTCCCGGATCAGCTTCCAGAGGGTGGCCACCGCGCCCTGTCTCTCCGGCGGCGGGTTGATGATGTCCGAGGGCTTCAGCAGCTTCCCGTCCGTTCCGAACAGGTTCTTGCCCAGCGTTGCACCGGCATCGCCGTCGTCAAGCCTGACAACGCGCCCGAGCTGGTCTTTCAGCTTGACCTTGCGATCGGCCATCAGGGCGTCTCGGCGCGGTCCGCAGCGATCACGGCTTGGCAGGCGCGGAGCTGGTCGTCGGCGTCGCGGCCGGCTCGAACAACAGCCCCCGCAAAGTCTGCTCGGCGCTCGGCGGCCGCATCACGTTCGCCGGCGGCGGCGGCAGCGTCGGACAGACGCTGGGTCTCGCAGCTCGCCCACCCGTCGCGCAGCCGGAGGTCACCAGCACGCACGTCAGCCACAACAGCATCAGCGACGGCCGGGGCCGCAGCGCGATCTTCTTCATGCTTCACTCCGATGGCGGCCAGTTTGTCGGCCTGGGTGTGCTCAGTGGCACGGGTCTGGTTGACCTGTTCAACCGCCGCGGCGCTGGCGCTGGCCTGCTGCCGGGCATCAGCGCCCTCGGCACGATCGCCGCGCCACGCCCAGCCGGCACCGAACATGACAGCGGACCAGGCCACAAAGGCCAGCACAGCAATCAGCGTGCGATTCATTTCAGGCTCCCGGCGAGCGGCGCCCGCCCACGTTGAAGTAGTAGCCACAGACCATGCCGAGCGCGGTCGTCAGGCCGCCGACCAGGCCGATGAACACGTCCTTGTTCTGCTCGGGCAGCGGGATCGCCGCCAGCACCGCCATGGCCGTGCCCACCAGGAAGATGATCAGGATGGCGATGCCAGCGCGGGCAGCGCCGATGTTTCGGGTCGCGAAGCTCACGCGGCACCTGCCAGTGCGTGGATTTCCCGCAGCGCCCAGTGGTAGAGCGGCTGGTCGATGACCGTGACCCGGGTGATCTCCTTGCCGCGCACAACCCGCACGACCACCTCGGTGGACTGCTGGATCGCCAGCAGCACGAACGCGATCTTCTGCTTCGTGGAATCGGGCTCCTGCAGCACCGCCAGGGCGTCGCTCACCATCGCCCGGATGGTCGTGAGCAGCTCGGCGGTCGGGATCTTGGTCCTGCCGTCCAGCACCACCAGCACGCCCTGCAGCTGGCTGACCGGCGACAGCTTGGCCGTCTTCGTCCGTGCGGCGGCCATCAGTTGTCCTTGGCGGCGTACCGCAGGTTCCCGGCCACGCGCCGCGTCCATCCTTTGCCGAACGTGTCGAAGGTGCCCAGCTTGGCGTAGAACTCCAGCCGCTCGGCGTTGAACAGCAGCACCAGGTCCGCCGGGTCCTGTGCGGCGATGGCCGCCATGGTGCGCGGCCCGATGATGCCGTCGTCAGCCACGCCAGCAGCGCGCTGCATCCAACGAACCGCATTGCCGATTCCGTGGTTCACCGCAGCATCGACCGCCTGGAAAGCGAACGCACGGGGCAGGCTGTCGCCCTGGACCCGCTGCCAGAAGTCGCGCCGGTAGATCTCGATCGCGTCCTTCCGGGTGAGCGCGCGGATGTTCAGATGGGGATATGATCGCTTGCTGATGCCCCACTGGGTCTCGCCGCCCGGATCCCGGGGGTTGTTCACGTAGCCGCCCTCGTGCGCGAGGATTCGGTCAATGATCTGGTCGAACTGGCTCATGGATGGCCCCTGGTTTTGACGGGGCCATGCTGCCGGGGCTGAGGGGTGGTTCAACGGACCGGAGCCCGTCTGCCGGTAGAGTTGGAGGTGCGACACACCCAACCGCTACCGGAGACGAGCATGGAACGTGATGTCCAGCAGGGGATTGCCTACCTGATAGGGCGAGGCGTGGCAGCAGAGAAAGCGCTGCAGACGGCTATCAACAGCAATGCCAAGGGGACTGACCTGGCCGACATTCTTCGAATCAACCTGAAGATGACCCGCGAACAGCTCGCTTCCCACCTCGCGCCGGCCAAGCTCGGCCCAGAATTCCTTTCAGCTGCTGAAGAAGGATTCGATGCGGTGCGCGCAGCCGCGCTACGCGGCGCTGCCAACGGGAAATTCGTGATTCCAAGGCAGTAGCAGCTTCCATGCGGTCAGCATCGGAGACATCTGACATTGCGATCTTCAGCCGCTCGATGATGGGGTTGAAGTTGGCCATCAGAGCTGCCCTTGCTGCCGCCTGCCGATCACGCCGAGCAGCCGAAGCTGCTTCTTGGCCTGCCGGGCATCGCCCCGGCAAGCTGCTTTCTTCAGGCGCTCCCACATTGGGAGGGTGTTCGCATCCACGGTGCAGATGCGGCGAGTTCCGGGGCGAGGGTATGCGTCCATGGCTCCACCCTACCCCCGCCCCAGGGCCGGTCAACGGACGTGGCCAGGGGCCACGGTAAAATGAGGGTGCGGAATGAAGACGCCCCATGATCTATTTCCACGACATCCTCAACCAGCAACAGGATTTGCAATGAAAACGTACGCAAAAACGTTCATGTTCGCCAATTGCCAGAAATACGGCATCCCAAATGGCGTCCACTTCGCTCTGCAGCTCGGCCACGGGGTTGAGGTAATTCTCTTCCCCGACCCGCCGAACTTTGAGGCCCAACTGATCCCTGGCGAAGAGTTCGAAAAACTGTTGAAGGACGGGACGGTCGTAGACGCGGAGGCCCATATCAACGCCTTGCTGAAAGATGGGTTGAGCACCCTGCTTTCACGGGAGTGACGCGACCTCGACCGGCCGCCCCACGCGGCCGGTCAACGGAAGAGGGCCCGGTTGCCCAGGCCCTCCCTACTGCTCCGTGTCGTGTCGTGCCATGCCGAACCGCGCCTAGCCGTGCCATGCCATGCCTGCCGTGCTTTGCCACTCCGTTCCTTGCCAGTCCAAGCCAGGCCCAGCCAAACCATGCCTGCCCTGCCGGTCCGCACGCTGCCGATGCACGCCAAGCCATGCCACGCCTGCGGCGTCAGGCTGCTGGCTTCACCTCGTCCTTGCTGTCCACCTCTTCCAGCGCGCTCCATATGCCGGACAACTCCTGCAGCTGGCGGAACTTTCGCTCCGACGACCGCAATTCCTTGATGGCGTCAGCCAGAAGCTGAGCCCGCAGTTGCTGATCACTCAGCACGTCCGCCAACGCGCGATAGCCGCCATCGCCAGAGCGGTCACTGCCCAGAGAAACGAATGCGCGGACGGGCTTCGAATTCTTCGTCTCCACCGTCACGAACACTCGCAGCAACTGCCGGGCCTGCCAGATGCGGTGCTGCTGCGCCGCCTCCGTGTCGTCCCATTCGAACCAGCTGTGCATCGCCGATTCGGGGTCGGCCGCCTTGGCGACGACATCTGCCGGGCGGATCACGCCGCTCGCCATCAGCCGCTCCAGTTCCTCTCGGATCGCGTCGTTGTTCATGCCGCCATGTCCTGCTCAGTGGCGAGACGGAAAGTGCCCCAGCCCATGCCGGCACTCGCCTTGCTATCGGGCCTGCCCTCCCCCACGCCCACCTGCGCGCCAACGCGGGCAATCAGGTTGGACACGTCGGTGAGGCTGAACTGGTCTGCGTCGTAACGGATGCGGACATCAGCGGCCCACTCGTGCCACATCGGCCGTGTGCGCAGGTCCACCACACCGGTGGCGTTCCGAACGTGCAGGTCTACCCGCTTGTACGGCCCGGCGATCAGCTTCACCAGCGGCGTGCCGTCGTCCACGTCGTATCCGTCGGCTTCCACGAAGACAGAGAGCTTGCCGATCGTCATCTTGAAGCCGACCAGCCGGCAGGCAGAGATCATGCCTGCGCGGAAGGCGCCCGCCGGAATGCCCGGCCAACCCTCTTGGCTGTAGTGGACCGCGGCGTCACACAATTCGTCGAAATTCTTCGCGGCGCGGACCTTCTTCGACTTCGCCTGCGACCCGGCCTCCTGCGTCTCGCGGATCTGCTGCTTGGCCTTGGCCGAGAACTTCGCCTGCACGAACGGCGCGGTGCCGATGATGCGGAACGTGGCCACCTGGATGTTCGGGGCCGGAATCTGGATGCTTTTGGTGCTCATGGGTATCTCCGAAAGGTCAGGCCATCGCGGCCAGGTACTGACGCGTCGCGGCCTTCCGGCCCTCGTCCAACAGGCGGTACAGCTGCAGCAGTTCGCGTTCGCCGGGGTCCGACGGCTCCGGGGGCGGCAGAGCGGCGTTGAGCTCAACAGCCAGCGCCCACAGTTGCTCGTGGCTGAGCCCGGTGGATTTTTCTCGCTCCCGCTTCAGCTCAGCCGTTCGATCTGCGAGGCGTCGCGCCAGCGTCTCGAACTTGGACGGACTCTTGGGGAAGTTGACAGAGAGCGGCGTTACGGTAGTCTTGGCCATGATTTCCTCGGTGGAAGTCGTTTCTGAGACGCCTCGGTTGCCGCCGGGGCGTTTCGCTTTTTGGGGGTCATGAGACCCGGAAAGGCAGAGTGATCTGCGGGTCCAGCTGCTCCAGCCGGGCCACATGGACCAGCTTCCGCCCCCGCCAGTGGGCCAAGTCCTTGCCGCAGCGGGAGGCGTGTTCCAAATCGGCGCGGTATTCCACGTACGCCACTCCCCACTTCTCCAGCGCACCGTCCCCGGCAGAACCGGGCGCCATCCGGCGTTCCAGTTCCAGCCACCGGTCCACCAGCTTTGCCGTGAAACTTGGCGAGAGTTGCGCGACAACCACGATGCTGTCCCGCTTGCCCTGCTCGCCTGAGAACACAAAAACCAGGGCCCGACGGGTGGCGGTGGGAATTTCCTCACTTTGAGGAGAAGTGATTACACCTTGGGACACAAGGGTTTCGATGGTGCGCTTGACGTTGTCGTGCCGCAGGTTCACCAGATCCGCAATTTCGCGGCTGGTGATGCTCGGGCCCGGCGCCAGCAGCCCGTTCATGCTTCGGCCCCATGCGCCGCGCGCATGCGCTCTTCGAGCTCTGCGTTGAGCTGTCCGTTGATGGAGCGGTGTTCCTTCTTGGCCTGTTCGCGGAGCCATTCGTATACAGCTGCGGGGATGCGGAACTGGCTGCGTACCTGATCGTCTGCCATGGTGGTGCCTCTCTGTCTGTTTTTGCCTCCACCGTGGAGGCGCCTCCACTATAGAGGCAGACTTTTTGGCTTGTCAACACCAAAATGGAGGCAATTGAGGGGCACCGATCTATGGCAAGAAAACTCACACAGGCCGACTTCGTGAAGACGGCTCTTAGGCTTCCACCTGAACTCCACGCGCGGGTGCATGAATCTGCGGAAGCCAACGGCAGGACCTACAACGCGGAACTGATAGCCCGGCTGGAGCAGAGCTTCATCCCGCCGCCGTCCGTAGGCACCTCAGATGACGACCTGATCAAGAAATTCCACGCACTCGTCAACCCGGCTCTGGTGGAGATGGCACGCATCGAGAACGAGACGAGGAAGGAGCTTGCACTCAAAGGGGTGCCGCAGGCCGACATCGATGCCGCAATGGCTGTGAAGGTTGACCCAGCTGAGCTGCAGAAAAAGCGCGCGGGCAAGGGTTCAAAGAAGCCATAAGGCGACCCGCCCCGAGGGGCGGTAAGATCGCGGCACCAGGAGGGGTGACCATGAGCGAAGAGGGGCGGTATTTCATCATCACGCGGAGCGAGTTCACCAAGGAACTCCTCCCCGAGCGCTATTTGGGCCGCTTCCATCTCAGGCAACATGCCGAGTACAGGGCGAAGGCCAAGGCTCCAGACTGGGGCGAAATGGTCAGCATCCGGCAAGAATCGCCGCGGGAGGCTTTCACCTACAGAAGCGCCCGGGTATTGGTTCGCACCCTTCGCGTCACTGCTGGCGTCTTGCTCGGCCTTCTTGTCTACGGGTTTCTTCTGCATGGGGGTACCGGTGTTGGCGATACCCCCTTCTCTCAGCTGACGCTAAATGTGCTCATCGGAGCAGTTTTCAAAGGGGCATTTGCGGTTGCTCTAATCTGGTTGTCGTGGGTCATAGCGTTTGGCAGCGGCCCGAAGGATCCTTGATCGCATGCAAACGTCCACCACCATCGCCGCCATCCTTGCCCCCCTCTTGGGCCCTGTTATCTGGGGGCTACTTCACCTGCCGGGCAGGATCGCTGCCCGGCTCGTTTGGAAGTACATGCCCTACGGGCGACTGCGGGACCTGCTGCTCAGGGAGTCGGACCCCTTCGCCGCAACGCCTCGAGCTCCTCGACCGTCGGTGCGGCTCCAACCCTCCCGCCGACCACGTCAATAGACAGAGGGGCGGTAGCCAGGTTTGCGGCCGGCGGAAGGACGTAGGGCGCCGCCTGAGATACCCGGGCCAAGCCGGTCAGGGCTGCCTGATTCACTGGGCGAGCAGCTTGGATCGTCCGAGCGAGGACAGGTGAATTGAGCGCCCTACCGGCCAGCAGGCCAGCTCCAGCCGCTTGCAACCACGGGTTGTCCCGTGAGGCCAAGAATCCACCACCACCAAGTCCGAGCATGCTGTACACCAACTCTCGCTGAGCGGTCCCGGAGTTCGCGATCGGGTCTTTAAGGACGTTCTGCCCGATCTGCGCAAGCTCGCGCATTTCACCAGTGCTGCCATTTCGCACCAGCGGATAGAGGCTCGCCGGCCGGATGTTGCCGCCTGCGCCCGCAACCTGCTGGAGTGCGCTCTCCGCGGTGCGCATGTTCGCCCACTGTGCGTTCGCCTGTCGCAGAGCCTCGGCATCCGCGCCGCCTACTGAGCGAGCGGCCGAAGCGTCAACCTCTCCCCGGAGCGCTCGCACCAAGCGACCTGTAGCGCTGCCGTCCATCACGTCCGCGAGGTCGCCGCGCAGATTTTGATAGCGAGCGCCTGGCACCTGCCCGTCTTCGAAAGCGTCCAGCACGCGTTGCACCTGGTTCCGGACGACTTGGGCATTGTCGGGTGTCAAATTGGTGGCGGCACGGCCCTCAATTTCGAGCATCCGGCGAATTGCCTCGTCATCCAGCGTGATGTTGTTCCTCGCGTACACGTCGTTGTACGTCTGACCGATGCGCTGACGAGCACCTGCCATCACCGCGTCGTCCAGGTACGCCTCATCTGCACCGAAAGTGCGACCAACAGCTCGATTGAACGCTTCCTGCTGACGCCGCGCCATGCCACCTGCGCCACTCAGAGGGACTGCATCCATCGCAGATTGCACGGTCTTCAGAAACTGAGAGTCGCTGACCTGTGCCGCCCGAAGCGGGATACCTGCGTGCTGAGCTGCTTCGATCGACCGCTGCACTGCAGGAGAGAGTGCGTTTCTCGCGCGGTTGGCAACGGTACCGAGTCCGGCTGCAATTCCCTGGCCAGCTACACCTGATCCAGCACCCAGCAGAGCGTTCGTCAGCCGGCTCTCATCTCCCGAGACAGGCTGTGCTCCAGAGAAGGCCCCGCCGCGAGCGGCTGCGCCGGCATATGGCGCGGCGCGCCCGAGCAAAGTAGTTGCCCGCCCTGCTACGCCACCGACCGGGATGGCCACTTGCGCGACCTGGCCAGTGATGTTGCCGGCGGTACCCCAGCCGGTGTTCATCAGCGGAGCGTCCAGAGCCCTGCTTTCGTCGATATCGGCCTGTACGCCCGCCCGCCAGTCGGTGAGGTCCACCCCGGGGATAGCGTCGCCAATTGCACCGCCGACTTGGCGAAGGCCGTTCCACGTGTCGTTTACCGACTTCCCCATCCCGGCCATGAATTTCTCGTAGCCGGACATGCCCTCAGTTGGATCCAAAATTTCAGCAGGCGCTGCCGCTGGCTGCTCCGCTGGTGTTTCCGTCTGACCGGAGAACTGCTGCTGCGCGTAAGCAAGCACCTGCTCTTCGGTTGCGTCATCCGGCGCAGTGATCTCGAAGACGCTTCCGTCCGGCGCAGTGATCTCGAAGGTTGCCATCATTTCACCTTCCTGATGCCCCACCCTGCCGGGGAAGGCGGTGTGGCGGTGGTGTTGTCGGAAAAGTCGTCCATGCCCGTCGCTTCCCGCAGCGCGTCGGCGCTGTACCCCTGTGCCGCCCAGGTTCGCGCTTGCCGCTTCAAAGCGCGCTGGATGACCGCTTGCTGGGCGGCGAGATTTTTCTTGATCGTCGCTGGGGCCATGTTCGCGTTGATGTCCGCCTTGTCGAACTCAGCCTGCTCGCTCGGCGTCAGCGCCGCGCCGAACAGCTCATTGCGGACCACGTTTTTCTGGCGGTCGTACTTCTGCCACCAATCCGATTGGCCCGGCGTGGCCCCGGGCAGGCCCAGGCGCCCCATCAGGTTCTCAGCATTGCCGCCTACTTTGTTCCCCGCGAAGCTGTCCTGGAACGTGTTGACCAAGCCGTCTAGGTTCGCCAGCTTGTCCGCATCGCCAGCCAGTTTGTTGATCGTCGGCGCGTTCAGCGCTTTCCCGCCGCCATCTCGCGGTTTATCCGCAGGCCCGCCAGGAATCGGCTCGAGGTCGCCGCTCGGCAGATAGCGATAGCCGCTTGGGGCCTTTCCACCCCCTTCTCCACCGCCGCCGCCACCAGAGCCCGACTTGTAGGCCCGAATCATGTCGGTCTGCGCTTGGGCGCCGTTTTTCGCGATCTCCGAGCGGCCAACGTCCGTGGCGTAGGTTTGCTGGTCAGGCTGTTCGTAGGGATTGAAGGTGGTATTCCCCTGAATCTTCGTCATCTCGAGCGGCCCCTTGGCGAGGCCCATGCTGTAGGCGCCAGCGGCCGGCAGGTTGCCCTGCAGTGCCTGCGTGACGATCCCCTCTCGGTTTCCATACTCCTGGCCCGAAAGGCGGGCAGTAGCGTATTCGTTCGGGTTCAGATTGGACCCGGCGAAAGCACCGGCGACACGCGCGGAGCCGGGGTCCCAGCCAGCAGCGATCAGCTCTTCGGCCAGCCCCGCCTGCTTCTCGCGCGCCCGCTCGGCCTCCATCGCTTTCTCTCGACTGAGGCGCGCGGTCTGCACGAGCTGGTCAAGCTGGGCAGCCCTTGCCATGCCGCGGTCATACGCCTGCTCACGCCCTGCCCCGCTCAGGCCGGCCAGCGCCTGGCCGACGGAGGCCCAGCCCTGGCTCATCGGCGGCGGCGCGGCGTTCGCCTGGAGAATGCTCATCAGGTCGGCCATGTCAGTACCCCCAGCGCTTCTGCATGTTGTTGTTGAAGATCGCCGTGTTGTTCGCCCCGGTGATGCTGTTGGCCTGCTTGGAGAGGCCGGATGTGTCCATTCCGCCTCCGCCGCCACCAGCAGCAGCGCCGGCGTAGATGCTCGCGATCTGGGAGAACGCGTCCATCCCCGGATCTCTGCGAATGCCCTGCAACCGCAGGTTCGAGAGGAAGTCGTCACTGATCGATCGGTTGCCGATCAGGCCCAGCTTGGAGCTCAGCTGTGCGTTCTGCTGCGCCTCCCCCTGTCGCTGGCGCATCGGGGCGTCGATGCGGCTCATCAGGTTGGCGGTGTCGCCGGCGTAGTCGCTGATTCCCAGCGCGGCGTCGTTGGCGGCCTGGCGGTAGGCAGACGATACCCCGCCTACCTGCTGCAGCCCGCTGGTGGCCGAGCCCTGCGCGGCGCGCACCTGGTTGAGATATTGGTCGAGCATCGAAGAGCGCGAGGCGTCGCCGTTGTTGCCTGCCCGATCCGCCAAGGTGTCCATGACCTCCCGGTCAGCTTCCTGCTGGCGTGCCGAGCGCTGCTGGATTTGCCGGCCGAGCTCGTTGTCTTGACGCTTTTGGGTCTGCTGAGTGTTGTGGTAATTCGCGCCGGCGCCAATGAGGAGAACTGCAGTTGCGATCCAGGTCATTTCGTTTCCCCTTCGATTTCCAGAGCCGCGTCGTCCGGCATGATCACAATCGCCTCGATCTTGTCGAGGTCGGTTTCGTCGGTCAGGTGGCTGGTGATCAGCACGCTGTCGGCATGGGCGTAGATGGCCCGTTTCATTCCGGGCAGCGAGTCGATGACGTGCGTGCCCTGCAGCTCGACCATGCCGCGCTCGGTGCGCACGGTGACGTGGCCGGTGACGATCAGCGCGTGCCGGTGGCGGTGGCGCTTGCCGACCAGCAGCGTCCCGGCCGGCATGACCAGCTTCCGCAGGTACTGCCCCGGCAGGAACGAGTGCTCCACCACGAAATCGTGCTGCGGCAGCTGGGCGATGGCGGCCTGCAGGCGGCAGATGTCGGCCAGCGTGGGATTGCTGACCGGCGCCATCATCGCGTCCAGTACTGCCAGGCTGTCGGCGGCAGTCATCAGCGGAACCCTCCAGACCCGTAGCCAGGTGAATAGAAGCTCTGGCCGTAGCTCTGGAAGCCCTTGCGCTCATCGGCCATCGTTCGGCTGCGGTCGAAGATGGACGACAGCCCGCCAAAGACATCACCCAAGGCATTTGCCTTCATCGCACCACGGCTGCCCTGCAGGTTTGCCTGCATGGCCTGCGCGGCCTGCTGAGCGCCGCTGGTGAGGCCCATGCCGGTACTGGCCTGCGAGATCAGGTTCATGCGCGAGTTGTCGTCGGCGGTGCGCAGATCAGCCGCGGCCTGCTGCGCCAGCCGGTCAGCGCTGAGGATGCCGGACTGGTAGTTCTCGCCCAGGGTCCGGTTGGCATCGATCGACGCCGTGCCGCCGGTCAGCCCGTTGCGCGCCATGGCGAACTTCAGGCTGCGATCGGCCACCCCCTTCTGCTTCTCCAGCTCGTTGGTATAGAACGACCGCGACGCCCCGAGGAAGTCGTTGATGTCGTTCTGCCGCGCCGCCCCGCCGTAGATGGCGTTGATCTGGTTGACGGCCTGGTTGATGTTGTTCTGGCGCCAGGATTCCTCCTGCGCTGCCTTGGTCGCTGAACCGTTGCTTCCGCCGCCCATCATTCACCCCGCATTCTTGAAAAGTGGGCGATGTCCTCGCCCCTGAGTCCGTAGCCGCGCGAGACGCCCTCGGGGCGCATGCCGAGCGAGCGTTCGAACCACTCGATGGCCTTCTCCCGCGACGTGATGGCGCTGGTCTGCACGCGGTGCGCCTGGGTCTCCAGCAGCCGGTCGATCAGCCAGCGGGTGGCCTTGGTCATCGCGCGCCACTGCTCGGCCCAGCCCTGTTCGGATCCGACCATCCATGACTGCCAGACGCCCGGGGCAACCGGATGGAAGCCGCCGGCAGCGGCCGGCATGCCATCGCTTCCCACCACCGTGAGCGCGAAGGGCGCTGACTGCGCCCAGGTGTTCACCAGCCAGTGCGCTGCGGTGTCCGGGTTGTAGTCCGGCGTGCCCATCACCGCGAGCAGCTGCGCCTGTTCGGTCTCGCGCATGCATTCGGCCAGGGCAACCAGGTGCACCGGCCGGCACGGGATGACATTCGAGGGCAATCGGGCGGTCTGCATGGGCAGATTCTTCACTCGTGGCCCCGTCGTTCAACGGATTCACGACATTCCCCTCAGATCCTGCAAATACAAGCTGAAGGCGTTCCACTGCCACCGCTCGGAGCCGTTGTAGGTCAGCTTCACCGACAACGAGGGGGCAGAAAGGGGCATCGGGATGACCATTCCGGGCACCGTGTCGGCAGAAACGGCGTAGGGATCGGTGAAATACCCGCCATTGCTCTGGTCGTAGCCGAACGACACGGAAACATCGCCTTCGCCGACGATGTCGAAGCCGAAAAGGTTCTTCGTCACGCCTGGTTGCCCGAAATCCAGCCATGGCCACTGGATTTCGCCCTCGAAGGGCTGCACGCCGGCGCCAGAAACCTCATCACCGGTCAGATCCTCGTTGAGGACGTGGATATCGTCGCCCGAGCGCAGGTACAGGTCGTCGCCGGAGATGGCCCAGTCGTCGACATCGAAGGGGAAGACGTAGCGGGACCAGGCCCCGACGCTCCCCACGCTGCTGATGGAGTAGACAAAGAATTCAGACACGAGGCCCTCCTGGGGAAACTGAGCGGTTGCCGCCACTACTGAGCGCGGTGGTGTGCATCAGGAGCCCCCAACGTTGGGGTCGATCCACGCGATGCCCGTTACGTCAGTGAGGGCCGATGGCACCGAGCGCTTTTGCCATGTCCAACCGTGATCCTCGCTCCAATACAGGCCAGAGGTACCACAAGCCGCCATGACCACTCCCTTCCCGGCCGCCACCTGTGCAGCTTTGCCGATGGTGACAGGAAGCAGCTGCCACTCCACGGCATCCAAGCTTCTTGCTACCCGTCCGGTTTCGTTGAAGGCAAGCCAGTAGACGCCATCAAAAAAGAGTTCCACCCCGAGATTGCTGGATCCTGGCAACGGGAAGCTGAAGACCGTCGACGACCACGTCGCTCCGAAGTCGTCGGAGTACTTGATGTTCGATCCGAAAGTCAGGTTGTCGTTGTAGAGGATTGCAATTCGAGCTCCGTCGGTTGCAATTCGAATAGACCCGAACGTTGAGGAGCCTGGCGCGAAATCAACGCCTGCCGTCCAAGTGACGCCGAAGTCAGTGGAAACCCGCGCGTTGCGGGGCGAGCTGGCTACGATCACCAGCCTGTTGCCGATCGAAAGGATGTCGTTTGCACGCGCGTTCGTCCCTGTAGCCGGCGTTTCCCAAGGCCCGTCAGGGTTCGCCCGCCGCAACAGCGGATTCACCCCGCCGCAGACGAAGGAATATCCGCCAGCGACTGCCATCCTGCCGCCACTGGCGCTGATGCTCGCGCTACCCGGGTTAAGCCATGTCTGTCCTTGATTCTTCGAATAACGGTAGGCAGTCGTGGCCGGATCGGATAGATGGAAGACTCCACCGAAGGACCATGCATAGCGCGCCGCTACCCCGGCGCTCGCAGTTGGCTGCCACGTGCCGATCTTGTAGGGGCCGAGATACGCGGGAGACGTTGCACCGGGACCGCGCGCGAGCCAAACCGCCTCATTGCCCACGACGGCGCTGTCGGCCACCTTCGCGATGGTGCCTTGCGCATCCGTCACCGAAACTTCCCAGGCAAACGAACCTGCCTCAGCGAACGAGTATGCGTACGTTCCATCTGCATTGATCGTCAGTCCCGGAGGCGGCGTCCCGCTCGACACAGCCACCACGCTGTATGGCTTGATCCCTCCGACGACGGTGTATTTGCCCGTCCCAAACTGACCGACAAGCCCGCCGGGGACGTCGCCGACGATTTTCAGCGGTGCGGGGGGATAGCCCGGGAAGCAGAGCCAATACTGGCCAGCGCTCGGGTAGTAAAGCCCCAGTGCCTGCTCGCCCGCTCCCTTCATCAGGCGCATGATCGGCTCGACCAGCGGGTCGATCGGCATGCCCACATCACCGGCCTGGTAGTTGGTCGAGCTCGCCGCGATCCCGATAGACCGGATGCCCTGCGACGAGGCGAAGAACAGGTCGTTGGCTACCGGTGCGATGGAGCGGTGCTGCGTGCTCCCCAGCGGCAGCGCGTCGATCAGGGCCATGCTGGCCGGATCTTCGTCCACCTGCCACAGCTGGAACGCCTCGGAGTTGAACACCACCAGGTTGCTGCGGTACAGGCCCATCGCCGCGACCGGGTTTGCCCCGTAGTTCTGCAGCCCGGTGGGCAGATAGCCGGCGTCATCGGGCGTCGTCCAGTCGAGCGGGTTCACCGTCGCGCTGTACCGGACGATGTCATCGTCACCGGCGAACACCTTGCTCGCGGCGATCACCACGATCTTGCTGTTGGGGCAGTTCGGATCCTCGACGCGGCGCGACACCGCCTTCCAGTCGATCGTGCCGTCACGGACAAAGCCGCCGATGTCGGTCGGCCAGTCGGGCTCGATCGATCCGCTCACATACAGCGGCGATGCCTCCCAGGTGACGCGCGTGGAGGCGACCGCCTCCCAGATCACGTCGTTGTCGATCACCTGCTGCCCGAGGATGGGCGGCCATGCCGGCTCGTCGCTGGCCGAGAATCCGGACTCAGGCTGCACGGCCTTGTAGACCAGCCCATCCGGCAGACCCGCGAAGGTTCCTGACACGGACAGGTTGTCGCCGAAGATGGCGTGCGTGTGGTCGGCCACGGAGAACAGCGCGATACCGGCTCGGGCGTAGGCCGCGCCAGCAGGCCGGGTGGCCGTCAGCTTGGACTGGTGCCACGCACCGCCGCTGCCGTCGCTGACGACGTTGCCGCGCTCGGACAGGATCAGCAGGTCGCTGCTGTCGTACCAGCGCACCTCCACCCAGCCCCGCGTCGCGCCGGCGATCGACGCGCCCTGCTGGATCATCGCGGTGGCTTCGAAGGTGCTCCCCGTGCTGGGGACGACCAGCTTGGTCTTGTTGAGGGCCAGACCCTCGGGCACGGAGCCAGGCATCCGCACGCAGCTGCCATTGCCGGAGTAACCGCCGGTCGTGACGAACTCGGCGCCGCCGGTGAAGTCCCAGTTGACGTTGCCCGCGGCGAAGTCGCCGTTCTCCACCTGCGCGGCGGTCGCCGTCGGGGCAGTGATGGGCTGGACGATGTCGCCGGGCTGGTAGAGGGTCCCCGGGTTCCAGACAGGAACGGCCATCAGCTTCTCCCCGACCCGTAACGATCTTTGACGCTGGGCGGCACCGCCGGCGTGGTGGTCGTGTTCGTCTCGAGCGCGTTCTGGATATTGGCGTCCTCGAACACCGTCTCGCCGGCGTTCGTCGGCCAGGCCGGCTCGGTCGTGCCCGAGCGCGCGGTAGCGCCGCTGGTCTCGATGACCGTGTACTTGTAGCCGTTGTCGGTGGTCGGCACGACAACATCACCGACCGCGCGGCCGACATTGGCCGCCCAAGGCAGATAGGCGGAGGTGTCACCCTCCAGTCGGTACGCCAGGCCATTGCCGTTGGTCGGGCGCACCAGCGTGCCGGGAAAGTAGGTCTTGCCGGGCTGCCAGATCTCGCCCTTTTCCAGCCAGTAATGGAACACGTCACCGCCATCGAACTCGGCGACCACGTACAGGAAGCCCAGGAACGGCATCGCGAAGTGGATCTGCTTGATCGGCGCGGCGGCGTTGTCCGGGTGCCGCAGAACCTCGATCTCCACCTGCGGCGACGGCGAGGCGATCACGTTGTTGGCGAACACCACGAACTTGCCCTGGAAGAAGACCAGGCCCTTCGTGCCCTCAGGCAGCGAATGCGCGATGCGCGTGCCCGGCCGGCACTTGATCGTGCGCGCCGCGGTCACGTAGCCGTTGACCAGGTCGTAGACCGAATCCTGCGAGGCACCGCCCTTGGTGCGCAGCCGGGTGATGCCTGCCTTGACCGTCGATAGGGACTGCTGCCTCATGGCGAATCCTCCGGCCAGCCGCCCACCGGGATCGGGCGCACAGCGTTGCGCGGGTCCGAAGTGCCGGGAATGTAGCGCCGCGTGAGGTGGTCGCCACGCACCAGGTCGCGGACGTAGGACGACAGCTGCGATGCGTAGTTGCCAGCGTCGGGCTGGCCGTAGTGCGCCTTGGCGTTGGCCAGCGCCAGCAGGAACACCGCTTCCGGGTCCACCGTCGTGAAGTTGCCGTCGGCGGTCAGCGGCATCAGGCCGAACTGCCCCTTGATCCGCAGCTGCCAGGTATCGTCCACCGGTGCCGGCCACAGCTCGATGCACTGGCGGACCTCGTAGTGGCTGGGGATGCCCGGGCCGCGCGAGGTGTACATGACCGGATCAATGCCGCAGTACAGCGGGCGCCAGTTGCCGTCGCCCTGCGACAGGCCGGCCCAGCTGATCATGCGCGGATCCAGCTGCTTGGTGCAGCCGTCAGCGTTCGCGTCCAGGTCGTAGAAGCGCGTGCCGGGCACGAGGTTCCAGGTGTAGAACCGCTCGCGCCGGAGAACTGAGTAGCGCCGGAACAGCAGCTCCTGCGCACTGGTGATGAAGTCGGTGAGCAGCTCGGCCATCCCCGGAGGCGGGTTGTTGGCCTGCACGGCGAAGCCCAGGCGACGCAGCAGACGCTTCCGCATCTCCAGCAGCATGGTCCGGGGATAGTCGTCGTCGCACTCGCAGTTGTAGCTGATGGGATCTGCCATTGTCGTTCCCGAAGAAAAGACGGCCGACCAGGTCTCCCCGGCCGGCCGCCACCCTCGCCGCCAGCGGGGGATTACTGGTTGCCGGTGCGCTTCTCGCGCTCGGCTTCGATCGCAGCGTGGACGCCAGCGCGGTCCTTGCCGGCCGCTTCGTCTTCCGCCAGCTGGTCAAGCTCTTCGTCGGACAGGCCGCTCAGCGATGCGGTGATCTGCGCGATGGTGCCGCTGGCCAGGTTGCCGTCGTCCTCGCCGTCTTCGTCCTTGGCGCTGGCTTTGACACCGAGAGCCTTCAGCCGCTTCTCCAGGTCACGCACCTTCGGGTAGAGCTGCTTGCGGGCCAAGTCGCCCTCGCCCGTGGTCTGGTACTTGGACACCAGGCCGTCGAAGGCCTTCTGCACGTCGAAGTCTTCGACATCGAGGTCCTTGCCCTGCCCTTCGACTTCGTGGACCAGCTCTTCCCCGTAGATCTCTTCCAGGATGGTCTGTTCGTACTCCGGCACCATGACCGGGATTTTCGTGCTGGCATCGCGGTCGATCAGCAGCAGCACGTGCGGGATCTTGGTCTTGGCCATTACTGGACTCCTTCAAGCGTCAGCTCGGTGGCCGCCGCCGGCGCAGTGGTGACGTTGGCGCGGATGTAGTTGGGCAGGTCGGGGATCTCCACCGGGAAGGTGGTCGCCGAGTTGAGCGTCAGCAGCGTGGTGAAGGTGCCAGCCACGCCGGCCGCAGTCTTCGGCGCGCCCTGCAGCTGCACCACGCCGGTGCCGAGACCGCCAGACGGGCCAAACAGCAGGCCCTCACGGCCTTCGCCGCCCAGCAGCGGGGTGACGTCCAGGGCCACGACAGCGCCTGCGCTGACGGTAGCCGGGACCACGATCTTCTTGATGTTGGGCATTTCAGGTCTCCCGCCGGCGAGGGGCTGCCCCGCCGGCTGATAGGGGTCAGGCGATCGAGAAGACCGCGTTGCTGTTGCGCTTCTTCGTGGTCAGGCCGTAATCGGCCGTCTGCCCGAAGTAGTGCGTGTAGCGGTCATAGACGCGCGGCGGGGTGCGCTTGATCATCCAGCGGCCCTGGACCGGACGCAGGGTCAGGGTCTTGCTGTTGAGGAAGTAGCCGCGCTTGGTCCACGGGTAGGTGATCGCACCCAGGCGGGCGTCGATGACCTCGAAGGACGGATCCCACACCACCGGCACGCCCTTGAAGGCCAGCGCCTTGGTGGACGGGTCCAGGGTGATGCCGCCGGTGGTGTTCACGCCCATGGTGATCTGGCGCGACATCACCTTCAGGGCATCGGCCTGGATGGCGTCGTACATCGCCGCGCCCACGAAGATGGCGTTGGGCTGGCCCATCTTTCCGTAGGTGATGGTCTGGCGCCACAGGGTTTCCATGTGGCTGATCAGGTTGCCGGCGGTGGCCGTGCTGATGCCCATGTCGGCGAAGTTGCGCCAGTACGGCGAGGTGGCCGCATCGATGCCGCCGATGACACCCACGTTCGGGGTGGTGCTGACCAGCGCGTCCAGACCCGGAACGGCCTTCGGGTTGGTCGAGCCGTCCAGATGGACTTCGATGTCCCAGTTTTCCTGGAAGCCATCCTTCAGCGTCGACCAGTTCTCGTCGAGCAGGTTGACGATCTGGATCTTCTCGGCGTCCGACATGACGGCGTTCTTGTCGTCGGTCAGGATGATGCCGTTGTTGGCCAGCTCGGTCTCGTTCAGCGTGAAGCCGTCGTGCGCTTCGTAGTGCTGGAACGGTGCCTTCCGGACGGTGTCCTTCCGGTTGTAGGTGACCTGGTCGTCGCCGGTGTAGTTCTGGTAGTTCGAGTCGTTCGAGATGCGCACCTTCTCGTTGAAGATGCCGTTGCCGAAGGTCGAGTCCTTCTTGTTGGCGATCAGCCAGGACGCGAACGGGCGCTCGGTGGAGAACTGGTCGATGGGGTCGTTTGCCGCGTACGACTCCATCTGACGGTTGGCACCAGCCAGCAGCTGGGCAGTGGTCAAGGGCATGGTTGTAGCCTCGAAGGGAAAGAGAGGAGGCCCGTGGGGCCTTTGGTCTTTCCGCGCTCGAGGAGTGCGAACCCTCTTTCAGCACTACCGGTGGCGAACCCGGCTTACGTCACACGCGGTGTCGGCATCTGCCGATGGGGGCGACTATGCGCGGGGGGTCGGGACTGTCAACGGACAAAAAGAAACCCCGCCGGAGCGGGGTTCCCAGCAGCCTTACCAGCTGACTACAAACAACTCACTGTTGCTACCAGGTCCAATCTGATAGCCATCCTTCTTAAGCTCTTCAAAAAGCGCTTCGTAGCTGTGCGCCGGGTGCTTCTGGGACCGCGCGAACAGAACCGACCGGTCGCCGGCCTCCGCCTGCCTTTCAATTGACGAGTAGATGGAATCCCGCAGCTCGCTATGCAACCCAGACCCGCCAGCCTCTTCGCTTTTGCGACGTGCTTCATCAGCATTCATGCTCTATTTGCTTCCATTCAAGGCCGGATCATTCCGGCCTCGGGATTCTGCCACGTCACCCCCACATCCCGTACCGCACGATCAGGATGGCGTGGATCTGCCGGGCCAGCTTCGACGGCACGGGCCAGCTCATCGGCCCTGCGCCTGTGCTTCTGCCACGCCGAAGGCGAAGGCGTCGGTCGGGTTCTTCGGGGTGGCCGGCACTGCCGGGGCGGCGCTGGCGCGGGCCGGGTTGTTCGGGCGCGAGGCGACCGCCGGAGCTGCTGCAGGGATCGGCGGCAGGCGCTGGTAGGCCTGCTGGATGGCAGCGGCCCACTGTGCCGGCGGCATGGTGCTCTGGATGATCTCGACCGTCGGCGCGAGGTAGGCGAACTTCTGCTGGAACTGCGGGTCGGCGGTGCGCAGCTGGGCGCCGAGGTCAGCCACCGCCTGCAGGCCCATCTGCTCGGCCTGCTGCGACTGGCTGAGCCGCTGCTGGTTCTGCTGCTGCTCGTTCTGCAGCACGCCACGCTGCCGGTGCTGGACCAGCTCGACGGCGGCGGCCCGGTCCAGATCGCCGGTCTTCACCTTCTCGGCCAAGTCAGGATGGGCGGCGAGCGGATCGAAGCCCGGCGCTTCACGGCCCAGCTTCTCGCCCAGGAACTTCAGCTCGGCCTCCATCGTCTCGTAGGCGCGGTTCATGCGCACCGGGTCGCCGGAGTTGATGTCGGTCAGGTACAGCAGCGTAGCGCCGAACTGCTGCGGCGTGGTGCCGGTGGACTGGATGGTCTGCTCCCAGTCGGTCACCTTGCCGGCGCGTTCGCGGAGTGAGTCGGCCTCGCTGGCCCGCTCGGACAGCTCGCGGAAACGCTTCTGCGTGCGGTCGTTGGTGATGCCCAGGTCCTTGATCTCGTCCTCGACGGACTTCGGCGCCTCGGGCTGGGCCGGTGCAGCGGGCGCGGCGTTGGGATCAGCAGCAGCCGGTGCGGGAGGCTGGCCGCCCTCGCCTTCCACCGGTGCTGCCGGTGCAGCCGGATCGGCCACAGCAGCAGGATCAGCCGGAGGAACCACAACGGGCGGCGCTTCGGCCGTCTCGGCGGCGCGGGCTTCCTCCACGCCAGCGGCGAAGGCGTCCAGCTGCTCAGTGGCAGGCGCTTCCACCTGCTCGGTGACGGTCTGGTCGGTGTCAGGCGCAGGCGCGGCGGCCTGCAGGGTTTCGTTGATATCAGGCATGGTGGTCCTCGTTTAGGCGGCGGGGAGTTCGGGTTCAGGCGGCAGCATTTCGGGCGGCAGCTGCATGCCGGGGTCTTGCATCGCCAGGGCGGCGGGATCGTTCGCCGCGGGCAGCGGCAGGCCACCAGGCCCGGGGGCGCCTGGCATGCCGGGGACCATCGGCAGCTGCGGAGGCAACTGCGGGATGATCGAGTACGGGTCGATACTGGTGTCGCCGGTGCGCTTGATGGTCTCCACCACCAGCTGCTCCAGCTTGTCGGCGATGTCCTGCGGCGTGGATTGGCGCATCTGGCCGATCTGCAGCACCGCCTGCTGCAGCTGCGGCAGAAGCACCGACCACTGCTGCTGCTTCACGGCCGTGGCCGGCTTGCCCGACGACCCAGCCCGGATATCCACGGTCACCAGCGCCTCGATGAGCGAGAGCTGGTCGGTGTTGATCCAGAAGGCCTCAGGGCCGGCGATGTTCACCACGTCGTCCTGCGTGAGGCCGTTGGGCGACATGGCCAGCTCGGCCGTGTACTGGGCGAAGTCGCTCAGCACCTCGTCCAGGGTGTCGCGGGCGTAGCCGATGCGCGACTCGGTGCCCTGCTGCTGGATGTCGGCCTCGGTGGCGGTCTTGGCCACGGTGATGGTGGACGACAGCGCCTCCTGGATGCCCCAGATCAGCTCCAGTTCGGAGCGGATGGTGGACGTGTCGTAGAGCGCCGGGTCGATCTGGTTGTACTGGATCGGGAACACCACCGTGTTCGGCGAGGCCCCATTGAGGTTGAGCGGGATCATTTCTCCGATCCCGCCCGCCTTCATCTTGTTGGCTTCATCCGGATCTACCGCGCCGGCGTCGAAGCCCAGCTTCGGGATCGAGCGGCGGCGGTGCTCGCGGTAGTTGGTGCGGATCCGGTCGTACTCGTCCAGCAGCTCGCGGGAGCGGTCCACCAGCGACTGCGAGTGCCGGCGGCCGTCGACCCACAGCGGCGCCCACTGGAAGAACGGGTAGAAGCGGCTGGACGCCTGGTCCGGAGTCACCCATTCGCGCAGGTAGCGCTTCAGCCCCACCGCGATGGTGGCGAACTGCCGGGTCTTCAGGTTCCAGATCTCCCACAGGCAGACGCAGGCCTCATCGCCACTGGCCGTGGACTGGCCGGCACTGCCGGTCGAGTAGGCGTCCGCGTCGCTGTCGGTGATCTTGCCGGCGTCCTTCTCGGTGTCGGTCGGGCGGACGTTGTAGAACTTGGTGGCGCTGCCCAGCCGCTCAGCGTGCTCGGGGTACGCGGCCTTGGCATCGGCCAGCGGCATGAAGATGCGTTGCGCGTTCCACGGGCTGTTCACGTAGTCGCGCAGGCACGGCAGGGACACGGCGGACTGCATGTCCTCGGCGCGCACGAAGTCCAGCACGAGGGCACTGGAGATCACCGTCTCCACGCCCTGCTCCAGGCTGGCCATCTGCTGCTCGTACATGGCGCGCAGCTCGTCCGGGTTCGGAGCATCGCCTTCGGCCAGCTGGCGCTCGGTGTCCCCCAGCGCGGCGATCTGGGCCCGCAGCGTTCCGATCTGCTGGTCGGTGGCCGGGTCGCGGTCGGTCTCGCGGTGCCAGGCGGCTTTGAACCAGCCAACGCCCACGCTCAGGCCCGAACGCACGAAGGGATCGGCCACTGCCTTCAGCCTGCCCTTCTTCCACAGCGAGTCGATGACGATCTCCAGCGTGCGCGACAGCATCTTCGCGTCTTCGGTGCGGCTGGACCCGGCGCTGTCGGCCGGCTGGACGCTGGTCTCGGGGTTCCGGGCGTACAGGAAGCCGGTCAGGATGTTCACGTAGGTGGCGGCGATTGGCACCGACACGTCGAAGACCTGGGGATCCGAAGAGCCGCGGCAGTAGCGCCGGTCGCGCGCGTAGCCCTTGCGGGCATCCTTGTCGAACTCGCGGGCGAACTCGATCCGCTTGTGCCAGGCAGCTACGTCAGCCTCTTCCTGCAGGATGCGCTCGGCCTCGGCCGCCCGCTCCTGCTCGGCCATCGCGTCAGCGTCCAGCGCATCGGCGAAGGCGAATTCATTGGTATCGGGCGTCACAGGTTGTTTCTCCTACGGGCAGCGACGTCGTTGTCGTCATCGGGCCGGGATTCCAGCCATCTGCGGGTATGGGGCACCAGGGGGGCACTCCGTTCAACGGATGGGCGCTCGCGGGCGCTGGCCACGGCCGGGAACCTGGTGTGGATGAAGTAGCCCAGGGCATCAGGCCCATGGTCGAAGCCGGTCGTCTTGTCCGGCATGCCGTTGTCGTCGTAGGCCTGCTTCTCCAGCGCCTCGGTCAGCTTCGGACAGCCATAGGCGTTCACCAGCAGCCGGCGCTTGCCCTTGGCGTTACATAGCATGGCGTTCACGCTGACCACGCGCGCGCGGATGCGGGGGTTGGCCGCCGGCACGCGGACGGTGAAGCCAGCAGCGCGCAGCAGGCCCAGGTCGGAGATGCTGGCGTTGTTGGTGTGCGCGCTGCCGCCGCTGGCATCGGGATAGACCGTGATGCGCCGGTCGGGGAACCGATCCTTCAGCGCCTGGATCATGGCCGGCGTGTCACGAATACCGGTCAGCTCCTCCAGCGCCAGAGGCTGGTCGCCGCGGATCACGCACACGATGCCGGTCATGTTCATCACGTTGAAGTCCATGCCGACGTGCAGCGGCTCGTCCTCCGCGACCGTGGCCATGGTGCCGTTGAGCTTCCGGCTGAAGATGCCGTAGACCGACCCCGTGGTCAGGTTCACGAACAGCCCCCGGATGTACGCCAACACCAGCTGCTCGGGGTACGTCTCAAACAGGGACTCGATGTAGTCCTCCGGCAGGAAGGCCTCGTTGTCGTAGGTGCTGGCATGCACCTTGCCGTACAGCGCGGCCTTCTTCGGGTCGCTCCCGGGGATCTGCTCGAACTGCTCGTAGACGAAGTTGAACCCCTCTGGGGTGGTCGTCACGTCGATGCCGTTCTGCAGGCCAGGAGCCTTCACGCGCAGGCGGGCGATGATCTTGCGCCAAGCCTCGTGGGCCTTCTTCTTCTTCAGGGTGTCGATCTCATCGACCAGGGCCTTGCCGACCTTGAAGCCCACGATGCTGGCCGGCTTGTCCATCGACCGGCAGATGACCGTGGTGCGGTACTGCCTGCCCGCGTACAGGTGCACCTCCTTGTTCGACTGGTTGATCTGCGCTCGCAGGCCCCAGTCGAAGGCCACCTCCTCCACGGTCGGGTAGAAGATGTCGCGGATCTGGGGGTAGCTCGGGGCGAAGTAGCCGGCCGGGATGCGCGGGAACTGCCAGGCGTGCTGGCACAGCGACCCGCACCCGACCCAGGTCTTCCCTGAGCCAAATCCACCGACGAAGGCCCGGAACTTGTGCGGCAGCTGCAGGAACTCGGCCTGCGGCTCGTTAAGCGTCGGCACGCTTGCGGCCGCTCACGACGGTGACAGTGACCGCAGCTGGTGGCGGCGCGTCGTCGTTGAAGCCCTCCGGCTTGTCGCGCCAGTTCTCGGGCTTGCGGTTCTTCAGCCAGAAGATCATCGAGGTCGGGTCCGGCGGGTACTGCTTGTCCGTGGTGGTGACCACGACCTCCCCGTCCACGACCCGCACATCGTCCTCCCGGCAGCGGTAGCCGGTGGCGCGTTCGAACAGCGCCCGCTCCACTCGCAGGTCCGCCTCGGCCTTGCTGAGTTTTAAGGCTTCCGAAAACTCGGGGTGTTTCAGCTTCCACAGGCTCACCGTGGAGATGGCCACGTCGAAGAACTCGGCCACTTCGGGGTCTGTGCAGCCCTTCTTGCCCAGCAGAGCTGCCTGTCTGGCGAACTCCGGCTTGTACTTGCTCGGGCGGCCGCCTGGACCCTTGGGCTTGCCCTTCGGGGTCGGGGCCTGTTGTGTCTTCTTCCGGGGCATCACCTGCCCCCGTAGGTTCGAATGAACGTCAGACCTGCGGCCCGGGCATCGGCCATGACCTGGTCCGCCGAAGGTGTCTCGGCTCCCTTCAGGACGAAGAAGTAGGCTCCCTCCAGGACACCTGCCGGCATCAACCTGTCCCGGTAGCCTGCGATCTCGACGTCGTAGAACTCGGACAGGACCGGCTGAGAAATGACGTCGCCGCCTGAGGGAATGCGCACCTTTCCGTTTTTTGCTCGCCGGCGTGGCATCAGCCTGCCACGGCACAGTTGGGAGGTAAGCACCTCTCCGTGCCAGCTTCCGCCGTAGGCAATGCCCTTGATCTCTCTGTTCGCAGGGGTTGGTTCGGCAGTTCCCAAGGTGCAAAGGTCGGCGCCATCCGAAACGCCCGCCGCAAGGCGGCAACCCTGTGCTGCCTGCACGCTGTTGTCGACACCTGCGTGCTGGTCGCCCCGGTACTCTTTGACGCCCCGGGTGGCGCCTCCAACGTGGTTCTGCCAGCCCGGGATCGGCCGGTTGTCGGTCGGCCTGACCGTTCCATCGGCCTCAACGATCGAGGCGTGCGGGTCGGTCAGGGCATGCAGTCGGGATTCGGGCGTCTGGCGGTCGCTCATGGGCCTATTACGCGCCAGTGTCCAGTTGGATCAACGGAGGCCGGAGGCGACCATGTACTGCCGGCGGCTGCGATGCACCTTGGCCAGCTGGCACAGCGCCTCGGCGAATGCGCCATGGAAGCCCCACAGGTCAAGCTGCTCCGGCACGTCACGCAGCACCCGTCCCATGGACTCGAAGTGGAACACCAGGTCCTCGGCGATGTCCTCCCGGCTGGGGCATGCCGCACTGGCGCCGCTGCTCAGTCGCCCGGCGTACTCGCAGACGAACCATTCCGGGTGCTTGCTGGCCATGGTGTCCGCGCTGACCGACTCGCTACGCAGGGCGTAGACCCGGCCATCTGGATCCGCGAAAACCGCAGTGCCGCAGCCGCGCGCGCGCCGGACCTCCTTCACCCGGGCCAGGGTCCGCTCGGAGACCTGTTGGATGTCGGCGCGCACGGAAACCGAGCCGAGCGGCAGCGTCGGCCGGTTGAACTGCCGATGCGGCTGCTTGGTGGCTGGCTGCGGTGTGGCCATGGTGGGCGGCGGAATCAGGGTGCCGGCCCAGCTGCCGGAATGCGGCAGTAGGAACAGACCGCGCCGTTCGTGGTCGGAGAAAGCTCCCATGACCCGCAACCCGGGCACTTGCTGCGGACAGCGGCGGGCACCGAGGTCACTCGGGAAGGTGACGATCCCCGCTCAATGGAACTTCTCCACTCAGCGTTCGCGACTGCGGCGTTGATGGCCGCTGACGTGATCCCGATGCCCATCACGGCACCTCCGGGCGAGCGGCGAGCATGGCCGCGTGGCAAAGGCGCTGCGTTTCGACGACAAACCCTTCCGCGAACCCTGCAGAGTCCGACCACTGCTGCCCAGCCTCCTGGAAGACCACACGGCCAGCTGCCTCCATCATGGCCGTGGTCGGCTCCACGGGCACCAGCACGTAGCCCTCGGGCGGAGCGAGGGCGGCTTCCAATGCTGCGTTGACCGCGCGGGCCTGGTTTACCGTGATCTCTCCCGCTGACAATGCCGCCGTCAGCACTTCGCCGATGAGAGCTTCTGCCTTTTCCCTCGCCCTCTTCTCGATGTCGCTCATGCCGAAACCTCCGGGCTGCGATATGCCTTGATGATTGCAACCAGCCGGACGCTATAGAGGCGCAGCGGATCACGGCCCCAGAAGATTTCACGGTAGTGCTCGTGATACTCCACCCGCTTGTAGTCGCCCTCTTCGCCGACCGGCCAGCCCGATTGATTCAGCGCGCTGATGATCTCCATGCGCTGGGTATAGGTGCGGTTGTTGGCCCAGAGCCCTCGGAATGTCCACACCAGCACGGCAAAAGACAGGATGGTGATGATGGCGATAGTCGTCGTCATGCCGCCTGCTCCTGGTTGTCGGCGGTGATGTAGCTGCCGAGTTGGGTGTTCTCGTGCCACAGGGCGATCAGCAGCGCGTCGGCGCGGCCGTTGTCCTTCTTCTGGCTCAGGACCTTCTGCGCGCTGGGGAAGCGGGCGATGGCCAGTAGACGGGCCGCGTCCTTGTCCTGCCGGAGCAGGCCGAAGGAGCGCTTCCATTGCGCGGGCACCACACGGGTGGCCGGGATGCCGAGCACTTCCAGGATCGCCTGCAGCTTCCCGGCGGTCTGGCCGAACCGGAATGCGCTCGTGCCGCCGTCGCCCGGGCGCGCGCCGACCTTCTCGATGCAGGCCGACACGTAGGCCCCGGGGTGCGCGGCGCGCTGCTCGCGGATGAACAGCACCACCGCGCGGGCATCCACCTCGCCCCACCCGTCCACCTCGACGGTGGGCATGTCCAGCACCGGGCCGGGCTCGCCGTCGATCAGCGTGGCCACGGCGCCGGTGAGGCCCGGGTCGATCCCGAAAGTCAGGCGGCTCGCCATGAGGTCTTCTCCAGGTGCTTCTCGATGAGGGTGTTCTGCAGGTCCAGCAGGTAGTCGTCGTTGCCGACCTCCTGCCGGAAGCGGCGCGGCTGCTTGGCGTAGGACGGCCCGAAGAGCTGCTCGCAGGTGTCGGCGCTCATGCCGTTGAACGGCTCGCCCCGGTGGGACCACGGATTCAGGCCGATGGTGAAGTCGTGCCCACGCCGCTTCTGCCCGTGCTTGCCGCCCACGGTCAGGTGGTGGACCTCACACGGCACGAAGCCCAGGCCCAGCGCCTGAGCGATGATGCAGCCGATGTCCTTGATGGCGTCCATGCGCTGCTGCTGGGAGGCAGTCGGGGTGCTGGTGGAGCGTCCGCGCTTCATTGCAGCTCCCCCTTCGGCCGATCTACCCCGGCCAATTCGGTAAGCGGGCGGATTCCAGGTGCTGGCTCTTCGCCATACCTCCAGCGCTCTATCTCATCGTTTCGTTGTTGGGTGCATTTTTCACAACTGCCACCGTAGTACCTCGATTCCTCGACGGTCAGAGCGAAACCGCAGCGGAGGCAAGATGTCATCAGGCTCATTGCGGATACCTCGCATAATCAGCCTGCGAGCGGTAATCGGCATAGTCCACGTCGACGATCACCCCGTTTACGCGGCACAGGCTGCCGTTGTACTTGCCAGAGACACGGTGCCCACGAATTTCCGTGCAGCGGTCGTTACGGATCCCCGCCTGCTCGACGGACTTGTACATACCGAAACAGCAGAACAGCATCACTGCCGCGCCGACGCATAGAACCAGAACGATGAATGGGTCTCTCATGCCGCAGCCCTCGATTCATCCGCGAGCCGCTGGTCGCGCAGCGGCGCCACGTCGCGCAGCTTCACGTCGTTGTCGGCAGCCCACCACTGGGCGAAGCTGATCAGGTCGGCCATGTCGGCCACGGTCATGCGCCGGGTCTGCATGGACAGGTTCACGATGCTGGCCCCGTCCAGCGAGGGCACAACGTCGCCCTGCCTGCGGTCGCTCTCGCGCGCCCAGGCATCCACCAGCAGACGCTTCCAGCCCTCGGCGTCGATGCGGCGGTCGGCCCACTGCTTCTGCTGGGCGATCTCCCCGCAGATGGCGTGGAACATGGCGTTCTGCTCCAGGCTGCGGGTCGGCTTGTACTGCTTCACGGTGACGTGCACGTCCTGGCCCAGCTCAAGGAAGCTGCAGGCGAACTGCCAGGCTGCAGCCATTCGGGCGCGCGCATCGCCGGCGCGGAGGATGAAGGTTCCGAGAGTCATGACTGATCTCCTGATTTCGGAAGGAAAGACGCGATGCCCTTCCGCTTCGGCGCGGTGCCGGCGGCGAGCGCGCTGGCGCTGGTCTGCTGAGGCTCCCAGTACTCGGGCAGCGGCGAGAATCGGAAGTACTCGGGCTGGTACAGCTCGCGGACCATGCCGGTCGCGCCGTTGCGCTGGGCGGCCACGATGAGCTCGGCCGTTCCTTCCCAGCGGCTGTTCGGGTCGTAGATCTGATCGCGGTAGATGAAGATCACCGCGTCGGCGTCCTGCTCAATGGAGCCGGATTCGCGCAGGTCCGCCAGCATCGGCCGCTTGTCCGGACGCTTCTCCAGATCTCGGTTGAGCTGGCTGAGCAGCAGGATGGTCACCCCGATCTCACTGGCGCACAGCTTCAGCGCCATGGTGATCTCGCCGATGCCGCTAGCGCGGTTGTCGCCGTGCACGTACATCAGCTGCAGGTAGTCGATCACCACCAGCCCCAGGTCGGGGTGCTTGGCCTTGAACCGGCGGATCTGCGCGCAGACATGCTCAACACGAGCGCGGCGCGGGCGGCTGACGAAGATCGGAGCTTGCCGCAGATCCTTTGTGGCCTCGCTGGCGCTGGCCCAGTCTGCGTTGTCCAGCCGACCATTGCGGATCTTCTGCCCGGCAATGGTGGCGCGGTTCGCCAGCATGCGGTCGCCCAGTTCCTCTGGCTGCATTTCGAAGGTGAAGATCACCACTGGCTTGCGCAGCACCAGCGCCACGTGCTCGCCGAAGTTCACCGCCCGGGTGGTCTTGCCCATCTTCGGGCGCGCTGCCAGCACGATCATGTTGCCGGGCTGGAACCCACCAAGCAGCTGGTCCAGTTCGGGGTCGCCGGTGGTCAAGCCACTGATGCCGCCGCCGTTCTGTGCGCGCTCACCAAGGCGGTGGAACACCCGGTCCATCACCGGCGCGACCGACTCCAGCTCGCAGGGCTCGTTGTCCAGCAGGCCGCCGATGCGGGACTGCGCCTCGCCCACCAGCTCCACCGCACTGCGGCCGTCCGGGCTGAACACCGCGTCGATGACCTCCTGCGCAGCATCGGCCAGGGCGCGCAGCTTGGCCTTGTCCGCCACGATTGAGGCATAGCCGACGATGTTGGCCGCCGAGGGCGTGTTGTTGGCCAGCTCGATCAGGTACGCACCTCCGTGCACCATGTCCAGCTTCCCGCGCGACTGGAACCAATCACCCAAGGTCACCGCGTCGAACTCCACGCCGGTCGGCTGCAGCTCGGCCATGGCCTGCCAGATCAACCGGTGGTCGGCGCGGAAGAAGCTCTGCGCGGTGAGCAGGTCCGAAACCTCGTCCCATGCCCGGTTCCGCAGCATCAGGCCGCCAAGCACGGACTGCTCCGCGTCTAGGCTGTGCAACGGGTGCCGCTCCGAGTCGCCGCCGTACAGGTCGGCAAGACGGTCAATGTCGTGACGGGCGCTCACTGGGTCACCTCCGACATCGCGCGGTCCACAGCCTTGGCGATCACCGACTCCCGCAGCAGGTACTCGAAGTCAGGCTTCCAATTCTCATGGCCAGGGCCTCCCTGCTGCCGGCCGGCGAGGAAGTCATCCTCCGCCACCGTCTCGAAGTAGGCCTGCCAGAAATCGGGCGTCACACGCTCGTTGCCGAACATGCGGGTGCACAGCTGGCGCACCGTCGGCAGGGCCTTCTCCACCGACTTGACCCGGGGCTTGTTCAGCACCGTGCACGCTGCCAGCGCCCCGTTCGGTTTGGCGAGGATGGTGTTGTAGGCCGCTTGGGCATCCCCGGCGATCTGCGCGATGCGCTCGGCCTTGGTGACCTTGCCAGCCTGTCCACCCAGCAGGTCGGCCCCGCCAGCGTCAGCTGGGGGGTAAGGGGGGCTCTTTTCTTCTTCTCTTCTCTTCTCTTCTCTAGTCCGCTTTTTGTCCGCTTCGGATGCGGACGCTGGTGCGGACATATTGCGGACGTGCTTCTTCCTGTCTGCGTCCTGTGCGCGGCGCTTCGCCGATGCCCCGTTATGGTCGTCAAACCTTGGTACGACAAGGTTTTCGCCGTCTTCGAGCATCCATTCCACCGAGATCATGGCGGCCGAAAAGCCCGGCCATCCGATCAGATCGTCCAGCACGACCGGCGAGTAGCCGACCAGCGTGCCGTCGTCGGAATGCGCATCGAACAGACACCAAACGGCGTGCAGTCCGCCAATGACGCGAAGTCTGTCCGCTTTCAATGCGGACGCGATGCGGACAACTTTCGGACTCGTTGCGAGGTTGGAGCGCATCTTGATCCAGTCACCGGCCATGGTGACCTCCCAAGAGCGACAGGCAGGCTGCGGTGAACCACAGCACGCGGACGGCGAGCATGGCCTTCTCGGTCGCGTTCATGGCCACTTGATCCCGAGGCTCTGCGCCAGCGGTGCCATGGCACGGGCCAGGTTGGTGAACTGGGCGATGGCCTCGGCGTGCTGAGCGTCCGGGCAGGTCAGGAACTTCTCGACCAGGTAGTGCACCGGGGACACGTCGCCGGTCTCCTTGATGTAGCGCTCCAGCTCGTCGATGGTCATGCCGCGCGGCTTGCCCGAGGTGTCGCCGCCGGCCAGCTTCTCCGACAGCTTCGATGGCGCCAGATCCATCTTGCCGGCCACGGCGACCACGCCTCCGTTGTGCTGGACCTGCACTAGCAGCAGCTCGCGCAGGCTCCTGGATGTGTGGGTGAGTCCACCCTGGTAAGTGATGCTGAGGTGTCGCATGGATGCCCCTTTGCGGTTCTGGGGAAGCTGGGGGACGACGTGTTCCCCGGGATTCCCCTGGATGGTTCTGAAAATGGCCGCACCCCAACGGAGTGCAGCCAGTGTCGAAACGTGATCAGTCAGTCGGAACCAACGTCCTCACGCTCGTGCGGAGTGGAGGTAGGTGCTTCGTCCTGAAGCGGGTGGGACGGAAAGTGCAGGTGAAGCCAGTGGCCCAGCGGCGGCGCAGCGCGGTGATCGGCAGCGGCACCGTGGTGCCCTTCCCCACCGGTGGCCGGTGAGGTGGTCATGTCAGGGGGTAGCCATGGAGCGGCGGATGGGGGCTTTTCGGCGAGCGGCCTTGCGCTCAGCCTTGATGGCCAAGTCGACCAGGGCCTTGCCGGTCTCATAGGACGGGGTGACCACTTGCCGGCGGATGCGGTTGATCGTGGTCTGATTGACGTTCAGCTCGACGGCGATGGCCTGTTCGGTCATGCCGCCGGCCACGAGAGAAGCGATGGCGTCGGAAGGGTTCATGGGGACGATTATGCATCGTTGCATTTGCCAGTCAATGCATCGTTGCATTCGACCCGACGAACGGTCATCCCTGACCATTCCCGGATGACTTATTTAGCGAAGAACCTGCGGTTTCTAGCCCGCCGCGCCGAGATCAACCAGACAACGCTGGGCGAGCGGCTGGGGATCCAGCAGTCCACCATCCAGCGGATCATGTCGGGCGCAACTGAGTTCCCCAGGCTGGACAGCGTGCTTGCCATCGCCTCTTACTTCAGGTGCTCGCTGGACGATCTGGTCCATCACGACATGGAGCTGGAGGGGGCGCCAGTAGGGTCTCAGCCCGTGGGATTCGACGATGCCACCATGGCTCAGGCGGTGGAACTGCTTCACATGTTGGCCGAGCTGAGGCCCGATGACGCACGTTTCCGCCGGGTTTCATGGCGTGCGATCCAGGTCACGGCCAAGGCTATTACCAAGGCCGAAGGCTCCCAGAAGGACGCAGTGCGCATGATCTTGGAGGAATTGGCAGAGGAGTAATGCTTGTGGCGCTGGACCCGATCGCTTTGAAGACGCTTGCAATTGAACTGGCCGCGGCGCTGCCGCCGGTGCCCACAGAGAACACGATCGGGTCACCGCTGGATCTGTCCCCCAGGGCGAAGAAGATCCGCTCCATCCAGCGAATTGCTGATGCCCACGGCTGGCATTCGGCCATCACGCATTTCCTCGACATGAAGGACGCCTATTACCTGTCCGACCTGTCGGAGCCGCAGTTAGAGGACCTGCTGGGGCGCATGCACGGTTATGTGGACGCTGCCGAGATGGGTTGCAGCCTCGTCGACGCCCTGCCCGCCTACTGACAGGCGGGGGTCCTGACCCGATTTAGCTGAACCAGCACCTACCGTTCGTCGGCTCGTTCGATTCGAATGCATCTTTGCATTGACAATGAAATGCATCCTTGCATAATCACTCCATCGCCCCACGACACCCTCATCCGAGACGGGGCTGGAGAACGAGATGGACATCGCAACCGCCACCCAGCTGATCGCCGACTACCGCGCTGCCGACCTGATCGGTGATTCGGTTGCTCAGGCCGCCAACGCCGCCATCCGCCAGCCGACTGTTTTCGGCGACGAGCTGAACGATTCGAACCGTGGCCGCCTGCTCTCGCTGGTCTACGGCATCCGCACCTCGTCGCCGGTATACACCGGCCCGACCTTCACCGTGCTGGAGGCCTGAGCCATGGCCCTCCAGACCGGCAATGACCTGCACCGCAACGCCCAGCGCAGCTGGGACGACCGGGAAGATCCGCGCTTCGACACCGAACTGGCCGCCGAGCAGGCTGCTGACTTGGTACCGGCCCTGCGCGCCGACCCGGCAGCGTGCCGCGAGGCCGAGCAGTGGGTGGCCGGTTCGTTCGACGGTGAGCACTACACCGACGTGACCTTGGCACTGCACCAGCTGCACCACACGGACCCGTCGGACCTGATCGACTCGCCGCTGCTGGCCCAGCTGTACGCGCTGGCTGCGGTTGAGGCTGCGGCGATGGACGAGCAGCTGCTGGAGATGGCGACGCAGCAGGTGGCGGCATGAGCGCCGTACTGGACAAGTCGCTGCTGCAGCCCGGCGCGCTCCCACCGGTGCCTGTGAGGACCGGTGGCGACCGGATGGACAACGCCATCCGCGAGCACGGGATCGGCAACTTCTGCGAATGGTTCGGCCACGAGTTCGACGGCGAGTTCGCGAACTTCTCGGTCAAGGTGCTGCAGGAGCGCAACGAAGAGGCGTCACAAGCCAATGACGGTGCCGCATGACCGCCGCCGACCGCGCCGCGCACCGCTACGCCATCGGCCACATGGCCGCCTACTTCCTCGCGTTCTGCCTGGGAGTCCTCTTCACCGTTATCTGCCAAGGAGCGCTCACGTGAGCCTGTACAACATGCTGTTCGGAAGGAATCCGCAGACTTCGCTGTTGCTGGCTGTGATCGGCCTGCGTGAGAACGACGTTGAGCGGCTGCGTGATGTTTCGGTCGCCGATGACGGCAAGATCGAGATCTACACGCGGACCGGCGGGGGCAACCGCGAGGACTACCCGAATCTGATCATGCGCCGTGCGCCCGGCTGGGCTGGCAGTGTGGATGACGAATTCGACTGCACCTACTGCACGGACACCTTCGAGGTTCCGACGGATTGGGCTGCTGATGTTGCTGGCCTCAGCGATGTCCTGACCCATGGACTCCGCGCTGCCTTCGTCCAGCACTTGGCGAAGACCCTTCGACGCGAACCGACCGAGGATGACCTGCGGGCAAGCGCCTTCGAGTCGGAGAAAGGGAAGCTCGCCGCGACCGCACACATCAAAGCGAATGGACACACGTTTGTTCCGCTGTCGGACCCGGCGATGGAGGTGGCGTTGAAGCTGGCGGAAGCCAACGGGGGCCAGCTGCTCAGTTGCTGGGGAATCATGCCCTTGGCACTCGATGTGCGTCAGAACCACGTCCCCTTCCCGAACGCTGTTGACCCGAAGGTCAAGACGTCGCTGACCAGGGCCGAGATCGGCTACAGCTTCAAATGGGAGATCGACACCGATTATTGGGCGCACTGCGTCGAGCGCTTCTCGGCGGACTACCCGCTGACGATGGCGAAGATCGGTGAGTCCGTCGATAACCATCTGGCACGGCAGCCCCGGCAATGACTGACACCGACTTCATCCGCGCGATGCAGCGGGGCCTGCCTCCGATTGCGCCTCCGGCCACGCCCGGCCTGTCCGTCACCGAGTACCGCATGGACGGGGTGCTGCTGGGCAACGCGGATATCGAGATGAACAACCACGAGGCCCTGTGGGGCATCTGCGCAGAGGAAACGAACGATGACCAGTAAGCACACGCCGGGGCCGTGGGCCTTGGAAAGCGTTGATACGAGTGTTGGCAGTTGCCACAAGATCGGGCCGTTCCCCAGTGCCGGTGTCCGCAGTGAAGTACACGCCTGCGTCTACGCCGACCGGCTCCGCCTTGGGCTTGACGATGAAAGCCCCATCGCAGTCGAGCTGCTCGCCAACGCCCGCCTGATCGCCGCCGCTCCGGAGCTGCTGGCCGAGCTGCAGCGTGCACAGGAGTTCATTGACAGCATCCGCCAGGAACTGCATCAGCGCCGAGTTGCTGACTGGTATCCCGAGGGTGCACACAACGCCGCCGATCAGATGAGCGCGGACATGCGCCTGCTCGGCAACACCTGCGCTGACTTCGATACCAGCGCCGTCATCGCCAAAGCCACCGGAGTCATCTGATGAGCACCTGGCGAGAGCTGATTCTTGAACACATGAAGGAAGTCGGCGAATCGCCGGTTGACGTCGTCGGATGCACGCTTACAGAGGCCGAACTGGACATCGATTTCAGCCGTGGATATGGGGGTTCGGAAGGCAAGGCGTTCACTTTGTGGACGGAGCGCCGGGTTTATTTCCCTGCGGTTTATGACGGAGCCGAGTGGGTCGGCAGTGCCCCCCGCAACCCGTGTGATGAGGCTACCGAACACCAGGGAGGCCAGTGATGCGCCTCCTGACCGCCACCGGCTGCCGCAGCTGGTCCGACTTCGCCGCCTGCCTTGCCTGCTACGGCATCACCGCCGCGCTCGCGTGCGCGCTGTGCTGGCCGGCGGCCTGGTCCTGATTACCCCGCCGGCGCGCCCGGCTCCTTCGAGAGGCACCACCGATGTTTGAGCTCAACGACGCGACTGCCAAGGTCGCCAACTTCAACCCCCGCGCCGAGCGACACGGCGACGAAAACAAGCTGGCCGGCGACCTGAAACTGGTCGTGTGCGTTGCCAACGGCGTGCTGGACTACTTCCAGAAGGGCCTGCGCCAGTCGTTGTACCGCAAGGCCGCGCAGGGCGAGCAGCAGGACCTGATCGAGGGCGGCGACGGCCTGACGGCGGTCAAGTTCCCGAAGCTGGGCGCGATCCCGTGGGACGAAGAGTACCCGGGCTATGACCTGGTGATCGCCGGCGGCCTGGGCCTCACCGAGCCGCTGGTGATCAGCGACGTGACGCTGAAGAAGATTTCCTTCGAACCGCTGGAAGGCGGAAGCCTGCAGATGACGTTCAGCGCGGTGTTCCACCCGACGAAGTCCGAAGCCGGCGCGCTGTGCGAGCTGATCAAGAACGACGTGCAGCTGACCTTGGTGTCGCCGCTGAACCAGGGCAAGGGCGACAAGCCCGTGCAGGAAGACCTGACCGCCGCCGCGTAATCCCCCGCTGCCCGCTCCCCACGGGCAGCACCACCCGCGCCGGCCGGGATCCCCAACGCCGGCACCTATTCCCCGAGACCAAGGACAGACCCATGAAGATCAAGATCACCATCGGCGCCGACAGCGGCACCGCACTCATCCTCTCCGCCGAACACGCCGCGCTCGCCGCCTCACTGCTGGCCAACGCGACTGTGTATACGCGCGACGGGTATTACGACACCAGCGGCTGGAAGATCGCCGAAAAGGGTGTCCGCATCGAGTACACGGAGGGCGCCGAACTGGAGCCGACGCACCCGAAGGTTGCTGAGGCGCAGAAGGCCATGCAGACGGCCTATGCCGGTAAGCATGCCACTGACGCCAAGAACGCCGAGCTGCAGAAGCAGGTCGATGCACTGACCGCTCAGCTCGCCGGCATCCAGTCGGTGACCAGCTGCACCGTCACGCCGTCGGAGCCGGTGACCGAGGCCTCGGGCGAAACGGCCGGCACTGACGAAGACGACTTCGCGTACTGAACCCCGCAAGAACGCGCCCGCTCGCCCGGCAGCGGCTCCGAAAGCCGGGCACCCACTCCACCACCACCAACGCCTACGGGAGTTCTAACCATGGCACTTCGAATCATCCGCTCGACTGAACCGATCACCGTGTCCCGCCTCAACGTCTGCATCTATGCGGCGCCCGGTCTCGGCAAAACGTCCATCTCCTTCACCGCCGACAAGCCGCTGCTGCTGGACTTCGACCGCGGCGCGCACCGCGCTGCCAACCGCAAGGAGATTGTGCAAGTTGAGTCCTGGGAGGACGTGGCCAGCATCAAGGCCAGCGACCTGACCGACTTCAACACGATCATCGTGGACACTGCTGGCCGCGCGCTCGACGTGCTGACCGCCGATATCATCCGCCGCAACCCGAAGGCCGGCCGGGGCGGCGCACTGACGCTGCAGGGCTACGGCACGTTGAAGGCCGAATTCGTGGCGTGGTTGAAGCACCTGAACACTCTGGGCAAGGACGTGGTGCTGATCGCGCACATGGACGAGCAGCGTAACGGTGACGAGATCATCGAGCGCCTGGACGTCCAGGGCGGCAGCAAGGGCGAAATCTACAAGGCCGCCGACGCGATGGGCCGCCTGTCGATCCGCGACGGTCGCCGCATCCTGAATTTCAGCCCGACCGATGCTGCGTTCGGCAAGAACCCCGGACACCTGGAGCCGCTGGAGGTACCGCACCCGGAGCGGGAACCGAACTTCCTTGCCGAGGTCATCCAGCAGATCAAGGACCGGCTCAACGCGATGACCGAAGAGCAGCGCGAGGCGCAGGCTGTCCTGGAGAAGTGGCGCGAGACGCTGGCCGATGTGGAAGACGCCGCCGGCATCAACTCGCTGATCGAGAGCGCCAAAGAGAGCAGCCGCGCGGTGCAGGTGCTGCTTAATGACCGCGCCTCGGTGCTGGGCCTGACCTTCGACAAGAAGGCCGGCGAGTACATCGTCCCCAAGGCGGCCTGATCATGCTGGCCCGCGTGTCCAACATCGAAGCCTTCCGCCGCTGGCGGGAGGACGACGACCAGCCGGTTGAGCAGCTGGTCGAGTACATCACCGTGGACAATCCCACGAAGCAGATGCTTGCCGGTACCGCCTTCCATGAGGCATTGGAACACGCGGACGTTGGCAGCTATGACGTGCTGCAGGCCATGGGCTACACCTTCCACCTGCCCGACGCCGAGCTGGTGCTGCCCAGCATCCGCGAGGTTCGGGCGTACCGGGCCTATGGCGGCCTGACGGTGACCGGCAAGGTGGACTGCTTGGACGGGCGGCGCGTGGATGACCACAAGACCACGAGCCGCTTCGACGCTGAGCGTTATCTGGCCGGCTACCAGTGGCGCTACTACCTCGACCTGTTCGGCGCCGACGTTTTCCGCTGGAACGTATTCGAACTGAAGGAGGTGGGAGACCTCGAATACCAGGTGTCCCCGCCGCAGCTGCTGGAGGTGACCCGGTACCCACGCCTGCACGACGACTGCATGCAGCTGGCGCTGGACTATCTGGACTTCGCGCGCGAACACCTGCCGGCCAGCCACGCACCGCAGGTGGCCGCCTGATGGACGTTCGCCTCTACCCCTGTCACGCCAAATCCACCCGCCGCGCAGGCCTGGCACGTGCGGCCCTGTTCGCCCACGTCGTGGAGGGCAAGAGCTACACCACGCGCCAGATCGCCGACCGGCTGGATATCTCGACCGGAGCGGCGCTGGAGCGGGCCAAGCGCGGTCCCTTCCCCCTCACCTGGCACTCGCTGCAGCAGTCCCGGCTGGTGAAGTCATGAGCCGCAAGACCTGCACCGGCTGCTGCCGCTGCCTGCCGCTGGAGTCCTTCCCCAACGCGGGGAAGCGCGGCAAAGAGCCGACCTGCTTCATGTGCACCAACGACGCCCGCCGCCTGCGCACGCCACTGCCGGCGATCAAGCGCGACCCGGTGCAGGTTCAGATCAACAACGCGGCCTCGCTGTGGTTCTACCCGGCGCAGCCCACCAACCTTCTGAGGTACGCACCATGAGCAACGCAAACTACCCGGTATGCCAGCTGACCAAGCGCGAGCTGTTTGCGGCGATGGCGATGCAGGGCATGGGCAATTGGGTGCCAAACGCGGACCACGGGCCGTTCAATTGGGATAGCCCTCAAGCCGTTGGCGAGCTCAAGGCTCGGTGGGCAATCGCTCAGGCGGACGCCCTGCTGGCCGAGCTGGAGCGCAAGGCATGACCAGCATCCACGTAAAACCGCTGTTCGACACACCGACCCGACAGCAGAAGGAAACCGAGTCGCGCGAGATCGCCGCCGACCTGGAGCGGTTCCGCAAGGCTGGCGGTCGGATCGAGATCCTGGGAACCACCGCGATCGACAAGGCCGGCATCAGCCGCCGGCAGGTCGTCGAGGGTGGCGCGGATCGGCGCAAGGCCGCGAAGGCGGGCAAGCCATGAGCCGCCCCATGACCCGCCGCGCGCCCACCAAGAACACCGGCTTCAGCTGGGGCCGCTTCCCGATGGGCGACACCGGGATCGTCTGCTACCGCCTGTTCCGCCGCGACCTGACTGGCGCGGTGCACATCGAGCCCCTGCACTTCTACCCGCACGACCAGCGCCCCGCCGTTGCCCTCGCCCTGCGCGAGGCGTGCCACCGGCTGCGTGACCGCGTCGACGAACTGGACCTTTCCGCACTGGGAGTGACCGCATGAACACCGAACGCACCGAGAAGTTCGTCAACGCCATCGCCTGCGACCTGGAGGAAGGCGGGTTCCGGCAGGTCAGCGGCACCACGCTGCGCCGGACGCTGGCCACCGCTGTGAGCGCGGCGCTGCCGCTGCTGGCCGATGTCGGCATTCCGGCATCGCAGCCCGCAGAGCTGGCCGAGCAGCAGGGGGTGTCATTGCCGGCATTTCCGCGCACGTACTACGACGCCTTCGGAGACGGTAGCGAACCGCTATACACCGGCAAGCAGATGCAGGACTACGCACGCGCTGCCCTCGCCGCAACTGGCAAGCAGCAGGTCGGCGAGCCTGTCAATCACGCAGCTGAGATTGCCCGGAAGACGCGAAGCGCCCTTGAATTCGGGATGGCCTCACTTGGCAAGCAGCAGCAGGTTGGCGAGGTGCAGGGGGATGCTCGGGAGCAGTTTGAGACGTGGGCGGATTCTATCCCGCTGAACAGGGCGAGATTCGTACCGGAGAACGTGTACTGCGATGAGCGCACCAAGACGGCATGGTCTGCATGGCAAGCCGCCCTCGCCGCTCGCCAGCCGGGGGCTGTGGAATGAACCGCATCGACTTTGAGCGGCTCACGAGCCTGCTCCGTCTGGATGCAGATACGGGCCAGCTCCATTGGAAGGAGCACAGGCAGAGCGGAGCAGCACCCGGCGACGTGGCCGGATGGTTGGACGTCGGTCGATACATCCGGGTTGAAGTGGATGGCGTGCGTCTCTCGGCCCACCGCGTGGCATGGGCGCTGCACCATGGGCACTGGCCGCCGGATGACCGCCAGGTCGACCACATCAACGGATACAAAACGGACAACCGACCGGCGAACCTCCGGTTGGCGACGAATAGCCAGAACCAGGTCAACACCCCGGTTCGCCCTGGCACTCGGTCAGGCCTGAAGGGTGTGGACTGGATCAACCGCGTCGGCAAGTGGAGGGCAAAGATCATGGTCAACAAGGTGAATATCCACATCGGCTACTTCTCCGATAAGCATGAAGCGCACGCGGCCTATTGCGCCCATGCCGCCTCGCTGCACGGTCAGTACACCCATCCGGAATCCGTGAAACCAAACCAGAAGTCCGATGCAGCGCCGGGGGTGGCCAATGGCTGACTTCGCCATCCTCTGGCTGACGAAATACCTAGTGTTCGCGCTGATCGTCGCGTTCGGCCTGTCCGTCCTGTGGCTGCTGGCCGCTGCATGGCGCGCCGTGCGCTGGTGCTGGCGCCGGGCTGCGAGGCTGATGGCACCTGCCGGCGGTGCCGCATGATCCGCCGCCTCCTGTGCGCCCTGCGGATCCACCGCTACGCGACGCCCTGCGGGTCGGGTGGAATGCGCTGCAGCTGCGGGCGCGTCCGGTGGTGGTCTCCATGAACTACTACAACGAGTTCGACCCCTACGCCGCGCAGTGGCTGCGCAACCTGATCGCCGAGGGCCTGATCCCCGCTGGCGACGTCGACACCAGGAGCATTACCGATGTTCAACCCGATGACCTCGCCGGATACCGGCAGTGCCACTTCTTCGCCGGCATTGGCGGCTGGTCCCTCGCAGCCCGACTTGCTGGGTGGCCCGACGATCGAGAACTGTGGACCGGATCCGCGCCGTGCCAGCCGTTCTCCGTCGCGGGTAAAGGAAAAGCCCAGGCTGACGATCGGCACCTGTGGCCCCACCTTTTCCGGCTCGCCCGTTCCCGCCGGCCCGCTGTCCTCATGGGAGAGCAGGTTGCGGCGGCGGTTGGCAAGGACTGGATCGACGGAGTGTTCACTGATCTGGAAGGAATCGGCTACGCCTGCGGGGCGTCCGTGTCCCGGCTTGTGCCGTCGACGCGCCCCACCAGCGTGATCGCCTTTGGTTTGTGGCCCACGATGACAAGCAACTCGCCCGCCAAGAACGGAAACAACGAGGCCGGGAACAGCGCAGGTCAGGTGGCAATCCGGAAAATCATGCTGGGCTTGTGGTCGACTCTCCGGGCTTCGGATGGGGAGAAGGGTGGCCCGAATCAGAGCTTCGGAGCAGGGGGCTGTCCGCTTCCGTCGCAAGTGTTTCAGGTCGGCAGTTCATCGAATGCGCCGACGGAAAATGGCGCCGGCTCCCTCCACCCCGAGTTCGGTGGCTGGGAACTCGGGTTCCCGCCCGAGTGGGACGCTTGCGCGCCTATGGAAATGCCATCCAGGCGCAAGTTGCCGCGGAAGTGATCGGCGCCTACATGGATTGCTACCCCGATCCCGCCCCTACGAACTGACAGGAGAAATCAACATGGCCAGGCAGAGCAACGAGGCCACCACCACGGCGGTGTGCCTGTCACGCGAAGAGCTGCGGGACCTGTGCGGCACGCCCTACAGGGAGAAGCAGCTGGAATTCTTGATCCTCAACGGGATCTCGCACTACAAGGGGCTGGATGGCCGGCCGCGGGTGCTGTGGTCGACGCTGGAGGGCGCTTCCGAGGCGTCGGTGGCGAAGGCGGTAGCGATCGCAGAATGGAAGCCGAACAAGGTGGCATGACGATGGGCAGGAAACCGAAGAACGCCGGGGCGATCCCCCGGTTGCGCCAGCGGAAACAGAAGTCGGGGGTGGTGTTCTACTACTACGACAAGGGTGGCAAGCCGCGAGTCGAGATCCCGCTGGGCAGCGACTACGCTCTCGCGATCAAGCAGTGGGCTGAGCACGAGGGCGGTCGCAAGGCTCAGGCCGTGGCCGTGGTGACCTTCCGGATGGTGACCGACTCCTACCGCCGTGAGGTGATGATCACCAAGGCCGCGCGCACCCAGGAGGACAACCGGCGCGAGCTGGACAAGCTGCTGGCCTACTTCGACGACCCGCCCTGCCCGCTCGATGCGATCAAGCCGGTGAACGTGCGCGCCTACCTGACGTGGCGCACGCGCGGCGGCACCGGCATGGTGCGCGCCAACCGGGAAAAGGCCCTGCTGTCGCACATCTGGAACTTCGCGCGCGACAAGGGCTACACGGCCCTGCCGAACCCCTGCGCCGGCATCAAGGGCTTCAAGGAGACCGGCCGCGACGCCTACATCGAGGACGACCAGTACCAGGCCATCCGCGCCGCGGCCGACCCGGTGGTGCAGGACGCTATGGAGCTGGCCTACCTGATCGGCCAGCGGCCGGCGGACGTGCTCAGCCTGACCGAGATGGACGTTCGCGACGGCGTGGTCAACATCAAGCAGGGGAAGACGAAGGCCAAGTTGCGCATCGCCGTCGAGGGTGAGCTGGCGGTGCTGCTGGAGCGCCTGCGCGCGCGGAAGGCCGGCCAGGCCGTGCACAGCACCTATCTGATCGTCAGCGAGCGCGGCGAGCCGGTCAGCGTCACCGCCATGTCCAGGCGCTGGGCGAAGGCGTGCGCGGCGGCTGGGATCGAGGGGTTGCAGTTCCGCGACCTGCGCGCGAAGGCGGCCACCGACAAGGCCGATTCGGCCGGCGATATCCGTGAGGCGCAGCGGCAGCTGGGGCACACGACGGTGGCGATGACGGAGCACTACACGCGGCAGCGGCGCGGGCAGAAGACGACGCCGACCCGGTAGAAAATCGCTCCGCAACGGATTTCGCAGGCTTGTGCCGCAACGGTTGCAGCGTGACAGAAACTGACCGATTGCGGAGTGGAAATTGGGCTGAAACCCTTGTGGCGCAATGACTTTAGTTCGGACTCAAAATCCGCCGCCCTTAAAAGCGTGTGGGTTCGAGTCCCACCTTCGGCACCATGGAAAACCAGAACGCCCCGGATCGACGGATCCGGGGCGTTTTTCGTTGTGCGTCAGACCAGACGCAGTGCGGGCTGGCCAGCAGTGGGATTGAGGTGCGCCGCGCGAGGCGCACCCGCCCCCGCCACCCGGAACGCCGCCACCGTCTGCAGCAGCCGGGTGGACTGCTCTTCCATGCTGCGGGCAGCCGCCGACGCCTCCTCCACCAGCGCGGCGTTCTGCTGCGTGCTCTCGTCGATGTGCTCGACCACCTGGTTGATCTGCTCGATGCCCTCGCTCTGCTGCTGGGCGGCGGTGCTGATATCGGCCATCAGATCGCTCACGCGCTTCACGCTGACCACGATCTCGTCCATGGTGCGCCCCGCGCTCTCGACCTGGCGCGTGCCCGCCCCTACTTTCTCGACCGAGTCGCCGATCAGCTGCTTGATCTCCTTGGCGGCCTCGGCCGAACGCTGCGACAGCGAACGGATTTCCGAGGCGACCACGGCAAACCCGCGGCCATGTTCACCCGCGCGCGCCGCCTCCACTGCCGCGTTGAGCGCCAGGATGTTGGTCTGGAACGCAATGCCGTCGATCACCCCGATGATGTCGACGATACGGCGCGAGGAATCGTTGATCAGCGACATGGTCGAAACCACCTCGTGCACCACCTGCCCACCCTGCGCCGCCACCTCGACCGCGCCACCGGCCAGCTGATTGGCCTGGCGGGCATTGTCGGCGGTGCGGCGCACGGTGGTGGTCAGGCCCTTCATCGACACGGCGGTTTCCTCCAGCGAGGCCGCCTGTTGTTCAGTGCGCACGGACAGGTCGCTGTTGCCTTCGGCGATCTCGCTGGCGCCCACCGCGATGGTGTCCGCGGCCAGTTTGATCTGGGCGATGATGCCGGCCATCGTCTCGACCAGCGCATTGATGCCCTCGCACAGTTCGGCGATCGGGCCGGTCTTGTCCTGGGTGGCGATATGGCCGGTCAGATCGCCGGCCTGCGCTGCGGCCACCACTTCGCGTGTCTGCGCGACGGCCTGCTGCAGCGCCAGGGTGTCACGCACCTGCGCGGTGATATCGGTGGCGTACTTGACCACTTTGAACGGGCGTCCGTTCATGTCATAGATCGGGTTGTACGAGGCCTGGATCCAGACCTCGCGCCCGCCTTTGCCCAGGCGCTTGTACTGGCCAGCATCGTACTCGCCACGGCCCAGTTTCGCCCAGAACGCGCGGTACTCCGCGCTCTGGCGATGCTCGGGTTCGGCGAACATCGAATGATGCTGCCCGCGCACCTCCTCCAATGCGTAGCCCATGGCAGCGAGGAAGTTCTCGTTGGCGGCAAGAATGCGACCTTCAAGGTCGAACTCGATCACCGCCTGTGATTTGTTGATGGCCGCCAGTTGCCCGGCGAAGTCGGCCGCCTGGAATTTCTGCGCGGTGATGTCGGTCGCGAACTTGACCACCTTGTACGGCCGCCCGTTGCTGTCGAACACCGGGTTGTAGGACGCCTGGATCCAGATCTCGCGGCCACCCTTGCCGATCCGCCGGTACTGGCCCGCATCGAACTCGCCGCGGCCCAGGTTGGCCCAGAAGTCGCGGTACTCCCGGCTCTGCGCGTACTCGGCATCGACGAACATCGCGTGATGCTTGCCCTGGATCTCCTCCAGGGTGTAGCCCAGCGTCTGCAGGAAGTTGTCGTTGGCGTGGACGATGGTGCCATCGAGATGGAACTCGATCACCGCCTGGACCCGATGCAGGGCCTTGACCTGGTCCTCCAGCTCGGCCTGCCGTTGCAGGGCGGCCGATGCCGCAGCGCCTTGGGCGGTGCGTCGGGAAACGAACAATGCCGTGAGCGAACGCCACAACGAGCCGGCGTCGGCGTCGTTGCCACGACCTGGCACATACGTGTGCAAGTCTGAAGTAATCATCTCTGGACCTCGGTGTCCTGTTAGCGAATAGGTCAGCGCCGGGCGGTGGCCCGGTGGCGGTATTCCGTTGGCTGGGACTCACGAAGACCGCCAGTGGGGATGACGTCGCTTCGATGGACTTCAAACACCGGGCAAGCCGGTGAACATGAACCATGAAAAAGTTGTACGGCCAGATATCCACGTGAGCAGACAGGCAGCAACTGCGAGTCATATAACGGCGCGTGTTCTGAAAGCTTTAGGGCCAGCATCCCCGCCCTGTGATGCAGACTGGTCCGGCGCCTACTCGCCGCTTTCGCTGGCATCGAGGGCGTCCAGCGGGTCGACCGCACCCAGCGCCTGGGCTTCGACCTGCACGTTGTCGCGCCCCATCGCCTTGGCCCGGTAGCACTGGGCGTCGGCGGCGGCCACGGCATCATCCACGCTCATGCCCCCGAACAGCGGGGCGATCCCGATGCTGGCCCCCACGCTCAACCGGCGCTGATCCCAGGGGATGGACAACCCGCGCATCGCCTCGAGCAGGTCGCTGGCGATGCGCCGGGCACGCTTGAGCGAACAGCCGGCCAGGATCACCGCGAACTCGTCGCCGCCCAGCCGCGCCACGATGTCCGAATCGCGCACGCCGTGCCGCAGCACGCTGGCCACCGCCCACAGCACGGCATCGCCGGCCAGATGGCCGTGGGTATCGTTGACCGGCTTGAAGTGGTCCAGGTCGATGTACATCAACGAGGCCGACTGCCCGGTCCGCGCGACCCGGGTGATGGCCTGTTGCAGGTGCGCCTCGAAACCGCGCCGGTTGCTCAGTTCGGTCAGCGGGTCGATCTCGGCCAGATGCCGGGCTTCGCGCTGGCGGGCGCGCTGCTGGGTGACATCACGGATCACCCAGACCGCGCCGCTGACCTGCCCCTGCTCATCGCGCAGCCAGGCACGGGTAAGGTCGACCGGCAGCAGGTGGGCACCGACCGACAGCAACAGGTCCGAATGCAGATCGACCGCGTTGCTGTCCGGGTCGAGCAGCACGGCCACATCCAGCGGTGAGCGCGGCGCGTACTCGGTGGTGAGTTCCATCACCTCCTGCAGCTGGCTGCCGGCCAGGGCCTCGGCGCCCTCCCCGGCCAGCGCGCGCGTGGCCGCGGCATTGGCGTACTGGATGCCCCCGTGCAGATCCAGGGTGAGCACCATGTCGGCCACCGCATCCAGGGTGACGCGGGTGCGCTGCTCGGATTCGCGCAGCTGCTGGCCGCTGAGCCGCTGCGCGGTCACGTCCTGGATCTGCGAAACGAAATGCAGTGGCTCGCCATTCTCAGTGCGCACCAGCGAGACCGACAGCCGCCCCCAGACCAGGTTGCCGGCCTTGCCCAGATAGCGCTTCTCCATGTGGTAGTGCTCGCGACGGCCGGCCAGCAGATCACCGAGCAGGGCCAGGTCGGCGTGCAGGTCATCCGGATGCGTCAGTGTCTGGAAGTCGATCTGCAGCAGTTCGGCACGGGTGTAACCGAGGATGCCGCACAGCGAATCATTGACGTCCAGCCAACGCCCTTCCAGCGAGACCAGGGCCATGCCCAGCGCCGCCGAAGAGAACGCCCCGGCAAACTTTTCGGCCGCGACGAAGGCCTGCTCGCGCACCTGCAGCAGCGGGGTGAGATCGACCGCCATGCCGACATAGCCGATCCGGCTGCCCCCCGCGCCGTCCAGTGGGCTGATCGACAACCGCACCTGGCGCCGCTCGCCGTCCTTGCGCAGGAAGGTCCATTGGTGCGACCACGTGCCTTGGGCAGCGTGCGCGGTCAGTGCCTCGAAAATGGTCGGCATCCGCCCCTCCGCATCCATCTGGGGCTGCAGGTAGGCACGCATCTCGTCCGGATCATGGAACAGCCCGGGGTTGACCCGCCCGATCACCTCCTCGGGCCGGTAACCCAGCAGCTTCTGGGCGCCGGTATTGAACAGGCTCACCACCCCGTTGATGTCGGTGGCGATCACCGCAACCTCATCGGATGCATCCACCACCGCCTGCAGGCGCTGGCGCATGTTGGCCGCGTCCTGCCGGGCCTGCTGCAGATCGGTGACGTCGGCATGGGCACCGGCCATCCACAGTGGGTGGCCCTGCGCATCGCGTTCGTAGACGCGGCCACGGTCCTGCACCCAGATCCAGTGGCCCTGCTTGTGGCGCATCCGGCACAGGCTGTCGTAGTGCGGCGAGCGGCCCTCCAGATGCGCGCTGAGCAGCGCGTTGGATTGGGCCAGATCTTCGGGATGCACCAGCCGGAAGAAGGTCTCGGGCGTGATCGGGGCGAGTTCCTCGCGGGTGTAGCCCACGATCTCCGCCCAGCGCTCGTTGACCCGCATCTGCCCGCCCGGGATGTTCCATTCCCAGGTGCCGGCCGCGGTGCCGTCGATGATCATTTCAAGCCGATGGCGCTGCTCGGCCATCTCACGCAGCGCTTCGGCCGCTTCGGCAGCGTCGGAGGCGCCGGTCGGTGACTGGCTCATGGGCGCCCTCCGCGCCGGCAGGCCGCGCACAGCCCTGCCGCAGCGCGGTGATCGGCGCTGCGGCCCGCCCGGTTGCCCGGTCCTGCCTGGTCGTCTGTCATCTGGGCTCCCCGCCGTCCACCCACCCTACGGGCATTCAACGGGAAGTGTGCGTAAACATGCGTCAAACCAGAAGTGCCCACGGCCACCCAGACCCCCGAAAACGCCAAAGGCCGCCCGAAGGCGGCCCCTGGCAGGCAACGGCAGCAGGCTCAGCCGCCGCGCTTGGCCCGGGCGAAGGCATCGGCCAGCGCATTGTTGGCCGGCGGTGCCGCGCTGCCCGGACGGGGGCCGGACGGGCCGCCGCGGTTGCCGTTGCGCGGGCCATTGCCCGCCCCACCGTCGCGGCGGCCGCCACCGGCCGGGCGCGCGTCGCGCTCGCCCGGGGCCTTGGCCGGGGCCGGGGTGTCATCCAGGCGGCGGGTCAGCGCGATGCGCTTGCGCGCCACGTCGACCTCCAGCACCTTCACCTTGACGATGTCACCGGCCTTGACCACGTCACGCGGGTCCTTGACGTAGGTGTCCGACAGCGCGGAGATGTGGATCAGCCCATCCTGGTGCACGCCGATGTCCACGAAGGCACCGAACGCAGCCACGTTGCTGACCACGCCTTCCAGGACCATGCCGACCTTGAGGTCCTTCAGTTCCTCGACACCGTCGGCGAAGCGGGCCGCCTTGAACTCCGGACGTGGATCGCGGCCGGGCTTCTCCAGCTCTTTCAGGATGTCGCGCACGGTCGGCACACCGAAGGTCTCGTCGGTGAACTGTTCCGCCTTCAGGCCGCGCAGGAAGCTGCCGTCGCCGATCAGGGCCTTGATCGGGCGTGCGGTGGCCGCCACGATGCGCTCCACCACCGGGTAGGCTTCCGGGTGCACCGAAGACGCATCCAGTGGCTGGTCGCCATCGGCGATGCGCAGGAAGCCGGCGCACTGCTCGAAGGTCTTCTCGCCCAGGCGCGGCACTTTCAGCAGGTCCTTGCGGCGCTTGAACGGACCGTTGTCGTCGCGATGCCGCACGATGTTCTCGGCCACGGTGGATGACAGCCCGGACACGCGCGACAGCAGCGCGGCCGAGGCGGTATTGACGTGCACGCCGACGGCGTTGACGCAGTCCTCCACGCGCGCATCCAGCGCGCGCGCCAGGCGGTACTGGTCCACGTCGTGCTGGTACTGGCCCACGCCGATCGCCTTGGGTTCGATCTTCACCAGCTCGGCCAGCGGATCCTGCAGGCGGCGGGCGATCGACACCGCGCCGCGGATGGACACGTCCAGGTTCGGGAATTCCCTGGCCGCAAACTCCGAGGCAGAGTACACCGAGGCACCGGCCTCGCTGACCACGATCTTCTGCAGTTTGGTATCGCCCAGCGCCTTGATCACCTCACCGGCCAGCTTGTCGGTCTCACGGCTGGCCGTGCCGTTGCCGATCGCGATCAGTTCCACGTTGTGCTGCACGCACAGCTGCTTGATCGTGTGCAGCGACTGGTCCCACTGGCGGCGCGGCTCGTGCGGGTAGATGGTGTCGGTGGCGACCAGCTTGCCGGTGGCATCGACCACGGCGATCTTGCAGCCAGTGCGGATGCCCGGGTCGAGGCCGAGCACGGCCTTCGGGCCGGCCGGGGCGGACAGCAGCAGGTCCTTGAGGTTGTCACCGAACACCGAGATCGCCTCGGCCTCGGCTTTTTCGCGGGCCTGGTTGAACAGGTCCAGCAGCAGGTGCATGTGCAGCTTGGCGCGCCAGGTCAGGCGGCAGGCGTCCAGCAGCCAACGGTCGCCCGGGCGGCCGGCATCGCGGATGCCCGCGTTGTGCGCGACGCGGCCTTCGGCGTACAGATTGCCGGCCTCGGCATCGCTGCCCGGGTCCAGCTCCAGGAACAGGATTTCCTCGCGGCGTGCGCGGAACAGCGCCAGCAGGCGGTGCGACGGGATCTTCGCCAGCGATTCGGAATGTTCGAAGTAGTCGCGGTACTTGGCGCCCTGCTCTTCCTTGCCCTCGGCGACACGCGCGCGGATCACGCCGTTCTCGCCCAGCCAGGTGCGCAGCTCGCCAACCAGCGCGGCATCCTCGCCCCAGCGCTCCATCAGGATGGCGCGGGCGCCTTCCAGCGCTGCCTTGACGTCGGCCACGCCCTTGTCGGTATCGACGAAGGTCGCGCCGAAGACCTGCGGATCCAGACCCGGATCCGCCAGCAGGCCATCGGCCAAGGGCTCAAGGCCGGCCTCACGCGCGATCTGGGCACGGGTGCGGCGCTTGGGCTTGTACGGCAGGTAAAGATCTTCCAGGCGCGACTTGGTGTCCGCGCCGAGGATCTCGTTGCGCAGCTCATCGGTGAGCTTGCCCTGTTCGTCGATGCTGGACAGCACCGCGGCGCGGCGGTCTTCCAGTTCACGCAGGTAGGTCAGGCGCGTTTCGAGATTGCGCAGCTGGGTGTCGTCCAGGCCGCCAGTAACTTCCTTGCGGTAGCGGGCGATGAACGGAACGCTGGCGCCTTCGTCCAACAGGGCGATGGCGGCCAGGGCCTGGGCGGTCTGGGCACCGATCTCATCGGCGATGGTCTGGGCGATCTGCTGCGCGAGCTTGATGTCAGGCATTGCTTCCGGCCGGAGCCGCTTTGCGGAAAGAACCCATTCTGGCGATGCCGGGCGGCCGGGGAAAGCCGTTGACAGTCCGGTGAGAACCTGTCGCCCCGTGGCGGTGACCACACGAGGGGTCCTGCGTTCACGCCGGCATCCTTGCGTGGGGCCGGGATGCCGGCGCGGGCGCCCTTGATCAACGGGCGCCTTGGCGGTGCTGCGGGTTACCGGTAATGCACGGCAGCGCGTTGATGGACGATCTCATCGCGCATCGACTCCAGCGCCATCACCCGCACCTTGCCTACGCCCTGCAGTTCCATGAACCGCTCGGTGTAGATCTCAGGGCCCTGCTCGGTATCGGCCTGGGATTTGCTGAAGCCATGCGGCACCAGGCCCTTGTCGCCATCCTTGCTACCACCGACATAAAGAACGATTGCCATGTGATGTGTTCCTCCAGAAAAACGGTTGCTCATACAACGCTGCAAGCTTACCCCGTCAAACCTGACTGATTCGTCATGCAGGCTAATAACGTTTTTTTGCATGCAGATGACGTCGCGTTGCCGACGTTTTTCTTACACGGATTTAACGCGGAAATAACGCCACCGTGGCCACCACCCGCGGCCCTGCAGCGCGTACACATCGGCCGCGCGCTCGAACGGGTTGCGTGCACTGACCCCGCCGCACAGCAGGTACACCGGCAGATACAGCGGCCCCAGCACCAGGTACTGGTAGACGTGCGCGCGCTCGTGGTCGTGCAGGCCGATCACCGGCTCGGTGGCGTGACCGGCCTGGTGCGCGTAGGTCCGGCACGGCACGTCGAGCACCGGGCCGGTATGCAGGATCACGTTGCCCAGCGTGATCGCCCCGCCCGGCCCCCAAGGGAATTCACGGAACACGACCGCGCAGTCGCGCCCGTTCCAGGATGGACGTGCGCCAGCCAGCATCGCCGTGGTGCCCGCGGCGAGACCGATCAGGGTATTGGGCGAGGTCCACACCGCGCCCAGCATCTGCAATGCGCGCAGCAGCACCGGCGACAGGCTCAATCGGCCTCGTTGGGGATCAGCAGCCACAGGATCAGATAGACCAGGATGCCCGGAAACGCGGCCGAACCGATCGAGATCAGCACGAACAGCACCCGGACCAGGGTGACGTTCCAGCCGAAACGATGTGCAATGCCGCCCATGACGCCGGCGATCATGCGGTCGTTGAGCGAGCGGGACAGCGGGCGCGGCGATGTGTTCATGCACGGGGTCTCGAGCCGGTAGATGCCGACTCTAGCGCGAACCATGTCTACGGGGTGCGTTGGCGCAGGGCCGCCAACCGCGCGGTGAACCAGACCGCCGCGGTCTGCTCCGGCTGGCCCGGGCAGGCGATCCGGTACGGCTTGCCGCTCATGCTGCTCTGGCTGGCAGCGCGCTCGATGAACTGCTCGGCGGTGTCCACCTTGTCCTTCCTGAGCAGGTAGTCGTACTTGCGCTGAAGGTGCAAACGCGCATCGGCGGGACCGTACCAGCTGCCATTGCGCTGGAACTGGCACTGGGAGCCATCCAGGCTTCCGATCAACTGCGCGATCTCGCGCTGTGCCTGCGCGCTGGGCGCGGCCAATGCGCCTGACGTCGCCAGAAGAAGTCCCGCAGACGCAACTGCGAGGCAATGAATTCGGACAAATCCCATGGCGCTCCCAATTTGCTTGCCCTGATTGTAGGTGTCACGCGATGCCACTGGAAAACCTCATTCAACGTTCCATGCCCTGAATGTTTGCACGGAAGGACGGGAAATCGGGAGCAACAACGGTCACGCCATCAGTATGGAACTCGTCCTCAGCAACTGTGAACTTCACAATTCCCGTTTGTGTATCAAGCCAATATTTGTTATCACCGCAGTCACCGGCAAAGGGGATGTGGGTTTCGAGGAATTCACGCATTTCGGGGTAGTAAAAATGCACTGACCCAATGACTTCCGCTATCGACAACAGTCGCGGATTGGAGGGCATACCGGCCACCTCAATGTAATTGAATGCCTCCACTTCGAGCCGATTGTAATCCCCCGCAAGCACTTCGTAGAATGCGTCGCGATAGAACACTGCGCCGCCGTCGAAGTAGCCGCCATTGTGCTTCGAATAGAAATCGATGAAGTCGTCTCTGCCCGGGAACCTGCTAGGTACCATGGCTGCAATCAGTTCGACCGAGACCGCTGGCGACGAATCATTGAAGGCGACGTTGCTTCTGGCGAAACCGGCTGGCTGCTCCATACACGTATCCATCTGACGGGCACTCCAGCGTATCCATATTCCGCAATCGAGCAAGCTCGACTCTACACGTCCCGGGCCTTCAGCCAGTTGTCGATGGTCGCCGGCACTTCGCGCTGTGCGCGGCCGGAGACGTAGATGCCGATATGCCCACCGCGGAAACTGCTTTCGGTGTAGTCGGCGCTGCCGATCCGGCCGCGCAGCGCGCGTGATGCGTCCGGTGGCACCAGGTGGTCCTGTTCGGCGTAGATGTTCAGTACCGGCAACGTCACCTGCTGGAGGTCGACATGTTCCTCGCCGATGCGTACGCCATCGTGCATGAGCCCGTTGCCCTGGTAGAACTGCTTGATGAAATCACGGAACGCTTCGCCCGCCAGATCCGGCGAATCGAAGATCCACTTTTCCATGCGCAGGAAATCCTCCAGCGCGTCCTTGTCATCGAGGATGTCGAGCAGGCCGACGTACTTCTGCACGTTGAGCCGGAACGGCTTGAGCATCAGGTAACTGGCGTTCATCAGATCGGCCGGGATGTTGCCCAGCGTGTCCACCAGCAGATCCACGTCCACCTGCCGTGCCCAGTGCGAGAGCATGTTGTCCGGGGTGTGGAAATCGACCGGGGTGACCATCGTGATCAGGTTGGCCAGCTTGGCCTGGCGCAGCGCGGCGTAGCACAGCGCGAACACGCCCCCCTGGCAGATGCCGAGCATGTTGATCGGCTCACCGCCATTGTGCGCCTGCAGGTGGTCCACCGCGCCATCGACGAACCGCAGCAGATAATCCTCCAGCGTCTGGTAGCGCTCGGAGCGGTCCGGATAGCCCCAATCCAGTACATACACATCGTGGCCGAGCGCCAGCAGTTTCTGCACCAGCGAGCGGTCTGTCTGCAGGTCGACCATGTATGGCCGGTTGACCAGCGCATAGACGATCAGCAGCGGCGTCCGCCGTACCGGCGCCTGGCCGCCGACAAACCGGTACAGGGCGACCTTGCCATCGCGCCACACTTCCTCGCGGGTGGTGACGCCGTACTCGACATCCTCCACCGAGGGCAGCAGCGTCAGTCCATCCATCAGCTTGCGCTGCATGGCCAGGGTTTCCTGCAGCAGGTCTTCGGCGTTGAAGCCCAGGGGACCTTTCATGCGCTGCGTTTCCGGGGTTTGGCGGCGGCCTTCACCGGTTGGGTGGCTGTAGCGGTTTTCGCGGCTTCAGCGGCTTTCGCCGTCTTCGCAGGTTTGGGTGCCTTGCTCTGTTCTGGTGCCGCCTTCTTCGGGGCTGCCTTCTTCGCGGCTGCCTTCTTCGGAGCGGACTTCTCCGGAGCTGCTTTCTTCGGAGCTGACTTCGTCGGAGCTGCCTTCTTCGAGGCGGCCGGCCGGGTGGCGGGCCTGCCATCGCCTGCGCCGCCGGCCATGCGCCGCACCAGCCGCTCCAACTCGGCGATGCGGCGGTGTGCCGCATCCATTTCCGTGCGTGTCGGCAGGCCGAAGCTCTCGGTCAGCCGTTCGATTTCCTGCTGGGTTGCCGCGCGCAGCCGCATCTGGGCGTTACCGAGGGCGGCGTAGACCGCCTGGAACGGTTCGGACAGCGCGACCTTCGCGTAGGCCTCTTCGGCCGCGTCGATCCACAGATCGAACATCGCCCGTGCACTGGTCAACTGATTGCCCGGCTGTTCGTGTTCGGCCAGGCGCTGCTCGAACAGGGTGAACGCATCGTCCAGCGCCTGCTTGATCTGCTCCACGTAATCGCGCGAGTGCGCCTGGTAGTCCTGCTGCGCCCGCAGCAGGGCCTGCCAGCGGGCCTGATGCTCGCGGCCGGGGCCGAACGCCGGGCTCTGCAGCCACGGGCCGAGCTGGCGCTGCAGGGTTTCCAACAGCTGCAGCAGGTCCGGGCCTTCGGCCTGGGTATGACCACGGGCGCCCTGCAGCATCCACTGCAGCAGCCCGTCGCCCTGCCCCAGCACCGCCGTGCGCCACGCCTGCGCGACTTCGGCGCTGGTGGTGTCGCGGCCGGCGAACTGGGCCGCCACCTGCTGCATGGTGCCGTACCAGCCACCGGCCTGTTCACGGAAACGGTGCACGGCCTCGTCGGCCGGCCCACTGGCGGCGTTGGGCATCATCTGCGCCCACCAGTCGATCGCCTGCTGCCAGTTTCCGTGTCCCTCGGGGCCGGCCGCCTGGCCCGGCGGCGCTGCGGCGTGCCGCAGGGCATCGCCCCACGCACTGAAATACTGCCGCGCAAGGGCCTCTACGTCGCCTGCGCTGCTGCCGCTGCCCGCCGTGGTCATGACCGTCCTCCCATCTCGGGAAACGATGATAGCAATGCCGCGTCGCCGCGCCTCACGGCTTGGGAATGCGCAGGGTCTTGCTGATCATCAGCGAACCGGACAGCGCGAACAGCAACACCAGCGGGTGCAGCTGCCACGGCCCGAGCTGCCACTGGCCCAGCCACAGGTCAGGCCCGGTCGCACCGATGCTGGCGGCCACCGCCAGCACCACCACCAGCGCCAGGCTGGTCGGGATCGGGGTGCCCTCGAAGTACGGCACCTTGTCGCCTTCGCCGGCCAGCGCCTCGGCGGTCACGTTGTAGCGTGCCAGGCGGCTGACACCGCAGCAGACGAAGTAGCTCAGCACCAGCCAGTCCCAGCCGCCCTGCATGCCACAGGCGTAGGCCAGCGCGGCCGGCGCCACGCCGAAGGAAATGATGTCCGACAGTGAATCCAGTTCGCGGCCCAGCGTGGAGCTGGACTTGCGCCAGCGGGCGATGCGCCCGTCCAGGGCATCGAAAATGAAGGCCAGCGGGATCAGGGCCATCCCGAACAGCAGATAGCTGCGCTCGCCGTCCTGCAGGTAGCGCATGGCGGCAAAGACCGCCCCGGTGCCGCAGAACGCGTTGGCCAGGGTGAACCAGTCGGCCAGGTGGAACTCGCGCAACATCGAGAAGTGACGTTTCATGAAAGATCGGGTGGCGGCAATCGGAAGAGAGTACCGCGACCGGCCCGCGCCCGGACAGCCCACCCTACGCTGCCGTACCCCGGCCTTGCCGCGCCGTTCACGCAAGCACGACCTGCGGTGAATTTTTGGCCACCCATCTTGACAGCGAGCACCGGCGGGGGCCGACGCGGCTTATCCACAAACTTGCCCACGAGTCATCCACACCCCCTGTGGACAACTCAGTCTCATTGGCCGCGACGCTGGTGATTTGTTGATCACCGATCCTCATCGCCAGACGCAAATCGGCCTTCACGCCGCCGCCCATCGAGCGACCCGGTCGGCTAAGCTGGCCGATGGACTCCGCCGCCGCCCGGTCCTGCCGCCCACCGACAGGAGTCTTGCGCGTGCTTTCCCCCGATGATCTGGCGACCCAGTTGCGCCACCCGCATGGGATCCACGCGCTTGCGGTGGCCCAGTCGATGAACCGCAGCAACGGTGATCTCAACCGCGCCGCCCTGGCGCTGCTGTCGGTCACTGCCGGCGAGCAGGTGCTGGAGATCGGCCCCGGCAATGCCGCCTTTGCGCCCGAGCTGCTGCGGGCGCCGCACAGTCGTTACCTGGGCGTGGATGTCTCCGCGGCGATGGTGGCGGCCGGCAATGCACTGCTGGCCGGGCACGGTCTACAGGATCGGGCCGAGCTCCACCTCGGCGACGCCCATGCGCTGCCGCTGGACGAGGCCTGCATCGATGCGGCGCTGGCGGTGAACACCCTGTATTTCTGGGACGAACTGAAACTCCCGTTCGCCGAGTTGGCGCGCGTGCTGCGCCCCGGTGGCCGGCTCTGCCTGGCCTTCGGCGATGCGGCGTTCATGCGCACCCTGCCGTTTGCCGCACATGGCTTCCACCTGCACGAACTGGCTGAGGTCGAGCAGGCCCTGCGCAGCGCCGGGCTGACCGTGCAGGCCTGGCGTGCCCATCACGAAACCGGGCGCAGCAACGACGGGCGCGAAGTAAACAAACACTTCCATCTGCTGCTCGCCCGCCGGTTGTAGTGCCGGCCGCTGGCCGGCAGCCACGCACCTCCGTCTCCGCTCATGACGTGCCGGCCGCTGGCCGGCAACCACCCTACAGGCGGGTGTAACTCCACGACTGCATGGCGCCGTCGCGGTACGGCATCACGCCGTGGAAGGCGCGCGGCTCGTCGTCGAAGACCAGCGGCAGGAAGCTGCGATCGCCTTCCCACAACGGCAGGCTGTCGATCTTGTCCACGTCCACCCACTCCAGCGTGCCCTCCGGGTTGGAGGTCAGCGGCGTGCCGGTGAAGTCATCGATGACGAACACGAAGCCGAACCAGTCCTCACCGTTCCTGCCGAAACCCGGCCAGCTGATCGTGCCGCGCAGGCGCATGGTCCCGCACTCGATGCCGGCCTCCTCGCGGATTTCGCGGCGCATGCAGGCCGCGGCGTCTTCATCGCGCTCCATCTTGCCGCCCAGCCCGTTGTACTTGCCCAGGTGCAGGTCACCAGGGCGGGCATTGCGGTGGATCATCAGCACTTGCTTGCCGTCGGCGGACAGCACGTAGCCCAAGGTGGCCACGATGGGGGTATAGGGCATTTCGCACACGCTCGGGAACACAGACCCCGATTATGCGTGATCCGCCAGGCCGCGGCTCAGGGCACCAGGCTGGTGCGGCGTGCGTCGGCCGGTGCGGCCACCTCGCCATCGCGGCGCAGCGTGGCCACGCCGTGGCCGCGTTCGGCCAGGTATTCCAGCCATTTGCCGAGGAAGGTGTTCATCCGCATGCGGTGGCTGATCAGCTCGGCCGGCGGCGGGTACATCCCCACCACGTCCTGCCAGCGGCGGCCGACGTAGCAATGGGTGGTCTCGGCCTGCCGGGCATCACGGTACAGGCGCACATAGGCCGACGGGTCCGGCTGCCCGGTGACCGGGTCGGCGAAGTCGTAGGTCAGGCGCAGCTCGACCGTATAGCGGTGGCACTCGATGACATCCAGGCGCACATCCAGCCCATCGCCGATCGAGGAGACGTAGCTGCCGGGCACCAGTTCGGAGGGTGCGAACAGGCGCACCAGGTGCTGGTAGTTTTCCGCATACAGGCCCATCAACCAGCTCAGGCGGCTGAGCCGGGGAATGCGTTCGATACGGGGCGATGCCTGGGCCATGGGTCGATCCTACACGTTGATCTCCCAACGTGGGGGCGGCACCCCGCCGGCCAAAGGGGCGGCCCGCAACCGGTTCACGGACGCAGGGCAGCCCCGGCCCGGGACGAAGGAAGCGCCCCCTTGCTGTTCAAGGGGGCGCGCCGATCAATACATCTCGCGCTGCAGCCCCAGCGTGCCCAGTACCTTGCTCGAGATCTCCTCGATCGAGGTATGGGTGGTGCTCAGGGTCGGGATCCGCTCCATCCGGAACATGGTCTCGGCGGCGGCGACCTCGCGGCGGCAGGTCTCCAGGTTGGCGTAGCGCGAGTTCGGGCGACGCTCCTGGCGGATCTGCTGCAGGCGGTCCGGGTCGATGGTCAGCCCAAACAGCTTTTTCCGGTACGGACGCAGGCGCGGCGGCAGGCGATCCTGCTCCAGGTCCTCGTCGGTCAGCGGGTAATTGGCCGCGCGAACCCCGTAATGCAGGGCCAGGTAGATGCAGGTCGGGGTCTTGCCGGCCCGGGAGACGGCCACCAGGATCACGTCGGCATCGTCGTAGTTGATGGCGATGCCGTCGTCATGGGTCAGCGCGAAGTTCATCGCGTTGATGCGGCGGTGGTAGGTCTCGAAGTCCACCATGCCGTGCGCCTGGCCGACCCGGGAATGCCGGTTGACGGCCAGTTCCCGCTCCAGCGGCTCGATGAAGGGCGCGAACACATCCAGCATCAATCCGCCGCTTTCGGCCAGGATGATGCTCAGCCCGCTGTCCACGCAGGAACTGACCACGATGGGCCGGACCTGGTACCGCTCGCCCGCTGCACGGATCCTTTCACAGGCTTCGCGCGCTTTTTCCGGATCATCGATGAACGACATCCGGTCGGTGATGAAGCTGAACCCGGAGAACTGGGTCAGGAGGCTATGCCCAATGGTTTCAGCGGTGATACCGGTTCCATCGGACACGTAGAACACCGGTCGGATCGTCGACATACGGCTTTTACCCCCTCCGAAGCTTAAAAAGGCTGTCGATACAAGCTTGTGCCGACAGCGGTCTGCCCGGCATCATATCGGCTTCTTCCTACGGACGTGGCCATCCAGCCCGCCTCGGGCGATGGCCAAACGGAGCATCGCGCTTGAACGAGAACATCCTGTGGTTGCACGAACTGCGCCTGGCCGACCTGGCCCGCGTAGGCGGCAAGAATTCGTCGCTTGGCGAAATGATCGGCAACCTGGCCGGTCTGGGGGTGTCTGTCCCCGGCGGTTATGCAACCACCTCTGAAGCCTTCAAGGACTTCATCGCCCATAACGATCTGTCCAAGCGCATCTTCGACAAGCTGGCCACGCTGGACGTGGAAGATGTCGGTGCCCTGACCCTGGCCGGCAAGGAAATCCGCGGCTGGGTGATCGATGCCCCGCTCCACCCGGAACTGGACCAGGACATCCGCAGCGCCTACGCCAAACTGTGCAGTGAAAACGGCGGCGGCGATGTCGCCGTCGCGGTGCGCTCCTCGGCCACCGCCGAAGATCTGCCCGATGCGTCCTTCGCCGGCCAGCAGGAGACCTTCCTCAACGTGACCGGCGCCGACGATGTCGTGCTCAAAGTCAAGGAAGTGTTCGCCTCGCTCTACAACGACCGCGCGATCGCCTACCGCGTCCACCACGGCTTCAAGCACGAGGATGTGTTCCTGTCCGCCGGCGTGCAGCTGATGGTGCGCTCGGGCGTGGGGTCCTCCGGCGTGCTGTTCACCCTGGACACCGAGTCCGGCTTCCGCGACGTGGTGTTCGTCACCTCTTCGTTCGGCCTCGGCGAAATGGTCGTGCAGGGCGCGGTCAACCCCGACGAGTTCTACGTCTACAAGCCCACGCTGAGCGCCGGCAAGCCGGCCATCCTGCGCCGCTCGCTCGGCAGCAAGGCGATCCGCATGGTGTATTCGGATGTCCCCGGTGAGCGCGTGCGCATCGAAGACACCCCGGCCGAACTGCGCAACACCTTCTCCATCAGCGACGAGGACGTGCAGGAACTATCCAAGCAGGCGCTGGTCATCGAAAAGCATTACGGCCGCCCGATGGATATCGAGTGGGCCAAGGACGGTGTCAGCGGCAAGCTGTTCATCGTGCAGGCGCGCCCGGAGACGGTGAAGTCGCGTGGCCATGCCACCCAGATCGAACGCTTCGCGCTGAACCAGAAGGACGGCAAGGTGCTGGCCGAAGGCCGCGCCGTGGGTGCCAAGATCGGTGCCGGTACCGCCCGCGTGGTGCGTACCCTGGACGACATGGCCCGCGTCCAGCCGGGCGACGTGCTGATCGCCGACATGACCGATCCCGATTGGGAGCCGGTGATGAAGCGCGCCTCGGCCATCGTGACCAACCGTGGCGGCCGTACCTGCCACGCGGCGATCATCGCGCGTGAGCTGGGCGTGCCGGCCGTGGTCGGCTCGGGCAACGCCACCCAGGTGATCCAGGACGGCCAGGAAGTGACCGTCAGCTGCGCCGAGGGCGACACCGGCTTCATCTATGAGGGCAAGCTCGAGTTCGAGCGCACCACCACGGACCTGGGCAACATGCCGCCGGCGCCGCTGAAGATCATGATGAACGTGGCCAACCCGGAACGCGCCTTCGACTTCGGCCAGCTGCCGAACGCCGGCATCGGCCTGGCGCGTCTGGAAATGATCATCGCCAGCCACATCGGCATCCACCCCAACGCCCTGCTGGAGTACGACCGTCAGGACGCGGCGACCAAGAAGAAGATCGACGAGAAGATCGCCGGTTACGCGGATCCGGTCAGCTTCTACGTCGGCCGCCTGGCCGAAGGCATCGCCACCCTGACCGCTTCGGTGGCCCCGAACCCGGTGATCGTGCGCCTGTCGGACTTCAAGTCCAACGAGTACGCCAACCTGATCGGCGGCAGCAACTACGAGCCGCACGAAGAGAACCCGATGATCGGCTTCCGCGGCGCCAGCCGTTACGTCGATCCGAGCTTCTCGGCCGCCTTCGCACTGGAGTGCAAGGCCGTGCTGCGCGTGCGCAACGAGATGGGCCTGGACAACCTGTGGGTCATGATCCCGTTCGTGCGCACCCTGGAAGAAGGCCGCAAGGTCGTCGAGGTGCTGGAACAGAATGGCCTCAAGCAGGGCGAGAACGGCCTGAAGATCATCATGATGTGCGAAGTGCCGTCCAACGCACTGCTCGCCGATGAGTTCCTGGAGATCTTCGACGGCTTCTCGATCGGCTCCAACGACCTCACCCAGCTCACCCTGGGACTGGATCGCGATTCCTCGATCGTGGCGCACCTGTTCGACGAGCGGAACCCGGCGGTGAAGAAGCTGCTGTCGATGGCGATCAAGTCGGCACGTGCCAAGGGCAAGTACGTCGGCATCTGCGGCCAGGGGCCGTCCGATCATCCGGACCTGGCCGAATGGCTGATGCAGGAAGGCATCGAGTCGGTGTCGCTGAACCCGGACACCGTGGTCGACACCTGGCTGCGCCTGGCCAAGCTCAAGGCCAAGGGCTGATCCTCCCGGCCTTGAGATGACAAACAAAACCCCGCGCAAGCGGGGTTTTGTTTTGTATGCCGTCGGTAGAGCCGACCGTTGGTCGGCTGCTCCGTTGGTCGGCTGCTCCGTTGGTCGGCTGCTCGATCGGCCGGCTGCTCCGTCGGCCGGCTACACCATCGGTCGGCTGTACCCGCCCATCCCCCACACTCCAACGGCACATCGCCTGATGGGCGCCCCGCGCACCGATGGGCATCCTGACGGCATGCCCAGCCCACGCCTTCATCACGGCCGCCACTCCTGCATCGGCACCGTGTACGCGCTGACGACCATCACGCATGCGCGTGTACCCCATTTCCACCAGCCCGACCTGGCCAGGCATGTCATGCAGGTGCTGCATGCCATGGAAGACGAGCATCGGGTCTGCAACCTTGCGTGGGTGGTCATGCCAGACCACGTGCATTGGCTGATGCAGCTCCGGCAGGGCTCCCTGGGCGCATGCCTGCAGCGCTTCAAATCGCGCAGCAGCCTGCTCATCAATCGCCAATCCGCCCGCAACGGCCCTGTCTGGCAAGCCGGTTATTACGACCACGCACTACGCAAGGACGAAGACCTGCGACGCCAAGCCACCTACATCCTCGCCAACCCGGTCCGTGCCGGCCTGGCGGAGGTGATCGGTGCGTATCCCTTCTCGTGGTGCAGATGGCCCACCGAAGACCATCCGCCCGGGTAGAGCCGACTGTTAGTCGGCTGCCGCGCATCGCGTGGCGGATCACGTGTGCATGGCGCCGGATGGGTGGGCAGCTGACCAACGGTCAGCTCTACCGACCATGGATCGTGGGCCTAAGCGCCGGTAGAGCCGACCGTTGGTCGGCTGCCGCGCATCGCGCGGCAGATCACGTTTGCGCGGCGTCGGATGGGAGAGCAGCCGACCAACGGTCGGCTCTACGGGGTGTGCGTTCAGGCCTCGGCGGTTTCCGCCACCGGGTAGTCGGTGAACCCTTCCGCGCCGCCGCCGAAGAACGTGGCCTTGTCCGGGGGATTCAGCGGCAGGCCCTGCTGCAGACGCTCCGGTAGGTCCGGGTTGGCGATGAACGGCCTGCCGAAGGCGATCAGGTCGGCCCACCCCTTGGCCAGCGCCTCCTCGGCGCGTTCCACGGTGTACTTGCCGGCGTAGATCAGCGTGCCGCGATAGATCATGCGCAGTGCCTCCTTGAAGGCTACCGGCATGACCGGGGCGTCTTCCCAGTCGGCTTCGGCGATGTGCAGGTAGCCCACGCCGATCTCGTCCAGCAGATGCGCCGCGGCCAGGTAGGTCGCCTGCGGGGTGTCGTCCACCGCGCCCTGCAGCGTGGTCAGCGGCGCCAGGCGCACACCGACGCGCTCGGCCCCGATCTCCGCGGCCACCGCCGCGGTCACCTCGCGCAGGAAGCGCAGGCGGTTCTGCAGCGAGCCGCCATAGCCGTCGGTACGCTGGTTGGCCTGGGAGTCGATGAACTGGTTGATCAGATAGCCGTTGGCACCATGCAGTTCGATGCCATCGAAGCCGGCGGCGATCGCATTGCGCGCGGCCGTCGCGTAATCGCGCACGATGCCGGCGATCTCTTCGGTGGTCAGGGCCCGCGGCATCGAGTGCTGGACCATCTCGCCGACGCCGCTCTGCGGGCCCCGGCCGTCCGGATCGACAAACACCTTGACCCCTTCGGCCAACAGCGCCGACGAGGACACCGGCGCGGCGCCGCCCGGTTGCAGGGCCACGTGCGAGACGCGGCCAACGTGCCAGAGCTGGGCGACGATGCGACCGCCAGCGGCATGTACCGCCTCCGTCACGCCGCGCCAGCCGGCAACCTGGGCCTCATCGTGGATGCCCGGGGTCCAGGCATAGCCCTGCCCCTGCTGGCTGATCTGGGTGCCCTCGCTGACGATCAGGCCGGCCGAGGCACGCTGGGCGTAATAAGTGGCCATCAGCGCCGTGGCGACGTTGCCCGCACCGGCCCGCGAACGGGTCATCGGCGGCATCACGATACGGTTGGGCAGCGTCAGCGCGCCGCGGGTATAGGGAGAGAACAGCATGGCAATCCTTGATCGGGGGAGCCGCCGAAGCGGTGATGCCGACAAGGATGGGGACAGGGCCGCCGGCCCAACAGGCCTGCGGCGGCAAAACAGTTGTGCCGCCGATGCAACGATCGCTCAGTTGCGCTCGGCGGCCAGCAGGGAATAGGCAGCCCGCACGGTCTCGTAGCCGTAGCTGCGCTCCAGCCGGCGCACGATGAAGTGCCCGCGCGCCACGTCCTGGTAGTAGTCGGTGAACATGGTATTGAGCGTGGCGCCGGCCACCGCCCCGACGATCGGGACCGCCTGCGCGGCAAACTTCTCGGTGACCACCACGCCGAAGCGCGCCGCCACTTTCTCCACGATCTTGGCCAGCCATTTGCCGGCTTCTTTCGGGGTCAGGCCGATCATCACCGGGCTGCCGCCGACCGCGCGCCCGGCCAGCTCGGCCGACAAGTGGCGCATCACCTCGGCAGTGAAGCCACGCGTGATGTAGTAGCCCGTCTCGCTGGCGTCATCCTTGCCGGAGTTGCCACCCAGCGCGAACACCTCCAGGCAGGCATGCCGCGTGCTCATCTCGCGCAGGTCGAAGCCCTCGCTGCGGGCGACATCGGCCACCGAGCGCATCATGATCGTGGTGGACACGGGCAGTTCGATGAACAGCGTGGTGAAGCCGAACGCACCGCCTACCGCGCCCGATGTTGCCGCCGCCAGTTTGTGCCAACGCGTGGAGGCGGCCTTGCCAGGCGTGTTGTCCATGCTCCACAACGCGGCCTGGGCGGATTTGAACAGCGCCGCCTCGACCGCGCCGTGGATGCGGCGCGAAACCGAATCAGGCAACCGCTTGACCGCGAACTCCAGTGGCGAGCCGATCAGGTTGGCCATCTTGGCCGTCAGCGTGGGCGATTCCAGCAGCTCCACCGCACGTTGCAGATCACGCCAATCCTGCGAGGTCGGCAGGATCGAGGACGGCAGCGGCGGCGGTTGCGGCGAGGTGATGGCATTCATGGCCGCGATCATAGCGCCGCCGATGTTCATCGCTCGTCGCCTCGCCTGCCGTCAGCTGAACGATCCGGCACAGGCCGGCGTGCCGTGCCGATCCTGCTCGCTGGATCAGGCAGGCAGGCCCGACAGCGCCCCCATGAACTGGCGGTAATGGCGCAGCTCTTCGATGGAATCGTGGACGTCGCTCAGCGCGGTATGGCTGGCGGTCTTGCCGACGCCCGCCGCGACGCTCGGGGCCCAGCGCTTGGCCAGTTCCTTGATCGTGGACACGTCCAGATTGCGGTAGTGGAAGTACTTCTCCAGGCGCGGCATTTCACGGTGCAGGAAGCGACGGTCCTGGCAGATCGAGTTGCCGCACATCGGCGAGGCACCGGCCTTGATCCACTGCTGCAGGAACGCGATGGTCTGCGCTTCGGCCTGGCCCAGGGTCACCGTGCTGTCGACCACGCGCTGCCACAGGCCCGAGCGGCGGTGCTGGTTGCGGTTCCATTCGTCCATCGCCTCCAGCCGCTCCACCGGATGATGGATGGCGAACTCCGGACCTTCGGCCAGCACCTTCAACTGCGCATCGGTCACCACCGTGGCGATCTCGATGATCGCATCGTTATCGGTGTCCAGACCGGTCATTTCCAGATCGATCCAGATCAGTCGCTCGCCTTCTGCGCCGTTGTCGGCCATGTGTTCGCCTTGTGCTGGGCCGCCGCTTGCGCCGCGACCGGGATGGAGGAGGCGCCCATGATACCGCCAACGCGTCACGGCCCTGTCGCTGCAGCGGCGTTATTCCAGCAGCAGCGGCGGCTTGCCGCGCTTGGCGCGGAAGTAGTTGGTCAACCGGGTGCTGGCATCCTTGGCCAGCACCCCCCCGTGGATTTCCACGCGATGGTTGTGGCGCGGGTCGCCGATCAGGTCGAACACGCTGCCGCAGGCGCCAGTCTTGGGATCGGTGGCCGCGTACACCAGCCGCGCCACGCGTGCGTGCACGATCGCCATCGCACACATCGCGCATGGCTCCAGCGTGACGTAGAGCGTGCTGCCGATCAGCCGGTGGTTGGTGATCGCCCTGCCCGCTTGCCGCATCGCGACGATCTCCGCATGTGCGCTGGGGTCGTGGTCGGCGATGTTGAGGTTCCAGCCTTCTCCGAGCACGCTGCCATCGGCACCGACCAGCACCGCGCCGACCGGGATCTCGTTGAACTCACGCTCGGCCCGCTCGGCCAGCCCCAGCGCGTGGCGCATCCAGTATTCGTCCTGGTCGTGCACCGGCACGCCCAGCGGCGGCGGCGGCGCGAGGCGCTCAACCATGGCCGTTGGCCTTGCGTACGAACGCGTCGAACGCGGCCAGGGTCGCCTCGCTCACGTGATGCTCGATCCCTTCGGCATCGCGGCGCGCCGAATCGGCATCCACGCCCAGCGCCAGCAGGAACTGCTCCACGGTCTGGTGGCGGGCGCGCATCTCCACCGCCAGCTGCTCGCCGGCCGGGGTCAGGAACACGCCGCGGTACGGGCGCTGGATCGCCCAGCCCTCCTTGACCAGGCGCTTGAGCGCCTTGGCCACCGTCGGCTGCGCAACCCCCAGCCGCGTCGCGATATCCACCTGCCGGGCCTCACGGCCATCGGCGATCAGGTCCGCGATCAGCTCCACGTAATCCTCGACCAGCTCGGACCGGCGCGCTTCACGCACCTGCACGAAGCCCTCGACATGCACCTGGGCGTCGATCAGGGGCGAGACGGCTTTACGGGTCGAGGACGGCATGGTGGCTCCAGCAATGGCCGCTGGCGAAGGGCTTCGGCGCCCGGACAGTTTACCTCACGGGGGTTTGCGACTGATCCGGGCGGCCCGGCGGGCGCCGCGCGCGCCGATCTTTCGATAGGCACCGACCAGAATGAAACCCATGTCTCATTCATAGGATCTTGTATTTGACAAATGATTTTTGTTGCCGGATACATACACCACCTACTCAGCCATGGACCCGGCCGAAGGCCAAGGAGCAGCATGGACGCATCCGCATTCCGGAAGTACGGCAGCCTCGCTCTCATCGTTGTCCTGGCCGTGCTGATGACCGCGCTGGCGGTGCAGAACCGGCAGCTCCGCCAGGAGCAGGCGCTGCTGGTGAGCAAGGTCGAACAGATCTCCAAGGCCGCCCACGGCCTTCCCGAGGGCGCCCAGCCCGAGGCCCTCACCACCATGGCACTCGACGGCCAGGCGGTTACCCTGGCCGGCCCGGCCAGCGGTCGCCAGGTCCTGTACTTCTTCTCCCCTGCCTGCAGGTTCTGCCTGGCCTCGGTGCCGCAGATCCAGGCGCTGGACGCGGCCGGTCGCAACAACGGCAACCGCGCCTTCGAGATGGTCGGCATCAGCCTGCCGCCCCACGAAACCGCTGCCGATTACGCGCGCCAGCATGGTTTCGCGTTTCCGGTGGTGAACGATACCGATGACCGGCTCCGGCAGCGCTACACCGCGACCATGGTGCCGATGGTGGTCGTCATCCAGGACGGCAAGGTGATCTACCGCCATGTCGGCCAGCTCAAGGAGCGCTCGGTGGATGCGATCACCGGCGCATTCGTGATCAACGCCGCCCGCAACCAGGCGCCCGCGCCGGCAGGCTGAAGCCATCCCACGTCGCTGCCAAGGCGACGTAACCAGGTCCCTCCGCGCCCGCTCGCCGGGGGCGGATCGACAGTTCCGTCCGTGTTCCTGTTGCATCCGCGTCACCACAACAGGAGAAGCACCATGAAGTCCAGGAAGTTCCTTTCGGTCTTTGGCGGTATCGCTGTTGTCTGCGCCCTGGCGTTCGCATCGAGCCAGGCAGTGGCGACCTCCAGCCAGCCCAAGCAGCTGGATGGCTGTCCCTACAAGCCCGGCTGCACCTATGGCGGGCACAGCGAGATCCGGTGCTGCCAGCCGGTGTAACGCGTGACTGCGTGGCAACACGCGCCCCGTCAGCCTCATCCACAGAAGGAAAGACAGACCATGAAGTCGAAAACGCGGTTGTTGTCAGCCCTGAGCGGCGTCACCCTGATCTGCGCGTTGGCCTTCGCATCCAGCCAGGCGCTGGCTACCTCCAGCCAGCCCAAGCCGCTGGCCGGCTGTGAAGACCAGCCGGGCTGCACCTACGGTGGGCACGGGCTGTATCTGTGCTGCGAGCCGCTGTAAGCACGTCCACCATCCCGGCCCTGCGCCGGGATGGTTCTTTCCGGCCTCAGCGCGGCCGGCGCTGCAGCGCGGTCTCGAAGATCACCGCGCCCTCGATGTTGTGGGCCACCAGCGTGCCACCATGCGCACGGGCGAACTCGCTGGCGATGAACAGCCCCAGCCCCAGCCCGCGACTGTCGTGGAAACTGGCCTTGAACGGCTCGAACAACCGCGGCAGCAATGCCTCCGGAATCTGACCGGCATTGCGCACCTGCAGCCGCAGTGGCGCGCTGCGCTCGCCTTCCACCCGCACCACCACCGGCGCATCACCGCCATGCAGCACGGCGTTGCCGATCAGGTTGGACAGCAACTGCGCGAGGCGATCGGGATCGCCCTGCAGCTGGGCATCGCCCTGTACCTGCAGTTCGATGGTCGCCTGCGGGTGCGCACGGCTGATCTCGGCCACCACCGCCGAGGCCAGTTCAGCGAGGTCGCACTCGGTGGTATGCAGGCGCAGGCCGCCGGTACGGATCCTGGAGAAATCCAGCAGCTGCTCGACCATCCGCACCATGCGCTGTGCGCTGTTTTCCAGATGGACCAGGGTCCGCTGGACCTGGCTGTCATCGGGCAGATCCAGCGACAGCTTGTCGGCACACAGCAGGATCGCCGCCAACGGCGTACGCAGGTCGTGCGTCAATACCGCCATCATCGTTTCATTGAGCTTGAGCGCGTGCTCCAGCGCCTCGTTGCGCGCCTTGAGCAGCTGCTTCTGCTGGTAAAGCTCGATGAACACATTGACCTTGCTCATGATCACCTGCGGCTCGATCGGCTTGTGCAGGAAATCCACGGCGCCGGATTCGTAGCCCTTGAAGGCCCGCACCGGATCATTCGGCGAAGCGGTGAGGAAGATGATCGGCACGTCGCGGCTGCGTTGCGAGCCGCGCATCAGCTCGGCCAGCGAGAAGCCGTCGATCTCGGGCATGTGCACATCCAGCAGGGCCAGCGCGACTTCATGCTCCAGCAGCAGCTCGAGTGCTTCAGCACCGGACAGCGCACACAGGATCTCCAGACCCGGGCGACGCAACAGCGCTTCCATCGCGACCAGGTTCTGCGGGATGTCATCGACAATCAGCAGCTTCACGCAATCGGTGGTGGCAGTCGACCCGGCGGGCTCGATCAGGTTCATCGGGTAAGGCCTTTCATACGCGTGCAGATGGAGGTGAGCGGGAGCACCGCGTCGGCGCCGGCGTGTGCCAGGGCCGATGCGGGCATCATCGAGGAATAGGCCTCCTCAGGGCATTGGATCCAGGCTTCGCCACCGGCCTGGCGGACCGCGGCGACACCGTCGCTGCCGTCACTGCTGGCGCCGGTCAGCAGGATCGCCAACACGCCGCCGCCGAACACATCGGCGGCGCTTTCAAACAGGGGATCGATCGCCGGGCGCGAGAACAGCACCGGTGGATCGACCGACAGTGCCAGCGTGTCACGGTCCTCCACCAGCAGGTGGTAATCCGGCGGCGCGAACGTCACCGTACCGGCCTGCAGCGGTTGTTTGTCCTCGGCCTCGCGCACCGGCAGCGGGCAACCGGCATCGAGCAGGTCGGCAATGCGGCTGGGGCGGTCGCGCGGCAGGTGCAGCACCACCAGCACCGGCAGCGCCAGCGTGGCCGGCAGCGCCGACAGCAACGCCTGCAGCGCACTGACGCCACCGGCCGAAGCGCCGATGACCACCAGGTCGAACCGGCTGCGCTGGGAGGCCGTGCTCATCAGGCCAGCTTCCGGTACAGGCGCTGGTCGCGCGCGCAGGCTTCGAACAGATCCGCGTGCGCGCCGAACTGCAGCGACTCCTTGCTGCCCAGGCCCAGGAAGCCGCGGTGGACCAGGGCTTCATGGAACAGGCCGATGGCGCGGTCCTGCAGCGGCCGCTGGAAATAGATCAGCACGTTGCGGCAGGACACCAGGTGGACTTCGGAGAACACCGTATCGGTGGCCAGGCTGTGGTCGGCGAACACGATGTTGCGCTTCAGGCGGCGATCGAACACCACGCTGCCGTAGCCGCTGCTGTAGTAATCCGAGAGCGAGCCGGTGCCACCGGCCGCCAGGTAATTGCGGCTGAACTGCGCCAGCCGGTCCAGCGCGAAGGCCCCGGATTCGGCCGCCTGCAACGCTTCGGGATTGATGTCGGTGGCGTAGATGATCGCCCGGTCCAGCAGGCCTTCCTCGTGCAGCAGGATCGCCAGCGACCACACTTCTTCGCCGGTGCTGCACCCGGCGATCCACAGTTTGATCGAGGGATAGGTGCGCAGCACCGGCACGGCATGCTCGCGCAGCACCCGGAAGTACGGCGGGTCACGGAACATCTCCGACACCTGCACGGTGAAGTACTGCATCGCCTGGGCGAAGGTGTCCGGCTCGTGCAGCAGGCGGTGCTGCAGCGCGCCCATGGTCGGGCAGTCGAACCGGGCCATGGCATGGCGCATACGCCGCCGCAGCGATGCCAGCGCATAGTCACGGAAGTCGTAGTGGTAGCGCTGGTACACCGCCTCCAGCAACACCTTCAGCTCCAGATCGAACAGCTCCGCTTCATTCATCGGCGCGAGCACCACACGCGGCACAGCGACACCAGCTTGTCCACGTCGATCGGCTTGGCGATGTAATCGTTGGCACCGGCCTGGAGGCAATGCTCGCGGTCATCGGGCATCGCCTTGGCGGTCAACGCGATGATCGGCAGGTCGCGCCAGCGGTTGTCGGCGCGGATCTCGCGCATGGCGGTCAGCCCGTCCATCTCCGGCATCATGATGTCCATCAGCACCAGGTCGATTTCCGGGCGCAGCTTCTCCAGCGCCTCGCGGCCGTTGCGGGCGATGTCCAGGGTGACGCCGAGCGGCTCCAGCACGCTGGACAGCGCGAAGATGTTGCGCACATCGTCCTCGGCCAGCAGCACGGTACGGCCATCGAGCACCGCATCGCGGCGACGCGCTTCGCGCAGCAGGCGCTGCTGGTCGGTCGGCAGCGAGGCCTCCACGCTGTGCAGGAACAGGGTCACCTCATCGAGCAGGCGCTCGGGAGAGCGCGCGCCCTTGATGATGATGCTCTTGGAATAGCGGCGCAGGCGCTGTTCTTCATCGCGGGTCAGTGCGCGGCCGGTGTAGACGATCACCGGCGGGAACGCGACCGCATCATTGCCGGCCATGCGCTCGAGCAGGTCATACCCGGTGCCGTCCGGCAGCGCCAGGTCGGTGACCATGCAATCGAAGGTGGACCCGGCCAGTTCGGCCATCGCCTCGGTGATGGTGCCCACCGCGGTGATTTCCAGCTGGTCGCGGCCAAGCAGCAGCTGCAGGTTCGAACGCAGCTCGCTGTCGTCCTCCACGATCAGCAGGCGGCGCATGTCGCGCTGGCTGGTGGCTTCCAGCTGCTGGATCGCCCCGACCAGGCGCTCGCGCGTGGCCGGCTTGATCACATACCCGATCGCGCCCAGCTCCATCGCCACCTGCGAGCGCTCCAGCCCGGAGACCACGTGGACCGGGATATGGCGCGTGGCCGGGTCGCGCTTGAGGCGCTCGAGCACGCTCAGGCCGGAGACGTCGGGCAGGCCGATATCCAGCAGGATGCCGTTCGGGCGCAGCTCGGCAGCCAGGCTCAACGCCTCTTCGGCGGTGCCGGCCACTACGCAGTCGAAGTCCAGTTCGTGCGCCATCGAGACCAGGGCGCTGGCAAATGCAGTGTCATCCTCGACCACCAGGATCATCCGGCCGGCGCGGCTGCGGCGGCCGCGGTCATCGACCACCTTGTCCTGTGCCGGCGCCGGCGCGGGGGTGGGTTCGCCATGCGCCCGCCCCAGCGGTGCCGAAGCCGGCCGGGACGGCGCTGCTACGGCAGCCGGGCGCACGTCATGCACCACGTGCTGGGCGTTGCCGGTGCCGCCACCGGCCAACAGCGGCAGTTCAAGCGTGAAGCAGCTGCCGCGGCCCGGCTCGCTGGAGACGGTGATGCTGCCGCCCATGCGTGCGGCCAAGTCGCGCGAGATCGACAGCCCCAGCCCGGTGCCACCGTAACGGCGGCGGGTGCTGCCATCGGCCTGGCGGAACGCCTCGAAGATGACCGCGGTCTGCTCTTCGGGAATGCCGATGCCGGTATCGGAGACGGCGAACTGGATCCGCCCTGCCCCCGCACTGCGCACCTTCAGCGAGACGCTGCCGTGCTCGGTGAACTTGACCGCATTGGCCAGCAGGTTCTTCAGGATCTGCTGCAGGCGCTGGCTGTCGGCCAGCAGCTGGGTCGGCGCCTCCGGGGCAGCGCTGATCTCCAGGGCCAGGCCCTTCTGCAAGGCCATCGGCTCGAAGGTTTCCTTCAGGCGCTGCAGCACGCTGGACACGGCCAGGTTCTCTTCAACCAGCTCCACATGGCCGGCCTCGATCCGCGACAGGTCGAGGATGTCGTTGATCAACGCCAGCAGATCGTTGTTGGACGAGTGGATCGCCTGGGCGTATTTGACCTGCTCGGCGGTCAGCGTGCCGTCCTTGTTGTCGGCCAGCAGCTTGGCCAGGATCAGTGCGCTGTTGAGCGGCGTGCGCAGCTCGTGGGACATGTTGGCCAGGAACTCGGATTTGTAGCGTGAACTGGCTTCCAGCTCGTTGCTGTTCTGGACCAGTTGCGCCTGGGCCAGCAGCAGCGCCTGCTGGCGCGACTCCAGCTCGTGGGTGCGCTCTTCGAGCTGCACGTTGGTCTGCTCCAGCTCGGCCTGCTGCTGCTCCAGGTTGGCCTGGGAATGCAGCAGGCTGCGGCTCTGCTCTTCCAGCTCTTCGTTGGCCACCCGCAGCTCTTCCTGCTGGGTCTGCAGCTCCTCGCTCTGGCGCTGGGTCTCTTCCAGCAGCTCCACCAGCTGCGCATTGAGCAGCGACGCCCGCAGGGCGATGCCGATCGGCTCGGCGCACTGCAGCAGCAGTGCCATTTCCAGGCTGCGCGCGGGCGAGACGCCGGCACGGCCCAGCTCGATCACGCCGATCACCACGCCATCGGCCGTGATCGGCCCCAGCAGGCGTTGGTGAACGGTGGTGCGGCCCAGTGGCGTATCGATATCCAGCGGGCTGTCACTGTCCTCCAGGCGACGCGCGCGGCCTTCGCGGATGATCTCGCCCCATTGCCCGGCATGTGCCGGCAGGGTCTCGGGCAGCTGCGACGGCAGCGCGGAGCCGCCGACCAGCACCAACCGCTCGCCCTGCAGGCGGTACATCGCGCCGACATCGGCATTGAGCTGCGCGCACAGGGCGCGCATGGCCTGGTCAGCCAGCTCGCGCGGGGTGGGATCGCCCTGCAGGCTGGTGCCGACCACGTTCTCGCCGGCCTGCAGCCACAGCGCATCGGCCGCTTCACGGCGCGCACCGATGGCCTTCATCACGGTCAGCGCCATCATCAGGAACGCGACGCCACCGATGCTGCGATTGACGAAGGAAAACGCCGAATTGCTGCTCGCCGGCGCCACGTTGTAGCCCACCGCAAGCAGGATGCACGAGCCGATCGCCACCAGCAGCGGCACTTCCATGCGACGCTGGAACAGCGTGATCCCGACCGCCATGAAGTAGGTCAGCCAGACCGCATAGCCCAGCGGCACCACCATCTCCGTGCCCAGCGTGGCGGCCATCAAGGCGGCCGACGCAAGCCAGATCCAACGGTCACGGGAGGTAGGCGCAGAATTCATGCCGTGTTCCAGCTCAAAAGGGGCCTGATGGTACCCGAAGCGGTAAACGGGTGTTAAGCGCCAGAAGTCAGCGTGATTGCGGCACGTTCTTGACATTTTCTTCACATCATGGCCCCTACGGTTCGGTCCCTTATCGGGGAGTCGATAACCGTCGTGGTCCAGGCCGTATCCAGCGTTGCACCGCTTGCCGACGAAAGCCGGCAGCTGAAGCTGTTGATCGACAACGTGAGCGATCACGCGATCTATCTGCTCGATACGCAGGGCAACATCTGCAGCTGGAACCGTGGCTGCGAGCGGGTCAAGGGCTATACCGCCGAGGCCGTGATCGGCAAGCATGTCGGCCTGTTCTATACCCCCGAGGATCAACAGCTGGGCGTGCCCCAGCAGGCGCTGGCGTATGCGCGTGACCATGGCCGCTTCGTCGGCGAGGGCTGGCGGGTGCGCTGCACTGGCGAGCGGTTCCGTGCCGGCGAGGTGATCGAGCCGGTCCGCGAAGACGGCTGCCTGCTCGGGTTCGTCAAGGTCACCCAGGATGTCACCGAGCGCTACCAGGCCCAGCGCCTGCTGCAGGATGCGCAGCGCGCGCATGTCCAGCAACGGCAGCTGGACAACGTGGGCCGGCTGACCCGCGGCCTGGCCCATGAATTCAACAACCTGCTGACCACCATCGGCAACGCACTGGACCTGATCGCCCTGCGCCCCGGCGCCGACGACCGCACCCAGGAGCTGGTGGACCTGGCCCAGGCCGCCGCCGACCGGGGATCGCTGCTGACCCGCCAGCTGCTGGCGTTCTCGGCCGATCAGACCCTGGTGCGCGAGCCGGTGGTCGTGCAGGAGTTCCTGCGCGATGCCCTGCCCGTCCTGCGCCGCGCCTGCCCGGCCGGCATCGCGGTGCAGCTGGAATTGACGGCGGACCTGCCACCGATCGTCACCGATGGCGTACAGTTGCACAGCGCCGTGTTGAATCTGGTGCTCAATAGTGCCGAAGCGATGCCCCAGGGCGGCACGGTCACGATCACGGCCGAGGTCGAACAGCGACTGGCACCGGATCTGTCCCAGCCCATGCGCCGGCACTATGTCGCCATCGCGGTGACCGATGAGGGCGACGGTATGCCCCCGGACATCGCCGAGCGCGCCAGCGAGCCGTTTTTCACCACCAAGGAAGTCGGCAAGGGCAGCGGTCTGGGCCTGAGCCAGGTGTTTGGCTTCGTCTCGCAGTGCGACGGCTTCGTCGACGTACAAACCGCCCCCGGAAGGGGCACCACCGTCCGCCTGTTGTTACCTGTCATTGAGGAAGTCGAGCATGTCTGAGCCCCTACGCGTATTGATGGTCGAAGACCAGCAGGACCTGCGTGAACTGATCGGCCAGGCCTTGCAGGACTTCGGTATCGAAATCCACACGGCCGACGACGGTCCGACCGCCCTGCGCCTGATGCAGGACCCGGGCGGGTTCGATGTGGTGTTCAGCGATATCAGCATGCCCAACGGCATGAGCGGCGTGGAGCTCAGCGAGCACGTGGCCGACGTGCTGCCCAATGCGCGCATGATCCTGGCGTCTGGCTATGCGCGTTCGCAGCTGCCGCCACTGCCGGACCATGTCGAATTCCTGCCCAAGCCCTATCGCCTGCGCCAGTTGGTCACCTTGCTGCAGTCGCCGGACGCACCGCTCTGAGCCAGGGTTCCGCCCAGCCTGCGTGAACGCTTCATCCGCCTCGCCCCTGCTTCACACTGGTTCTGCATTGCCATCGTGATAGTAGCGATGAAGTCGGAACAGGGCGCGGTACATGCTGGACAGACGCAACGATGTTGACCGGATCGCGTTGATCGAAGCACTCAACGTGATGGACCCTGCGCTGGGCACGGCGCTGGACCCGATCACCGAACTGGCGGCCTTCACCTTCGGCGTGCCGATCGCGCTGGTGTCGATCTTCGATGCCGACCACCAGCACCTCATCTCGCGCGTGGGGCTGGCGCTGACCCGCAACGAACGGCATGCCTCGATCTGCGCGCACGCGCTGGGTTCCAGCCAGGTGCTGCAGATCGAGGATCTTCGCCAGGACCCGCGCTTTGCCGGCAATGCGCTGGTCGCCGGCCCCGAGCAGCTGCGCTTCCATGCCGGTACGCCGCTGATCACCAAGGGCGGCGTCGCGCTGGGTACCCTGTGCATCATGGGGCGTGAGCCGCGGCGGCTCTCTGCCGAAGAGCAGGTGCAGTTGCAGACGCTCGCGCGCGTGGTGGTCGCGCAGATGGAACTGAAGATGTCACTCGGCCGCCGTGATCAGGTCAGCGGCCTGCCCAACCGGCAGCAGTTCCAGGCCGACCTCACCGCCTTGTCCCGCCGCGGTGAAGGCCGGAGGTTCACGGCGGTGCTGCTGGATGTGTTCGACCTGCAGAGCGCCAATGACGCCGGCCAGGCCCTGGGCATGAAACCCGTGGAAACCCTGCTGCGCCAGGCGGCGCTGCGCGTGCAGGACGTGCTGCGTGATGTTACGCAGGTCTACCACGTGGGAGTGACCCGTTTCGCCTTCCTGCTGGCGGACCACTCGCATCACCAGACCGAGGGCCTGCTCGACCGCCTGCGCGTGCGCATGCGCCGGCCGCTGATGGCCGGCAGCATCCCGATGTCACCGCAGTTCCATGCCGGCGTCTGCGACTTCCGCGCGGTACGCGAGGAGACCGCGGATCTGGTCCGCAAATGCCTGGTCGCCATGCATCATGCCCTGCAGACCGATGCCTGCCTGTGCTGGTATTCGCAGGAACGCGACGATGCCCTGCGCCGCCGTTACCGGTTGGCCTCCGATGCCGGGCGCGGCCTGGCCCAGCACCAGTTCAGCCTGGTGTACCAGCCGCGCTTCGATCTGATCGATGGGCAGCCGGTGTCGGCCGAAGCCCTGCTGCGCTGGACCCATCCGATGCTGGGCCCGATCAGCCCGGGCGAATTCATCCCGGTGCTGGAGCGCACGGCGCTGATGCCGGCGCTCAGCCGCTGGGTCATCGATCACGCGCTGGCCCAGGCCGCGCACTGGCAGAAGACCGTGCCCGGCTTCAGCCTGTCCATCAATCTCTCTCCGCGCGACTTCGATGACCAGTGCGTGTGGAGCGTGCTGTCCGAGCGGCTGCATGCCTACGGCCTCGCCCCGGGCCTGATCGAAATCGAAATCACGGAAGGCCAGTGGCTCAACCACCATCCGGCGGCGCTGCCGCAGTTGCGTGAGATGGCGGCGGCCGGCGTGCGCATCGCGATCGACGACTTCGGCAGCGGCTACAGCAACTTCGGCTATCTCAGCGAGGTGCCGATCAGCCATATCAAGATCGACCAGACGCTGGTGACCGGGCTGGCGCGCTCACGCACCGCCCGGCTGAAGGTGGAAGCCATCATCAAGCTGGCCCGGCAGCTGGGCTACCGCACCGTGGCCGAAGGCGTGGAAAACGACGCCGAGCTTTCGCTGCTGCGGCTGTGGGGCTGCGATGAAGCGCAGGGCTACCAGCTGGCCCGGCCGATGCACCCCGACGCGGTGCTGCACCTGGTCAACGCCTGCCGCGCCGGCCCGTTGCCGGATGCCGGCTGACCCGACCGAACATCACCGCCAACCGGTGCGCGGGGCGATAATGGGCCGCCCGTCTTTGCTACCGCCGCCATGTCCGATCTTTCCCCGCTGCCCACCCTGCCGCTCGGCCACTACCGCCATTTCAAGGGCGGCAACTACGAGGTGATCGGGGTTGTACGCCACAGTGAAACGCTGGCGCCGATGGTGCTGTACCGGCCGCTGGATTCGGATGTCGGCCTGTGGGTGCGTCCGTACGAGATGTTCGTCGCACGGGTGGAGGTGGAGGGGCAATGGCGGGCGCGCTTTGCGCCGGTGGAGGCGGGCGACTGAGACGCCCCACGCCCTCCCTGACGGGCCTTCAGCCCGCCACAGCCCGCGCCCCGTCCACCAGCGCACGCAACTGCGTGGTCACCGCGCGGAACTGCTCCGGCAGCGCGGCCGCGTCGAGCGCGTCGAGCGCGTCCACCTGACGCGAGAGCACCGACAGCGCCTCGGCCATGCTGACCACCGGCTGCCCTTCCCCGGCCGGCGCATCCTGCACATCCAGCTGCGCGCCGATCAGCCCCGCCAGCACCTCGAAGCCTTTCACCGTCGCGGCGTCGAGTCTGGAAGGATTGGGATCCAACGCGCACAGCGTGCCGTGGAAGCCACCATCGCGGCGGAACATGGGGACCGAGATGTAGCTCTCGAACCCATACAGCGCGGGCGTGGGATGGCTGGAGAACACCGGATGGGTGCTGGCCTGGTCGAACTGGACCAGATGGCGATGCTCGCGTATCTCATCGCAGATGGTGGTCTCCAGCACCAGGTCATCGCCCGGGCGCAGACCGAAATCCAGACGATCATGCACGGCGCAGGCGGTCCACCGATCGGCGGTGACACGGGCCACCGCAACGAACCGCATGCCGGTCATCGCACTCGCCAACTCCAGCATGCCCGGCACGGCCGGCATCGCAAGCAGTGCGGCCACATCGTCCAGGCGCGGATCCGTGGCATGGGCCAAGGACGCCGCAGGCGCGCTGCCCGGACCATCGTCATCCAGCGGGTTCTCCATCGCGGCGAGGCGGCGGTCCAGCGCTTTCGCGTTGACCTCGTTGAACAGGCCACGCACCGAGGCCGACAACGCCCTGGCATCGGTGATCGCACCCACGAAATGGAGGCCCTGCCCGACCAGGCGGATCTGCTCGACGCCGTGATCCAGCCGCAATGATGGCCACGCCAGGCGGTGCAGGATGCGCAGCCAGTCAGCGCGCGGGGTGTCATCCAGCAACGCGGTGACAATCACCCGCTGCGAACGGGTCCCCGCCTGTGGGCCGGGCAGATCGAAACCGATAAGGGCAGGAAAGCCTGGACTGGAAGACATCGCAACCTCTCTGGCGGCATCGCGCAGCCATCGACGGGTGGCCTTGAAGCGAAATTGTCGCATGAATGGGCGAGACTGGCCGTGATCGACTAGTGATATGTCGTCTCCGCCCACCGGCCAATGCCGCTGGGCGCCCAATGCGGCCCGGGTGCAAAAGGCTACGGCTATCATTGAGGTGATCTAGCACCTCTCAACGACAGGGAAGTAAGACATGGGTCCTGCGGGTTCAGGGTTTTCGCTGCTGGTCGCGCTCATCGGCGCGCTGCTCGGGTTGTTGTGGCTGTTCGTTCCGTTTGCCATCTTCGGCATCAAGGGGCTGCTGCAACAGATCGTGGCCGAACAACGACGCACCAATGAGATCCTCAGCCGCGTGCACGGCGAGCGCCTTCCGCCGGCGGCGCCCGAGCCGCAGCCGTTCAGGGCGCGGCCGTATCCGTGAAAAGGCGGCGATAGCCAAGCGCGGCGGGCCTGTCCGCACGCTGCGGTACGCTGCTCACGGGGCAGCGCGCACCAGGCAGATCCAGCGTTCCATGGGCCCGGCTGATTAATGCTGCGTCGCAGCAGTACAATGCCGCGCTTCCCCGTTCGACGCGGCCGCCTGCATGAGCTCTTCCTCCGTCCCTCTGGCCGCCCGGCTCTCGCCGCGCGAGCGCACCCTGATCCTGCTGGCCTTGTCGCTGGGCGGCTTTGCCATCGGCACCAGTGAGTTCGCCAGCATGGGCCTGATGCTGGAGATCAGCCGCGGGCTGTCGATCAGCGAAACCCAGGTCGGCCACCTGATCAGCGCCTATGCCATCGGCGTGGTGGTCGGCGCCCCGGTCCTGGCCTTTGCCGGCGCCGGCTTCGCGCGCCGCAACCTGCTGCTGGCGCTGATGGGCTTCTACGCCATCGGCAATCTGGCCAGCGCGCTGGCGCCCAACTACGGCACGATGCTGCTGGCCCGCTTCGTCGCCGGGCTGCCGCATGGCGCCTACTTCGGCGTGGCGATGCTGGTGGCGGCGGCGATCAGCCCGCCAGCGCAGCGTGGCGCGGCGGTGTCCAAAGTGCTGCTCGGCCTCTCCGTGGCGATCCTGGTCGGCAATCCGCTCACCACCTGGCTCGGCCAGCAGGTCAGCTGGCGCACCGCGTTCGCCTTGGTGAGCGTGCTGGCGATCGCCACCGTGGCGATGATCGCGCGCTTCCTGCTGCCCGATCCGGATGAGGTGCGTACCTCGCCGATGCGCGAACTGCGTGCCTTCAATCGTCCCCAGGTGTGGCTGGCACTGGCGATCGGTTCGGTCGGCTTCGCCGGCATGTTCTGCGTGTTCACCTATCTCGCCCCGACGCTGGTGCAGGTCACCGGCCTGGCCGAATCGTGGATGCCGCTGGCCGTGGGCATCTTCGGCATCGGCGCGATCATCGGCAACGTCGCCGGTGGCTGGCTGGTGGACCGCTTCCAGTTCCGCGCCGCCGCCGTCGTGCTGGTCTGGTCGATCCTGGTGCTGCTGGCCTTCCCGCTGGCCGCGCAATCGGTGTGGAGCGTGTTCCCGATGATCATTGCGGTCGGCACCATGGGCGCCCTGGCGGCCGTGCTGCAGACCCGCCTGATGGACGTGGCCGGCGAAGCGCAGACGCTCGCCGCCGCCTCCAACCATGCCGCGTTCAATACCGCCAACGCACTGGGCCCGTGGTTCGGTGGCATGGCGATCGGCGCCGGCTTCAGCCCTGCGGTGACCGGTTACGTTGGCGCTGCCACCGCGCTGGGCGGGTTGCTGCTGTGGTGCGTGGCGATGCTGGTGGACCGCCGCGCGCGCAGCGTGCCGGTGCTGCAGCAGTAACGGTACGCCGCGAACGACCGCTCGATCCGATTCCCCGCCCAGGCGGGGATTTTTTTTATTTCCCCTATCATGGGCATCCGATCAAACCGCGCCACCCATGCTGTTCCGGCCACGGCCGCAACGAGGGCCGCACCTGGAACACCGATGACGTACGAATGGGCCCCGAGCGACTGGGGTCAACGCCTCACGCGATCGCCGCACTGGCGCCTGCGCCTGGAAGACGACCAGCTGCTACTGACCATTGACGGTCATCGGTATCACGCGCCGCTGGATGCACTGCAGGTGTACCCGCGCCTGCCCTGGGCACGACTGAGCCTCCATCGTGAAGGGCACCCACCATTGATCCTCGGCGGCCTGCCCGCCGCGTCCGCGCGCTTGCTGGTGTCGGCACTGGAGGAGCGAAGCGGCAAGCAGCGCCAGCGCGACCATGTCGCCTTGTTCCAGCAGTCCCTCACCGCCATCCAGCACTGGCTCGCCCAGGTGCAGGCGGCTACCGATCTGGCCGACGAGGAATCGCTGTGGCTGACCTGCGAGCAGCAGCAGGCACTGCTGCAGGCACGCCCCACCCTGCCCCTGGATGAGGACGCGCTGTGGACGGTGTTCGATGATGCCGACCTGCGCAGCCAGCTCGATGGCGACCCGGCCGCGATCGAAGAAGCGCTGATGCTGTGGCTGGCCGACTGGCCAACGATGTGGGCGCGCCGCAATGAGGTCCATCAGGCGCGCGAACGGGTCGCTAGCCGTGCGTTGCTGGACCGCGTCGAAAGCCGGCCACTCACCGATGAGCAGGCCCGCGCGGTGATCTGCTTCGACAACCGCGTCCAGGTGGTGGCCGCAGCAGGTTCGGGCAAAACCTCCACAATGGTCGCCAAGGCGGCGTACGCCATCGAACGCGGGCTGGTCGCGCCCGAGCGCATCGTCATGCTCGCCTTCAACAAGGAAGCCGCCACCGAGCTGCAGGCGCGTGCGGACCGCGCGTTCCAGCGCCTCGGCCTGGATCAGGTGCGGGTGGAAGCGCGCACCTTCCATGCGCTGGGCCGGCACATCATCGCCCAGGCCACCGGCCGGATGCCGCAGGTGCCGGACTGGGCGGTCGATGCCACCCAGGGTTTCCATCGGTTGGCCGAGATCATCGACCAGCTCAAGGACCGCTCGCTCGCCTTCCGTACCCAGTGGGACATGTTCCGGCTGGTGTTCGGCCGTGACCTGCCGGTCACCGGCGGGTCGCTGGACGCCGAGGAGTGGGACAAGGATGGGCAGGGGTATGTGCGTACCCTGCAGGGCGAGCGCGTGCGCAGCATCGAAGCGTGCGTGATCGCCGACTGGCTGTTCTACAACGGCGTGGCGTACACCTATGCACGCCGCGATGCATTCGATGCCGGGACCGATGCGTACCGCCAGTACCGCCCGGATTTCTATTACCCCGGCATTGCGCTGTATCACGACCACCTCGCCCCGGCGGGACACGACCGCGCGCCCGCGCCTCGCGCTGGCGAGCCGGGCGCCCGCGATGGCATCGAGCGGATCGAGACCACCCCGCTGCAGTTGCGCACCGGCGAACTGTTCGTGCGGTTGGGCGAGGCCTTGTCGCAGCGCGGTATCGAACTGGACCCGAATCCCGACCGCGACCTGCCCGAGGGCGGCGCGACGCCGATGCCGGACAGCGACCTGATCGGCCTGGTCCGCACCTTCATCAGCCACGCCAAGAGCAACGCGCTGGACGTGGAGGACATGGTCGAGCGCCTGCGCCGCCTGCCCGACGATCACTTCAAGCACCGCTACCGCCTCTTCCTCGCGCTGATCGTCCCGATCCTGGAAGGCTGGGACGATGCGCTGGTGGCCGAGGGCGGGATCGATTTCGAAGACATGCTCAACCAGGCCGCCGAGCACCTCGAACAGGGGCGCTACGTCGCTCCCTTCGACCTGGTGATGGCCGATGAATTCCAGGATGCCTCGCGCGCCCGTGCGCGGCTGTGCCGGGCACTGGTGCAGGCACCGGGAAAACACCTGTTCGCGGTCGGTGACGACTGGCAGTCGATCAATCGCTTTGCCGGCGCGGACGTGTCGGTGATGACCGGCTTCGTGGACTGGTTCGGTCAGGGCCAGGTGCTCAAGCTGCAGCAGACGTTCCGCTGCCCGCAGGCGCTGTGCGATGTGTCCAGTGCCTTCGTATCCCGTAACCCTGCGCAGATCCCGAAGGACGTCCAGTCGGTCACCCCGGCGTACGGCGCGGCGCTGCAGGCCTACCAGGTCGCCTCGCGCGACCGGCTGGCCGGAGCGGTCGAGCAGTATCTGGAGCGATTGCACCAGCAGCTGTTGTCCGGCCAGGCGCCGCCCGGCCGCGATGGCAAGGTCACGGTGTTCGTACTCGGCCGCTACAACGCAGACCGCGCGATGCTGCCGGCCACGTGGCGGGCACGGCATGGCCAACACATGGAGGTCAGCTTCCTCACCGCGCACCGCTCCAAAGGCATGGAGGCGGACTATGTGATCCTGCCCGGCATGCTGGACCGGCGCTTTCCCAACACCCGCGCCGATGATCCCGTGCTCGCGCTGGCGATGCCGGACAGCGATGCGTATCCACTGGGCGAAGAACGCCGCCTGTTCTACGTGGCACTGACGCGCGCGCGCCGCTCGGTGGCGATGTTCACCGTGCAGGGTCGGCGCTCGCCCTTCCTGACCGAGCTGGTCAATGACGGTGCGGTGCGCGTCACCTCGATGGCGGGTGAGACCATCCACGAGCAGGCCTGCCCGGCCTGCAGGGTGGGCGTGATCGTGCCGCGCACCGGGCCGTATGGCGCGTTCCAGTCGTGCTCGGGGTATCCGCGATGCGAGTACAAGCCGCCGAAGGCGGGGGGACACCCGGGCGTGCGTACCTTCGCGGGGGCCTGAGCGGCGCGCACATGGCTCAGCCCAGCGCAGCCACCCCCTCCGCATCCAACTGCGCAAGCAGTGCACGGCGGCCCTCCACACCCGGCATCACCCGCACCAGGTTGCGCAGCATTCGTAGATCCTGCTGCCAGCCCAGCTGATCGCCCAGCGTGTGCAGTGCCCGCGCCTGTCGGCCCGGGCGGCTGCGCTTGATCGAGGCAGCCAGCGCGCTGTCCAGCGTTGGCAGTGCTTCCAGCTGCATGCGCAGGCGGCGTACCCGCCGGCGCCAGCGGTGCAGATCCTCGGTATCGCGGCCGCGTGCGGCGCGCTTCTCCGCCTTGGCGGTACGACGCTCACTGCGCGCCAGTCCCTTGCGCAGGTCACGCCTTCCAAGGGACTCCCATGGCTGGGCCTGGAGATCCCGCACGATACGTCCCAGTGCCGCGTGGCGGCGTGCAAACGCCGGGTCGCGTGCGAGCGCCTGGGCCAGGCGTGCGTCGCGGCGCACCGTCAGCCGTCTGCCTACCTCCGCCCATGGCAGGGCGGGCTGCTGCGCGGCCAGGCGCTGGCAGGTGTCCACCACCACGTGGGCATCGCGCAATGCCGACAGCCCTTGCCCGAGGCGCCGCAGGGCCGCATCGGCCTGGTCTGTCTCAAAATGGCTGTTCTCCAGCAGTGCGAGCAGCGCGCGCAGCCGGCGGATGGTCTTGCGCGCACGATGCACGGCATCGTGGACATCGGGTTGGGGCGAAAGCGCCTCGGCGATGGCCGTGCACTCACGCGCCGCCAGTGCGCGGGCGGCCGGGCCGATTGCGGGTGGCGACATGGTGGTTTCCCCCGGAGGCGTCCGGGGATTGTACCCAGGCTGCGGCCGAAGCCTGTCAGCCCGGGTTGAACATCTGCCGCACGCCCCGCAGCAGTTCGTTGACACTGAACGGCTTGGGCAGCAGGGACATCCCCTGCCCGAGGAATTCATTGCGGACAGCGGCGCTTTCCGTATAGCCGGTGACGAACAGCACCGGCAGGTGCGGCCGCAGGGCCCGGGCCGCATCGGCAAGCTCGCGGCCGTTCATGCCGGGCAGGCCGACGTCGGACAGCAGCAGGTCCAGCTCACGGTCCGAATGCAGTTCCAGCAGCGCCTGCTGCGCGTTGATGGCTTCGACCACCTGGTATCCGGCTTCGACCAGCATCTCCCGGACCATCATCCGCACCGAATCGGTATCGTCCACCAGCAGGATGCGTTCGGCGCTGCCACGGGGCAGCTGTGCCGGTACCGATGCCTGGGTGACCGGCTGGAGCCGGCCCTCCGGCAGCAGCAGCTCGATTTCCGTCCCCTCGCCACGCTCGCTGGCGATGCGTGCGCTGCCACCGGACTGACGCGCGAACCCGTAGGTCATCGACAACCCCAACCCGGTGCCCTCGCCCTGCGGCTTGGTCGTGAAGAACGGCTCGAACACCTTGGTCAGCAGCTCGGTGGGAATGCCCACGCCGTTGTCCAGGACGGTCACGGTGATGTAGTGGCCCGGGGCCAGTTCATGGTCACGCTCGATCTGCGCACGTCCGGCGCGGATGCGGATCAGGCCTTGGCCGGCCAGCGCATCGCGGGCGTTGATGACCAGGTTGAGGATCACGTTCTCGAACTGGTTCGGGTCGGCCACCGCGATCAACGGCTCCGGGCCCAGCTCCAGTTCAAGCTCGATGTTCTCCCCGATCGAGCGCTGCAGCATGTCTTCCAGCGAGCGCACCCGCGCAACGACATCGAAGGTCTGCGGGTCCAGCGGTTGTTTGCGCGCGAAGGCCAGCATGCGCTGGGTCAGCGCCGCGGCACGGTGCGCCGAGCCGGTGGCGATCTCGACGTAGCGCGAGGCCTTGTCCCATTTACCGCTGGAGGCGGCGATCTCGATCATGTCCAACCCGGAGATGATCGTGGTCAGCAGGTTGTTGAAATCATGCGCGATGCCGCCGGTGAGCTGGCCGAGCGCATCCATCTTCTGCGCCTGCATCAGCTCGATCTCGGTGCGCTCGCGTTCGGCGATCTGGAAGGCCAGTTCGGACGTGGCGCTTTCCAGCTCCTGGCGCTGCTCGTTGGCACGCGCATGGTGCTCGGTCGTGTCTTCGATCAGCACCAGCCCCTGGCCGGCGGCCTGATAGGGGGTCACCCGCCACTCGGTCATGCGGATCGCACCGCCGACGCGAAGGCTGAAGGTTCCCTGCCAGCGCTCGCCCTCGGCGAGGGCGACCTTCAACGCACTCAGCGGCGCGGCCTGATCCTGAAGCAGCTGATCGAGTTGGCCCGGACCGATCTGCTGGCCCAGCAGACGGGTGAACGCGTCGTTGGCGTCGTGCGCGTTGAGGTCGGCATCGAGCACCGCGATGGGCGCATTGATATGGCGGAAGATTTCGCGGAAGCGCGCTTCAGTCTCGCGCAGCGCTTCCTCCGCGCGGCGGGCACGCAGCAGGCTGCGCAGCGTGGCCAGCAGCACATCCGGGTCCACCGGATGGATCAGATAGGCATCGGCGCCCGCGTTGAGGCCGGTGATCATGTCGCCGGTCGCGATCGAAGCCGCCGAGACGTGCACCACCGGCAGCAGCTGCAGGCGTGCGTTCTCGCGCAGCTGGCGGACCACATCGAAGCCACTCATGTCCGGCAGGTTCACATCCAGCACCAGCGCATCGAAATCATGCTCGGCCAGGCGCTCCAGCCCCTCCCCGCCGGTACCGGCTTCCTCGACATGGAACCCGTGATGCTCGAGCACCCGGCGCACCGCATAGCGGGTCGCTACGTTGTCGTCCACCACCAGGATGCGATCAGGGTTCGCCATTCGCGGCCTCCGTGGCCAAGGTCAGCGGCAACACCACATAGAAGTCCGAGCCTGCGCCGATTTCACTTTCGACCCCGACGTGCCCACCCAGCAGCTCGGCAAAGCGCTTGCACAGTGACAACCCCAGCCCGGTGCCGCGCAGCCGTTTCTGCAGCGGTGTATCCACCTGCACGAAATCCTCGAACAGGGTGGACTGCAGTTCGGCGGGGATGCCGATGCCGGTATCGCGCACGCTGAAGCGCACGGCGCTCTCCCCTTCCAACCGGGTCGACACCACCACCTGCCCATTGGGCGTGAACTTCAGTGCGTTGGAAATGAAGTTGCGCAGGATCTGCGCCAGCTTCTTGTCGTCGGTGTACAGCAACGGCATCACCGGCGGATCTTCGAACACCAGGTCCACCTGGTTGCCTTCCACCAGCGGGCGGAACATGCCACGCAGGGCCGAGAACAGGTCCATCAGGTCGAACCAGGCCGGTGAAATGGTGATCCGCCCGGCCTCGATCTTGGCCAGGTCCAACAGGTCGTCCACCATCTCGCGCAGCTCGCTGGTGGAGGCGCTGATGAAGCGCACCTGGCGGCGCTGCTCGTCGGTCAGCGGGCCGTCCATGCCGTCTTCCAGCAGCCGCGTCATGCTCAGGATCGAGCCCAGCGGCGTGCGGAACTCATGACTCATGTATGACAGGAACCGGCTCTTCAGCTCGGAGACCTCGCGCAGCTGCTCGGCCTGCTGGTCCAGCTCGGCATACAGCGCGAGCACGCCCTGGTTGGTTTCATCCAACTCGGCACGCAGCGCATCGGCTTCCAGGCGCAGCCGCTGCAGTTCCTCATCATTGGGGGTGACGCTCAATGCAGATCTCCAAGACGCAGGGCAACAATGCCGGCGTCATCCCGGCCACGATCAAAATCACGCTGCAGCACCGCCACGATCACTGCTGGATGACGGTGGAACAGGCCGGGGTAATCACGCAGGCTCCAACGCGCCTGTAGTCCATCGCTGTGCATGACCAGCAGCGTGCCTGTGGCCGCGTGAAAATGGAATGGTTGTGCCTTGCGGTACTGCACGCCGACGATCCCCGGGTGCGAGGCCAGCCCACGCGAACTGGTGGGCTCGCACAGGCTGGCGGCGATGTTGCCGATGCCGGCGAACTCCACCTGGCCCGTCGCCACATCCACGCAGGCCACCGCTGCCGCGCCACCCCGGGTGCCGGACATACCGGCATGCAGCACGCCGATCAACGCCGGTGCACCGCCCGCGGCAGAATGCGCGACCGCATCCACACCGGCCCACGCAGCATCGGCCGCAGGAAGCCCGTGGCCGAGGCCATCGATCACCGTGAGCGACACGGTCCGTGCGTCTGCGCGGATATGCCATGCATCGCCGCAGGCCAGCTCGTGGCGCATCGGCAGGCGCAGGGAGCCGTAAGCCACGTCGATGTCGCGCGGGGTGCGACTGGCGTAGATCCGCGCCACGACCACCGCCCCCTTGGCATCGGACCAGGCATCGAGCACGCTGGCCTGGCGCTGGATCGCCCCCAGCCCGAGGCCCTGGGTGCCGCCGGTCGAATACCCGTCCGGAAGGCACTCGGCCAGGGAAAAGCCCGGGCCGGTGTCCACGGTGCACAGCTCCACCCCGTTGCCGCCGCGACCACAGACCAGGGACAGGTACATGCGGCCACCGCGCCCATGTTTGAGCACGTTGGTCGCCATTTCGGTCGCCACCAGCGCCGCGCGACCGGCGTCCATTTCATCCAGGCCTACATGATCGGCCAGTGCCAGCGCTTCGCGCCGCGCCTGTCCGACCTGTGAGGTTTCTTCGACCACCACGACCCGCGTTACCTGGCCTGCGAAGTTCAGCTCCATTTGGTGATCGTGATGCGGGTGCCCTGCCCCGGCGCACTCTCCAGCTCGAATTCATCCACCAGCCGGCGCGAGCCGGACAGCCCCAGGCCCATGCCCGAGCCGGACGACCAGCCGTCGGTCAGCGCCTGCGCGACATCCGGAATGCCCGGCCCGTTGTCGGCGAAGACCAGCCGCACGCCCTTGCGCAGCCCCTTCTCGACCACGTCCCAGTCCATCGTCCCGCCGCCACCGTAGATCACGGCGTTGCGGGCCAGCTCACTGGCGGCAGTGACCAGCTTGGTCTGGTCGATCAGGCGCAGCTTGCAGGCCACGCACACCTGGCGCGCGGCCTGGCGGGCCAGCACCACATCCTGCTCGATGCGGATCGGCAGCGAACCACTGTTGGCACTCATGAGGCCGCTTCGTCTTCGTCGGTGCGCTGCAGCAGCTTCATCCCGCGCTCCACGTTGAGTGCGGTGCGCACGCCGCTGAGGGTGAGGCCGAGCTCCACCAGCGTGATCGCCACGGCCGGCTGCATGCCTACCACCACCGTGGTGGCATCCATGATCCGGGCCAGCGACGAAATGGTCGCGATCATGCGGCCGATGAACGAATCGACGATATCCAGCGCGGAAATATCGATCAGCACGCCGCGCGCGGAGGTGCTGCGGATCTTCTCGGTGAGGTCATCCTGCAGGGTCAGCGCGAGCTGATCGTGCATGTCCACCTGGATGGTCACCAGCAGCAGATCGCCCATCTGCAGGATCGGGATGCGTTCCATTTTAGCGGGCAGTCCGGGTCACGGTCTGGCCGGTGCGCTTGAGCGCCAGCGCCAGTGCGTCGGCGAGGTTGGCCTTGGTCACGATGCCCTGCAGGTCCAGCCCCAGGTGCACGATGGTCTGGGCGATCTGCGGCCGCACGCCACTGATGATCGCATCGGCGCCCATCAGGCGGATGGCGGTCACGGTCTTCAGCAGATGCTGTGCGACCAGCGTGTCCACGGTGGGCACGCCGGTGATATCGATGATCGCGATTTCCGAACCGGTATCCACGATGCGCTGCAGCAGCGATTCCATCACCACCTGGGTGCGCTGCGAATCCAGCGTGCCGATCATCGGCAGCGCGAGGACGCCTTCCCACAGCTTCACCACCGGCGTGGACAGCTCCAGCATCTCTTCCTGCTGGCGCTGGATCACGTCTTCGCGCGTCTTCTGGAACACGCTGACCGTGTGCAGTCCCAACTGGTCGATCAGCTCGGAGATCGCCCACAACTGGTCGCCCAGCTGCGCCGGATCATTCACGTAGCCCTGCTGGATCACCTCGAACAGCGGTCGCTTCAGCGAGAAGATGAAGCTGGCGGTCTCCGACGAGTTGAAGCCCTTCAGCACGCGCTCGCGGGAAAGTTCCTCCAGGAAGCGGCGGATGTCCTGCCACTCGACCCGTGCGATGGAGCTGACCTCCGTAGCCGACAGCGCCTCCAGGAACAGACGCCAGAACTCGCGGACCTGCTGGTCCAGCTCGCGGGAGGACAGGCGGCCGTCCTGGGCCTGGCTGGAACCGGCCAGATTGCCGGCCCATGCGGCCAGCAGGGGCTCTTGATGGCTGCGAATGAGATCGATCGTGCGCTGCTGCAAAGCCGCCATGGAAAAGGTCCTGAAAGAAGGGAAACACCGGGTGGACAGACGCCCCATCACCGATATGAATGGGGGTCGCAATCGTCCAAGCTTAAATGAATTCAGGAAGATTGGGCATGACGGCAGATGCTGATGGCGTGAAGGTTGTTTGCACTTCCCTGACTCATTCAGAAAGACCGGACCTGGGCTGTTCACCTCGCCAGTTTCCCGGCCGGGCCGCCACAACGCATCAGGCCGCCCGAAGGCGGCCTGATGGTGGAACGGTCAGCGCAGCAGCGCGAACAGGAGCAGCAGCGGAATCGGAATGCCGAGCATCCACAGCAGAATGTACTTCATGGTGTTTCCTCCCTTGGGATGGTCAGGTTCACAGGTCGCGGCGACGGCCGCCCCAGGTGGCACTCAGGCTGGCGATGAAGGCACCGATCAGCAGCGTGATGAACAGCCACAGCGCGGCATAGGCGGTCGCCTTGCGGGCATCGTCGGCCGCCTCCTTGGCCTGCTGCTTGGCGTTGTCCAGCGCAGCGCGCAGGCGGGTCTGGACATCGGTCACGCGGGCCTGTGCCTCGGCCTGGCTCATGCCGGTCTGTGCCGCCACCAGCTGGCCCAGGTACTGGGTATCGGCCGGGTCCATGGTGTCGGACTTGAGGCTGTTGACGATGATGCGATTGACCTCGGTACGCACCTCACGGCTGTCCGCACGACGGTCGGCACCCGGCATCGGGCGCGGCGGCGGCGGTGCGCCGTTGACCGGCGGTGCCGGGGGCGCCGCTGCATCGGCCGGACCCACCGGCGGCGCGGGCTGCGCTGAGGTCGGGTTGGCACGGAACAGCGAATCCACCCAGTACTGCACGTCACCCTCTTCGTTGCCCATTGCGGCCGAGCCTGCGCCCGCTGCGGCAATACCGCCGGCAGTGGACGCCGCCGCACCTGCGGTGGCACCGGCCACCTTGGCGCCAGCGCCGAGAATGCCGCCGATCGCGGAGGTCAGCAGTGCGGCGGTCAGCAGGGTGGCCACCGCCCACGACACGAAACCATGTGCGGTATCGCGGAAGTAGGTCTCATCGCCGTGCAGGTTGCTCCACTTCGTGCGCAGGCGACCGGCCAGATAGCCACCCAGCCCGGAGGCTGCGATGGCGGTGAAGGTCAACCAGGCAATGCTGGACCAGCCGAAGGTCTCGGCAGTCACGCCTTCAAACGACCACGGCGAGACCGACGACAGGCCCAGGCCCACGCCGAGAATCACCAGGATCAACGAAAGCGCGGCTGCGGCGATGGCACCGGCCAGGATCGCGCCCCATGACACGGCGCTCTCGCGCGGAAGATCCACCACCGGCGGTGGGGTGACCACGGCCACGGTCGCGGCAGCGACGGGCTCGGGGTGGGCGTAATCGCCTCGGGTATTCATAGCGGATGGCACTCCTTTTCATGCGCTGCGGATGCAGCTCGCATCGGCAGGCTGCGCTTCAGGTCGTGAAATACGCGAGACGCTGAAAACAAGACCGTGTGGACGGCCGCGCCAGACTCACACCCGCCGGCCAAGCAGCATGATCACGCCGACCAGCCCACCCAGCGCGCCGACAACCGCCAGCTCGATGGACGGCTCACGCAACCGCAATGCCATGACGATGCACAGCGCGCCCAGCCCGATGATCACCGCGCCGATGGCCGCCGCACGCGCCGAGCCATAGAAGTGAGTACGCCGGATCGGCTCGCTGAGCGCAGGCTGCCTGCGTTGCCAAGCCTCCAGCGCATGTTCGAATTCGCGCAGCAGGCGGTCACGGCTCTGCAGATCGGCTGCACTCACCATCAGTGTCGCCCGGCCCGGCCGCACCAGTTTGAGATAGTCATCGGTGCCCCAGCTGGACAACTGATCGAAGGGCACTGCGTCACGTCGCGAAAACATCAGGCCATCGGCCATGACCATCACTTCATTGCGCGTCGGAAAGCCCTGGAACGCCAACATCGGCGGCAGCACCAGGCACAGCAGTGCCACCACGATGGCGACACCGACCGGACCGCGATTGAGCACGATGAACATGAAACTGCCCGCAGCCAACAGAAATGCGAGCGGGACGGCCAGCTGGTGCCAGCGGGTATAAACCGAGACCTGGATACCTTCCCTTGGCTTCACGATGGGTTCCCTCCTTGGTATCGGCGCGGGGCCGGGCGCCTCGGGCACCATGGTCTTCGATGCAGGCCACGGCGGCAAATGCGCTGATGTCAAAACGGTTATCAGCCTGCCATCGTCGCGCCGGTGAATATGCTGATGAACATGCGTTCCAAGCCACGATGAACTTTTACGACATTCACGTGGCAATAATCCAGTCACGCCATGGATGGCACGTGACCGGCCAGGGATGGCCTTTCAGCGGATGCAGTGGAACGGGGGCTGCATCGCCGGCGACTTGGCGCGTCCAAGGGGATTATCTGGAAGCACTCTCATGACACTGGCATTATCCGGTCGCGTCGTCGCGGCCCTGTTCCTCGCCTCAAGCCTGTCCTTGGCCCTGCCTGCAGCGGCCGCAGCCACCGCCCCATTTCCTGCCGAAGGCGTGTGGCGCGGCGAATTCAATATCGATGGCGATCCCATTCCGTTCAACTTCGAAGTAAAGGGAAAGTGTGCGCAGGACGCGACCTTCACCCTGCTCAACGGCAGCCGCACCGACAGATTCAAGGTCACCCCGCGCGATGACGGGACCTTCTCGGTGCGGATGAACACCTACGATGCGGTGCTCGAAGGCAAGGTCTCCGAGGATGGCAAGCACCTGGTCGGCCAGTACAAGGACCTGGTGCCCAGCCGCAACGGGGCGCGCAACCTTGCCTTCACCGCCGAACAGGGCGCGGCATGGCGCTTCGTCAAGCCAGGCCAGGACGAGGCACCGGCGGCGGACCTCAGCGGCAAGTGGGCCGTGCAGACCATCGACAAGGCCGCCCGCCAGGACAAGCGCAACCAGGTCGCCCTGCTCAAACAGGAGGGAAATCGCCTCTCCGGCGTGTTCATGACCGTGGTGGGTGATACCCGCGAGCTGGAAGGCACCGTGCAGGGCAACCGTTTCTACCTGTCCGGCTTCAGTGGGCCCAGCCCGCTGCTGATCCGCGGCACGATCGATGAAGACGGCAACATCCAGGGCGCGTTCGGCAGCGGCATCTACAACGTGGTGAAGTTCGAGGCCGAGAAAAGCGACAAGGTGGAGCTGCCGGATCCGTACAAGCTCACCTTCCTCAAGGATGGCCAGGAACGCATCGATTTCAGCTTCCCCGATCTGCAGGGCAAGCAGGTCTCGCTGCGCGACGACAAATACCGCGGCAAGGTGGTCATCGTTGAAGTGATCGGTACCTGGTGCCCGAACTGCACCGACCAGACCTATTTCCTGGCCCCGTGGTTCAAGCAGAACCAGCACCGTGGCGTGGAGGCGGTGGCGGTCGCCTTCGAGCAGGAAGACAACTTCGATTACTTCAAGAAGACCCTGACCACCTTCAAGGATTACTTCGACATCCGCTACGACATCGTGTTCGGCGGCATCGCCGACAAGAAGGTCGCTACCGAGAAACTCAAGGGCCTCAATTACATGGCCGCCTTCCCGACCACGATCATCATCGGCCGTGACGGCAAGGTCCGCGAGATCTACACCGGCTACACCGGCACCGTGACCGGGGAGTATCACCAGGATTATGTGGCCCGCTTCAACAGCCTGCTCGATGGGCTGATTGCCGAGCCCGATCCGTATGCGGCAAGCGCCGCGACCGCAACCACGACGCCGGCACTGGCCGTCGCCCCGTAACCCTCCGCGGCGGCCTGCCCGCCCGCCGCGGCCATCCCTCCTGCGCTGCACGCCCGCACGGCCTCCCCGCGATGCCGCGGGCGGCTGCGCGCCACGACGAAGAGACCCGCCCCATGCGCACCACCGTGCTGTTGACCCTGCTCACCGCTGCCACCGCACCTGCCGTGGCGATCGCCGCGCCGGTGACCTACCAGCTCGACCCGACCCATACCGACGTGCTGTTCACCTGGAACCACAACGGCTTTTCTTTCCCGACCGGCCGCGCCGCGATCAGCAGCGGCACGCTGGTCTACGACGCCGCCAGGCCCGCCGCCTCGCAGGTACAGGTCGAGCTGCCGCTGGCCGAGCTGGCCACCCACGTGCCGAAACTCGACGAGATCGTGAAGAGCGACAAACTCTTCGATGTCGCCAGGTTCCCGCAGGCTGCCTTCCGCAGCACCTCGGTCGTGTCCCAGGGCGCCGGCCGCCTGAAGATCACCGGCGAGCTGACCCTGCATGGCGTCACCCGCCCGGTCGTGCTCGACGCCACCCTCAACAAGGTGGGCGAGCATCCCAGCCGCAAGGTGCCGACCATCGGCTTCAACGCCACGGGCGTGATCCGCCGCAGCGAGTTCGGGCTGGATGCGTTCCTGCCCAACATCGCCGACGAGGTGCAGCTGCACATCACCACCGAGGCGCAAGGGGGCAAGGAGTGAGGTACGGCATCCTTCCCCTGGGCGTTGCGTTGCTGCTGAGCGGTGGCAACGCGATCGCCGCCGATACGCCAAAGGTCGCCCTCAAGCCGCGGCTGGAGGCCGCGCCCGACGGGTCCCGCGAGCTGGTCATCGATGCCCGCATCGAACCGGGCTGGATCCTGTACGCCTCGGACTTCGAGCAACCGCAGATCGGCCCGCGCGCGGCGCGGGTGATCCTGGCGGACGGGGCGCAGACGCAGGGCCCGCTGCGCTCGGTCGATGCCCGCGAAGGCCACGGCCGCAGTTTCACCGGTGACTACCGCTACACCTATTTCAGCGAACAAGGGCAGCTGCGCCTGCCCGTGGCGGCGGGCGGCACGCCGGTGAACGGCACCCTGCGCGCGCAGGTCTGCTTCGAAGAGAGCGGCCTGTGCGAGCTGGTCCAGCAGGAGATCGTCGCGCGTTGAGCGCGGCGCCCGCCATGCCACGCCCTGCCCTGTCCCTCTCCCTGCTTGCGGCACTGGCCGGCGGCGCGTTCCTGGCGCCGGTGCTGTCCGCCGATGCGCCGACCTACGACGGCGATCTGTCCGACAACCCGCGCGCCCAGCTGGGCCGACAGCTTTTTTTCGATCCCATCCTGTCGCGTGACCGCACGGTGTCGTGCGCCAGCTGCCATCAGCCGGCCCGCGCCTTCGCCGATGACCGCGCGCTCAGCCTGGGCGTGGACGGTCGCCTGGGCACCCGCAACACGCCCAGCGTGATGAACAGTGCCGGGCGCACCCGCTTCTTCTGGGATGGCCGCAGCGAGACCCTGGAGGAACAGGCGCTCGCGCCGATCGCCAACCCGCTGGAGATGGACCTGCCGGTGGATGACGCGGTGGCGCGGCTGCGTGCCGATCCTGCGTGGGTGGCACGCTTCCAGGATGCCTACAGCGCCGCTCCCAGCGCGCGCACGCTGGGCCGCGCCCTGGCCGCCTACCAGAAGACTCTCAACACCGTGGACAGCCCGTACGACCGCTACGCGCTGGGCCAGGAGGACGCGATCAGCGACGCGGCCAAGCGCGGCCGCCTGCTGTTCATCACCAAGGCCCAATGCGTGAGCTGCCACGCCGGGGAGGACTTCACCTCGGACCGCTTCAAGAACATCGGCATCTACAACGGCCGCGAGTTCAACGACGAAGGCCGCGGCGGGATCACCGGCGATCCGGCGCAGAAGGGCGAGTTCAAGGTGCCGGGCCTGCGCAATGTCGCGCTGACCGCGCCCTACATGCACAACGGGATGTTCAAGAGCCTGCGCGAAGTGATCGTGTATTACGACGACCCCGGCAAGGTCATCCCCGATTCGATCGGCCGGGACGCGCAGCTGCGCGATCCGCTGCACCTGACCGAGGCGGAGATCGACGACATCGAGCAGTTCCTGCACACCCTTACAGACGACCGCTTCGCGTCGCGCGCGACTTCTTCGACGGCCTCACCTCCATGACCTCTTCCGCTTTGCGCCGCCTGGCGCTGCTGGCTACCGTGCTGATGATCGCGCTGCCCATGGCATCGTTCGCCGCCCCGCCCACCACGGCCGCGCCTGCCGGCCAGGCGGCACCGGCCCTGCACTGGACCGACCTCGGGGGTGCCCCGGCGTCGCTGGCGCAATGGCGCGGCCGCCCGGTGCTGCTCAACTACTGGGCCAGCTGGTGCGGCCCGTGCCTGAAGGAACTGCCCGACCTGCAGGATTTCTCGCAGGCGCAGACCTCGCGGCCGAACGGCGTGCACGTGGTTGGTGTCGCGCTGGATGATGTGGAATCGGCCAAGGCCCTGCGCGACCAGCTGCGCCTCACCTACCCGCAACTGGTGGAGGGCGACGGCCCGCCCGGCACCGCCGCCGCGTTCGGCAACCGCATCGGCACACTGCCGTTTTCGGTGCTGATCGATGCGCACGGCACCGTGCTGCAGGTCCACAACGGCCCGCTGCATCCTGCCGACCTCGCCCGCTGGGCTGCCGCCGCCGGCGGTGCGCCATGACCGGCACCGGACGTGCCGCCGCCGCTGCCGAGTGCTGTTGCACGGGTACGCCAGCCACCGGCTGATCCGGTCCATCCGCCCTCGCCTGCCTGCCGCATGCCGCTGTGCATCGGCCCTCCTTCTCCTGGGGATCTTCCATGCTGTCCACGCACCATCGCCTGCCGTTGGTTGTCGCCGTCCTGTCCGCGTTGTCCCTGCCCCTCGCCGCATACGGCGCAGCCGAGGTGGAGGTCGCCACCAGCGTGAGCACCGCCACCCTGGATACGGTCACCGTGACCGGCACCCGTGCACAGGGCCGCACCGTGCGCGAAAGCGCGGCGCCGATCGATGTCCTGTCCGCCGAGGACATCCGCGCCGCCAACGCAACCAGCCTGCTGGATGTGCTCAACACCACCGTGCCCAGCTTCAACCTGCCGCTGGAAACCGGGGATCTGAACAGCATGGTGCGTGCCGGGCAGCTGCGCGGCCTCAATGCCAGCCACGTGCTGGTACTGGTGGACGGCAAGCGCCGCCACGCCACCGCGCTGCTGGGCGCGGGTGGCTTCGGTGGCGCCGCGCCCGCCGATCTCGCCCTGATCCCCACCGGTGCGATCGAACGCATCGAAGTGCTGCGCGATGGCGCCTCGGCGATCTACGGTTCGGACGCCATCGCCGGGGTCATCAACATCGTCACCCAAAAGGCTGCCCGCGGCGGCAACGTCTCCTACCGCGATGGCACCTACTTCGCCGGCGATGGCCGCGCGCGCGTGGTGCAGGCCGATGCCGGGTTCGGGCTGGGCGACGGCGGCTATCTGCACCTGGCGGCGCAGCTGGACGACCAGGAAGCCACCGACTACACCAGCCCCGCACGCGATACATTCCTGTACTACTTTCCGCGCAACGCGGCCGGCAATGCGATCCGCCCCGGCGGCAACCAGGCCAGCAACCCGACGCTGCCACCCGGCGCGACGCCGGATCCGCGCGAGGCCACGCGCGACAACAATGCCTGGCGCAACCGGGGCATCCGCGCGTTCCGCACGAAGACCGCCACGGCCAATGCCAGTATTCCCCTCGCCGCGACGGTGGAGGCCTACGGGCTGCTGACCCTGGCCCAGCGTGATGCCTGGGCACCGCAGAACTTCCGCCAACCGCTGCGCAATGAGGTAGTACGCGCGATCGATCCGGATGGCTTTGCACCGACCGAGCACATCGACGAGAACGACGGCGCGCTCACGCTGGGGGTACGCGGCCAGTTCGGCGAGTGGGACTGGGACCTGAGCAGCGGCTACGGGCGCGATGCAATGGATATCAACCTGCACAACAGCATCAACCCCACCTACGGCCTGGACAGCCAGACCGATTTCTACATCGGCGACCTGCGCTACAGCGCCTGGACCCATAACCTGGATCTACGCCGCCAGCTGCAGACGGCGTGGCTGGCCGCGCCACTGGAACTCAGTGCAGGGGCGGAGTATCGCGACGAGCGCTACCGGATCGGCGCGGGCGACGTGCAGTCCTACACCCATGGCGGGCAGCGGGTGCTGGACGGCCCCTACGCGGGTACCGTGCTGGGGATCGGCCTGGGCGGCTCGCAGGCGCTGCCCGGCTACCGGCCCGAGGACGCGGTCGATGTCAGCCGCAACAGCGGTGCGCTGTACCTCGGCGTCGCGGCCGACCTGGGCGCGCGCTGGCGCGTGGACCTGGCCGGCCGGCATGAGCGTTACTCGGATTTCGGCAGCGAAACCACCGGCCGCCTCTCCACCCGTTTCGCGCTGCATCCCCGGCTCGCCCTGCGCGGCACGATCAGCAACGGGTTCCAGGCGCCGTCCCTGGCCGCGCAGGCGTACCGCAACACCTCCAACGGCAATTTCTACACCGACCACATCCTGCAGGCCGGTTCGCCGCAGGCCATCGCACTGGGCGCGCAGCCACTGCGCCCGGAAACCTCGCGAAGCCTCAGCCTGGGCATCGTGGCCGAGCCATGGCAGGGCGCATCGCTGACGGTGGATGCCTACCGCATCGATGTGGATGACCGGATCGCCCTGTCCACCACCTTCCGCGAGGGGCTGTATCCCGGCTCCGGCGTGCTGGTCACCTCGGTGGGACTCGGCGCACAGGATGGGGTGCGCTACTTCATCAATGCCGCCGATACCCGCACCGATGGCGTGGAAGCCACGCTCGAAGGCCGCGTCGATCTGGGCCGCAGCGGCACCCTGCGCTGGACCCTGGCCAGCAGCCATAACCGCGCCAGGATCACCGGTCTGGCCCCCACCCCCGCCGTGCTGGCCGCCTTCAATGTGCCGGTGTTCAGCACCGGATCGCAGAACGAGCTGCTCTACAAGGCGCCCAAGTCCCGGCAGGTGCTGGGTCTGGACTGGAGCCTGGGCCGCTACCGGGTCGGCCTGCGCCAGAGCCGCTATGGCGACATCCAGCGCTATGGTTCGCCGACCACGGTCGCCAGCAGTGGGCCGTATGCCGGCCAGGCCGAGATCGCCTATGACATCGGCGGCCTCTGGATCACCGATCTGCAGCTGGGGGCCACCCTGCCCGGCGGCTGGGACGTGGCGCTGAACGCCAACAACGTGTTCGACCGCAAGGTCACCAGACTGCCCGAGCCGCTGCTTGCCGCGAACGAATACTACCGGTATGCCAATGGCGGACCGGTCGATGGCTCGGGGGGGCTGTGGTCAGCCACCCTTCGTTACCGCTGGGACTGATCCGCGCGCAGCGCAAGGAACACCGTCGCATCCTCACAGATCCGGGCGCACGCCTATGCAAAAATAAGGGAACTGTGGCACACCGCGTCGCAGGTGACGGCGTGTGCTCCTGACAACCAGGCGCAGCCGTGCCATTCGTGCGGTGGCCAGTACTGGTAAAGATCAGGAGTCAATGAATGTCCTCGAGGAATTCCGGCGCAAGCGCCTTGGATCTGTCCAGCTGCGCGCGTGAGCCGATCCGTACCCCCGGTGCCATCCAGCCGTACGGATTGATCCTGGTCCTCGATCACACGACATTGACCGTCAACGCCCGCGCGGTGGCCGAGCCGGGCCTGCTGGAGGCGCTTGGCGATCCGCTGGGCCAGCCGCTGGATCAGGTGCTGGCCGGCACTCTGGCGCCATGCAGGCCGGTGCTGGAGGCATTGCAGGAGGGTGCCTCGCATTTCCTGGGCGCGCACCCGGTGGGCACAGCGGGCAACCACCACACCGTGGCCCACCGGATCGGTGATGACGTCATCATCGAGCTGGAGGCCCCGGTGCCGGGCGAACCGGGCTCGCTGGAGGACCTGTATCCGTCGATCCGCCGCTTCATGGCCGCGATCGAGCACGCGCCGACGACCCAGGCATTGTGCGAACTCGCTGCCACGCATATCCGCGAGCTGACCGGCTTCGACCGCACGATGATCTACCAGTTCGACAAGGACTGGAACGGCGCGGTGGTGGCCGAGGACCGCAACGACGTGCTGCCCTCCTACCTCGACCTGCGCTTCCCGGAATCGGACATCCCCGCCCAGGCGCGCGATCTGTACCGGCAGAACCGCGTCCGCCTGATCGCCGACAGCCATTACAGCCCCGTGCCGCTGGTGCGCGTACCGGCCCTCGCCGATGCGACGCCCATCGATCTGGGCCCGGCCATGCTGCGCAGCGTCTCCCCGGTGCACCTGCAGTACATGCGCAACATGGGCACGGGTGCCTCGATGTCGGTCTCGGTGCTGTCCGAGGGCGAGCTGTGGGGCCTGATTTCCTGCCACAACCAGGTCGCCCGCCGGGTGCCCTACCACGTACGTACGGCCTGCGAGTTCATCGGCCAGATCCTGTCGCTGCAGATCGCGGTGAAACAGCGCGCGGTACTGGTCGAAGAGCGCATCGCACGCCGCGCGATCCAGGTCCGGCTGCTCGGGCGGATGGCCGGTGATACCGACTTCATGGCCGCACTCGGCCGCGACCAGCAGAGCCTGCTCGCGCTGACCCAGTCCACCGGCGCAGCGATCGTGCACCGTGGCGAGTGCATCCTGCATGGCCAGTGCCCCGGCCAGCGCCACGTGATGCAGCTGGTGCAATGGCTGACCGCGCAACAGATCGAGGGCGACATCTTCTGTACCGACACTCTGCCGCTGGATTGGAAGGAGGCCGAAGCCTTCGCCGGCGTGGCCAGCGGCGTGCTGGCCATCTCGATCTCGCAGATCCACGACAGCTTCGTGATCTGGTTCCGTCCCGAAGTGGTCCGCACCGTGCGCTGGGGCGGCGACCCGCGCAAGGAAGAGACCGGACAGCCCCTGTCGCCGCGCACCTCCTTCGAGGGCTGGAAGCAGACCGTGCGCCAGCAGTCGCTGCCCTGGAACGACGTGGACCGCGATGCTGCGCTGGAACTGCGCACGGCCATCGTGGATATCGTGCTGCGCAAGGCTGAAGAGATGGCGGCATTGAACGAGCAGCTGTTGCGCAGCAACAAGGAACTCGAAGCGTTTTCCTATTCGGTGAGCCATGACCTGCGCGCCCCGTTCCGGCACATCGTCGGTTACTCGGAACTGCTGTGGTCCTCGGCCGGCGAAAGATTGAACGATTCAGAAAAGAGATTTCTCGACACCATCGTGGAGTCGGCAAAATCGGCTGGGACCCTGGTCGATGACCTGCTCAGCTTCTCGCAGATGGGCCGCTCGACGATGGGCCAGATCGCGATGGACATGACCGCCCTGGTGGAAGACGTGCGCCACAAACTCGACATGGAGTACGCCGGGCGCGCCATCGACTGGCAGATCGCGGGGCTGCCCAAGGTGCAGGCCGACCCCGGCATGCTGCGGCTGGTCTGGCAGAACCTGCTGGCCAACGCGATCAAGTTCACCCGCGACACGCCCGAGCCACGCATCGAGGTCGGGCATGAACGCAACGACACGGAGGACATCTTCTTCGTGAAGGACAACGGCTGTGGTTTCGACATGCGCTACGTGGACAAGCTGTTCGGCGTGTTCCAGCGGCTGCATCACGTCGATGAGTACGAAGGCACCGGTATCGGCCTGGCCAACGTGCACCGCATCATCACCCGCCATGGCGGCCGGACCTGGGCGAGAGGCCAGGTCGGCGCCGGCGCGACATTCTATTTCACCATTCCCTTTGCTACTGGAGACCACCTATGAGAGATCTGCGACCGATCCTGCTCGTAGAAGACAACCCGAAAGACGCTGAATTGACCATGGCCGCGCTCGCCCGCTGCCAGTTGCTCAATGACGTGACCCATGTGCGCGACGGCGTGGAAGCGCTGGAGTATCTCCGCTGCCAGGGGCGTTATGAAGGGGCCATGCATGGCGGCCCGGTGGTCGTGCTGCTGGACCTGAAACTGCCCAAGCTCAACGGGCTGGAAGTGCTCAAGGAAATCCGTACCGACCGTGCCCTCAGCAGCACCCCGGTGGTGATGCTGACCTCCTCGCGCGAAGAGCAGGACCTGATCCGCAGCTACGAGCTGGGCGTCAACGCGTTCGTGGTCAAGCCGGTGGACTTCAAGGAATTCCTTGAAGCGATCCAGGGCCTGGGCATGTTCTGGGGCATCACCAACCAGCCGCCACCGCACGGCACGCTGTTCGGCGGGAAGAGTAGACACGATGGCTGAGGCCGCCACAGCAAAGACCATCAGGATCCTGATGGTCGAAGACAGTGCACTTGATGCAGAACTGATCACCGCGCAGCTCAAGCGCGCCGGGGTGCCGTTCACCGCCGAGCGCACCTGGTCGCACCAGGGCATGCTCGATGCCCTGACCACGACGCCGTTCGATGTGATCCTGGCCGACCACGTCCTGCCGGGCTTCGATGGTGATGCCGCGCTCGCCCTGGCCAGCGAGATCGCCCCCCAGATTCCCTTCATCTTCGTCTCCGGCACGCTCACCGAAGAACTCGCAGTGCAGGCGCTCAAGCGCGGTGCGCGCGATTACGTGGTCAAGTCACGCCTGCAGCGCCTGCCCGATGCCGTGCTCAGGGCCATCGGCGAAGCGCAGGAGCGCCGCCGGCTGCAGCGCATGGAGGCCGAGCTGCATGAGAGCCACCAGCGGCTGAGGCTGATCACCGATTCGCTGCCGGCGCTGATCGCCTACTTCGGTCACGACCATCGCTACCGCTTCGCCAACAACGCCTATGTCGAGTGGCACGGCCGTACGCCGGAGAGCCTGATCGGCCGGCACACCCGCGAGGTGATCGGCGAGGACACCTTCAACAGCATCCAGCAGCACCTGGACCGGGTCCTGCTCGGTGAGAAGGTGAGCTTCGACCTGCTCTCGCTGCGCAGCGATGGCACGCCCCGCCACGCGCAGGTGGACTGCGTACCCGAGCTGGCGCCGGACGGCGCGGTGCTCGGCTATTACGCGATGGCGCGCGACATCAGCGAGCTCAAGCACGCGCAGGCGCTGCTCAGGGCCAACAACGAATCCCTGGAACGCCAGGTCGACGAGCGGACCTCGGCGCTGCACCGCAGTGAAAGCCGGCTGCAGGCGCTGTTCGAATCCAGCTTCCAGCACCAGAACCTGCTGACCCTGGATGGCCACATCATCGACACCAATTCGGCGTCGCTGGCGGCCATCCTCGCCGACAAGGAAGACGTCCGCGGCAGCCTCTACTGCGAGTCTGCCTGGTTCGCCGATACCCCCGGGGTACCTGGCGTGGTCTGCACGGCCATTCTCGAGGCGGCGGCCGGTACCGCTTCCCGCCATGAACTGGAGCTGCGCCTGCCCACCGGCAAGCGGACCTTCGATTTCTCCTTCCGCCCCCTGTTCGACCATCAGGCGCGGATCACTGCGGTCGTCTCCGAAGCGGTGGAAACCACCGCGCGCCGGCAGGCCGAAGAGGCGCTGCGGCACAGCCAGAAGATCGAGGCCGTCGGCCAGCTGACCGGTGGCATCGCGCACGACTTCAACAACATCCTGACCGTGATCGCCGGCAACATCGAATACGCCAAGATGCTGACCGACCGCCTGGGTGACGCCGCGGGCAATTCCTCGCGCTCGCTGGACAACGCGATGAAGGGCGTGATGCGCGCGGCCAACGTCACCCAGCGCCTGCTGGCGTTCTCGCGCCGGCAGCCGCTGAAGAACATGCCGGTGGACCTGAACGAAGAAATGCGCGGCATGCAGGACATGCTCAAGCGTTCACTGGGCGAGCTGGTGCAGATCGACATGCTGCACAGCCCGGATATCTGGTGCGTGGAGATCGACCCGAACCAGCTGGAGGCCTCCATCCTCAACCTGGCGGTCAATGCCCGCGATGCCATGCCCGAGGGCGGGCGCCTGACGATCGAGATCGACAACATCCATCTGGACAAGGACTACGCAGCGCAGCACCCGGATGTGCCGCCCGGCCAATACGCCATGATCCGGGTGCGCGACAGCGGCCAGGGCATGTCCGCCGAGGTGATGGGCCGGGTGTTCGAACCGTTCTTCACCACCAAGGAGGTCGGCCGCGGCACCGGGCTGGGCCTGTCGATGGTGTACGGCTTCGCCAAGCAGTCCGGTGGCCATGTGCTGCTCGACTCCATCGAAGGCAGCGGCACCACGATCACCCTGCTGTTCCCGCGCTCGGCCTCGGCCCTGCCCGGCACCCGCCAGGCCGAGGCGCAGGAAGCCAACGCCTACGAGGTGGAGGAGGAAACCACGGTGCTGGTGGCCGAGGACAATGACGATGTCCGTGCCTACACCGTGGATACCCTGCGCCAGCTGGGCTACCGCGTGCTCGAAGCGCATGACGGACCCTCCGCCCTGCGCCTGCTGGAGCGGCCGGACGTGAGCGTGGACCTGCTGTTCTCGGACATCGTGATGCCGGGCATGTCCGGCTGGGCACTGGCCAAGCAGGCGATCGGCCGGAAACCGGGGTTGCGGGTCCTGTTCACCTCGGGCTATCCGCGCGATATCGACGCAAGCGGCACGGTCGGCCGGACCATCGCGTTGCTCGCCAAACCGTTCACCCGCAGCGACCTGGCCCGTTCCATCCGGGCCTCCCTGCAGGACGAGAGCGCCGCCTAGGGCGGTGAGACCTTGGACCGAGGGTAATGAAAGAGGCTGCCGTCATCGGCGCCTCCCGGGGATCATGACGCCGGGCTGGCGCGCGATGCACGGCCGGCTAACGCGCGCGGGCGCTAAGGTGGAACTCCGCACAGGTGGCTGCATGCCACGAGGATCCGCGCCCGCAATGACTGCTGCCAGTTCCCACCCACGATGCCGCGTGCTTCTCGTCGAAGACGATGCGCCCATCCGGGAGATGACCAAGGACATCCTCAACGACGATGGCTTCGAGGTCCTCGACGTTGCCGATGCCGAGGCCGCGCTGGGGTGCCTCAGGCATGACGGCCCGTTCGACCTGCTGGTCTCCGATGTCGGCCTGCCTGGAATGGACGGCCGCGACCTGGCCACGATCGCCACCACGCTGCACCCGGCCATGCCCATCCTGCTGGTCACCGGCTATGCCGGGGCGGCCGGGGCCCGGCCGGACTTTCTCGGCGAGGACATCAAACTGCTGCGCAAACCCTTCACGCTCAAACAGCTGGTGAGCTCGGTCAGGTCCCTGCTCTGAGCGCAGCCAGCACCGTCAGTGGCTGCTGCCTGCAGTCGCCAACAGCGCGCGCGCACGCCGCTCCAGTTCGGCGGTGGTAAATGGTTTGGTCAGCACTTCCATCCCCTCCTCCAGCTGCCCGGCGCCCACCGCCGCCGACGCCGCATAGCCGGTGATGAACAACACGGGCAGCCCGGGACGGACCTGCCGCCCCGCATCGGCGACCTGCCGGCCATTGAGCCCGCCAGTGAGGCCAACATCGGTGATCAGCAGGTCGATGGGCTGCCCGGAGTGCAGCAGCTCGACCGCCTGGCCGCCCTCCGGCGCCTCCAGCACCCGATAGCCGGCGCCGCCCAGCACCTCGCTGAGCAGCGCGCGGATCGCCGCCTCGTCTTCGACCACCAGGATCGTCCCGACGCTGGGCGTGGATGTGGCGGGCGCATCCTGCTCGGTCTCCTGCACCGCATTGGCCGCGGCTTCGCCGATGAAGCGTGGCAGGTACAGCTCCACCGTCGTGCCCTGGCCGACCTGCGAATCAATCCGTACCTGGCCGCCGGACTGGCGGGTGAAGCCATAGATCATCGACAGGCCCAGGCCGGTGCCCTGCCCGATCGGCTTGGTGGTGAAGAACGGCTCGAAGACCTTCTCGATCACCGCCGCCTCCATGCCGGTTCCGGCGTCCTTGACGGCCAGCCGCACGTAATCGCCCGGGGGCGTATCCAGCGCTGCCGCAGCCTCGCCCTGCAACGTCACGTTCGCCGCACTGATGATCAGCGGGCCGCCCTCGGGCATCGCATCGCGGGCATTGATGCACAGGTTCAGCAGCGCATTCTCCATCTGCGGCACATCCACCAGCACCGACCATGGATCCGAATCGAGCTGCGTGGCGATCGCGATCGACGGCCCCAGCGTGCGCGAGATGATGTCCAGCATCCCGCGCACCAGGGCATCGGCCACCACCGGCGTCGGCGCCAGCGTCTGCCGGCGGGAGAAGGCCAGCAGCCGCTGGGTCAGCGCGGTGGCGCGCGACGCGCTGGACTGCGCCATCTCCAGGTACCGGCCCACATCATCGTAGCGACGCTGATCGATGCGCAGCTCCAGCAGCTCCAGCCCGACCGAGATGGCGGTCAGCAGGTTGTTGAAGTCATGCGCCAGGCCGCCGGTCAACTGGCCCACGGCCTCCATCTTCTGGCTTTGCCGCAACCGCTCTTCAGCCACCTGCAGCTCGGCGCTGCGCGCCTGCACCCGCTCTTCCAGGGTCAAGGTCAGCTCGCGCAGCTGGTCTTCGGCCAGGCGCCGCTCGGTCACGTCCGAGGCAGTGCCGAACCATTCGGTGATCTCGCCGTTGCCGTCCAGCAGCGGCACCGCGCGCATCTGCACCCAGCGCACGCTGCCATCGGCGAGCAGGCTGCGGTGTTCCAGCGCCAGCGGCTCCCGCTGCGCCAGCGCGCGGGCGATGGCCTGCTCCAGCAGGCCCAGATCCTCCGGATGTACGTAGCGCTCCTTCCAGTCGCTGAGCGCGGGCAGGCTGTCGTCCTGCGCGACCGGTCCAGTGGCCAGAATCTGGCGCATCTCGCGCCAGTCGGCGGTGACCGCATACAGCGACTGCGAGGAGGCGCTTACCAGCGCGCCGAGGCGTCGCTCGCTATGGGCCAGTGCATCGCTGGCGCGGCGCTCTTCTGTGCGGTCGCCCAGCACCTTGACGAAGCCCAGCGCGGCGCCATCTTCATCGCGCAGCACGGTCATGGCGCCGCTGGCCCAGAACCGCCCGCCGGATTTGCGTGCCAGCCAGCGCTCACCGCTGACCCCGCCCGATGCGATCGAGACGCTCTGGTTGTGGCGCAGGCGGTCGGCCTGGATGTCCTCCTGGGTATAGATCCGCTCCACCTTCTGGCCCAGCATCTCGGCCTCCGTCCAGCCGAAGATGTGCTCGGCACCGGCATTCCACAGGGTCACGTTGCCCTGCAGGTCCGAGGCGACGATCGCGTAGTCGCTGGCACTGTCGATGATCTGGCGATTGCGCGCCTCCACCTGCCGCATCGTGCGCTGCAGCTCGATGTGGGAGGTGACATCCAGGCCCTGCACGAACACGCCGGCAGTGCTGCCGTCTTCGCCGGCCACCGGCTGGAAGACGAGATCCAGCAGGCGCCGGGCCGATGAGGGATCGGACGGGAACGGCGCGTCGTAGACCATCTCGCTGCCGATGTACGGCTTGCCGGTGCGGTACACCTCGTCCAGCAACGGCATGAAACCCTGGTCGACGATTTCCGGCAGCGCCTCCCGGATCGACTTCCCGAGCACGTGGCGGTTGCCGACCAGGCGCTCGTAGCCCGGGTTGGCCAGCTCGACGCGATGCTCGGGCCCGTTGAGGAAGGCCATGAACATCGGCGACTTGTCGAACAGCGCGATCAGGCGCTCGTTCTCCTTGGCCAGGCGCTGCTGCGCCACGATGATGCTGGTCACCTCGTTGGTCACGCAGAACGCGCCGCCGACACTGCCGTCGTCCAGGAAGATCGGCGAGAAGGAGAACGTCCACCAGGTCTCTTCAGGCACGCCCTGGCGGCTCATCGAGACCGGCAGATTCTCGTAGCGGGAGGACCCGCCTGCGAAGGCAGCCTCGATCGGTGCGCGCACGGCGTCCCACGCATCCGCCCACAGCTGCCTCAGCGGCGCCCCCAGCGCCCCCTCCAGGCGCGGCCCCAGGATCGGGCTGTAGGCATCGTTGAAGAAGAATGTCAGGTCATCGCCCCAGACCACGTACATGCTCTCGGGCGAGGCCAGGATCAGGTTGACCGCATTGCGCAGCGCACTGGGCCAATGGTCGATCGAACCCACCGGCGTCGCCTGCCAGTTCCATCCACGCACCTGCTCGGCCATCGGGCCGGTGCTGCCGGGAAAACGCCCCACCCCTGCACTCATGCGCGCCGCTCCAGGACGGCCGGGGCACGCGCGCCGCGCAGCCGCGCGACAGACCAGGGAAGGACAGACATCATCGGGTCACCGAACCTTGAACTGAAAGGCATCGCAGCAGCAGGGGGAACGGCAGGCAGCGGTCGGCCGGCCGGTAGGGGGAGAGCAATTTAATCCACGCGGGGCCAACTCCATGTCAACGCCCGCAGCCGTAACGGACCGCTGCCCACGGCCACGGATTGTCCCGCGCCACGGGCGGCGGGTACAGCCCCGGCCGCTCAGCGCCGCAATGCCGCCCGGCCTGCCAGGCCCGGACGTGCACGCGCCCGGGACGCGCCGTTGGCGATGATGCCGCACCCTCCCCACCCCCGCCTCCGCCATGGCCAAGCCGACTGGCTCCCGTCTCGTGATCTATGCCGCGCTCGCCGGCAACCTGGCCATCGCCATCGCCAAGTTCGTCGCCGCCGGCATCTCAGGCAGTTCGGCCATGCTCAGCGAGGGCGTCCACTCGCTGGTGGATACCATCAACGAGCTGCTGCTGTTGTACGGCCTGCGCCGGGCCGAGCAGAAGCCGGACACCCTGCATCCCTTCGGCCATGGGCGGGAACTGTATTTCTGGAGCTTCATCGTGGCGCTGCTGGTGTTCGCCGCCGGTGCGGGCGTCTCGGCGTATGAAGGCATCCAGCACATCCGCAACCCGGAGCCGGCCACCAACCACCTGATCAGCTACATCGTGCTGGGCATCTCGCTCGTGTTCGAAGGCACCTCGTGGTGGATCGCGCTGCGCGAATTCCGCGCCACCAAGGGTTCATTGGGCTACTTCGAGGCATTCCGCCGCAGCAAGGATCCCTCCACATTCACGGTGCTGCTGGAAGACAGCGCCGCCCTGCTCGGCCTGGGCTTCGCGCTGGTCGGCCTGCTCGCCGCGCAGCTGCTGGACATGCCCATCCTTGATGGCGTCGCTTCGCTGTGCATCGCCGGTGTGCTGGCGGTCACTGCCTTCCTGCTTGCACGCGAAACCAAGGGGCTGCTGGTGGGCGAACCGGCGCACCCAAGCGTTGCCAAGCGCATTCTCGCCGTGGCCAACACCGATGCCGACCTGCGCCGTGCCAATGGCGTGACCACCATGCAGATGGGACCCGAACAGGTCGTGGCGATGCTGAGTGCCGAGTTCGAAGATGATCGCACCACGCCGCAGATCGAGGCGTGCATCACCCGGATCGAGAAAGCGGTGAAAGCCGAGTATCCCGAGCTGGTCGCCTTGTTCGTCAAGCCGCAGACGCCAGAAGTGTTCCAGGCGCGGCGGGCCGCGCTGGCCGAGCCGCATCCGGACACATGAGCGCCGAGCACAGCAGGCAGCGCCCGGGTGAGCAATGCCGGCGCTGCCTACGAGGCCATCACGGATATCGTCGGATGCTCGGCCCATGCGCCGTTTCGCACAAGCCATCGCCGACACCGAGTCACTCCCCGCCGGACTGCCTGCCGCGCTGGCGCGGACGCTGGCCGCCGGCCCGGACCACTACAACATCGCCAAGGGCAGCGTGGCCACGGTGCTGGCGCGCGACCACGACGGCTCCATTGCCGTGGCCGACATGGTGTGGGGGCTGGTGCCGCGCTGGTCCAAGGAACCGGCCACGCCCTATACAACGGTGACCGCACGGCTGGAGCGCGCGCCACGCAGCCGCATCTACGCGCAGGCCTGGGCACAGCGCCCGTGCGTGCTGCCCATGACCGGGTATTACAAATGGGACCGCGCGCGCCGGCCGCCGTGGCCGCTGTTCGTGCAGCGCAAGGACGGGCGTGTCCTGCTCGCCGCCGGCCTATGGGAACACTGGGAAAGCGAGGATGGCCAGCAGCTGGACAGCTTCACGGTCCTGACCGGGCCGAACCACGCGATTCCTGCCCCGCTCACGCCGGATGGACCGATCTTCATCGCACCGGCCACCGCACTGGACTGGTTGAGCGGCGCTTTCAAAACGCCCGCGGCACTGAACGCCCGCGCCACTACGCCCGCACTGGAGGCCTATCCGGTCAGCCGCGCGTTTCGTGATCCCGCGCGCAACGATTACACGCTGTTGGAACCTGTCGATCCGGATGCCGCCGCAGCCACCACCGAACCACCGCAATGGGATGGCGATGCGTGGGATGAGCGCGATGCGGATGAATGACGTGCAGCGCGCGTGAGCGTCAACCTTTCCGGCGCTTGAACGGATTCCGCGTCACCCGCGAATTTCACCTTCGCGCCACTGCCGTCCCGTCAGGGTGGAGATGCCCAGCAACACGGGCCCTCTCTCTAACTACATTGTGGAGTCAACCATGGACAAGAATCGCACTGAAGGCGCCAAGAACCAGGTCAAGGGCACCGTAAAGGAAGTCGTGGGCAAGGTCACCGGCGACAAGACGAAGGAAGTGGAAGGCAAGATCCAGAAGGGTGTGGGCGAAGTGCAGAGCGACGTGGGCAAGGCCCGCGACGACGCGCGCCGCTGAGTCTCATCCCACGGCTCTCTGACCGCATCAGCGGCAGAGGGCAGTGGGAGGTCAGCTGAGCGCAGTATCAGGTCAGCTGAGCGCAGTATTACGGGTGTTCTTACTCTGCCATGCCTTCCATCAGCCGTGTTCTCCACCGGCGTAGGCGATCCGCCCCCTGAGAAACAGCGCGGCATGGAACAAAGCCCGGCTGCTCCAATCCCGCTTCTTCCAACAACGCGACATCTTCCTCGGGCGCTATTCCAACAGCCCCATCAAGGAGTGGTGCACCGCCACGCCCGCCAGCGCGCCCTCGCCCACTGCCAGCGCGATGCTTCCTGCCATCCGGGCTGCGTCGCCGCAGGCAAACACGCCCGGCACCGTGGTCTGCTTGGCCGAATCGGTGGTGATGCACCCGCCATCCTTGAGTTCGCAGCCCAATTGCTCGCCCAGATCACTGGACAACCGCGAATGCGGTGAAATGAACAGCGCATCCACCTCCACCCGGCGCCCATCGGCGAGCACCACGGTGGCGCTGTCTTCCACCGCGCGGACGCGGGTCGATTCGATCACGACGCCGCATGCGTCCAGCCGTGCACGCTGTGCGGGATCGATCCTCGCGGAGGCTTCGCTGCAGAACAGCGTGATGTTGCCCCAGTCGCACAGCAGCAGCGCCTGCGCCGCACCACCATCCTTTGCGCAGCCGATCACCCCGATGCGCCCTTCGAACACCTCGTAGCCGTGGCAGTACGGGCAATGAAAAACGCTCCGGCCCCAACGTTCGCCGATGCCTTGGATGTCGGGCAGATCATCGGTTACGCCGTACGCCAGGATCACCCGATCCGCCAGAAACGCCTGGCCGGCGTCCACCTCGACCCGGAAGGTCCGGCCCCCTTTCGATGCAGGTACCGTTGCCGTAGCAGAACGGGCAATACCGGCGAGCCAGGTCAACGTGGGATAGCGCAACAACTCTTCGCGGGCCTGGGAAGCGATATCCGCTGGCGGCAGCCCCTCCCGCCCAAGGAACCCATGCGCGACGCGCGCATTCCGGTTACGCGGCGTCCCCCCGTCGATGATCAGCACCTTGCGTCGGGCGCGCACCAGCTGCAGCGCGGCGGACATGGCCGCGTAGCTGCCACCGATGATGATGACGTCGTAACGATGGGGAGGCAGATCGGCCATGGCGCTGTCCCGGGCGTTGGGAGAGTGACGAATGCGCCAGAGTGCGGGAGCCTGGATCAACGCCGTGCGTGCTGCGCGTGAGCCTGGGCATCACACTGCCCGCACGATCCGGCAGGCTGGAGGGACCGGCATGTTCTTCGACTGCTACTGCCCACGCCGTGATCGCACCGCTTCGGCTCGCGCACGCCAGGTTGAATTCCGGGGGCTGAAGCCGCTACGTTGTCGGTGCGTTCACCAGGGAAGATGATCCATGCACGGAAGGCCGATACGACCCATAGCGACCCGGGCGGCAACGCTGACGGCCGCCCTGTTCGCCGCCGCGGCTGCCGCCGCCGAGCCGGCCAGCTTCTTCACCGCGCTGGATGCCTACGGCAACAACGACTACGCCGCCTGCGGCGCCACCTTGAGTGACCTGTACACGCACGGCATCCCCTTCCCCGACGGAGGCGAGCTGCTGCTGATCGAATGCACGGCGGCAGCCGGCGATCATGCCGCGGCGTTTGCGTACGTCGATGCGCTGCTCGCCAGTGGTCGCCTGCCAGTGGAGGACCTGCGCACCAAACAGCGTCCCGGGCTGAATGCGCTGCGCGCCGATCCCGCATGGCCAGCGGTGCTGCAGCGGGTCATCGCCGAAGAAAAGAAGCACGAGGCGCTGCGCGATGCGCCGTTGAGGCAGGCCTTGCTCGCACGCGAGGCGAAGGACCAGACCGCACAACATGCCGCCATCGCCGCTGGTGGCGGCGATGCGTGGCGGCAGACGGCGCCGGTGAGCGAAGCCAATGCAACCTGGTTGAAAGCCGTGATCGCCGAGAAGGGGTGGCCAGGCATCACGCGGGTCGGCCGCGACGGGGCCAAGGCCGCATGGCTGATCGTGCAGCATGCCGACCATGACCCCGCGTTCCAGGCGCAGGCGTTGGCGTTGATGCAGACCGCCGCCGAGACCGGCGATGCCGACGCCGCGGATGTAGCACTGCTGACCGACCGGGTGCTCATCGCGCAGGGCAAGCCGCAGCGGTACGGCACCCAGTTCAAGAGCACCGCCGACGGCGTGATGGAGCTTCAGCCCACCGAAGACATGCAGACCCTCGACGCCCGGCGGCGCGCGGTGGGACTCCAGCCTCTGGAGGCCTACAAGGCAATGCTCTCGGACAGCTACGGAAAACCGGTGAGATAGGTTGGCCGGCCACCGGCGGTAAATCGATCCGGCGCGCCGTCGCCAGTACTTCTACCTAGGCCGTGGCCCGTCTATTTTCGGGTGCCAACACAGACCCCGCTGGCCACACTGGGGCCTCAGTCCATCGAGGCGTGACCATGAGCCAGGAACTCCCCGGCAGCATCCTTCCGATCCCCGACCAGGCCTACCAGGGCCCCCTGTCGTTCGACGCGAAAAAGCTTGGGGTCAAGCTTCCTCCCATCACGGCCAAGCGCCCGCCGGACGGCGCACCCAATGTCCTGCTGATCATGTTCGACGATGTTGGCTTCGGTGCCGCCAGCGCGTTCGGCGGACCCGTGCATACGCCCACCGCCGATCGGCTGGCCAATAGCGGCCTGCGCTACACCCGCTTCCACACCACCGCCCTGTGCTCGCCCACGCGCGCCGCGCTGCTCTCCGGCCGCAACCACCACGCGGTGGCCATGGGCCACATCACCGAGACCGCCACCCCCGCGCCGGGCTATCGTTCGACACGGCCCAATTCGGTCACGCCGCTGCCGGAAATCCTGCGCCAGAACGGCTACAACACCGCCCAGTTCGGCAAGTGCCACGAAGTGCCGGTGTGGGAGTCCGGACCGACCGGCCCGTTCGACCATTGGCCGGCCTTCAGTGGCTTCGAGCGTTTCTACGGCTTCATCGGCGGTGAAACCAACCAGTGGACGCCCGCACTGGTCGATGGCGTCTCTGCCGTGGAGGCGCCGCTGGATCCGGACTACCACCTGATGCCGGACCTGGCCGACAAGGCCATCGACTATGTCCGCCTGCAGAAGAGCCTGACGCCGGACAAACCTTTCTTCGTGTACTTCGCACCGGGAGCGACGCACGCCCCGCACCATGTCCCCAAGGACTGGATCGCCAAGTACAAAGGCGCGTTCGATCAAGGCTGGGATGCCATGCGCACCGCTACCTTCGCGCGCCAGCGCGAGCTGGGTGTCATCCCCGCCGATGCCGTGCTCACCCCGCGGCCGGAGGGCATTCCGGCGTGGGAGGACATGCCGGCCGAACTCAAGCCGATCCTCGCGCATCAGATGGAAGTCTATGCCGCCTTCCTCGAGTACGCTGACCACCATACCGGCCGCGTGATCGACGCGCTGGAGGAACTTGGCGTTCTCGACGACACGCTGGTGTACTTCATCATCGGCGACAACGGCGCCTCCGCCGAGGGCGGCATCAACGGCGCCTTCATGCTCACCACCGCCTCCAACGGCGGCGCCGAGTACGAGACCGCAGCATTCTGGCAGCAGCACCTGGACGAGGTGGGCGGACCCACGGCCTACAACCACTACGCCGTCGGTTGGGCGCATGCGTTGTGCACGCCCTACCAGTGGACCAAGCAGGTGGCCTCGCACTACGGCGGCACGCGCAACGGCACCATCGTGCATTGGCCGGCCCGGATAACCGGCAGTGGCGAACTGCGAAGCCAGTGGCATCACGTGATCGACGTGGCGCCGACCATCCTGGACCTCGCCGGGCTGGCACAGCCGCATACGGTCAACGGTGTCACCCAGGTACCGATGCACGGCGTTTCCATGGCCTACACCTTCAACGACGCCGATGCCGAGGAGCGCCACCTCACCCAGTACTTCGAGATCATGGGCAACCGCGGCATCTACCACAACGGGTGGACCGCGCAGACCAAGCACCGCACCCCCTGGGATGTGGTGGCCAAGGGCGTGGATTTTTCGCAGGACGTCTGGGAACTGTATGACACCACCCAGGACTGGACCCAGGCCGACAACCTGGCCGCCGCGCAGCCGGACAAGCTGGCCGAGCTGCAGCAGCTGTTCCTGATCGAGGCGGTTCGCCACAACGTCCTGCCAATCGACGATCGCGCCGCCGAACGCATGAATCCCGAACTTGCCGGGCGTCCCACGCTGACCACCGGCGACAGCCTGCGGCTGTACCCCGGCATGACCCGCCTGGGCGAGAACGTGGCGATCAACGTCAAGAACCGTTCCTACGCGGTAACCGCCGAGATCGAAGCGCCCGCCAGTAGCACGCTCAACGGCGTGATCGTCGCCCAGGGCGGACGCACTGGCGGCTGGTCGTTCTTTGCCGAAAACGGCAAGCTGGGCTACCACTACAACCATTGCGGACTGCTGCGGAAGACGGTGCTGTCCGAGGCCGACATCGGCACCGGCCGCCATCAGGTGCGGGTGGAATTCGCCTACGCGGGCGGCGGCATCGGGCGCGGTGGCACGGTCACCCTGTACATCGACGGGAAAGCTTCAGGCACCGGCGAGGTGGAGCGTACCCATCCGCTTTACTACTCCTTCGATGAGGGCCTGGACGTGGGCATCGACACCGGCATGCCGGTGTATGAGGGCTATGTGACCGAGCGCGGCAGGTTCAACGGGGTCATCCACTGGGCGGAGATCCAGCTGGATCAGGATGACCACTCGCACATGATCGATCCGGAGGCGCATCTGGAGGCGGTGATGCGGCACCAGTAGCGGCCAAACTGACAGGGCCGTCAGGGACCGCCCGGTGCCCGGCGGGAGGCCGGGCGTGGGTGTGGGAGCGAGTTGCTTCTGGACCCGCGCATGCTCCTCGGGCTGCGTGCGAACGAACGCCTACGTTGCCTTGCGCCGGACATTGGCGAGGAGCGCCTCCTGCTCCTTGGCGGACATCCTGCTGAACTGGCGGAGGAGCTCCGCGAGGTCATCCGTCTCCGCGTACAGATAGGCAACGGAAACCCCCAGCACAGACGCGATCCTCTGCGCTGTCTCGATATCGCAATTGTGCACGGCCCGTTCGTATCGGTTGATGCGAACGCCCGCCACGTCTTCCGGTAATCCCACAAGCACCCCCAACGCGCGTTGAGACAAGCCCTGATCTACCCGGCACGCCTTCAAGCGGCGGGCGAATACAGAGCGGATCGAGGTAGGTGTGCGGGTCATGGCAACAAGCATGACCCGGACCTACGCTGAACGTAAATTACGTTCAACGTACTCCGGGTGCAAGGCCAGAAACGTCATCGGCGCCACTGCTTTTCCATAGCGCCCCTCGGACATCGACCTTCCGGTCGACGATGGTCGACGTGTCGATACTTCCCGTGAGGAAGCCCTTCCCAGGACACGGGTCAGATCCTGATGTTCATCTTCCCGGATGCTTCGTTCCGACCCATCGGTGAACGCGGTATGTGCAGGGACACAGGCGGATGGGACCCGCCGTCAACAGCCATCGTCGACATCTCTGGAGAAACCGTGCTGCTCTGTTGAAAGCCTTCCTGCACCGCTGCAAGCAATCGGCTGGCACAGCGCACAGCGCTTCCCAGGGCCGGGTCCAGCCCGACGAGGTAGACGAAGCAGCCGTCGAACTTCGCCGACGCGGTCTCCAGGCCCTCCGAGTACATCATCTCCCGTTTGAGCGCCTTGAACCAGCGCTTGGGTGGCTCGGCGGCCAGCTCGATCACGACGGCGGCTTCGCCGAAGCCCAGCGGCATCGCTTCGATCCTCAGCACCTGGGGGTTTGACGGGGTCTTTTGTCTGGCGGCCATTGCCCTTCTCCTCTGGAACAATCACGGAAAAGTATCCTCAGCAGGCGCCAAGAACGCGTCAAAATCTGCTGACCGCCTGCGCTATTTCTCTGCAACTGCAGTGGCGCTGCGTAGCCGCGCAGGAAAAGCGCGACGGCGGCATCGCCTCTGGACTGACGGTGCTCACAGGCGCCTGAACAGCGCACTGGCATTCACTCCGCCAAACCCGAACCCGTTGGTCAGGGCGTATGCGATGTCCGCTTCTCGGGGCACACCGCCTACGATCGAGAGCCCGTCTGCCAGCGGATCCGGTTGGACCAGGTTGAGCGTCGCGGGGGCGACCTGATCACGCAGGGCAAGCACGGTAAAGATGGCCTCGATGCCGCCTGCCGCCCCGAGCAGATGGCCGGTGCTCGACTTGGTGGCGGAAATCAGAAGGTCGCCACGGGTGCCGAACAAGGCACGCATGGCAGCAAGCTCCGCCCGATCCCCGACCTGGGTCGAGGTTGCGTGCGCGTTGATGTGGTCGACCTGCTCAGCGGAAATGCCTGCCTGCGCCAACGCGATCTCCATCGCGCGGCGTGCCCCGCTGCCGTCGTCAGGGCCGGCGGTCAGGTGGTACGCATCCGAGGTCGTACCGTAGCCGACCAGTTCGGCCAGCGGCCTGGCGCCCCGCGACAGGGCGTGATCCAGTCGCTCGATCACCAGCAACCCTGCCCCTTCGGACATGACGAACCCGTCCCGCTGTGTATCAAACGGGCGGGACGCGGCTGTGGGTGTGTCGTTGAACGCGGTGCTGAGCGCCTTGGCGGCGGCGAAGCCGCCCAGGCTGACGCGGTGCATCGCCGCTTCCGCACCGCCGCACAATGCGATATCCGCTTCGCCGGACCGGATCAGGCGCGCCGCATCACCGATCGCCTGCACGCCCGCAGCACAGGCCGTAACGGGTGCGCCCTGCGGGCCCTTGAACCCGTACCGGATGGACGCCTGCCCCGCCGCCATGTTGGCCAGAAAGGTGGGCGCAGTGAAGGGCGACAACCGGCCAGGCCCACGGCTTTCGGTGGTGTGGACCGCATTGACGATGGAACCAAACCCACCGATCCCCGTCGCAATCACGGTCGCGGTCCGCAGCAGGCCACGCTCATCTGCTGCGCTCCACCCGGCCTGCGCGAGCGCTTCGTGGGCGGCCACCAACGCGAACTCGACAAACCGGTCCATCTTCTTCAGATCTTTCGGCGCGATGATGCCGCCGGAATCGAAGCCCGCCTCAGGATCCTGTTCCCGGTCCGGCACGCGGCCGCCTACGTTGCAGCCCGTTCCGGCCGAAAGCGCCTCGCCCAGCGGGCCAATCCCGGAGCGTCCCGCCAGCAGGCGCGACCACACCGTTTCCACTCCGCACCCGAGCGGGCTCACCACGCCCATCCCGGTCACCACGATGCGATCTTTCTCGGCAATGCGCATAACTCACTTCCCATATAAAAGAGGTCCCGGACGCACTCAGGCAACAGGAGGCGTTTCCGCTCGGACCTTGAACCAGATGGCATACATCGCCGGCAGGAACACCAGCGTCATCACGGTGCCGGCGATGGTGCCGCCAATCAACGTGTAGGCAAGCGTTCCCCAGAACACCGAATGGGTCAGCGGAATGAACGCAAGCACCGCCGCCAGGGAGGTCAGAATCACCGGGCGTGCGCGCTGGACGGTCGCCTCGATGATCGCGTGGAAGGTCGCCATCCCTGCCATTTCGTTCTCGTGGATCTGGCCGATCAGAATGAGCGTGTTGCGCATCAGGATGCCCGACAGTGCAATGAGTCCCACCAATGCGTTGATGCCAAACGGCTGCTGGAACAGCAGCAGGGTCGGCACCACGCCGATCAGGCCCAAGGGGCTGGTCATGAAGACCATGATCATGGCGGAGATGGAGCGCACCTGCAGGATGATGATCAGCAAGGTGACCGCCAGCATGATCGGGAACAGCGGCAGCATGGCGCTCATCGCCTTGCCGGATTCCTCAATGGAACCAGCCTGGGCAATGGCATAGCCGTCAGGCAGCGACGCGATGAGCGGCTCAAGCTGCCTGCTGATGGCCGCTGATACGTCCGGTGGCTGCAACGCATCGTCGATATCACCCCGCACGGTGATGGTCGGCACACGGTCGCGCCGACGCAGCACCGGCTCTTCCATGCGAACCTCAACGGCACCGATCTGCGACAGCGGTACGCGCTGGCCAGCGGCGCCAACCAAGGTGAAATCCGCAATGCGCGCGGGGTCCAGGCGCGTGTCCCCGCCCGATCGAGCGACCACCTCCACGGTCCGGATGTCCTCACGAACGGCGGTGACCGGCACCCCGCTCAGGAAGAACTGCAACTGCTGCGATACCGACGCCGAGCTCATGCCCATCGCCTGCAGGCGGTCCTGGTCCAGCGTGAGGTGCAGCGTGGGCGTGCGCACACCCCAGTCGGTGTTCACGGTCCGCATCATCGGGCTGGCGTGCATGATCTGCTCCACCTTGGCGGCAATGCCACGGATGACATCCGGATCCGGACCACTGACCCGATACGCCACCGGATACGGCGAGTAAGGCCCGAACACCAGCTGCGTCACGCGCACCCGGGCTTCGGGCGCCAGGCCCGCTGCCACGGCCTGGCGAAGCCTCGCCTTCAGGGCATCGCGCTGTTCCTGGCTGTCGGTGCGGACCACGATCTTGGCAAACGCAGGGTCCGGCAGCTCCGGCGAAATGGCGAGGTAGAAGCGCGGCGCACCCTGACCGATGTAGGCCGTGACGATCTTCGATTCCGCCTGCGCCGACAGCCACGTTTCGACCTTCCTGGCCGCCAGGCTGGTCTGTTCGATGGCGGTGCCATAGGGCATCTGCACCTCGACCAGCACCTCCGGGCGATCGGAAATGGGGAAGAACTGCTTCTTCACCGCCCCCATGCCAACCACCGAAAGCACGAACAGGCCGATCACCGACCCTGCGGCAAGCCACTTGCGCGCAATCACGCGCGCCAGGATCGACCGGAAGCGGTTGTAGCGCGGCGTGTCGTAGAGACTGCTGTGACCGCCCTCCACTGCCTTCAGGTCAGGCAGAAGCTTCACGCCCAGGTACGGCGTGAAGAACACCGCGACTACCCACGACACGATCAGCGCAATTCCGACGATCCAGAACATGTTGCTGGTGTATTCACCGGCGGTGGACCGGGCAAAGCCATGGGCATGAAGCCCACGGCCGTCACCAGGGTGCCGGCCAGCATGGGCGCTGCCGTATGACTCCACGCGTAGGCCGATGCCTTGACCCGGCTGTAGCCCTCCTCCATCTTCACCACCATCATTTCGATGGCAATGATCGCGTCGTCGACCAGCAACCCCAGGGCCAGGATCAGCGAGCCCAGCGTGATGCGGTCAAAATTCTTTCCGGTGGCCGCCATCACCAGGAACACCGTGGCCAGCGTCAGCGGTACGGCAGCTGCCACCACGATGCCCACCCGCCAGCCCATGCTGACGAAGCACACCACCATCACCACCAGCAGCGCGACGAAGAACTTCATCATGAACTCGTCCACCGACGCGCTGATGTTGACCGCCTGGTCGGTGACCTTCTCCAAGGCCATCCCCACCGGGAGGCCGTCGTTGATCTTCTTGACCTCGGCGTCGAGCGAGGCGCCCAGATCCAGGCCGTTCCAGCCGTCGCGCATGACGATCCCCAGCAGCATGGCCGGCTCACCCCCGTTGCGGATCAAGAAGGTCGACGGATCTTCATAGCCACGCTTCACGGTGGCGATGTCCTGCAACTTCAGTGTTCTGCCCTGCGCAACGATGGGGGTATCGCGGATCTTCTGCAGCTGATCCAGCGCGCCGTCGAGGCGGATGAAGATCTGCGGGCCCTTGGCCTCCACGGAGCCTGCAGGCGTCAAGGCATTCTGGCCGTTCAGCGCCGCGAACACCGCCTGCGGCGTGATCCCCAGGTTTGCCAGGCGTTGGTGGGAAAGTTCCACATAGATCCGCTCGGACTGCTCACCGATGATGTTGACCTTCTTGACGCCGGGAACATGCAGCAGGCGCTGACGAAGGGTTTCGGCGTCGCGTGCAAGCGCGCGGAATGGTTCGCCCTTTGCCTTCAATGCGAACAGCGCAAACGTGACATCGGCATACTCGTCATTGACCATCGGGCCGATCACGCCTGCGGGCAGGTTCGCGGCTTCGTCGGCCATCTTCTTGCGCGCCTGGTAGAACTCCTCCTGCACCGCGGATGGGGGCGTGCCGTCCTGCAGGGTCAGCGTGGTAAACGACAATCCAGGACGCGTATAGGTTTCACTACGGTCATACCAGCGCAGCTCCTGCAGGCGCTTTTCCAGCTTCTCGGCCACCTGGTCCTGCATCTCCGTGGGCGTGGCCCCCGGCCAGGCCGTCACCACGGTCATGACCTTGACGGTGAATGCCGGGTCTTCTGCGCGGCCCAACTGGAAGAACGACACGATGCCGGCAACCGAGACCAGGAAGATCAGAAAAACCGTGATGGCGCGCTCGCGCACCGCAAGCGCTGACAGGTTGAACCCACTCACGGGTGGGCTCCCTTGCCTGCTGTGGCGGTGGCCGTGGCGGTATCGGCCAGACGAACCACCTGCCCTTCGCGGAGCAGGTGCGCGCCCAGCGCGGCCACGCGGTCGGATGCTTTCAACGCGCCCTCAACCAGGGCCAGGTCGTCCCCCAGCCGCTTGACCACTACCGGCGTCCAACGGGCGCTGAGTGGCTCGCCCCCGATGACCCAGACGCCGGTTCCGGTGCCGGGATCGAACACCGCACCCAACGGGACCTCAACGCCCCCCGCCTCACCTGCGGTGCCTTCAACCGCTACCGTCACGGTAGACCCCAGCGGCAATGCGGTGTTGCCGTCCTCCAGGGTGTAGCGGGCTTCAAAGGTGCGGGTTGCAGGGTCTGCCGATTCGGAGAGCACGCGCAACCGTGCCGGGATCGTAACCCGCGCGCCAAACAGGGACGCCGATGCCGCCGAGCCGATCTGCGGGCGAAGCGTCTCGGGCAGTTGGACCACGGCTTCCCGACTGCCCGCACGGGCAAGCCGGGCGACGACCTGCCCCGCCGCCACTACCTGGCCGGGCTCGGCCAGAACGGCCATGACCACCCCGTCGGCATCGGCAACAAGCGCGGTGTACTGACTGGCGTTGCGTGCCACCCGGGCCTGGGCGTCGGCCGCCTTGAGCTGCGCAGCCGCCGCGTCTGCCGCCGCCTTCATCTGATCGTAGGCCGAGCGGGACACCACGCCCTTGGCTGCCAGGTCGCGATAGCGCGCCTCGTCCGCCGTGGCCTGCACGCTCTGCGCACGGGCCGCGATGACGGCCTGCTGCTGGGAGGCTGCAGCCAGGTTCAGGTCGAGCGGATCCATCCGATAGAGCACGTCGCCGCGCTTGACCGTCTGTCCCGTCTCAACGCGGCGCTCAGTGACCTTGCCTCCCACCCGGAAGGCCAGATCGCTCTGCACCCGTGCGGCGATGGTGCCGGTGAAGGTGCGCGCGTTTCCGGTGCCCGGTTGCACCTGCGCCACCCGGACGACCGGCGGTGCGGTTCGTGGGTCGCTTTCACCCGGCTTGCTGCAGGCCACAAGGAACAACGGAACAACACAGGAAATGGCTGTGAGTACAGAACGGCGCCGCATACGGTCTTCCGGAGTGGGGTATCCGGGCGCATTTTGTTCCTAGTGACCAATACAGTCAATAGTCACTTAGATGGAATCGCAAGGCTCCTCAGGACCAGTTGGTGCAGCGCCTCAGGCGCTTCCGCATGCAGGGCCGATACGTGGGGCAGCGTCACCGGGTTCAGGTAAGGCACCAGAACCTGGTAGACGGCGCGGCTGGTGTCGCCCAACGGTGTCGTGCTCTCGAACACCCCGGCAGCGCGACCTTCCTGGACGATGTCCTCCACCCGCTGGCGGATGCGGTGCTTGTACGCCTGGACGGAGGGCCAATCGTCCGTCGCGGCCGCGACCGCGATTTCATACAGTCGCCGGTCCTGGAGGAACAGGCGAAGACTGGACGCCACAATCACGGTGAACAGCGCGCGGAGCCTCTCCGGCGGCGCCTGGATCCCTTCCAACGCGTCATCTACATCGCGTTCGATCTGGCTGAGGCAGTTGGCGCAGATCACCTCACCGATCGCCTGCTTGGAGGTAAAGAACTTGTAGATGTACGCCTTGGAAAAGCCGATGGCTTTGGCCAGGTCGGACACCGTGGTCTTGTCGTAGCCGTAATGGCTGAAGTGCGCGGTGGCCGCCTCGATGATCTGGGTGCGCACATCGTGCTCGGCGGGGCCACGCCCGGCATCGGGCACTGCGGAGGTTGAAATAGGCATACCGCAAGGGTAGCGCTGCCAGATAGAGCGGGCAAATAGTGACCAATCGGGTATGGGTTCACCATCGCATGGGGTTCGCCCGACACGCGTCAGGGCGCAGACACCCCTGACATCCGCGCCAGCACATCCGCCCGGCAGACATCCAGAAGTTCGTCCGCCAGCGCCGAATCGTCCGGGCAGGACCGGGACAGCACCATCGCCCCAACAGCCTGCGCCATCAAGGCAATCCGCCGCGCGCGCGCCTGTTCGGCGGTGGCGGCGTCGGCCTGCTCTTCCGGCGTGGAAGAAACCGCCAGCTGCGCCTCGATGCCTGCCGCAAAGGCCGCCTTGACCGCCGCCGGCTGACGCGCCGCGTCGGTGCACAGCGCTGCCATGGTGCAGCCCTGGCCTGGTGCGTCCCGGTGCTCGCGGGAAAGGTAGTAGCGCACGAAGCTCTCCCGGTCCGTGCCGGCCGCGGCCTCGGCCGATTTGGCCAAGCCGCAGCTCGCCGCCTCGGCCATCAGGTCGGCCTTCGACCCGAAGTGCTTGTAGAAGCCGCCGTGTGTGAAGCCGGCAGCCGCCATCAGATCGGCCACGCCCACGCCGTCGTAGCCCCGCTCCCGGAACAGGGTGGAGGCGGTGTCGACGATGTGCGCCCGGTTGGCCTGCGCCTGTGCCTTGGTGACCTTCATGACCCGGTCTCTCTTCACGCTCTGCCTTGGTGAAGCGCACTTTACCACGATAGATGACCACCATCATCAAACCGTTGACATCTAAGATGACGGTCATCATCATTGCCGCACACCGTCAGCCACCGCCACCGCGGGGCGGGCCTTTCCCCCTCAACAATCACGACCCCGCGCCCACCATGACCCCCTCCCCGCTCTTCCAGCCCTACCCCCTCGGCCCGCTGACCCTGGCCAACCGCATCGTGATGGCACCGCTGACGCGCAACCGCGCCGGTGCAGGCTTGGTGCCCAGCCCGCTTGCCGCTACCTATTACGCCCAGCGCGCCTCCGCCGGCCTGATCATCACCGAGGCCACCCAGATCTCGGCGCAGGCCCAGGGCTACCAGGACACGCCCGGCCTCTACACCCAGGACCAGATCGACGGCTGGCGCGCGGTCACCGATGCCGTGCATGCCCGCGGCGGGCGCATCTTCGTGCAGCTGTGGCACGTGGGCCGCATCTCGCACGTGGATCTGCAGCCCGGCAATGCCGCGCCCGTCTCCGCCTCGGCCATCCGCGCGCAGACCAAGACCTTCGTCCACAACGGCTTTGTCGATGTGTCCGAGCCGCGCGCATTGGAGATCGACGAGCTGCCCACCATCGTCAACGACTTCCGCCAGGCCGCCGCCAATGCCATCGCCGCCGGTTTTGACGGCGTGGAAATCCACGGCGCCAACGGCTACCTGCTCGAACAGTTCATCAAGGACGGCGCCAACCAGCGCACCGACGCCTATGGCGGCTCCATCGAGAACCGCGCGCGCCTGCTGCTGGAAGTCACCGCCGCCGTCGCCGAAGAGATCGGCGCGGAACGCACCGGCGTGCGCATTTCCCCGGTCTCGCCGGCCAATGCCATCGCCACGGTCAGCAACCCGCAGCCGCAGTACGACTACATCGTCGACCAGCTCAGCGCGCTGGGCATCGTCTACCTGCACGTGGTCGAAGGCGCGACCGGCGGCCCGCGCGACGTGGCGCCCTTCGACTTCGATGGGCTGCGCGCCCGCTTCAAGGGGACCTATCTGGCCAACAACGGCTACGACGTGAACCTGGCCAGCGCCCACCTCGCCGAGGGCAAGGCAGACCTCATCGCGTTTGGCCGCGCGTTCATCAGCAATCCCGACCTGGTGGAACGCCTGAAGACCGGCGCGCCCTTGAACGCCTTGAACCCTGCCACGTTGTACGGCGGCGGCGCGGAAGGCTACACCGACTATCCCGCGTTGACCGATACCACGGCGCAGTAACCCGCCGACAGTTCCCTGCCGCACATCCCCGTTCGCCCCCCATTCCAAGAGACACCCCATGAGCCTGCTTCCCACCGTCCTCATCACCGGCGCCTCCAGCGGCATCGGCGCCGTCTACGCCGAACGCTTCGCCCGCCGCGGCCACGACCTGGTGCTGGTCGCGCGCGACACGGCGCGCCTGAAAACCCTGGCCGCCCGCCTGCGCCAGGACACCGGGGTCGCCGTAGACGTCCTGCCGGCCGACCTCACCCAGCGCGCCGATCTGGCCACCGTGGAAACCCGCCTGCGCGACGATGCCCGCATCGGCATCCTCATCAACAACGCCGGCATGGCGCAGTCCGGCGGCTTCACCGACCAGTCGGCTGACAGCATCGATCAACTGGTCACCCTCAACACCGTCGCCCTGACCCGCCTGGCCGCGGCCATCGCCCCGCGGCTGGCCAACGCCGGCGAAGGCGCGATCGTCAACATCGGCTCGGTGGTCGGCTTGGCGCCTGAGTTCGGCATGTCCGTCTACGGTGCGAGCAAGGCCTTTGTCCTGTTCCTGTCGCAGGGGCTCAGCCTGGAACTGTCGCCCAAGGGCGTTTACGTGCAGGCCGTGCTGCCCGCAGCCACCCGCACCGAGATCTGGGAACGTGCCGGTATCGACATCAACACGTTGCCCGAAGTGATGGACGTCGGCGAGCTGGTCGATGCCGCCCTGGTCGGCTTCGATCGCCGCGAAACCGTGACCATTCCGCCATTGCATGTGGCCGCCCGCTGGGACACGCTGGAGGCATCGCGCCAAGGCCTGCTCTCGGACATCCGCCAGGCGCAGGCAGCGGAGCGCTATCGCCCATGAAAGCCTTCCTCATCAACCGGTATGGCAAGAACGAAACGGGCCACATCGATGACGTGCCAACGCCAGCGCTGCGCGATGGCGATCTGCTCATCCGCGTGCACGCGGCCAGCGTCAACGCGCTGGACCCCAGGATCCGGCGTGGCGAATTCAAGGTGATCCTGCCGTATCGCCTGCCGCTGATTCTGGGCAACGACCTGGCCGGAACGGTGGAGCGCGTGGGCGCCGGCGTTTCCCAGTTCAAACCGGGCGATGAGGTCTATGCACGTCCCGACGATGACCGCATCGGCGCGTTCGCCGAGTTCATCGCCGTCAACGCCGCCTCTGTGGCCCTCAAGCCCGCCAACCTCACCATGGTGGAGGCCGCCTCGCTGCCGCTGGTCGCGCTGACCGCGTGGCAGGCTCTGGTCGACACCGCCCAGCTCAAAGCGGGGCAGAAGGTCTTCATCCAGGCCGGCTCCGGCGGCGTCGGCACCGTGGCGATCCAGCTGCCCAAACACCTTGGCGCGTTCGTGGCCACCACTACCAGCACGCCAAACGTTGGGTGGGTGAAGGCGCTGGGCGCGGATGTGGTCATCGACTACCGGCGGCAGGATTTCGCCGCGGACCTGCGCGACTACGACGTGGTGCTCAACAGCCTGGGCAAGGAGGAACTGGAGCGCTCGCTGCAGATCCTCAAGCCGGGTGGGCATCTGATTTCCATCTCGGGCCCGCCCACGCCCACCTTTGCCGCCGCGCGTGGCTTGGCTTGGCCGCTCAAACAGGTGATGCGCCTGCTCAGCCACGGCATCCGCAGCAAGGCCAGGAAGAAGGGAGTCACGTATACCTTCGTCTTCATGCGAGCCGATGGGGCGCAATTGAGCACCATCACCTCGCTTGTGGAATCCGGCGCGATCGCACCGGTCATTGATCGGGTGTTTCCGTTGCAGGACACCCAGGGCGCGCTGGCTTACGTGGAGAGCGGGCGGGCGAAGGGCAAAGTGGTCGTGGAGCTGTAACGCCGGAGCGGCTCAAGCGCGCGCTATCCCGTGGCCTTGCGCCGCACGTCCAGGAGCAACGCGAGTTGCATTATCGGGCGCTGCACCGCCTTGGGGGTGATGCATCCGATTGAGTGATTGAGGCTGCATGTTAATATTTCTCATTCGCAACTACGCCCCCCCCTGCCCCCGATGACCCGCCCGTCGCTTCGTCTCTCTGCCCTGGGCCTGCCCCTGACCTTCGCCTGCCTTTCGGCACACGCCGCTCCTCCCTCCTCCCCCGATGTGCAGCAGCTCGACGCCGTTCAGGTCCTCGGCCGCGCCCAGACCCTCTACCGGGTCGACGACGCCGCGGTGGGCACGCGGACGGATACGCCGCTGGCGCTGGTGCCGCAGTCCATCCAGGTGGTGCCGCGTGAGCTGATCGAAGACCAGGCGGCCCGCCAGATCACCGACCTGTACCGCAGCATCAGCGGCATCAGCTTCTTCAGCTACGCCGGCGTGACCCTGCGCGGCTTCCGCCAGGAAAACGTGCTGTATGACGGCCTGCGCGGCGACCCCTATGCCGGTTTTTCGGTCCCGCAGCTGTTCAACATCGAGCGCGTGGAGGTCCTGAAGGGACCGGCCGGCGCCCTGTACGGCGGCGGTGATGCCGGCGGCGTCATCAACTACGTGACGCGCAAGCCGAAAGCCACGCCCGAGCGCCGCATCGAACTGCAGGCCGGCAACAACGATTTCCGAGCTGCATCGATCGAGGCCACCGGGCCGATGAACGCCGCTGGCAGCGTGCGCTACCGCGCCGGGCTGTATGGCGACACCGAGCAGGGCGTGCGCTGGAACGCGGACAGCGAAAGCGTGATCGGTGATGCGTCGCTCGCCTTCGACGTGGGCGACACCGGCGAGTTGACCCTGCAGTTCACCGACATCACCCAGAACCTGGGCGGCAACCGCCTGCGTGGCGTGCCGGTGGACGACAACGGCAGCTTTCTCACCGACCGGCGCTGGAACCACAACGAAGCCACGGACTTTCTCGACATGCGCGCCAAGGTGGCGCTGGCGCAGTACCGCTTCTCGCCCAGCACCAACCTGGACGTGGATGTGGGTGCGCGCTGGTTCGAGAACAACGAGCACCAGATCTACCACGAGCCGATGGGGCTGATCGACCGCAACCGCGACGGCGTGCCTGAATGGATGACCCGCCAGCTGCGCAACCAGATCCGCGACAACGATGCCTTCACCGCCAACGCCAACGCAGTGTGGCGTGTCAGCACCGGCCGCATCGAGCACAAGGTGCTGTTTGGCGCCGATGTCTACCAGCAGGATGCCGACTTCACCGCGCAGACGGCCAACAGCGCGGACCTGGCGCGGGGTGCCGGCCCGGTGCCCGGCATCGACCTGTTCAACCCGGTGTATGGCGCAAGTTCGTGGCGCGACTACAACCTGGCCGCCCTGCCCTGGCGGAGCACGAGCACGCGCAGCAAGCGCTATGGCGGCTACCTTCAGGACGAACTGACGCTGACCCCGCGCTGGCATGTGCTGGCCGGACTGCGCTGGGACGGGTTCAAGGACGATGACCGCATTGCCGGCACCGCGGTGGATGGCAACGACATCAGCTGGCGGCTGGGCAGCACGTACACCGTGCGGGAAGGCGTCAATCTCTACGCCAACATCGCCAGCGGCTTCATGCCCCAGAGCGCGGCCAACCAGAGCGTCGAGGCGGGCGGCCCGTTCGATGCCGAGCGCAGCAGACAATGGGAAGTCGGGTTGAAATCCCTGCTGGCCGAGCGCGTCACCTTGAACCTGGCCGCGTACCGGATCGACCGCAGCAATATCGTGCAGGCCACCGGTGAGATCGTGGACGGCGTCAACCAACTGGCCGCCCTGGGCCTGGTGCGCAGTACGGGCATGGAGCTGGACCTGCTGGCCGATGTCACCGACCGCTGGGTGCTCAACCTCACCTACGCGTACAACGATGCGCGGGTAAAAGATGCCGGGAGCAACGGCATCACCAATGCGTCCGGCGATCGCTTCGCCAATGCGCCGCAGAACAAGCTAGGCCTGTGGACACGCTATGACCTGCCGGCAATCCATTCGGCCATCGGTTTCGGCGCCGATTACGTGGATGAGCGCGTCAGCCTGGATGGCCAACGGGTGAAGCCGTACACCGTGTTCGACATGAGCTGGAAGACCCAGTGGCAGCAGTGGCAGTTCCAGGCCAACGTCAAAAACCTGTTCGACAAGGTGTACGCCGCCAGCGGGTTCACCGAGCGCACCGGCCACTTCCCGGGTGAGCCGCGCCGTGTGTACGTGCAAGCTGCGTACACCTTCTAGGCCCGACCATGCGCCAGCCCGTGCCAGCGCCCCCCAATCGCCCGGCGAGCGCCGCCAGTGGGGCGCTGGCTGTGGCTGGCCCTGCTGCTGGTGTGGGCGTCACTGGTGCCGTTTGAGACCATGAAGTAGACGCACTCACCCGTCGAACGATGGCATCCTGCCCGTTCGCGCAGGAGAACAACGATGCGGACGACGGGAAATCTTCTTGCAGCAGCGGCTGTCACGCTGAAGGTCGGCGTGGTGTTCTGGGTGCTGGTGGCCTGGCGGACACCCGGCGGCGAGCCTTGGGATGCGCCGGCGTTCTGGACCGTCGTCTATCCCATCGCACTGGCTATTGCCGCGGTTCTAGGCGCCTGCTTCCCCCGCAAGGCGTGGCTGTGGGGACTGTTGCTCATAGTGTTGCAGGTGCCGGTGGTGGCCGTGGTCTCGGGCGTTGGCCCGTTGTTGCTGGCCGGACTGGTGTATGCACTGGTGCTGGCGTTGCCTGCGATGGCCATCGCGGCAGCGGCGGGCGCGATGCGTCGCCGCCTGCACGGGAGGGTTTGAGACGCTCAGCGCTTGGCCGGTTGCCACCCTGCCCGCACTGCGTCGGCAGGGCTGCAGAACATGCGCTCGCCGCGGCTCGTGTCGATATTTGTGCGCGCGTAGTCCCGCTGGCCCGGCACGTGGTAGATCTTGTTGCCTTGGCGGGAGATGTTGCCCTTGATTTGGCATCCGCCCGGCGCCGGCTGCGTGGCCGCCGGGGCGTGTCGCGCGGCCTGGTCTCGCTTGCTGCGACGATAGTCGGCTGGCATCTGGAACGGCCCCTGCCAGAGGTTCCGCTGGTGCTGGCGCGCGTCGGCTTCGTCTGCGATGAATGCCGTGGCGTACTGGCGGTACGCCACCGCCCAACCGGAGCGCACCATCCACCGATTGACCGACGCCCCCTGGACAAAGCACTCCGCCACGACCCTGCCGTAGCGGTCCGTGTCCTTGGGCTGGCAACAAACGGTTTTTTCCAGCAGATAGCCGTCCAGCGCGGCGGCTGACCGACGCCCACAGGGCCAAGTGCGCCCATCTTTACCGGTGCATTGCTGCGCGCTTTCCGGCGCATCGATGCCCCACAGGCGGATGCGCTGCTTGGCCACGGTGAGGGTGTCTCCGTCCGTGACCGTCGCGCGGCCAACCAGCTCTGCTGCCACACCAGAAAACGACGCAGAAACCAAAAACAACACCACCAGACCTTTCACCACCATCAACAACAACGTCCTTCAAGTGCACGCTCGGGAGCGAGCGCCAGTTAAAACAAGGCCGAGCACTTTAGCGGAAGCGGAGACAGGACGCCGACTACATCGACAGTCCTTCACTCCCGACGTGCATTCCTGGTGTGGTCGCCTAGATATGAAACGCCGGACCTGCCGACAACGCCGCCGAGCTCACCCTGACCCGCAACGCGATGAGCAGGCTGGCGAGGAGCATCACCGCCGCGGCAACGACAAGGACTGCAACGATGCCGCCCAGCCCGAACACCACGCCACCCAACGCGGCGCCCGCTGCGATGGACGACTGCACCGCAGCGACCACCATCCCGCCGGCACTCTCGGCCTGGTCAGGCACCGCACGCGCGACCCAGCTCGACCACGCAACCGGCACGCCGCCGAAGGCCAGACCCCACAGTGCTACCAGGATCGACAGCCCGCCAACGCCCACCGGCAACAGGAGCATGCCCAGCGCGGCTGCGCCAACCAAGGCAGGCATGATCACCAACGTGACTTTCAAACTGCGCTCCATGAGCCAGCCGGCTAGCAGGGTGCCAACGAAATTCGCCACACCGAATCCGAGCAGAATCAGCGCCAGGCCATCGGCGCTCATCTGCCCCAGGCTTTCCAACGTTGGGCGGATGTAAGTAAAGAGCGAGTACTGACCGGTGTGCGCCAGGACGCAGCCCAGCATGCCGACCGCAACGCCCGGGCGGCGCAGCAGCGCCACCACCGACTGCGGGACTGCCGCCTGGCGCGGGGCCATCCGGGGCAGCGTGAACCACTGGAACGCAAACGTGAGTCCACCCACCGCCGTCGCCGCCCAGAAGGCGCTGCGCCAACCCAGCAGCCCGCCGAGGTAGCTCCCCAACGGAACCGACACCACCGTGCCGACCGCAATCCCGCTGAAGATGATCGAGAGCGCGCGAGGCACGCGCTGAGGCGGCACCAACCGCATGGCCACGGCCGCTGCCATGCTCCAGAAACCGCCCAGCGCGATGCCCAGAAGGACGCGCATCACCAGCAGGACCCCCATGCTGGACGACAACGCCACCAAGGCGTTGGAGAGAATCATCAGGGCCGTGAAACTCAACAGCACCAGGCGCCTGTCTATCGAGCGGGTCAGCCGCGGCACCAGCAGGCCAGCGAACAGGGCCACAACCGCAGTGACCGTCACCGCTTGCCCGGCCAGCGCCTCCGACACCCCCAGGTCCGCCGCCATCGGGGTCAACAGGCTGGCAGGCAGATATTCCGCGGTGAGCAGCCCGAAGACCCCCATGGCCAGCGAAAACACCGCCACCCATGCCGATGAAGAAGGCTCCCCGCTTCCCCTGTCCACAGAATCAGGCGTGTTCGCGGCATCAACTACGTTATTGCTCATCACAGATCCCCGTGCATTCGTGCAGCCGAGAGTCTAGGGAGCCCAGCCAGGATGATCTATGATTGTCCGACCTGTATTTTTGATCGAAACCCCGGCCCGTCTCAATGAGCCACACGCCACTCCAGCCCACCGACCTGATCAGCGAACTGCTGACCGGCATGCGGCTGCATGGCGTTCAATACCGGCGCATTCAGACCGGGCCGACCTTCGGGCTTGGATTTCCCTCAAAGCCAGGCCATGCCTACTTCCATTACCTGGCAGTGGGCACGGCGATTTTTCGTGGCGCAGACGGCAGCCGACACCTGCTATCCGCCGGAGATGTCGTGCTTCTTCCCCGCGGAGACGAACACGCGTTGCTGTCGGGCGAGGACCATCCCGTCCAGTGCCTGGAAACGATCGACGCAGCCCCGTTGGGCGATGCAGTGAGCGGGATAGACACATGCCCGAGCACACATGCCGTGCCCAGCGCCGTGCTCTTCCACGGCTGCATGGTGTTCGATCTGGGCGGCATGCAGGGGTTGAGCAAGGTGATGCCGGCTGCGATGTTGTGCGATGGCAACGCCACGCAGTTCCCTGGGCTGTTGCCGATGGTCGACGCGATGAAGCGCGAGGTGTGTTCCGGACGCATTGGCTATGCAGGAATCCTCGCCCGGCTGGCGGATGCAGTGGCCGCCATGATTGTCCGTGACTGGGTCGAGCGCGGTTGCGACGGCGCCTCCGGCCTGGTCATGGCGATGCGCGACGCTCGTCTATCGCTGTCGTTGCTTGCCCTGCACAGAGACCCTGGGCGGGACTGGACTGTCGAAGCACTGGCTGCGGAATCCAACATCTCACGGTCTGTCTTTGCAGACCGGTTCCAGAGTGTGATTGGAACCGCGCCTCTGCGATACGTGACTGAGCTGCGTATGCAATTGGCGAGTCAGTGGCTGACCCAGCAAAACCTATCCATTGAAGTGGTGGCAGAGCGTCTTGGCTACGCGTCGCAGGCTGCTTTCAGTCGGGCTTACAAGCGTGTTATGGGGTATTCGCCTGGTGCGACTCGGCGGGGGCGCAGTTTGGCCTCTCCGTAGGGGGCAGTTTGGGGGCAGTCGTTCAAGCCGCCTAGCGTCGTTAACGGGCCGCAGTCGGTTAGCGATCCCATCGAAGCGTGCCGCGTCTGTTCGAATGCGATCAGCGGTATCGCGTCACGCCCCTTTCGGGGCGCTTCATGCTGATGACTGATCGGTGGCCTGGGATTGTTGGGTGCATCCATGCACCCAACTCTTCCGCGCTGCGCGCTCCAGGGCCAGCCATTCGGTTGTCCGGATTCGCTCCCGGCGAATCCGTCGAACCCGCCTGGCGTCGGCACCCTTTTCTCTCCGCCAGATACGCAAAACGCCGCTTCCGGGGGCGCTTTGCGTATCTGGCGGAGAGAGTGGGACTAGACGCGCCAAGCCCTACGCCATTGATCTGCCTACAGAACTCAGACCGGGCTGTGTCCTGGTGAATGTCCCCGGAGAATACCCGAGGCACATCAAGAAGTGCAACGTGACCAGTGATAGCTCGGAATTGCGACGCCGGGCTCAGGGGGCGGTGGCGGACAAAAATGGGGCGTCCTTGCACTTCATGAAGAGCCCAGCGCTCCTGGAGCTGCTGTCAGGTTGCTCCTGAGCCTTCGACGGCGCTGCCCTTTCGCCAAGTGGCGCGGACGACCTTCTTGAAGTCGCAGCCCTCTAAGAGCGTTGCCGTCCTGAGCTGGGGAAGGACTCAACGGGCGCTTCATCGCGGCTGGAGCACCAGTGCTACCGACCTTTCCTGGGTTGAGTTTCAGCAGCCTGGATCGATGGGACGCCAGAGATCCGAGGAACTATCGCTCCTAAGCAGGTGAACCAGACGAGCTGGCACCTTACGCTCTAGCCTCTTCCACAGCGCTCCGTGCAGCAACCGTTCCCGCCTTGGAGTGAGGCTCGCTTTCGCCATAATCATGGGATGCCGAAAGGTCAATTACGCGATCAGCATGGTCAATGGTTTCCTGCCGATGTGCCACGACGACTCTGGTGATGTTCAGCGTCCTTAGGTGCTCGTTGGTAATCTGCTCTGAGTGCTTATCCAGATGACTTGTCGCCTCATCTAAAACGAGGATCCGCGGCTTTCTAAAGAGTGCCCTGGCAAGCAAAACCCTTTGCTTCTGCCCACCCGACAGTGCACTCCCCATGTCGCCGACCAGGCTCTCATACCCCATCGGCATGTTCGAGATCTCGTCGTGAATGTTCGCCTTCTTTGCGGCGTCAACAATCTGATCAATTGACGCATCACTGTCAAAAAAAGCGATGTTCTCGGCTATTGTTCCCGCGAACAAGTTGTCGGCCTGCAGAACCGCCGACATGACCAATCTGACTCGCTGCACGCTTTCACTATCAATTCTTTGTCCACCAATCTCTATGTGTCCTTCGGAGGGAACATCGAGGCCCAACAGCAGCTTAAGGAACGTGGACTTTCCGCATCCACTTCTGCCTACAATGGCAACGGCTTCACCAGAAGCTATCGTGAGGTTCAAACCTCTCAGGACCCACGGGTCACTGCGAGAGTAGCGAAATCCAACATTAACAAATCGAATGGAATGATCGATAAGGGGCTCGCCCGAATATGGCTTCGGCAACGGGAGCGGCTCCTCGAGCGCAATATCTGAGAGCCTCTCAAGATGCATCTTGACAAGTTGAAGCTCGTTAATTTTATCGATAAACGCCGTTGACTTGGTCGTAAGCTGATCGGCAAAGGTTACGGCCGCAACCAACATGCCGACCGTGAACTGGCCTGAGACCACAAGGCTCGCACCATACGCCAAAAGCCCCACTTTCTGCAGCCCAAAAAGCCCAACATTTATACCGGATGACGTCTCGTTAATGCGCTGAGCTTCCATTGACCGCCTGCAAGCCTCTGTCGCAGCATCGGATAGACGGCCCCTTCGTAGCGGCTCAATGCCAGCTAGCCTGATTGGATTAATTCCCCGAATCGACTCTATGATCTCCGACTGCTGCCTAGCCATGTAAACCACGCTCTGCTCGTTTGCCTCCCATAGCTTTCGAAACATCGCGCGCCTGACTACAAAGTAGGCAATGATCACGGCAAGCGCGATGCCCGCAAAAGCAGGGCTGTAATACACGAGAATCCCTAGCGCCAACAGCCCGAACGCGCTATCTAACACAGCCGAGACGAACGCAGATGAAAGCGTGTTCTGAATCGCGTAAATTGAAGAGAACCTAGTAAGGATATCCCCGGCGGAGCGCTTTTCAAAGAAGGATGTTGGCAGCCTTAGCAAGTGTGAGAACAGGTGGGTAATCCACTGCGAATTGAGCGCAGCCCCAAGCCAGCTGACCAGCCAACCACGCGCGATGGTTAGGAGAGAGTGCACCAACGTAGCAATCGCAAACGCTATTGCGGCGATTGTCAATAGACGACCGTCACCTGTTGGAATGATGCTATCGATGGTCCACTGAAGCTGAAACGGAATAGCAAGCGCGATTAATTCGACGCCAAATGCGAGGAGGAAGAGGTGCGTGGCGCTTTTAAACAGACCACGTATTCGACCGGTGAGGGACTGCAGGCCGATTCGCCGGCGCTCCTGGATAGGACTGAAGTCTGCTGCTGGGGTTAACTCCAGAAGGACACCCGTGAAGCTCGCACTCACCTCTTCATAGCTCAGTCGAAGACGACCGCGCGCCGGATCGTGGACCGTTACGCCTTTTCTGTCTGCGCGCTCTATAACTACAAAGTGACTCATGTTCCAGTGCGCAATACAAGGCGCGTTGGAGCCAGGGAGATACTCCAGCCCGGCCCGAAGCGCTTTACTCGAAAGACCCAGCTGCGAACAGACAGAAATGATGTGCGAAAGCCCGACGCCACGAATTGAACCGCCAAAGCGCCGGCGTAACGCTGCAAGATCGACGTCATGCCCGTGATAGTTGGCAATCATTGCCACACATGCCAGACCGCACTCTGCGCTCTCCGTTTGCAAATAAAGCGGCAGCTTTCTTCTTGATCCCCATGATTGAGACGTCACGCTAGTCACTAAATGAGTCCTCAATTGATATTGAAGAGTGTGCGAACAATGCTTCTTGGCTTCGAAGCGATCCGCACGGAAACGACAGCACCAGGCTTCAATCCAGAAATCTGGCCCTGACTCCTCTCTCCATCTGGAGCAAGGGACACCCTGTAGTGCGGCGCATCAACGTCGAGCCCGCGCATTTCCCTAATTTGATTGGCAGAGTAGGGGCTGCTTGATGTATTCGCCACCGTCGCAGGGATGATGTGCGATTGCCCGAAGCTGCGTTTGATCACGATGCTTGCTCGCAGACCATCAACGGGGAAATCATTGACGCTAGCCGGGATCCATGCCTCCACGATCAGCGGGCTCTCATCATCAACGATGGACATCAGCGGGGGAGAGCTCGGATCCACGAACTGCCCAGCCAGCACGTTTGTCGCCGAGACTCGACCTTTTACAGGCGAGCGAATGAGCGCTCCACGAGCGATATCATTGTCAATGATGGAGTTCTTCACGTCGGCCAACGCTTGAACCAGCTGCGATCTCTCTTGCGCGGCAGTTGACTCCACGCGACCTCGTTCCGCCAGCAGTGCCGAGAGCTCTTGCTCTTGTTGGAGCAGCTGATCTTTCGCATCGGCTGTCTGGCTGACCAACTGCAGAGCCGTATCGTATTGCTGCTCAATCTGATAGCGACTGAGAGCCTGAGTTCCCGCATTACGCCAGGACTCGTAGAGCTTCATGGCGGCATCGGCCCTCTGCTCTTGAATCCGCAGCCTGTCGCGAAGTCTGCGTATCCGCTCCTCGGCAATGTGAACTCTCCTATCTGCGTCATCTGAACTGGAGACGGTGGAGAAAGGCAATAGCTCAAGGGCGTTCTCAATCGACCGGCGCTTCTCCCGAAGTGCTTTCTCCATCTCAGCTTCACTGGACCCGCCTAGACTCGTTCGGTGAAGCTCTATCTCAGCCAAAGGCGTTCCAACTTCGACTGCGACGCCCTCCTTCACCAAGAGCCTGACCACAAAGCCGGAAGATGGCGACTTGATGGAAATAATTCCAGTCGCTGGCACCACAACACCCTGGGCCGGAAGCTGCCTTGAATATGAGCCAACCAGGAGTAGGCCCAATAGAGTCATGCAGACTGCTACGGATGATAAGGATACGATCCAAGTGCCTACGGGAGGCGTCAAATTGATCGCTTCTGAATGGCTCTGTCGAGCGTATGCCTCTTTGCGAAACAGGCTTCCAGTCACTGTATCCATCGCTGCGTTGACGCCTAGCATCCATGTCCATAAGGACTCTTATCACACACGCCGGAAAGCTTGCAACAGATTCGGCATACTTCAAACCGGTCGCAGTTGACTCACTCAAGCCATGAGTGTGACTAGCATCTCAAAATGAGAAATTCTCATTTCTTCTCGCCACGCGCCCTTGCCAATGCCGTCTCGCCCTTGGGCCACAGATATTATGCGGTTTTTGGCGCTCAGCCCGGCCAACGCAACAGGGCTGAATGGTCCGGGCGGGGCTTGACACCAAGCGGCCTCAACGGGTAGTCATAAAGCGCCGAGTCATTCGACGCGGCTTAATCACATGCAAAGGAATAAGGAAATTATCATGCTGAATAAAGTGATCACCAAGGAGCTGTCTCGTGAATTCGCGCCGGCGCGCGAGCTGTCTCAGGAAGAGCTGAACGCCGTCAATGGTGGCGATTTCGGCGGCGAGGTGACCTACACCCACACCTTCAGCAACCAGGTGGAAGTGAAGGTGGAAGTCTCGAACGGCAAGTAATCGCCACGGGCACTGCGTGGAGATACGCAGTGCCCTCTTCATGGAGAGAAGTCGTGATTACAGTTGTTTCATCCTTTTTAGATCTTCATGCAGCGGCGATAGTGTGGTCGCTCAACAAAGCCGGCGTTTCCGCAGAGCTCGTGGAAACTTTCTTCGGCCTAGATCAAGAAGGTTCCGGCGTTTCGGTCACCGCAGGCTCAGGCGAAGAGGATCAGAACTCTGTTACCGTGGAGCTAGGTCGATCATTTTCTGAACAGAAGTTGATGTATTTCCGAGGTGATTACACTCCGCGGGTCGACATGCTTGAAGGGGAAGAAGACTTCCTGTTCGTCCGGCGCGAGAAGTCCGTTCACCAGAACTGGCTTTTGCAATTGTCTGTGGACGTAGGGACGCAGATTTTTGTCAATGCACCTTGCTCTGCAATTCGAGCAGATAACAAGATGCTTCAATTGAAAGCCGCGTGCGACGTCGGCCTTTCGCCACCCAAAAGCTACTTCGGATCAAGCATTGATCGAGTAAAGGAAATATTTGGCAGCACAAGCAACCTGGTCATTAAGCCGTTTGAGCCGTTCAGCTGGCGCTATGCCGACGGAAGGACTAGGTGCGCCTTTGCATCAAGGGCGAGCTTTCGTCTACTGGACAACTACGAGGCCGGGACGATCTTGACAGCTCCGGCGATATTCCAGGAAGAGATCGTCAAGGAATTTGACGTTCGCGTTTTTGTCTTTGGCGATCAAATTCACGCCTATAAGATTCACCAGACCTCTGGTCGGCTAGATTCTCGAGAAGATCTGACTGATAGCAAGGTGACCACGATTAGCAAGATGAACCTTCCTGTAGACGTGCAACAAAGGATAGGTCTTTTGATGTCAAGGATGGGTGTCGAGGTAGCCTGCATGGACCTCGTTCCAGATAGAAATGGAAAATACCATTTTTTGGATCTAAATCCGTCCGGCAACTGGTTGTTCCTGGAATCCAAGGTTCCGAATTCAAGTCTTCTTTCAAAATTCTGCTCATACCTTGCAGGCCGGGCCGGCACCCCTCTTCTCCAAGAGCCTCCTAGTTACACAGACTATAAGGCTTCCGTTGACTTTGGGGAGGTGCAAGATCGCATAAATTTGCTCGGAGCAAAGTTCTCGACCAGACAACGAAATGATCAGTGGGTGGAGCAGTCATGAAACCACGGGCGGCATCTCTACTTCTTATTGCTATTGGTTTGGGAGCCTGGACGGTGACTGCATCGAACTTGTCAAATGGGTCTAGCGAGGTCGCGGGCCATCCAACTGACAAACGATCATTAGCGAAGGTAGCGCAGCAGCTGATTGCTCTCGGCGAAGAAGATCAGCGTGATCGCGCGAAGGCCATGACGCCTGGATTTGATGACGCGCGACTTGCAGAGGCAGACCGGCGCCGCGAGGTAGCATGGCTAGAGATCACCTCCGGAAGGCTGCTGGGTCTGAGCGAAGTTGGTGAAGCCGCTGTCTCCGCACAATTTCTATTGCTGCAACACTCTGGCGACCGCACCCTACAGGCGGATATGGCCCGCCAGATGCAAGAGCTTGTAGACCAGGGAGACTTCCCGAAAGATGCCTTCGCTACATTCATTGATCGCCAGCTGGTCTACGAAGGAAAGCCACAAAGATTTGGCACCCAGGCAAATGAGTCTTTTGAACTATATCCAATTGAAGACGAAGGCAATGTAGACAAGCGACGTGAATCCATGGGACTTCCGCCTATCGCTCAGTTGCGCGCAAAGCTGCAGCAAATCAAGAATGCCGTGGCGTCCGGTAAAGGTCTTGGCGAATAGCTTTGTGAGGCAGTCCTGGGATCACTGCCCCAAGCCGAGCAAGTCAAGCCGAAACGGCACCATGCGGCCATGCCGTTCGTCGATCTGCCGGCTTTCATGGCCAGGCTGCCGGAACGAGATGCCAAGTCGCGGCGGGCGCTGCGCTTCACCATCCTCACCGCAAGCCCCGACCGAGGAGGTCACGTGATCCTCGTGGGCGTAGTTCGACCTAGAGGCCATGCTGTGGACCGTTCCCGCCTCGCGCATGGAGGGGGGCGGGAACATGTGGTCCCGCTTTCGCTAGCGGCAGTACAGATTCTCGCAGGTCTACCTCGTTCATCGCCGCCGTTTGCACTGTCGGAGAACGCAATGCTTTACCTACACCAGAAGCCCGCGCCTAAGGGATTTGGTCTGCCATTCACCGTCCATGGCTTCCGGTCCAGCTTCCGTGACTGGGCCGCAGAGCAGACCGACTTCTCTCGGGAGGTTGCGGAGATGGCTCTGGCACACGCGATTAAGGACAAGACAGAGGCGGCTTACCGTCGTGGAGCGCTCGTGGAGAAGCGCCGAGGACTTATGAATGCATGGGCCGGATACATCTGCTCAGACGGATAACTCCGTCTCATATATTGACTTAAGGTATCCACTTAGAGCGACACCTGCGAACTCGATGACATCAGAAAAACCGAGCATAGTTTTCGTACTGATGCCAATCCCCATCGCGATCTCAATTGAAGCTTTCTTGACATCGGCGAATGCGCCCTGCACAGCTTGACTATCAATCCGCCCCAACAGCACGTTGATTCGACGGATATGCTGGCTATAAAGTTCGGAGAGAATCGAGTCTATTTGAGACTTTCCAGTTTTCCCCTCCGCTTCACGCATCTCGTCAATGTGTCGAATTTGTCCGGTGGCTCGCGCGAACTCGACCAGTATTTCTTGAAGCTCAGTCGCCGCTTTAATCTGAAACTCCCGGTGCTGCTGTCGCCACTCAAGGTGCACCTTCTCGCGCTGTGCCGTCGCCGCTGATCTGCTGGCCAACCAGCTCGTGCCTATGCTGGCAAGTGCCCCGACCAACGTACCAACAAATCCCCAAGCCGCTGCCTCCATCGAATTGATCTCCTTTTCGGGTGCATTCTACTTCTCGATCAGGCAGCTTCGTCACCCGACATCGGATCGCAGCGCCTAGCAATCCCGTCGAACCGCGCGGCCTCGGCGCGGAGCCGGTCAGCGCCGCGTCGGCGAGTCGCCCTCGCTCGCCAGTCCCCGCCTCGCTCCAAGTCCAGGGCATCCGCCTGCTGCCATAGGGAGACAGCCTTCGCGCGCGCCCAGCGCGCCTTACCATCGGTCGCTTTCGTCATAGCGGAGATGATGAATGCGGGTTGTCTCAGGGGACGATACGGAGGCAACGCCACCTGACCACGGTCGCGTCACGAGCGACTTGTTAGTAATTTCACTGATGTGCCCGCCGTCTCCAACGGTGAGACACCTACCGGCCAGAGTTCGCTCCCATGCAGTCCATCACCCCACCCCACACACCCGCTGCCTTCATCGGGCCCGCCTAGATCGATGGCCCGGCGCATTTCGTCCCCTTGGCCGGCGTGCGCGCTCGGCTTGGATTTCCCTCGCCCGCCGATGACTTCATGGACGAGTCGATCGACCTTCACCGACTGCTGGCCCGTAGTCCGTCCGCCACGTTCCTATACCGCGCCGATGGCTGGTCGATACTGGGCGTAGGTATCAGCGACGGAGATATCCTGGTGGTTGACCGCTCCGTGACGCCGCAGGCCGGCGACCTGGTCATCCCGGTCTGGGATGGCAACCGGCCAACCTCCAAGGTGCTCAAGACCTTCGAACACCACCTCGAGCTCCACTCGGCCAATCCCCAGTTCCCTCCCATCGTTCTGGACCAAGGCACGGAGGTGAGGTCTTCGCGGTGGTGGGTGTGGTGCGCCAGATTCAACGGAGGCGCGGCCATGTTCGGCGTCGTTGACGGCAACAACTTCTACGCTAGCTGTGAGCGCGTGTTCCAGCCCAAGCTGCGCGGCGTCCCCATGGTGGTGCTGAGCAACAACGATGGCTGCGCCATCGCTCGCTCGGCCGAGGCCAAGGCACTGGGCATCAAGATGGGCCACCCGGCCCACGAACTGAAGCTGCAGCGCCTACAGCTGGCCATGATGGCCAAGGGCATCAACGGCACCCTGATCATGGATGCCGCCGAAGAGTACGAGCAGAAGCAGCTACAGTTCGGCGGCCTGACGGACGTGCTGATGTCGTTCATGCAGATGGCGTCGGGCGCTGCCGATATTCCAATGACGCGCCTGATGAGCCAGTCACCTGGCGGCCTCAACGCCACCGGCGAGAGTGACCTGCGGAACTACTACGACCGGATCAGCTCGGGCCAAGAGCTGGTGCTGAGCCCAGCTCTGCAAGTCCTGGATGAATGCCTGATCCCCTCCGCGCTAGGCACCCGCCCGGAAGAGGTGTTCTACAACTGGCGCAGCCTATGGCAGACCACCGACAAGGAGCGGGCCGACATCGGCAAGACCACCACCGAGAGCATCAAGATCGTTTCGGAGACGAAGCTGATCCCCGACGACGTGATGACCACGGTGGCAGTGAACATGCTCACCGAGGCAGGCGTGGCGCCCGGTCTGGAATCGGAATGGCCGAGTACGCGCTGTCGGCGTCCGAAGGCCACGATCCGGACGACGACGAAGAGACGCGGGCGGCAGCCACGCCGGTTGTCGATGCGGCACCTGGCTCGCTCTATGTCCGCCGCGACGTCCAGAACGTCGGCGAGATCGCTGCCTGGGCGAGGGGGCAGGCATCACAGATCTGCGCGACGAGCTACACGTCACCATCGTCCACTCCAGCCAGGCATTCGACTGGATCAAGGCCCACAACGCCAATGATTGGGGTTCGGACGGCAGGGATGAGCTGGTGATCCCCGAGGGTGGTCCGCGCGCGGTCGAGCCGCTGGGTGGCATGTCGGCGGTGATCCTGTTTGCTTCATCCCAGCTGGTCTGGCGCCACAAAGGCATCATCCGCGCGGGTGGACCTCACAACTTCGAGGACTACACGCCGCACATCAGCCTGACGAAGGCGCCCATCGACCTCTCCAAGGTAGAGCCGTACCGAGGGCGCATCGTACTTGGTCCAGAGATTTTCAAAACACTAGACGAACACGCCTCGCCGACTTCGTGAAAACCTTAAGAGGTGAATTGTGGTAAATAGGCCACTCCACACTCACGGATGAACGCTTTGACTACAGTACCGGTTGCAGACTATGCGGGCGCGCAGATTGAACTGAATAAATACGCGGCAGCCCCAGCTCCGATAACTATCGTGTGGAAGGTGGAAAGCCTCCTGCTTAGCGCAGAGCAGGAGCAGGATCTGCTCGCCATCCATAAGCAGATCACCCAACTCCAGAAAGCTGGTCATAACATACAAATACGGCAGGACGCAGGCGTTTACTCAATAATCGCCACCTGATTCGAGCCTCAGCACTTCATCAAAAAGCCCCGCACTGCGGGGCTTTTGCGTTTCCGGAGATTTCAATGTTCCTCTCCGATCGAGTCCCGCTGTCGGCAGTCCGCCACACTGCGGATGGATACCTCGTGGCCGACGGGCCAACACACACAGGTCCACGGGGTGGACAGAAGGATGTCTACGGCTACCCGTGCACTATCCCTCCTCGGAGGTTTCGCGCTCGCTTCTTCCAGATTCGGGATCCGCATTCAGCGAACGCCCAAAACTTGCCCGCGCGGGCACAGGCTGCGGTAGATAGGCCTGCCACCAGCGACCTCCCCTATGGAACTCAAGCCGGCACTGGTTCGCTTAGGACTCGCTTCGGTGCGGCAAGCAACTTCTGGGGCTAACGCCGGGGGGCCACACGGCTTCTTGTCTGCGTACAGCCGCTGGCCGTATCAATCTCTACCTCCCACTGGCGATACTATGTGCTTCAAGGAAGCGCCGTAGGCAGGGGGCCACATGGCGAGAAGGAAGCAATCCGCCGCGGGCTGGATCGTCGGTGTCTTGGTCGTTATTTGGCTGATTCCAAAAGAGATTTGGATCGGTCTCGGCATCGCCATGCTCATAGGATTAGTCCTGTGGATCTGGCTCAGATGGCGGACTGAGAAGAAGGAAGACCCAGCTATAGCACCGCTATCAGAGCCCACCCTGGCAGAGCTGATCCAGTCTTCGGCGCCCAAAGAGCCCGTCAGGCGGCCGACGCCCATCCGCGACGAGGCAGCTATTGCTCCTGTCGAGCCACTGAGAGCTTCTGGCCCGCCAGCCTCCCACTCCTCAGGCTCGGGTGGATCACCGTCCCAAGTGCCCGGACCGGTTTCGCACGGGTCGGCCGCCGGGGGACCAAGCGCAACTGAAATGGCCCTTTCGCCTCGGGACGCGGGGACGTCCCCGAGGGTTCTTACCAGTGCCGCCCTTGCCATGGCCGATGAGCGCACCCTAGGCCCGGACTTCTCGGTCTCACAGCTAGAGCCAAGCAATCTGAGCCGGGAGACCTCCACTCATTCCGGCCCCCGTAAGAAAGCTGGAAATCTGGCAGAGGCAATGAAGGCCGTGGCCGAGCGCTCTGCTGCAGGAAAGGCTGCCCAGACCTTTACGGAACAGGTGCAGGTCCAAATTCCCGCAGCATCAGACGTAGCTCAAAGGCTCGCAGCAGCTTTGGCGGCCCGTGGGGCCCAGGCGACTGGCGCAAGCCGGCAAGGAAACTTGAAGGAAGCGAAAGCCTATATTGCCGAGCACAGAGCTTCCTACACGGACCCCACCCAAGTGGAGACGGAACTGAAGACCAGCGCTCACGATGATCGCGGACCGTCTCAAGGTCAGCAGGCGCCGCCCGCCATCGCCAGAGCTGTCCCTCCACCATTACCGTCAGCAACAGGGCCCGCTACCGGAATGGAAGAACTGCATCGCGTCGTCATCGCTTCTGACACTCCCTCAAAGGAGTTCACCGTCCCTCGCCCGCCCGAAGGCTGGGCGAAGACCCGATGGCTAGGCGCCGATGAGACGGTCGAGATCGGGGGCGTAGCCATTCGAGGCGGCCTCTTCTACACGGGCGTCAAGCTCGACTCCCCTAACGGCGACACCGAGCCCAGCCTTGTCAACAGCGTCTTGGCCGTCGCCCCATATGGCGATTACAGGGGCTCCACCAACTACTGGCTGGCCTACGCTCAGCTGTCGCCCAGCGAGCGGCGGGCCTACCTGACCTGGCTGGCGTCGGACCGAACCGACAGCAATTGTTCAATCAACTATGTCCGTCTCTACTTCTTCGGCCTGGAGCGCCGCGTCCTGCTCGACTCGGTAACCGACCCAGAGTCGAGAAAGGACTGGCCAGCTATCAAGCAGGCCCTCCGAAAGCTGGGCTCCGCCTATGGCGAGATCTACGGTCCTATCCGTGGATACACCAACAGCTTGTTGGACTGGATGGAGCTGGATTCGGCCGAAGAGAAGCTCTACACAAAACCAGTTCCCCCGTTTGATCGCTCCTACGAGCTCCCCTTCTACGTCCGCTTGGCGCTGGGCCAGTGTTCGCTTGACCGGGCGCCCATCCCTGCTCCCCTGGCTCTGGCCTGGATTCGGCTAAATCCGGAGGTTTCGCTGCGAACTGCGGCAGTCCGGTGCGCCGATGAGTTCGATCGCCTATTTGTAGAGCGGTATCACGAGCTGTTTGGCAGCGGCATGGTGCTTCCCAAGAACCGCACCAAACTGAAGTTCGCACGGCAACCAGCTTCGCCCGCCCTGTATGGCGCCTCCCTCAAGCCCAAGACGTTCGGAGACGTTCCTGACGTCACGGCCCTTCGTGCCCCACTGAAGGGCCTGCTCGAGGTTGTTCAGCAGTGTACCGACGAGCTCGGCCCCTACAGCCGATTGGTTGGCAGATCTTCTGATTCAAAGGATGCGCTGGAAGCGTTGCTTTTGCTGCCGCCCAGCATTTGGCCTGAGAGCCAAAGGAACATCCTTCGTTCAATTGCAGAGGACGTCCAACCAGGCAACATGACGATCAAGTTGGCAGAGCTGAGCGCTCGGTTCGGCCCAAGCCTCGGCCCGCTTGGCAGGGAAAGGGTTCGCGATCTCGCCCGGGTATTGGAAAGCGTGAATGCCGGGATGGAGCCAAATGTCTTGGAGGGAGCACGTGCTCCGTCTGAAGCCGATCCGATCGTGATCTTTGCGCTCCTACCGGGTCAGTCGCACAAAACAGACGCCGCGGCTTATCAAACAGCCATCCTTACCTTGCAGCTCGCCTCGGCGGTCGCCCAGTCGGACGGTTCCTTCAGCGCGCAGGAGCTGGCGCACCTCTCCCTAGAAATCGACGGCTGGTCTCACCTTAGCGTGGCAGATCACGGGCGACTGCGTGCCCACCTGGACTTGCTTGTCGCGTCGCCCATTTCCCTGCCATCACTGCGGAAAAAGCTCGATCCGCTGGACAGTGCAACCAAAGAGGCCATTGCAGCTTCCATGGCCACTCTCGCCCAAGTGGACGGAATGGTGTCGCCGGAGGAGGTGCGCTTTCTGGAGAAGGTCTACAAGGCCCTGGGTGTCGAACCCAAGCGGGTCTTCAGCGACATCCATGCCCCGAGATCGGGCAAAACCCAGGCCCAGTCCACTCAGTCCGCCTCGTTCCAGCTGGATCCAGAGCGCATCGCCGCGCTGCAGCGCGACACGGCCAAAGTGTCCGCCCTCCTTGCGAACATCTTCACGGAGGACGAGCCCAACTCTAGCCACGAAGATGCTCCCTCTGCATCTGTGGAGGAAAGGCCTGAAGTCAGCAACGGCCTACTAGGCCTGGATGAGTCTCACAGCGCATTGCTCCGACTGATGCTGTCTCGCCCGAGCTGGACGCGTGCCGAGCTCGAGGACGGCGCTGCAGACCTTGAGTTGATGCTGGATGGTGCGCTGGAGCAGATCAATGATGCCTCCTTCGACGCCTATGACATCCCCTTCTCCGACGGAGACGATCCGTTGGAGGTCAATCCCGAGTTCATTGAGAAGATCGAGCAATGAGTAGCCCTATTCGAACCAAAGACCGCGACGCGGTCGTCCAGTCTCTTCGCGCTGGCGTTGTCCCCCGCGCAGGACAGCACCTGATTCAAGTTGGCCGCGCTCGCGAGGTGGAGACACTGGTCGGCGACATCGACCGGCTCGCCGATGGTGGATCCTCCTTCCGCCTAGTGATCGGAGAATACGGCTCCGGCAAGACGTTCTTCCTCAACCTGGTTCGCGCCATTGCCATGGAGCGAAAACTTGTCGTAGCCAGCGCGGACCTGAACCCGGATCGCAGGCTTCATGCATCCGGAGGGCAAGCGCGTTCGCTATATGCGGAGCTGATGCGGAATCTGGCGACGCGAACCAAGCCCGAAGGCGGCGCATTGCCCGCAGTGGTTGAGAAGTTCATTGCCACCGCAAAGTCCGAATCCAAGGCAAAAGACGTTCCTACCGAACAAGTCATCCGCGCCAAGCTGGAACAACTGACGGAGCTGGTCAACGGCTACGATTTTGCGGATGTCATTGCGGGTTACTGGCGAGGGTTCGAGGAAGGCAATGAACAGCTGAAATCCGATGCCATCCGCTGGCTTCGTGGTGAGTTCACGACCCGTACGGATGCCAAGGCCGCGCTCGGCGTCCGCACAATTGTTGACGACGCATCCGTCTATGACCAGCTCAAGCTCATGGGCAGGTTCATCCACCTCGCCGGCTATAGCGGGTTGCTCGTATGCCTAGATGAGTTGGTCAACCTGTACAAGCTGGCCAACGCTCAGGCACGAAACTCCAACTACGAGCAGCTTCTGCGCATGCTCAACGACTCGCTCCAAGGAACGGCAGTTGGCTTAGGCTTCGTGTTGGGCGGAACTCCTGATTTCCTGATGGACACTCGCCGCGGCGTCTACAGCTACCAAGCGCTGCAAAGCCGCCTCGCACAGAACACCTTTGCCACAAACGGCTTGGTCGACTTCAGCGGACCTGTGGTCCGCCTCTCCAGCCTTACTGCAGAAGACTTCTACGTTCTTTTGACCAAGATCCGCCACGTCTATGCCGGCGGCGACCAAGCCAAGTATCTCCTTCCTGACGAGGCCGTTCATCAGTTCATGGAGCATTGCGCCAACCGCATCGGCGACAGCTTCTTCCGCACCCCTCGGACCACCATCACTGCCTTCATCAACCTGCTTGCTGTGCTTGAGCAAAATCCTGGCACCGACTGGCGGTCCTTGATCGGCGCGGTCGAGGTCAAGCCTGACCTTGGCGGCCAGGGCGACCTTGATGTGGTCGAAGATGACGAACTGACCTCTTTCAAGCTGTGAGCTCATGAGCACCTCCAGCGCCTTCCATTCGCTTCATCCCGGCATCCAACGCTACCTGTGGGCGGAGCAATGGGAAGCATTGCGGGAGGTGCAGGAAATGGCCATCCCGGCCATCCTGCCGACAGATCGCGATGTCGTCATCGCAGCCAGCACAGCATCAGGAAAGACCGAAGCGGCGTTCCTTCCGGCCCTGACTCACCTTTTGAACGGCGATACAGATGGGCTGATCGTCTACATCAGCCCCCTCAAAGCACTGATCAATGACCAGTTCGGGCGACTGGATCGCCTATGCGAAGATCTGGATATCCCCGTTTGGCCATGGCACGGAGACATCGGCTCAACTACAAAGCAGCGCTTCTTCAGGAAGCCAACGGGCGTGTTGCTGATCACCCCGGAATCCCTGGAAGCGATGCTGTGCAATCGCGGCACGTCTGTGGCGGGAATCTTCAAGGGAGCAGCCTTCGTTATTGTCGATGAGCTCCATGCGTTCATCGGAAGTGAGCGAGGAAAACAACTTCAGTCGCTCATGCATCGCATGGAGGTCGTCCTGGGACGGAGAGTGCCTCGGATTGGGCTATCGGCAACTCTGGGAGACATGCAAGCCGCGGCGACCTTCCTCCGCTCGGACGGCAGGGCCACAATCGTCGATGCCCCGTCGGGCAACAACGAACTCCAGCTGATACTCAAGGGGTTTGAAGAGCCTCCTGCCCCCCAAGATGCCAAGCACGAAGAAGTGGCGCCGCTAGCCGTTGCCAAGCATCTGCATGAGGTGCTTTGCGGCACGAACAATCTGATTTTTCCCAACAGCAGACGCGAGGTAGAGCGCTACACCCACCTCCTGAACGAGATCAGCGAGCAGGCCAATCGACCGCGGGAGTTCTGGCCGCACCACGGCAATCTTTCCAAGGAGATTCGCTCAGACACGGAAGCCGCGCTGAAGCAGAAGGAGCGCCCAGCAACCGCGATCTGCACGAATACGCTGGAACTGGGGATCGACATAGGCGCCGTAAAGAGCGTGGCTCAGATTGGGACGCCCCCTTCAGTCGCCAGCCTCCGGCAGCGCATGGGCCGATCAGGGCGGCGCAAAGGCGAGCCGGCCATCCTCCGCGGATACGTCATCGAGGATGCGATCGACTCCAACTCCGACCTAAAGACCCGTCTAAGGCTGGACACCGTTCAATCCATCGCTTCTGCATTGCTCCTCATCGACAAGTGGTTCGAACCACCCGTCGCCGGCGGCGCTCACCTGTCGACGCTGGTGCAGCAGCTTTTGTCTGCAATCGCCCAGTATGGCGGGCTGCGCGCCCCCCAAGCTTATCAGCTGCTGTGCGCGTCCGGCGCGCCGTTCCAAGGGCTCTCAAGCGAATCCTTCGTAGAACTCCTGCGCCATCTTGGGAAGCAGGACGTGCTCACCCAGGATAGCTCCGGGTTACTCCTCCATGGGCCGATCGGCGACACGCTGGTCAATCACTACTCCTTCTATGCTGCTTTCGTGGCGGACGAGGAGTTCCGTATTGTCGCGGCGGGGAAAACCCTGGGAACCTTGCCAATCACGCAAATGCTCGCGGCCGGCCAGCGCATCCTCTTTGGTGGACGCACCTGGCTAGTGGAGCAAGTCGATGAGGCACAGAAGACGATCTACGTCCTGGCAGCCAAAGGTGGAAGCCCCCCGATCTTTAACGGAAGCGGAGGGCGTGTGCATACCCGTATACGTCAGACGATGCGTGCGCTCTACCGCGGTGAACTACGTCCAACATTTCTGGACGCTACGGCGAGCCGCTTCTTGGAGGAAGGCAAGAGCGCCTATGAGCACCTGGGGCTCGACGAGAACGTCCTACTGGACCAAGGAAGCCATTTCCTCCTCCTCACATGGGCTGGGGACGCTGCCAACGAAGCCATTGCGTGCCTCCTCGGCGCGAGAGACTTCAACGCACAGGCCGGAAGGCTCGGAGTTGAGGTAACTAGAGGCTCGCAGACCCGCAACCAGCTGCTGGAAGCAATCGCAGCAATTGCGTCGCAGCCTGCGCCAAGTAGCGAGGAACTGCTGGTCAAAGCCAAGAACCTCGCCATCCAAAAATGGGATGCGCTACTGCCCCCGCGCCTTCTCAAGCATTCCTACGCTTCGCTACGTTTGGACGTGGATGAAGCTTTCAATTGGCTGAGAGCGACTGGCTTCAACGTGCCACCGACGCCCCAACCATGAGAAACGAACGGGCATAAGAGCTGGCGTCTCCCAGATTGTCGCGGGAGCGACGCTCCCTGCTGGCGACTGATCGGTGGTCTGGCCGTGTTGGGTGCATCCATGCACCCTACCCTTCCGCCCGGCGCGCTCCAGGGCCAGCCATTCGGCTGTCCGGATTCGCTCCCGGCGAATCCGTCGAACCCGCGTGGCGTCGGCACCCTTTTCTCTCCGCCAGATACGCAAAACGCCCCTTCCGGGGCGTTCCGTGCTGATTGTGATCGGTGGCCTGGGATTGTTGGGTGCATCCATGCACCCAACCCTTCCGCGCTGCGCGCTCCAGGGCCAGCCATTCGGCTGTCCGGATTCGCTCCCGACGAATCCGTCGAACCCGCTTGGCGTCGGCACCCTTTTCTCTGCGCCAGATACGCAAAACGCCCCTTCCGGGGCGCTTTGCGTATCTGGCGGAGAGAGTGGGACTAAACGATCCCAGCACTAACCCATTGATATTAATGAGGAACTCTAGCCGGAATGTGTCCTGGTGAGTGTCCTGGAAGTCTAGCTGCCACAGGGCTGCTCTAGCAACTTCCTGAGCTCTCAAAGCTAGCGAGCGCAGCCCGCAATGAGATCAAGAGGGGGTGGCTGGGCTGGGTCTGACCACTATCTCGACGTCCTCCTTTCGGAGCGGGCCGGACAGCGGTGGGATCGCCTGGGCACCAACTGCGTGACGCGCCGTTCAGACCCTTTACCACAACAGCAATCCCGTGCTCACAGAGCTTCATTACCACCCGATCCAGCGCATCTGCAACGGTCAGATCCAGAAGTGGGCGCCCATCAGGTCATTATTGGATATGCTCACGGACTACCCGGCCGAATTGATCCACCGCACAAGAAGACCCGCATGGTTAGACCTTCTGCAAGCAATAGCCTCGGCCGAATCCTTAGCCGCTTGGTTTCATGAGCCATCGCGGCGACGAAAAGGACGTCACAGTTTGCTCAAGAAGATGCAATGCTCTTGCAGCACGGTCTCTTTTCCGGAAAAGAACGCCGCGCAGCTCCAGGGCCTGAGCCATGACTTCTTGCGTCACAGTCAAGCAAACGAGGCGGGGCTCAGGAAAACGGCGATAAGACGTAAGACCACGGTCAATAATCGTGGTATCTCGATGGGAGCTTGCTCGAACCAGTCTTTGATAGATTACATCCAAGCCTGACTTCGGACCTTCTAGATACTGCAAGAAAATTGCACCATCATAGACAACGGTGCCCGTAACACCCCACCCTGCATTCGCCCGCCCCGCCTCTTTCCAAAGCTCGGGAAAGTTCTTGCTTTCTAGCCCCGGGGCGACAAGGCTCGTGAAGATCAAATACGAGTGCGGCATTAGTCGAGCGGCATGTGGGGAGAAAGGGGCTTTCGGCACGGGGAAATTAAGCATCCGCACATGCACAAACTATACGTCATCCCCGCCAGAAGCGAGGCAGGAAGATGATCAACACCGTGAAGAGCTCGAGTCTCCCCAGCAACATTGCGAACGACAGCACCCATTTGGCTGCGCTTGGCAGCGAAGCGAACGTCCCTGCTGGCCCAATGGTCTCCCCTAATCCCGGCCCTACGTTGGACAGCGCCGTGGCCGCGCCGCTGGCGCTGGTTAGGAAGTCCAACCCTAGCCCAAGCAGCACGACCGTAATGACGGCATAGCAGACCAAAAACACCGTTAAAAACGCCACCACTGAGCCAATCACCTCGTCGGAAAGCGGCTTGCCGTCGTAGGACCGAGGAAAGACCCCATTGGGATAAAGCAGGCGTAGGAAGTGGACGCGAAGCATCACTGCCATGACCTCGAAGCGAAAGATCTTGATGCCTCCGCTCGTGGAGCCTGTGCACCCGCCAACAAACGTCAACAGGAAAAACACCCCTACGACGGCCGCTCCCCACTGGCCATAGTCCGTTACGGCATAGCCTGTGGTGGTGACCACGGAAACCACACTGAAAGCCGCGTATCGATAAGCCTGCTCAAATCCATATTGGCCGGATGCAGCCAACCACGTTCCAATCCCACCCACCGACACTGCCAGAAGCCCCAGCAGAGATTTGACCTGGCGATCAAAGAACGCCCTCCGGTCCCCAGCCAAGAACCGCACATACAAGACGAAGGGCAAGGTCCCTGACAGCATGAAGAGCGTGGCAAGCCACTGGATCCCGTTGTCTTGCCATCGACCGAACGATTGATCTGAGGTCGAATATCCGCCCGTCGCAATCGAGGTGAGCGCATGCACGATGGCATCAAAGGGGTTCATGCCTGCCAGCCAATAGGCCAGACCGGCCACAACCGTCAGACCAATGTAGGCATACCCGATCGTCGAGGCGATCTGCCGAACCCGGGGCATGGCCTTTTGCGAGCGATCTGAAGACTCCGTGCGAAACAGCTGCATGCCGCCCACGCCGAGCGCGGGTAAGATGGCAATGGCAGTCGCGATAATGCCGATGCCACCCATCCATTGAAGCAGCCCTCGCCAAAGCAACAAGCCTGGGGGCGCGGTATCAAGACCCGTCATGACCGTGGCGCCGGTCGTAGTAATGCCGGAGATCGCTTCAAAAAATGCGTTGGCAAGATGTCCGCGAAGCTGCGGGTGTTCCGAGAAGAGAAACGGCAGCGCACTCACGGCGGACACGGCAGCCCAGCTCAGTGGCGTCAGGGCGAAGGCCTGTCTCAATGTCAGGCCCGACTTGCCCCACTTCCCTCGAGAGCGCCAATAGCCCCAGCTCAGCGCACTGCCACAGGCGGCTGAAACCAAAGAGGCCATCCCAAACGCCAACCAATCCCGGTTGTCGTAATAGAGATCCGCAACCATGGGCAGCAGCATGAAGGCAGCTGTTGCCAACAGGACTTGCCCAACGATCGCCGCAACCAGACGAAAGCCATTGTGCGGTATTGACGTCTGACCTGGTGCCCAACGCATCCCGCTACTGTTGGCTTTCAAAACGACCGCCCGCCCGCTCCGCCAAGAAGCTTCTCTGCAACATCGATCTCGCCATATGCCACGACCAGCACGACCCTGTCACCCGAATTGATCCGGGTCTCGGCTGTCATATCAAGTGGGTGGTCTTCTCGAATGACGGCACCAACTTTAATGCCTTCCGGCAGACCAAGCGCGCCGATGGTGTGCGTTAAAAGTGGCGAACTTCCGGCACCAATCGTGGCTTCAATGACTTCACCAAAGTCCTCGCGCAACGTCTGCAAACCGACAATGGCCCCTCGACGGACGTGCCGCAGCACGGTCGAGACTGTCACCGCGCTTGGACTGACGACTGCGTTGATGCCCATTCCGGGAAGCAGTGTGGCGTAGGTGCTCTTGTTGACCAATGTCACCGCCTGGCGGCAGCCCAATTTGCGCGCCAAGAGCGAGCAGAAGATGTTGGACTCGTCATCGTTGGTGACGGCAACCAGAGTTTCCTTTTGCTCGACCCGAGCCTCTTCAAGCACTGACCGATCCAGCGCATCGCCATGGAGCACAACAACATCGCTGCCAAGTGTTTCGGCCGCGTAGCGTGCCCGATCCCGATCCCGTTCAATGACCGTCATACGCGCCTTCGGAAGCAAGGCGCGGATGTTTCGAACCAGGTGGATGCCCACATTGCCAGCACCTGCGATCACAAGTTCGGCAACGGGGCGCTCGCGGTGCCCGAAAAGCGCCATCGTGGCCTTGCGCCGCTCTGACCGCGCGAGTATGTAAAGTTCGTCAGCCAGCTCAACCCGATCCTGCTGTGTGGGAATGAACGTAATGCCCTTGCGGGTTATGGCAAGGACCGTGATGTGCTCAAACTTGCCATTGGACTCAAGGTCACAGACGCGCTCACCCATCGCCGGACAATCTGGATCCGTCACACCGACTCCGAGCACCTCCAACTGCCCGCGAGCCAAAGGGAGGATCGTAAAGGCACCTGGCGTGCGAAGCCGCCTGGTAATTCCCTCGGCAACCTCAGCCTCCGGGGAAATGATCACATCAATGGGCAGATGCTCAGCCGCAAACAGGCCGTTTGCATCGCGCGCGGTGTATCCCACATGGCGAAGACGGGCGATTCGGCGCTTTACTTTAAAAAGCGAGTAGGCGACTTGGCAGGCGACCATATTGACTTCATCCGAACGCGTCACAGCGATCAGCATGTCAGCATCCATCGCGCCAGCTTCCCGGAGCGTATCCGGGTAAGAGGCATGTCCGACGACCCCGCGAATGTCGTGGCTTTCATCCGCCCGCCTGATCAGCTCGGCATCGGTGTCAATGATCGTGATCGCCACACCTTCCGAGGCCAACTGGCGCGCAATCGTCATCCCCACCTGGCCCGCGCCACACACAATAATTTTCATGGATAGAGGGCTGACAGGACAGGCGCCAATGTCAAAAACCCAAGCTCCGAATCGCTCTTAGAAGGTCAATTTTAAAGGCCTCGGGCAGGGAGTGCCACCGTCTGGCATTGGCGCCAGAGCCGCTGGATTGCAGCCTGCTCACCCGGTATTGACGCGCAAAGGCCTGATCGACTGGGATACTGCCCGCACAGACAACAGAGTAAGCATCCGATGATGACAAAGTGGCGGCTGGCCCTATTCAGGATCAGCAAGAGGATGTGGTTCCGATCCACCCTCTACGGCGTTTTAGGCGTGGCTACTGCCTTGGCCGGTGCGGGCGCTAAATTCGTGCTGCCGGAGGGGCTGGCAACGCAGATTGGTGCCGACTCAGTTGGCAACATCCTTGGCATCCTCGCCGCCTCAATGCTGACAGTGACCACCTTTGCCCTATCCACCATGGTCGCGGCCTACGGCTCGGCGTCGACCAATGCCACGCCGCGCGCGTCCCGGCTCCTGATTGAAGATACGCGAGCGCAAGGCACGCTGGCCACATTCATCGGTGCGTTCTTGTTCTCCATCGTCGGGCTCATTGCGCTGAGCACCGGCATCTACGGGGACAGCGGCAGACTTGTTCTCTTTGGCGCGACCATTGCGGTCATCATCGTCATCACCGTCACGCTTCTTCGCGCCATCGAGCAATTTTCCCGCTTTGGACGACTCGGCGAAACGGTCGATCTTGTCGAACAAGCCACCTTGAAATCCATGAAGCAGCGTGCAGAAGAGCCCTTCCTTGGCGCTACGCCCTACTCCGGCGTCGCTCCGAGCAGCACGGTCGATGTCTTCGCTGCGGATGTGGGCCATGTTGAACACATTGATGTGCAGCGCCTCAACACGGTTGCAGAACAACACCAGCTCATCGTCTATGTGAACTGTCAGCCCGGCACCTTTGCAACCCCAAACCGTGCGCTGCTCAGTGTCTGGGGCACCCTCCACGATGACCAGAGAACGCAACTGCTCGCAGCTTTCACCATCGGCGGCTCTCGTCGAATAGAGAACGATCCGCGTTACGGCTTGGTCGTCCTTGCTGAGATTGGTGTGCGAGCGCTGTCGCCGGCCGTCAATGATCCAGGGACGTGCATTACGGTCATCGGCACCTGTGTGCGTCTGCTGCTCAGATGGGATGCCTTGTCATCCGGATCCGAGGCCAAGGACGTTCAATATCCGTTCGTGCACATGGCTCAGCTTGATGTGGATGACCTGTTTGAAGATGTGTTCGCCCCCATATCGACTGATTCAGCAGGGTCGCTTGAAGTCAACATCAGGCTCCAAAAAGCTTTCGCCGCACTGTCTGCTGGATGCTCATCCGCCACGCGCCAGGCGGCGCGGCGCTACGCCGATCTGTCTCTGGAGCGGGCCTTGCAGACCCTTAGCTTCTCTCAGGATCGCGACAAGCTTCGAACAATCGCCACCGTAGAACACAAAAGGGCGCAACAGGCTGTCGCCCCCCAGGCCGCAGCGGAACCGAACTGATGTCGATGGAGCTCAATCGGATCTATCTGCGTCATTCAATCCTGACCGCATCTGGAACTTGGGCCAAGATTTCTAGTAGGAATGAGGCGCTGAGATTGGGTTGGTCGCTTCGAATGGAAATAGGCAGATCAATTTTTTTCGCGACACTCACCAGCGACGGGATCTCTCTATCGAGATCCAACCACCACCCCTCAGGCAACCGTATTCCATTTCCGTCGCGATCGTAAAACCGCACTCGATTAGGCACATTGCTCTCCTTCAATTGGCCGCACGCGCGACGTATCACTACTTCCGACAGTCGCCCGCCACGCCCTCCCCTCGTTTTCACGGGCATCATGGTTCTATACCGCCCCAATGCGTCCCAGTTGCTGCCTAATCATGCCGCGCGCACCATGCGGAAGATATCCGTCGCTTGGGTGGCTCGCGTTAACGCGCTAGACTTGGACGCTTTCATTCGCAAAATGGAGGCCACGGGACACTATCGTGAAGGTATTTCCCCTGATTTTTTTGTGTGCTGCGGCAACGGCCACAGACACAATCCATGCTCAAGAAGCGCCCGACACTCAGGTTGAACCGTTTGTCGATGTGGGTGGTGCCGTCCGGTTCAATTATGGCTGGCTGGACTACGGCCCCACAAGCCGTTTGCAACTTGAACTGCTTCGCGCAGACGTCAAAGCCGGCGCTGGTCCCCTTTTCTTATCGGCCCAATATCGCTGGTATGACGGCTTCGATGCCGTCCACCATGCCTACGCCGGATGGAATTTCAACGACCAAACGCAGCTCAAAGCGGGCATTCAGCAGGTCCCCTTCGGACTTCTGCCTACCGTTTCCCAGAGCTTTTGGTTTGGCTCAGGCTACTACCTTGGCATTGAAGACGATTACGATCCGGGCGTGACGGTTAGCCATCGGAGTGGCGACCATCACTGGATAGCTGGCTGGTTCTCGGGGGATGAATACGGAAGCGGCTCCCGCTACGACCGATACTCCTTTGACGTGGCCCAGACCGCTGATCTGCCCTACAAGGAGCGGGGGCGCGTTCATTTCAGATACGAACACGCGAGCTCCTTGCGTGACGGTGAGCTGCTGCTCGGGGCCTCTGCATTCAGCGGTCAGGTTCAGAACACCACCACCCGCCGCCACTATGGCCATCAGGGTGCAGCGCTGCATGCCCAGTGGAAACGCGATGGCTGGACGACTCAGCTGCAATGGGCTCGCTACCGTTACAGCGTGCCAGGCGACAGGATTGCGATGTCAGCATTTCTTGCCCCTTTCGAGATTGCGTCGGAAGCCGATGTCCCCAGCGCAAACGTGGCCTACTCCTTCGGTGAGAAGCGTTGGCTTGATGACATCACCTGCTACAACAACCTCAGCATGACGCGCCCGGTCGGACGCAGCCAAGGGGTGAGGGAGTCATGGCAGAACGTCACCGGATGCAGCCTGCAAAAAGGGATCATGTTGACTTACGTGGACTGGATTGCTGGCAAGAACATGTGGTTTGCAGGCGGCGACGGCATCGGAATCGATGACGGCGGCCCCTCCCGCTGGCATAGCCGACTCAACCTCAACATCGGGTTCTACTTCTAAGCGCAAGCCGCATTGCAGCTTCAACGATCATCAATCGGAGGAATTTATGCAGAGCCCAGCTCCGCCGTCCACTCCTGTTCGCCAGCGCATCTTGCCGCAGGTGTTCATTCCCACTGCGGCCATCGTGCTTTTACTGCTGGCGCTATCCGTCTTCGTTCCAGAAAAAGCAACGACTTGGTTCACAGCGGCCAAGAACTGGACCGCCAATGACGCGGGCTGGTTCACCATCTTATCGGTCGCAGGCTTCCTGGTCTTTGTGGTCGGTGTCGCGATCAGTGGCTACGGGCGAATCAAGCTCGGCCCAGACCACAGTCGCCCCGATTACAGCTATGCCTCGTGGTTTGCCATGCTCTTTGCCGCAGGCATGGGCATTGGCCTGATGTTCTTCGGGGTGGCAGAGCCGATCATGCACTACGCCACCCCGCCGACAGGCACGGCCGAGTCTGCCGAGGCAGCTCGCCAGGCGATGCGTATCACCTTCTTCCATTGGGGCGTGCATGCGTGGGCCATCTACGCCGTTGTTGCCCTGGCACTGGCCTACTTTGCCTACCGCCACAACCTACCGTTGCGGGTGCGATCAGCGCTCTATCCACTCATTGGAGAACGCATCCACGGACCTATCGGCCATGCGGTCGATACGTTTGCAGCGCTTGGCACCATCTTTGGCCTGGCCACGTCGCTTGGCCTCGGGGTGATGCAGATCAACTCAGGACTGAACTACTTGTTTGGCCTGGAAGTGAGCACCCTCGTCCAGGTGTCGTTGATCGGCATCATCATCCTGGTGGCCACGGGGTCGGTCGTCGCGGGACTCGACAGTGGTGTCCGTCGCCTGTCTGAGATCAACATGATCATGGCTGTGGCACTTCTTGCATTTGTGCTTGTCTGCGGTCCCACGGTCCACCTGATGCAGGCATTTGTCCAGAACACCGGCATGTATGCCTCCCAGCTCTTCTCAATGACCTTCAACCTGTATGCCTATGAGCCCAGTGGCTGGCTTGGCGGCTGGACGTTGTTCTACTGGGGTTGGTGGATTGCGTGGTCGCCCTTCGTTGGGATGTTCATCGCCCGTATTTCGCGAGGCCGCACGGTGCGTGAATTCGTGGTTGGCGTCTTGCTGGTGCCGCTGGGCTTTACGTTCCTTTGGATGACCATCTACGGCAACTCGGCCTTGTTCATGGTTCGCTCCGAAGGTGTTCAAGAGCTCGTCAAGGCAGTGTCAGATGACAGCTCAATGGCGTTGTTTGAGTTCCTGCGCCACCTTCCTCTGACGATGATCACCTCCTCGCTTGCCGTTGTCCTCGTCGCACTGTTCTTTGTCACCTCCGCTGACTCCGGCGCCCTGGTCATAGACATGCTGACCTCCAAGGGCGAGGAAGAGTCTCCGGTTTGGCAGCGCATCTTCTGGGCACTACTGGTTGGTGGCATCGCTGTTGCCCTGCTCATTGCAGGTGGCCTTGAATCACTCCAAGCTGCGACTATTGCCAGCGCCCTCCCCTTTACGATCGTCATGATCTTGATGTGTTGGGGGCTTCTCAAAGCCATGCATCTGGACGCAACCAAGCGCTCGATTTCTCGTGATGCACGATTGCTTCCGGGCACCAGCGATGACTGGCGCGCCAGGCTTAAGCTGCTCGCGCATAACCCCGTCAAGATCGAGGTCGTCGGCTTCATCAAGGATCAGGTGCTGCCCGCGCTCCAAGAGGTCGCGGTGGAGCTGCGCAAGCAGGATCTTCCGGTTGAAGTCACCCAAGGGGAGGATGGGCGCGCCTGGCTTCGCGTAGGCCATGGCGAGGAAATGGACTTCTTCTACTCGGTGCGTCCCCAGCCTTACGAGCCGCCCACCTTCGCGTTGCAGGACCCGCGTCGCCCGGTGAGCGAGGGCACGCGCCACTATCGGGCTGAGGTCTACCTGCGCGAAGGCGGGCAAGACTACGACGTTATGGGCTGGCCAAAGGTGCAGTTGATCCACGATGTGCTGGACCAATACGAGCGCCACCGCCAGTTCCTGGATCACGTTCGCTGATCAATGCCCCGGCCAACCGGATTCGGTTGGCCGGGACTTGGGCCAAGATGCCTTAGATACAGATCGGCAACCTGTTCTAGCTTCGGGGTGCAAACCTCAAGACGACCGCTCCCAGCAGCGCGGAAAGCAGCGATCCAAGCAAGATGCCGACCTTGGCATCCTCAACGAACGTAGGATCCAATGGGAACGCGAGCGAGCTGATGAAGAGGCTCATCGTGAAACCAATGCCGCAGAGCAAACTCACGCCGTAGATTTGTAGCCATGATGCGCCCGCTGGCTTTTCAGCAAGCCCGGTCTTGACCGCAAGGGCAACGCCTCCGAACACGCCAATTTGCTTGCCGACGAAGAGCCCAGCAGCGATTCCCAACGGCAGCGGGGCCAAAATGGCGCTCATCGAAATCCCAGACAGATCCACACCGGCATTGGCAAAGCCAAAGATCGGCACAATTACGAAGCCAACCCAAGGAGCAATGCCGTGCTCCAAGCGAACCAGTGGCGACTTAGCACTGGCGCCGTAGGGGATCAGAAATGCACCGACAACGCCTGCAATCGTGGCGTGGACACCTGAAAGAAGCGTGGCATACCACATGGCCAAGAGCAGAACCAAGTATGGCCAGAGCCGTTCCACACCGTTTCTCTTTAGCGCATACATGGCAAGCCCCGCGCCGATTGCAGCCGCCAAAGCTCCGATGTCGAGGGAAGAGGTGTAAAACAAGGCAATGATTGCCACTGCACCCATGTCGTCGATGATGGCCACCGACAACAGCAAGAGCTTCAAGCTGGGAGGCGCGTGCCGCCCCAGAAGCGCCAGCACCCCCACCGCAAAGGCAATGTCTGTGGCCGCAGGAATGGCCCAACCGTTAGACAGGGAGGGCTCGTGCCGAGATGCGGTCAGGAAGATCAGAGCAGGAAGCGCCATGCCGAGCAGCGCAGGCACAGCCGGTAGTCTGCGCTGCTGCCAGGAGGACAACCGCCCACTGATAAGCTCGCGCTTGATCTCCAAGCCCACAAGAAGAAAGAAGATCGCCATCAACCCGTCGTTGATCCAAAGATGCGGCGTCATCGGCCCGAGTTTCTCACTGAGAGCCGGGCCGGCATGAGCATGCAGAAATGCAAAATAGCTTCCCGCTGCTGGACTGTTGGCCAGCAAGATGGCGACCATCGACGCCATCATTAGTGCCACACCCGCAGATGCCTCGTTAGCGAGCATGCGGGCAAAGATGCTGCGCGGTCGGTCTATGGTTGTCATCGTGCTCCCTTAAAGCAAGGAGCGAACAAACCGGACAGGCACGACCAGACTCGACGCACCTGAATGGTTCGTCAGCTCATGGTTGATCGAGGTATGGGAGATGCCATCCAGCCCAAGAATTTGAGAGCTGTGAGACATCGAGATGGTCGGAACTTTTGGGGTATCAGCATGCGTAGACTCGGAAAACGACAGGTCGTTCTCCGTAATCGGGACCTAACCCCGGGCGCACGCAGCACACGCCGTAAGTCAATTTTACGGCCCACACACCAAGGGTCAAGCGCCTATCCGTCGGACGGGCTGTCCGTGTTCAGACAGCAGATATCGCGCTGCCTCAGCGGCGGAAGGACTGAATACGGGGCAATCCACCCAAAACATCATTAAACCGCCCCTACCTTTTTCGCTAATGAGTCCTTGCGTGTAACGCATTTTGCATCGAGGCGGTCATCATTTGTCCGGCTGAGGATTCTGCGGAACATGATCACCGTTTAGCACGTTCATATGCGTCAAGCGCTGGGCTAGACCCCGATAGATCGGAACATGGCACACGAGCCCTTAGACCAGCGAGCCAATAGCACCGTGGCCAGGATGGGCAGCAACATACCATTGGAATCGGTGAGTTCCAGAGAAATCACCGCCGACGTAAGTGGGGCTTGCGTCAAGCCGGTCAGCTAGGCACACATACCGAGCACCACTAATGCACGCGGGTCTACGGAGGGCATTAGCACCGACAGGTTATTACCAACTCCTGCCCCGATCGCAAGCGCTAGCGAAAACAGGCCACCCGGAATGCCGACGACGTAGGATGCCAAGCTAGCGACGAACTTCATGGCCCCGAAATCGTGGCCCGCTACTGCGTGGCCTTGCACCAGACAACTTGACTGCTCATACCCCCCCAAGAGCACCGTTTCCGAACGTCGTTGCCCCACCTCTTTGTGCAGACAGCCATTTAAAGAGGCTGTCTGCGCTCGCCCGGATAGATGGCAGAGACAATCGAATGACAAGCAAATATTTGATTCCATAACCGTTGACATTTCGTGATCCCGGCTTATTTGTGATTAACACTCAAATAAAACCGGAGATCCAATGCGCAAACTGCTTTTTAGCTTACTCATACTCCTTGCACCAACAACTGCTCTTGCTGCTCAAGAACCTTATTGGTCAAAACTCACTTCATCGAATTTCCTGGTGAGTCCGAGCACAGCTCATGCTCAATTCTTTGATCAAAAATCAACTGGCATCATTTATGGATCTTCAACTCCTGCTTCCTATGGAGAAGTCGTGTCAAAGAGCATCTCGTTCCAAGCCGAAATACCAAGATCAAAGAAGAAGCCACGTGGACGGATCTATCGATTCTTCCATCCTGGCCAAGAACGGATCCGGGAAGGTGTTCATCCTGATCTCAGAGAAAAGATCGAAGCAATTCAGGAGGTGATGGTAGCGGAAGGGTTTGATCTGAGACCTATAGAGGGATATCGAAGCCCGGAACGACAAGCCGCCCTGCTTGCGTCAGTATCAGGCGTCACCAGTGTTGGGGCCTGGTCAAGCTGCCACAACTATGGCTTAGCCCTGGATGCCGCTGTATACGTGGGTGGAAAGCCGAGCTGGGATCTGAGCGACCCTCATGTCATAGCGGGATATCAGCGGTTCGGCGAGCTGGCTGAAATTCTTGGATTGAACTGGGGCGGCCGGTGGACTTCTCCAAAAGACTACCCGCACGTTGAGATGAAAGCCGAGTGTGGTCAGTCCAAATGGGCGAAACGACACGGGCAAACCCTACCTAAGTTCACCGCGAGCACTGGCGAACCATCATCTCTAATTCTTGAACGAGCGCTGATTTCGACATGGTGCCCAATGGGCTTGGAGGCAACTTGTATCGCAATGGGAAAGGAACGATTTGCTTTGTGGGGGTGGACTGTTCAGAGCCAAAGCAGAGCATGCATGGCAGCGCTTGACGTCTATCGTTACTCTTTTTCTTAATCATAATTTAGAGCACAAAGCCGCACATCGTTGCGGCTTTTTATTGCACACAGCTTGACAATCTTTGGACCCGGGTTATTTGTGAAGGACACTCAAAAAATCCGGAGATCCAATGAAATATCTACTATTAAGCGCAGCACTAGCGCTCTGTCCATTTGCATCAACTGCAATGCAAGTCTCACCATTAGCTCAAACCATCAACCCGAGTAAGAACAATGGCTCATTGACTGTCGTCAACACGTCGAATGACAAGAAGGAATACCAGCTCCAAGCGTTTAAATGGACCTTGGTTGATGGAAAGCAGACCCGCACACCAGTTGACGCTATCCGTTTCGCTCCAAGCTCCTTCTATCTCGAAGCAGGCAAATCTCAAGTGGTCCGCTTCATCAACACCGAGACATCCAGCAGTGAGCTTGCTTATCGCGTCGTCGTGAAAGAGAAGAACGTCAAGAAGCTGGAGACGACTGGGATTGAGCCCGTCTTCAACATGAACTTCCCCCTTTTTTGGCGTGCATCTGATAGAGCCACAGTCACCGCTAGAGCGTCTGAATCAGCCATCGTTCTTCGCAATGCAAGCCCGATTACTGCCCAGATCGCGAACCTCAACTATGGCAGCCATCGTCGTGATGGTCTGGTCGGCTACTTGCTCCCGGGCGAAGAAATGATCATCTCCAAGGGCAACGCGACATCAGTCAGAGCGCTGATCAATGGCGTCGCTACTGAGCTAGTGATTGAGTAATGGCCTGGCGCGCCTTTGCGCTAGCCCCTCTTCTTTGGTGTTCGAATTCATATGGTGCTGAGAGCATCTATGCCATTGCGATCAACGGCAAAACCGTCGATGAGGCACTTCTAGCAGCAACAACCGAAGACGGCGATTTGCTCGTGCCATCCGTAAAGCTCAAGAGCTACGGCTTGGTCGGCGACTTCGCCTCTATCCAAAGTATGAAAGCACTCGGTGTCGGGGTGGAAGTGAACGGTGAGAAGCAGCTCGTCGCTCTCACAGTGCCTGGCAAATATTTCAAGCCTCAGGTTGTTGGATCAGTGGATGTGCTTGTCGAAGCAGACCCTTCACCAAGAGGCGTCTTGATCAACCAGGACATGGCAATTATCCGCTCCTATCGAGGCGACTGGGCAGCATCCTGGGGCTATGACATGCGAACAGGTCTCGCAGGTGGTGTGCTGATCAACACGGGGCAATTGAACGTTCAATCGGGTGGTTCTACCAACACCCGAGGGTTGACCACCTGGACTAGGGACCTCCTTAAGAAGGGGCTCTCGGTGGAGATCGGGGATGTCTTTACGCCTACGCTAGGCATCACGTCCACGTCGAATTTGCTGGGCTTCAAAGTCGGCACGGAGCGCGAGCTTAGGGGCGATCTCTACCCCGTCCCAGTCATCGCCGGCATCGCGGATAGCCGGACAACTGCGGAGATCTATCTCAACAATGAGAGGCAACGCCAGCTCAACCTGGATCAAGGCCCCTACTCCATCGAGCAGGGCTCGATGCTCAATGGCTTGAACTCGTCGTCTGTCGTGTTGAGAGACCAGTTTGGCCGCGAGCAGATCATCCAGAGTGACTTCTATTTTACCAACCGTGCCCTGCGTCCTGGAGCGTCCGAATGGGCTGTGACAGGCGGTCTCAGCCGCTTCGGATCGACTGGCAACGACTACCGAGATCTTGCGCTCGCGGGCTTCTACCGCAGGGGGCTGAGCCCTTTTCTTACGCTCGGTTCCTCTGCACAAATGATGGGGAAGAACGCGAACCTGGGGCTGGATGCAACTGTCGTCCTCGGAACCGCTGGTGTCCTCAATCTAAGCAGCTTGGCAAGCCAATCAGATGGGCAAAACGCCCTGTCCTACTCCGCTGGATACAGCTATCAGACACGCAGTTGGTCCATCAACGCCCAGACTCAAAAGCGCTCTACGGACAGCTGGCAGCTCAGTGACCAATGGCGCGGCGGATCTGTCATCACCAGAAGCAACTTGGCGAGCCTCTCATACACCCATCGCCCGTTACAAGTTGGATTGTCCTGGTCTTCGAACATCTACTCAACGGGAGCTCAGAACGAACGCCTGAGCCTCATCGGGCGCTACTCAGGTGCCAAGAGCACCCTGAGCGCCCAGCTCTATCGAGACCGCGATGAGAGCGGCTTCTATGTGTTCTACACCCGTCAGTTTGGTGCCCGACAGCGGGCGAGCATGTCTTTCAGTGATGACCACAAGAGCCTGGCATTCAATGGCAAAGCCGGAAGGATCAATTATGGAGTTGGGTCCTCTGATGCAGGCTCCTACGCCAATGCCGGGCTCGACACCCGCTCAGGGCGCTTCCAAGCACAGTCCACAACTCGAGATGGTCAAACGAGCCTGTCAGGCCGCTATGAAGGCTCAGTCTGGCTGGGCGAAGGTGGAGCACTTGTTGGCCGCACTCTCAGCCGCTCCTTTGCTCTCGTCGAAGTTGCTGATACATCAGATGCGAAGCTCAACGCCAATGGCTCGAACCAAGTCACAAATAAGAGCGGTTACGCATTGTTCCCCCTGTCCGCCTATCGAACGTCGAACGTTGGCCTAGACGTAAGCTCTTTGCCTCTCGATGCACAGATCAATCAACGGACCCAGACAACGACGCCAACGCGCTTGTTTGGAAGCAAAGTGACCTTCGCAGTCTCTTACACCAAACCGCTAGAACTGCGAGCGATGTTCCAAGGGAAGATCGTGCGTGGTTCGGGGGTCGCGGTCGCAGACGACTTGGAAGTTCCAATCGCAGATGACGGCCGAATATTCCTTCCCACCTACAACCCTGGCAGGGGCATCACGATCAAAACAGATAGCGTCACTTGCAGTGGTGTCCTTCCCATCGATAAGGACGACAAAGATCTTGTGCAAATTCAGTGCGAATGACTTGCGCAATTTTAAATTAGCCTTAGCTTCGATTGGATCCTAAGCAATTCCGCTTATCAATGAAGGAGATCAATCGATGTTAAAGAATAAAATTACTATTGCTACTGGCTTAGCATTTGGCATGGCAATGGCAGCGGCAAATCCGGCTTTTGCTGCAACTGACACTCAGACAATGAACGTCACTGCCGTTCAAGCAGCGATCTGCACCATGGCCATCCCGCAAGATGTCTTCATGCAGCTGGGAGACAAAGATGAAGGAAGCATTATTGTTGCGCTCTCTGCGATCCAAGATCTGACTGTCACCTGCAACAAAGACCTCCCCTACACGGTTGAGATGGATACCGCCGACGCGTCCGGCAACTTTGTGATGACTGACGCCGCCACATCCAAAGAGATCAAGGCGCGCGCAAGCTTTGGCCTGAGCGGTCCGTCGAACTGGCAACCTTTTAGCACCACTGCAAACAACGCCGCATTGAGCTCTGTGGGGACTGGCGCGGAGCAAGTGTTTAGCACTCGCATCACTGTCAACACTGACGCAACGTATGCAGCCGTTGGCACTTACACGGCTGAACGTCAAATCACGATTTCTTACTGAGATCATCTCGCCAGAAAAGAAAGCCGCCTTCGGGCGGTTTTTTTGTGATCAACGTCTTGCGCTTTAGATTTTTTCTGTTTTGTTGAAGGCAACTCAACGAAACGGAGATCCAGTGTTTAGATTATTTATCCCACTACTTGCCCTTTTATCGGCACCAGCCTTTGCAACAGTGATCACAACAGTTGATCCTCAAGCATTCAATGCGGCCGTCAAGCCAACAGTCACCTTTCAAAACGGCATTTGCACAGTCGAAGGCGCACTGATTGTTGCCAATGAACTGGTCTCTGATGCGCATATCGTCATTCGAGCAAATCAGGGAACGTCTCCCGTAGCGGAAGCACGCACAGGCAGAGACGGGCGCTACTCCGTTTCCTTCGCATCAAAGAAAGGAGCGAGCTTCCAAGAAGTCGTGATCTCCAAGCCAGACAAAGCCGGAAAAATCAGCGCAGTGCCTGGCCCTATGTTTGTTTGTGGGGTGAAGCAATGAATGCCTTCCGCAAACTCTCACTTGCGCTGTCGTTCGCACTTGCAGCCTTCGCCCATCCGGCCATTGCTGACACAGTCGGAGATCAGATCTACATCAAGGGAACCGAGGCAGCCACTTGTGCACAGAACGCTTATGCGGGCTGCCTCGTTCTCGGAAACGGTGCAACCGCCTGGGTGGGTGCCTGGACACTAGCAAACGGCATGGAGACCGGAACAGCAACGGTCCTCGGTAACAGGTCAAGCAACACCTATGGAGGCGTTGCCATTGGTGACACAACCTCATCAAGCTATGGTGGAACTGCCATTGGCAACTTCTCGCAGGCAACGACTACCGCAGTAGCCATTGGGTTCAACGCTAACGCTTCGACGCTTTCGAGCATTGCCATCGGATCTGGTGCGGTCGCAAACGGCAGCGTGTTCGGTTCTGCAATCGCCATTGGCGGTCAAGCTACTGGCGCCCGCACAATCGCTATTGGTGGCGAAGCGTCCTCCCAAAATGCCGTCTCCTTAGGCCACGGCTCGACGGATGGCGGTGCAAATACTGTCTCTGTGGGTGACAGCAGCTTGCGTCGCCGAATCGTCAATGTCGCAGCTGGCCAAGCTGCAAATGACGCAGTGATCGTGAGCCAGATTGCACCACTTGCTGCATCATTGGGCGGTGGAGCGAGCTTCACGAACGGTGCTTTCACCGCTCCAAGCTACGCTCTTTCGACCGGCACTTATACAACTGTCGGAGCTGCCTTGACCGCCCTGGACAACAAGCCAAGCAGTGGATCGGCCTCACCATATTTCAAGGCGACATCCCCTGTCTCTGATGGTTCAGACACCACACAAGCCACAGGTCAGTCGGTCGTAGCAGCAGGTCCCGGGGCCAAGGCAACCGGCACATACAACACTGTAATTGGCGCTGATAGTGGCGCGTCCGCCTACGGGGCAACGGTCATCGGAAGCCTCAGTTCTGCGGGTGATTCTGCCTTTGCGGGTGGACATCAAACCGTTGCAGGCGACGCGTCGGTGGCGTTGGGTGCTTACGCTAAGGCCGGCCAGGACTGTATCGCCATCGGCTATTCCGCATCGTGCACTGAGTCAATGACCGCGAGCTTTGGCAGCGCCGCAGGTCAGCCTGTCCGGCTGACGAACATTGCTAGTGGTCAAGGCGAGAATGACGCAGTCAACATGGGTCAGCTCAACAGTGTGGCGGTCCAAGTCACCAATACCCAAAGCGCTCTCTCATCGACCACCAGCTACCTAGGTGGCGGTGCCAACTACAACGCGGTCACGAACACCATCACAGCTCCAAGCTTCAACTTCCTGAGCGGTGCGAGCTACAACACTGTCGGCGATGCGCTGGCAGACCTGGATGGCCGGGTGACAGGCTTGGAGAACGCACCTGGTGGCGGTGGATCCAACACTCCTGGACCGCAGGGCGAGAAAGGTGAGACAGGAGCTCAGGGCGACAAAGGCGATAAGGGCGATCCAGGTCAAGATGGGAAAAACGGCTCGGCCAATGTGGCAGCTGGCAAGAACATCGAAGTCCAGACGCAAGTAGATGGGAGCACTACTGTGAGCCTTTCAGATCAAGTCGAGCTGAGCGAAGAAGGATCGATCAAGGTAGCCAAGACCATCATCAATGGTGAGGGAATCAATGCCGGTGGCAACCGGGTGACAGGCGTCGGAAACGGCTCTATCAGCCAAGGTTCCACCGATGCGATCAATGGAGGCCAGCTCTATGACATGCAGCAACAGTGGTCGGATCGTTGGGAAGACACCACACGGCGCGTCGGAAATTTGGAACGTGAGGTCAAGATCCAAGGGGCGCAGTCCGCAGCATTCGCAAGCATGATGGGTGCCCAGACTTCTGGCGTCATCGGCGAAGTGCATGCGACAGCCGGCGTTGGCTTCTATGGCAACAAAGCTGCTGTGGCTGTCGGTTGGAAGGCCCGTGTGAGTGACAGGGTCAACTTGTCGGCAGGCTTCTCCAAAGGGATGGGTGGCGGATCCATGCAGGGTGGTATTGGCATCTCAGTCAACCTCGGCCGCTAATAATTGTTCAAACCTGGGGAGATCCGATCTCCTTCTTCCCAGGCGGGGGCTCCCTTTTTGAGTGAGGGGGGCCCCCATCTTTTTCCCCGCAGAAGCATTGACAACAGCCCAGATCACCTTTGACTGAGGACTACTCAATTACAAAGGAGGCCCTGATGAAGCTGTATCTATTATTTCTACCACTGGTGTTAGCCATCTTTTTCAACGCTGAAAACGTAAAAGACAGCAATCAGCTCAAATTTCAAAGCGGCCCGTCCCCCAAAATCATTGAACAGATGAAACGCGATCTGCCGAGACTCAGATTACAAACGAAGCAAGCTTTTGAAGAGAGCTTGATTGTCAGCGATTACGCTGAAAAGCACACCGAAAATTCGTTGTGTGTCAGTGCGTCACTCGATAGCAAGCGTCTGGCGAGAGAGGCAGCTGCTGACTACTTCCTGGCTAGTGCATATTTCGAGGGGGCCGCTGATAGGCTAGCCAAGCTCAGGCACGGGTTTGCTAACTCACAGCGATCTATTGATGTATCACGGACGTGCAGAGGGGCAAACAGTCCTGACAACTATTTCACCACAGGCCGCAAATAGGATTGCTGCTTTTGTGTTCTAGCTGCGGTCAAATGCTACTTCGCCACCCTCAGCACAGCTCTCGGCCAACGCACCGTGATTGAGAGAACGGCGAGAGTAAACCAGCACGCCATTGACGTGGACTTCCGAAAACGCCCTGACAGAGCTCTGCACCAGCCCTAGGCAAAGGTTCGCCTGGACTGCAGTCGCGGTGATTCGGAAGCCCTGCCCTGCATTGAGGGTTGAAAGCTCGATGTTGCCAAGGGTCCGAGAGTGAAGACCTTGGCCGTCTACCCAGGCTGACGGTGCCAACTTGCGCTCAACGGCGTTTGCTGCATTGACGCTTTGGTAGCGCCCTTCTGCGACGGCGAAGTCCGCAGCGATGGTGTCAGCCAGTTGGGTAAGACTCGCCGTCTCCTGTTGGATCCTAGTGCCAGCGGAAGTTGGGCCAAAGACCATCCAGGCAGCGAGGCCTACGATGGTAGCTAGACCCACGACCAAGCTGAGCTCGACGAGTGCAAAGCCGCGAGACTTCATCTCTTCGCTCCTGCCCGTTCTGCAACCATGATCTTTTTGAAGCGCATGAGGCATAGGGTCAGTGCAAGGACAGCTGATGCCATGTATGCAGAGAGCTGAGTGCCCGTTGCTCCATAGTTCGGCCAGAGCACGAGCATTGTGACGAAGCTCGCCACAACGGCTGCGAGCAAAAGTGGATGTGGAATGTTTTTCATGGCGATCTCCTTTGATGGTTCTCTTCATCAAAAGCCAGATCACACGTTTGTCAATGAATGGACAAAAAAAACCGCCCGAAGGCGGTCAAGGTGAAGCACGGATCTATTAGATGAAATGAGGATACTCAAAAATAAAGCCACCGTCAGGATTGGTGAACTCACAGCCTTCGACAAAATGGAAAACGCGATCTCGGCCAACCTTCTTTCCTTCGGCTGACATCCGCATCTGCTCGACCGCGTCGTTGAGCATTTGTGCAAAAGCCTTTTCATCAAGCCCACGGAGTTCGGACTCATCGCGACGGAGGTCTTCAATGACATCCTTCATGACACACATCGCCGCTGCGTAGCTCTCAACGAACCCCTGCATCCGGACAGTTTCGCACTTGGACTTCAAGAGCGCCTTCTTGGTGATTTCAAGCTCGCTCGTGGCGTTGCCCAAGTTGATGCCAAGCTGCACGTTCTCGAACTGTGCAGTGCGGGCCTGTCCCCGATAGTCCCGGGCCCGGTCGGCCTGGTGAGCGACTTGGTCGCCATGGATGCTATCGAGTCCTTGATCGACCGCCTCCTTGTTTTGCTGGTTCAAGATGTTGGAGAACTTGGTAAGAAAGCTCATGTCCATTCCTTTGACCAGGCCAATCCCGGCAAGGGAATGCTGCACCATATCTAGAGCAGAATCAACGTGTTAACGCCATCCTAGCCTGCCTAATCCGACGAGCGGTCAAACGCTCAACGAAGCCGGAATTGACCTTCAATTTTTGCCCCAGTCGCTGACCCAGCTGCTCAAACTCGTTTTTCAGGTCCGGCTGCTTCGCCCGCATGGGCTTTTTCACCGCGATGGCGTTCTCTTTGAGCCGCTGCTGCCCAAGCTTTCCCTTGATCTGGTCGAGGCTCATCGAGTCGGCAAACAGGGTGTAGCTGCCTTTCGTCAGCCGGGTAAAAGCCACCAGGGCGCTTTGGTTGTCGGTCATCCCGGAGTGGCCCAGATGGAAGATATCGGTCTTTCCTTGCCCTTGGGCCTTGTGGATCGTCGAGCAGTAGGACAGATCAAGAGCACTGTATTCATGCGAATCAAAGCGGATCGTCTTCGTGACCCCGTTGCGCTCGATCTCAATGCCAAGGCTCACCCCGCCAGCACTGCCCCGCTTGATGCTCTTCACCGTGCCTTTCGTTCCGTTGATCACTCCAAGTTCCTCGTCTTTGACGTTGAAGATGACCTGATCACCCCGGCTCAACGTAAGGTCACGAAACACCTTATTTTTGCCAATAGATCGGAACGTGCAGTCCTCTTTGTCTACCTGACCACGTGCCTTCAATTCCTGCCGAACCCGTCGATTGAGATCCTGCATATCTTCGTTCGAGTGAGCAAGAATGAGACGCTCTTGGGTAGGTGCAGAACTGTTGAAATAGGCTTTGATACAAGCCTTTTTGGCTTGCTCAGCAGTTGCCCACTCGTCTACCTGGCCGTTGTCTGCAAGCGCTTGAAAGATCTTCTTGCTCTTCTCAATGATGTCACCGCGTGACTGCACTTTGTCTGCGTTTCGGACCTTGCCATCAGCGCCGTAGTTGTAGAAAAGCCCTGCTGTATGTCGGTCCTGTGCGTTCTTCTGACGGCGGATCTCCGTGAGCTTTGCGTCGCCAATTGCCTCTTTTGCAATGGACATGCCCGAGCCCGCACCCACCGGTTGGATTTGCTCCTGGTCACCCTGCAAGATGAGCTTTGCTCCTGCTTTTTGGCAATAGGCCATCAGGTCCCGAGTCTGGCGGCTGTCCACCATTCCTGCCTCGTCCAGGACGACGACGTGCTTATCCGTCAGTTTGAGCTTGGACTTGCCCAAATCACTGATCAGCTTGGCAACGCTAGTGCACACAAGGCCCGATTCCTGGTGAAGCTTTTCGGCCGCCTCGTTCGAAACACAGGCTCCAAGCACGGTGCGCCCATCGGCTTTGAAGGCCTCTGCATAGATCTGGCTCACTGTTGTCTTTCCTGTTCCAGCAAGCCCGGAGAGCACGCCCACGCCCCCTGTATTGATGGTGAGGTGCTCAACTGCCTCACGCTGCTCTGGACTGATCTGGAAGCCTTTTGCGGCTTCGAAGGCTTGGATGGCGTCGTTAAGCTTATCGAGCGGCATGTGCTGGGAGATCTCGCCCTCGCGACTCAAAGTCTTATGGAGGATCTCCTGCTCCATCGACACCATCCAGGGTGCTGCAAAGCGCTGCTCTGTATGCCGGCGAGCTAAGGTTGAGCCCATGTCGTCCGTGTGGATTCGCTCAGGGCACACACGAACAAGATTGTTGCGCTGTATGAAGTCCGGCACCATGGCGTCCAGCTGAATTGAGTCGATCATTCCCGAGTTAGCCTGTCCCAACCGAAAACGGAGCTCTTTTTCATCAAAGATTGCTTCGTTCTCGTGGAGAAGCTCCAAGATCTCTTCGTCAGTAGCAGGGACGAACTCCCTGGTGATCTCCTGCCGCTTGATCTCAGTAACGGTCGTCAGAAGCTCGGGGTGCTGCTTCTTCAACTCAATAGCATCCTGTTTCCAGGCTTCAACCAGCTCAAGGAAAGTGGGTTCATCCTTGTGCTTGCGTGTTGCAAGAGACGCTTGCTGCATCGTCCCGCCATTTTCTTGCTGATGTTTCAAGATGTCTTCGCGACGACTTGACCAGAGCTTTGAAAGCCGTTCTGTGCCAGGAATCTCCCATGTGCGAACACCCGTCTTCTCGCCCAGGGCATTGACCTCGACGTGCTGTTCAATCTTGTAACCCAAGGCTTTCAAGCCCGCAGCGAGCTCGTTCTTGTAGATCTCATCAGCCGCTTTGCGATGAGCGAAAATCTCGTAGCTATCGTATGTGCCCCACTTCCCATCGACCCCCTTCGCAACGGCATACGCAAGCGCATGGGTGTGAATCTGAGGGTCCAGATTCCTTGAACTTAGATGCTGATGAAAAGAGACGATCAATCCATCGACTGGGATGACAGTCTTGCCACCTTGATCACGCCGGGTCTCGACCTTGCTTTCGATGTAGACAAAGGCCCGCTCGACAGCCCTGCGTTGAACTTCCAGTATCTTCTCTCGCTCATCCTGATCTGCCAGAGCAAACACGGTAGACAATGACTTTGGCGCACTAAACGTCAGCTCATAACCAACACGATGACCGCCCTGCTCAATCATGACCTGGTTGCCATCCTCGTCCCAGAGCGGAGCACCCTTCGCATCGAACTTTGGCTTTAGGACCGGCTTTTCGCCAGCATTCTGGCAAAGCGGTTCATGAGTGAAAGGATGAAATCCGTCGCATAGAGAGAGCATATGCTTACCATCCACAGCAACGCCAGCGAGCTTCATTTCATGCGCGAGCTTTCCGCCCCAATATGACGCCGAGATCTCTTGAGTCTCGCCGTTGTAGTAGCGAATCAAGCCTTCGGTAGCGAGCAGGTATTCAACGACTGCCTTGCCGTCTTTGTTCCTGCCTTGCGCTGTAAGTGCGGTGATTGGAATCAAGTCTGATCTCCTCTAATGTGATGTGATCAGTCAAAGGCATTCAGAGCAAACGTCAAGATCAAAGGACGTGGTTGGGTGTGGATGCTTTGCATCATTCTCGAAAGAACTGATCGATCTCTTCTTTCGTCATCCCCACCCGCTTTGGCTGAGCGCTAAGAGATGCAGCCTGGGTAGGTCCGGGAATGGCTAGGTTGTTGCGCTGGTGAGGTTGAGTCATCCATCGCGCTGGAACTTGACCTGGGCGCTTGGTCCTCATGACGACACCGGGGAAGTCTAGGAGTAGTGGGTCACCCCCCATCTGGACAATTGCCTTCACCCCAAATCCATGCGGGCCATATTGCTTGCCTTTGCGCGGGCCAAGGCGGTCCGTAAGCTCACCCGGGCTGACCAGCGCCCTGCTCTCTTCGTGCACTGCGGCCTTCTCATCATGCGTTCGATACGCAACACGATGCTTGCCAAGTTGCTGAGCGGCCTTCTCTCTTGTCTCACCGATCTGCAACTGACAGATGATGTGGGTGCCGACCATAGACGACATCGTTTCGGCGAACTTATCGCCATAGACCTGGGCTACTTGGGCGATGTTCTGATAGCACCCTATGAAGACCACTCCTTTGCTTCGGCCTTTGTCAATCAATGGACCGATGTTGATCTTGCCAGCCGATGCCAACTCATCGAACACGAAACCGATGAAGCGATCCTTCTCCGCATCTGGGAGCTTGGGCGAGATGATCTCAGGGACTGCAAGATTGACCAAAGCGCTGATGTAAGCCTTCGTCATGCCCTCCTCTCGCCCGCTTTGCACTATGACTTGCTTGCGTCCTTTATAGCCATCCTGAGCCCATTCCGTGATGGCAAAGCGGCGATTCTCTTTGCGCACGGGCCAGGCCATTGCGAGGTCATCAATCATCTTGGTTTGAGCCACAAGCGTAGACAGCAATGAGGCTGTGGTCTGGCTCTCCGTGTTCTCTACCAAGCTACTCGCAGAAGCAAAGTGCTCCTGGATCATTGGAAGCATCGCCTCAGCGGACTGATTTTTAAGCAATGCCAAATCAGTCCATGTCCACACGCCGGGCTTTTCCACTTGCAGGGATCGGATAGCAGCGACGAGCAGCTGCCTTGCTGCCATCGACCAGAAATCACCATTTTTTTGATCAGGGCTCCCAGGGATGAGGATCTCTGCAAGCATCGCGGCTTGCAGTGGATAGCGACAGTCAGCCGCTATGTCCCAATAATACGACCGCTCATCGAAGGGACAAACAATGATGGGCTTACGGAAGTAGCTCGTGAAGTCGCCCTTCGTGTCGAACAAAAACAGCTTATGATCCGCCCGGATGATCTGCTCAATGATAGGCAAGAGGATCTGGGTCTTGCCGCTTCCCACTGAGCCCTGCATTAGGACGTGTCGTGACCAGTGGGACTTGGGTAGGTGCAACTCTGGGTGGAGCTTCAAGCTCATCCTAGCCATCCATCCTCCGTGATCTGCTTCGGCGTCATCGACCGGCGACGTGCCTCTCGGATCGCCTCCCTCCCTTCCAGGAGCCTTGGGCCCGATACATGCCAAGTGTTGGACCGGGGTTCCAGCGCCTTTGCACCTACCCACATTGCCACTGCCAGACTGACGGCCAGTGATGGGCCAACACGAATCCAGACCTTCCAGGGTTCCCACATGAGGCTGACGTATTCATGTGCTCTAGTTGGATAAACAGTCCCAAAAGTGAGCTTGTTGAGGATGGCAGCAGGAGCCCCCACCAGGTCAAAGGACAGGCTCGGGGTCAGTGGGCTATCAGGCAGCTGCCAGGCGAGCCAGGTGAGGCCTGGATAGGCAGTTAGGATCAAGATCAGGAACAGGGCTACGGCATGGTTAACCCGGCGAACGGGTTGGCTAGGCGGGATGGAGTTCGGGACCTTGCCGAACGTGTTGTAGACCGCAGCCTTCATAGACGCCTGGAAGCTTGTGGCTGCGCCAACACATGCAAAGTGGATCGTTCAAGAGCGGCTCGATCATTGCTTGCAGCCAACGACCTGACATCGTCAGCAGTGATCAACGGTGACCCTGCCAGACTCTCGCAATTCAGTAAGGCGACGACGAGATCCGCATTCCCGGAGGAGACATCGAGGCTATCGATCTTTGACAGGCAGAGCAGTAGGTCCCCAACAACATCCGCGTCATACTCGTGCTCAAGCGAACGCGCTATGGAGTAATAACGCATGAGCAGTTGCAAGTAGCTGCCTTGCTCAGTCAAAAATTCGGGATTGGCACCATCAACGACCAGATCCCTCATTTCACGGAACAAGCAGGACTCAGGGCCCTGATGCTGGGACTTGGCAGCCATTTCGGCTAACTCGATGTCCTTTTCTTCGGGATGTAGCTCCGGGCAGCACATTGACAGCTTTTCGGCGAGACCCTCAACGACAAGCGCCCTCTCGGGCCCACGCCAGCTCACCTGCCTCGAACCACCCATGACGTCGATCAGCCGTTCGTCATGACTATGACGAAGGATCCAAAAGCCGCCCCAGTTGGATGCCCTGCGCGCACTAAGCAACCTCTTAAGGATGTTCTTCATAAGCGCACAGGCTTTTTAACAGCCACTTGAGATTTCGGCACTTCTGCCTCCAACGCCGAGCGATCAATAATCGAGTTCAGATGATCTGATTCGTAGTCAATGTGCTCCGGGTTCACCATCCAATAGATCGGCAAAATCATAGCTTTCGCGGCCTCAGGTGATGCATTTGCACCATGGTTGAAGGCTTTTATTGCCAGGTCAGGGATGCCTTCACTAACTGACTTCCACAACTGGTAGCGATTTTCAGCCGTAAGAACGTCCATGAGATTGCGACCATTGCTTAAGCGGGCATTTAGGTCCGCTCTGCCGATCAACCTGATGAGCTCATCAACATATCGAGATGAATCATAGCGATGATCGCCAATCCATTCGCTGGGATGATCGAGCATCGACAAGTAGTGCTTGAAAGTGAAGGTGCTGATGTCTTCATTTACCGGCACGCCCACCTTGTGCAGGTTCACGGAATTAGCAACATTGACAAGCAAGACTTGCCATGGATTTCCGCGCGCCTGCATTGCAATCAGTTCACGACTAAAAACAGGAGTGCGCTTTAAGATAGTAATCACTGGATCTCCGAGTATTTGAGTTACCCTCAATACAAAGGCCATATCTATTACTTGTCAATTAATCGGAAATAAAAAAGGCCCCGGAGGGCCTTTTGATTAGAAATCGACATTGACAAGATCAACTCTCGATGACAGCAGCCTTAGAACATCGTCCTGGGATCTCCTGTTGGCGTTACAGTTGTCAGACAGCTTTAGGAAACGCCACCTATTGAAATCCATATCACTGGTCGTTAGATCAATGTAATTCACATAAAACCAATGAACAAGATCTGAGTTGGATTCTAATTTGTATTTTCTGATGTCCGCTTTTAGCTCTTTGATCAGCTCTTTTGAATTCATGAGTTATCTCCTTTTTTGTATTGACCTCAATCGGCTAGTTCAGTAAAAGCCCAAAAAGAATAATGTCAAGCGATGGAGGTATAAGAAAAAGGCCCCGAAGGGCCTCTTTTTACATGGACTGTGCTTTGGGCTTTTGCTCCCAGGGCTTTTCAGACTGAGTGATCGTTGGCTTGGCAGTGAAGTTCTCCATCTCGCCCTCGACAGGAACGCGGCCCTTCTCACGCATGAAGGCATTGAATTTCTCTTCGTGTTGCTTCTCTTCGTCGATGCCATCTCGGTTGATGAACTGCTTCTGATAGCCGTCGTTGTTCTGACTGCGTGACACGCGCTCCGCGTTCTGCGTTTGCGCATGTATGATTTCTTCAATTTGGTCAGAGCGATAGACCGACAGCTTGCTTTGGAAATCAACCTGACTAACCTTCGATTTCAGTAGCTCTGGATCGGCGCTTTTGGAAAGTGAAGTGAGTTCAGTTTTCAGAGCATCGCCCGCTTGTGAATTGATCTTGTGCTCTTCTTGCTTAAATGACTTGACCTGATCAGTCATTGTGGCCTGTGGACCAGGATTGTTCTGGTAGAACTCGTTGCGCCTCTTTTGTGCTTCTGCAAAACTTGTCATGAATGGTCTCCATAATTGGGGTAAAACCAACATAAGGCAGTTTGGGATCTTGTAAAGCAATTAGCCCCGATTGCTCGGGGCTAATTCTATGGAGACTGAGCAATCAGGCCCTACTGTTCTCTCTCATGAAATCCTCCACTTGATCTGCCTCTAGTCCTCCGACCTCACAGATCTCTGTTCGCGTCGAACCGGCGCGCGACACGACGATCAATGCCTGGCCCTGGAACAGCGTGTTGGCAAAGTCGTCATCGTCCATCACCCAAGACAACTCAGTGCCCTGCACTGTTTCAAGATCAAAGTTCTTGATTCGTGCAACGTCTTCAAAGCGGTGGGCCGCATCCTTAACATCGATTTGTCTGGGAGCGGAGTGGACATAGGAGTTCTGGATCGCGCCGACTCCCTTCTCTCTCAGCTTCTGCATGAAGACAGCATCGGGATGTTCGGGATCAACCAGAGCGCTGTTGGCGTAGCGTTGGAGCATTGCCTGGTTGTTGATCCCGACTGATGCAGTCTTGTAGGGCGTGAGTCTTGCCCTCCCTAACATCTCTTGGAAATACTTGTAGGTGCTATGAGAACTCTCGTTCTGCATAAGAACTTTGGTAGCAAAGAGTTCGAACAAGTTGTGTGCACCATGCTCGCTGAAATTCGCAAGGAACGAGCTGATGTTCTGAGTCAAGAAAACGAAGTAGCAACCCAAGCTTCGCGCCATTGCGATCAAGTCACGCTCCGCTTCACCGATCACAGACTGAGCCTCATCGATGAAGTTAAATACTGGATTGTGCCCTTCAAGGTCAGCCCAATTGATAGGGCGATTTTTGATCAGGTTGTAAACGCGCATCCGAACGATGTCCGCTGTGATCTGTCCACCCACGCCATGGACCATGGTTGGCAAGTTGACACCGATCCAGAGCTTTTCGGTCAATACGCCCTGAAAGTCGATGCCTGTCTCTGTGTCCGCCCATAAAACGCCATCCGCGTTTTTGAGGTGTCGCCCACGGAAGACGTCGTTCAAGGCGTTGTCGATGTTCGAGGTGATGCTGGTGCGGGTTTCAGGTGCCATCACTGCCCAGATGTTTGCGAAATACGAGACTGACCCTTTGATCTGGTTGGCTGCATCCGCCACATTCAGATAGCCAGATTTTTCAATGAAGTCGAACGCGCCCCGGAACTCTTCGTGGAGCTCGAACCCTTTTTCCGTTTGCTTGATCTGATTGACCACGTTTAAGAAGCGCTGGATCTGACCAATTGTCCAATAACACGAGCGCGGCTGTTTCAAAGATGCTTCCAACTTGCGGATATTTGCATTGGTCTCTGCAATCGCATTTCTTGCATGCTTTAATCGCTCTTGATCACCTTCCAACTCAGCCAGTCGCTCAATTGCAGTGAACTTGATCAATTGCTGTTCTTCGTCTGAGATCAGCAGCGCCGTGTTTGTGCGAACAAACTTCTCAGCTTCGCATGCCGCTTCAACAATCATGGCAACGTGCTCTAAGACGATGAAACCCATGCTTGTCCAGAAGCTGCTCTCGTCCTCCGACATTTTGCCTTTGCGCTTCAACTCTCTGAACGCTTGGACCAACTGTTGAGCGTTCATTCCTTGGCTTAGAGATAGGTTGATGCCAGGCTCAATCACGATATCCATCAAGCTCATTACTTCTCGAACGAGCACGTTTTTTCCGTCACCGACAATGGCTCCTGCCCATTTAGTCAACTTGACCAAGGCCATGATTTTTCGAAGCCAGAAGGTCTTGCCGCCACCAGACTTGCCGATCACCAGGATGTGCTGAGAGGTGTCCTTTAGAGAAGCCACAAGCATTTTTCCTGGGACTGGCGCAAAACGATACATCTTGTTGAACAAGAAGCCAGTGGCTTTTCCCAGTGGGATGAGCGGCGACTTATCGTTAAGCGCACGCAATGCCTGGGCGATCCACTGCTTCTTCATCATTCCGCGAGCAGTCTTCTCATGACGTCCGATTGTGAAGTGATTGCTGTTTGACGATGTCTCAGACGTGCGAGTTTCACGCTCAATCTGTGTGTAGCGAATGCAATACAAATTCGGCACTGCAAAGATAAAGATCAAGCTCAATGGTGCGGGAAGAAGCGAAACAGCCACGGCATAGACAACGAATGAGACTTCGACCTTCAACGCTCTCGCGAATAGGTCGAGTGATTTCTCATGCTTGGTTCCCTGCTTGCTGCTGAAATAGCAGCAAGCAAATGTGAGGGTAACGACAACCAAGAACGCTATTCCCATCGGAATCAAACCCGGCCCGAACAGGAGACTTCTTAAGGCTGCCACGCGCTCATCGCCCAACGATTGGATGCCAACAAATAGTGGTCCGACCAGCAAGCAGAAGAAAGAACCAATGGCATGAGAGGCTGACTTGTCAACACGAATAGCTTTTAGATATGGCACTGCTGCAAGAAGAGCCAGGTATCCATAAGCTCCGAAGAAACGACTAAGAATGAAGGCTACGCAAGCGATAACGGGAAGCGCTGCGAACATCAATGGCATCGCTGAGGAGACGGATCCAGTGATCGTGTCTTGAGGTAGCACTACGCCGTCCATCGGCTTGCCAGAGCGCGTGATCTTAGAATTTTCAAAGCGAACGATCATGTCGTCAGTGGCGTCAGGCATCCACGGTTCAAGATCCTTCGAATGCTTCAAATCATCGCTTACGTGCCAGGACCCATCAGGGAATTGAATCGCCCCATATGCTTCTACAATGGCCTGATCTTCTTCATTGACATCTACCAGGATGTTGCTTGGGACTTTAACGAAGTCATCGAATGCGCCGACCACTTCATGAATTTCTTCATTGGTGCGCTCTTGTATTGACGCTTCAACATCAACAAATCGCTTCAACCCCGGAATTTTTCCGAGAACGCTCAGAACTTGGAATATGGAGGGCATCATAGTTCACCCGCCTTTTCCATAACTTCTTGGCACTTCGGATTTACATCTGATCCAGTCTCGATTGATTTCTGATACTGCGCTTTGCACGCCGCATATGAAGGTGATAGACCGACCGCGCTACCTACCTTGCTTCCGAGAGAACCCAGGCCCATCATCATCATGAAAGCAAATAGCATTGCAGTGATGAGGGCTGTGCTAAGCAAGCACGCATAGACACCGACATAGCTGGCCTCGACTCGTCGACGTATGTCGGCTCTTTGACAGTCTCGTCCCCATCCCGACTGAGTCATGACCCCGTCCAGCGGGTAGCGGTCTTTGTGGAAGTAGTAGTAGGTGCGAATCACATCGGGGTGCAACGGACCCAGACCCTTGCTTTCAACGCTTCCGATAAGCAACCTTCCATGAAGGTGCATCCAGCGCGAGCCGTCTGCGCTCTTGACCTTTGTTCTGAATTGACGGAATAGACTTTCGAACACACTGATCTCCTGTTTTTTTGAGTGGTAGATCAGCAATAAGCCAAAAAGCAAAAAGCGCAACACGAAGGCTGCGCTTTTTTTATTTTAATTGTTCTGCGAAGTGATCGAGATCATTGTTAGCTTTGTCTACCCAATCACTTCCCTTTGTATTGGGTTGTTCAATCTGTTGTCGCATCTCTGAACGTTTTTTGGGTGCGCGAACAATCGCAATGGGTGCAGGTGATCGGTCTACCTTCTGGAGCTTCGGTTCAACCGACTTTGGCTGCTCCTCGACACTCGGCGTCACAGACATCTCATGCACAGGCTCTATGACCTGGACGGGCTCAGATGCTTTGGGCGCTTCCTGGACCTGAGGTGCTGGCGCAACAGGCAGTGGGGAAGGCACATCGACCTGGTGCAGCTCAGGGGTCTTCTCGCTCTCGTGCTGAGTCCAGAACCATACACCTGCTCCTGAAAGAGCGGTGAAGACTGCTATGGAAGCCAGGATCTTGAAAGTGGGCTTCGATAGCGCTTGGGGATTGGCAACAGCTGTGTTCTCGATGGCCGGGTTTTGCTCTTCCCGATCAAGCTCAGCATTCTGGATCCGCTTACCATCCTCCTGTTCTGCTCGCTTCGCATCCTGTGCTTGCTTCCATGCACCTGCCTTTGCTTTGCCCCGCTGCGCTTGTTCCTGGGCAAGCTTGGCAGTCTTGGCCGCAAGCTCTTTGGCAAATTTGGTCGTGGTTTGTGCAGTGGCCTTGGCCGCGACCTGGGTCTTTTCCAAGCGCTGATCCATCTTCCGATCTTGAACTTGCTGCAAGTTTAGAGGAGTTGGAAAAGATGACCCGTCTTCTTTTTCAGCTTTAAGCTTTGCAGCTTTTTCCAATAATTTTCTTCGCTCGTAATCACTGATACTCATCTTGATCTCCTTTTGAGATAAGAAGAGCCCCGAAGGGCTCCACTTATTTCAGCTCCGGCAGTGGAGAGACTAAGATGCGGTCAGTCGGAACTTTGCCGCACTGGTTGTCGAGCTTGTGCTTAGTCAAAGCATTGCGTCCGTTCAACTCGCCGACAACAGCCAAGCACCCTGCTCCACCTTCGGTTCGAACAGTCAGCTCATTTTTTGAAGACTTCAAGATCGTGCCGAGCTTATCGAAGAAGGCTTTGGTCTTGTCGTCAGGCTTGACCACCGATGCGGGGTCATACTCGATCACTAGGCCTTGGAATTTTTCCGTAGCCTTCCCATCAGCAGAGGTCTCGGTCTTCACGCCCACTGTTGCTTTCATGCCTGCCAGGCGAGCTGCATCTGCGGCTTCTCTGGCTCGTGCGAGCTCTTGCTTGTAAGCAAAGCCTCCACCGATCAATCCGCCCGCCGCACATCCTTTCAGCGCACCGTCTTTGCCTGCGAAAATGGCCCCGAGCGCCCCACCCGCTGCACAGCCAATTCCTGCACCTTTAGCGACTGTGCCTTTGTTGATCGGAGATGCGCTTCCACCGGCAAGTTGGTCGATGGTGGCGCATCCAGTGAGCGAGGCAGCAAGCATTGCGATCATCGTTAATTTTAGTTTGTTCATTTATATCTCCTTTGTTAGTTAGGGTTGTTATTAGTTTTGGTGACGCCTTGACTCTGCATCCCATTCAATATTTCTCGGCTCGACCTCACTGCCGGCATCGCTTTTTCTTGGATCGGCTCACCGTTCAATGCATCTGAAAGATTGCGAACAAAGGCCTTAGTCAGATCAGTGCTTCGTTCGATGTGCCGCTCGGATGCCTCGTTCATTGCCTGGACTCCTGCACTTAGATCTGCAAGAAGTTCTCTACGAACCTCTGTTAGTCGCTTTTCCTCGCGACCAGCAAAGCTCCTAAGCTCTTGCATTGTTTTTTCATGGAGCTCGTTGAACAGTTGATCGTTCAACAGTCCATCGACAGCTAGTCGCACCAACTCATTGACGCTTGTTCTTTTCCGAATTGCCATTGCGCTGAGTGATCTCAATTGATCACTCTCAAGTAATACATTTCTTTTGATCAGCTTCATAAATTCTCCGTTTGGCATAAATTGACCGTAAGGCGATTCCGTGAATTGGCAAGGGGTCTGCTTAAAATTATTTAGCGAAAGATGCTGCGGTGAATCGAAGGCGTTAAAAAAGCCCCTCACCGGGGGCTTCTTTTAATCCTTGCGCTGAAAAGCTCTCAGAGGCTCTACACAGGGCGCGCGGGGGTCAGCGCGGAACACCCCAAGGTGCGTCATGTGTATGATCTAGACTTGTGAAAATGACGATGCCTTTGCCGTTCCGCCAGCCGACGCTTCTGCCTTTTCTTTTCGCTCCTGGTCGTTCTTTTCGATGCTGACTCTTGCGCCGATCTCAATTTCTGCTTCACTGAAATGAGATCAAGCAAGAACGGGAGACGACAAATTTTATGGAGACGACAGACAAAAGTAGGATCGAGCAAGTGAACGAAGCGAAGCAAAGTTCTCTTGATGATCCGATTGCGATTTTCAGCCAAGCCATCTCTGAACTATCAGCTCGACAGTCATTCAATCTGCCAGCAAAGCTTCGCCAGCAGTTGAGATCGATGCAGACCTCTTGCCCCATCTGCGCATGTGACTTCTCCCAGCAATCATCAATCGTCGTTGCTCAGATCGTTCCCGTTGAGCTTGGCGGACCAGACGACTTCTCCAACTGCTTCCTGTGCTGTGAGCGCTGCAATCGAAGGCGCGGCACTTCAGATCTGCTCAGCCTTGGCGAACCGTTCTGCAGCCCAGCTGCTGCCCCACCCCTTCCATCGCACGGCCGCGTCCTGGGCTTTTCCCCAACGGACCTGATGCATAGCCGCTTGGAGCTGTTAGCACGCTCTGCCAACCACTGGACGCCTCACACCCGCAATTCGATGAAGTGCACTGTGCTGAGGCACCTGGCTAAGCGGTGGGCTGAGCCGCGCTTTCGTGTCTTCGCACACCACTCTTCTGACCTGGCCCTGATCGGCTTCGGGGCGCGCTCAGGTGACGCTCAGAGCTTGGGTGCTGCTCGTGTGCTGACCAAGTTTCAGGGTGCCCGCCTAGCGCTGGTGGGAGAAGCCGTGAGCGTCTACCAGGTAGATCCAGGGCGCTTCCTACCCTTGATCTGGTCACTCATCGAGCTCAACGCACTCGTCGTGCCTGTGCCCCTCCCAAGCAATGACGCGGTAGCTCCCGGTAGCGAGTGGCAAGACTTCTGGCCGGACCATGTTCGGTCAGTCGCTGCACTCAGGTCCCGCCTGAGGCCTGGTCATGCCAGCAAGTTCGGTGAGCTCGCCCGCTGCCCTGATGCAACACGCGCGCTATCTAACAAGCCTGACGCACTGCGGAAGCGTCGGAAAAGTGCCGCAAAAGTTGAGACCAACCGCAGCCAGCGGCTCGCTCTCTATCACCAAAATCGGATCAAGGATGCTCTCCAAGACGGCGCTTGCGCCGTCCTGGAGGCTCGGCTAGTAGCACTTCAAGACCTCATAACTTAATTTCGGGAGGCAGTGCATTGGAAAAGACCCTCCCAATCTCATTATTCAATCTTTCTAATAGATCCAGTCGCTTAAACTTGATATGTCCGTTCTTGTTTTTGAATACCTTCAATGAGAAGTAATCATTCCAAGGTGCGTCCTCCCAGCAATTCTGTGTAAGCATCCTAAATGTAGTGATTCGATGATCGAACTCCGGCTTTCCATCAAGTGAGCACATGACCCTTGCCAAATCATCGATAACATTGACACTTGATTGATCAAAGCCACCAGTCCAGTCAGACAACTTAACAATGCACTTTTCCGCGAGATAGTGATGCTCATTGCACTTATAATCACGACTAAGTTCCAAAAAAATATCCCTTAGTCCGTCGTCTCGCATTTGCTCCCGCGATTCATAGTATTCGCGAAAAGTGGCCTCAACATTATCTGAACTGAACTCAGGAACTGGATCATACCCACCCAATCCTCGCGTCCATTCATCGCGCCTTGCATCATTAAGAAACGACCAAAGTCCACTTTGTTCCATCAAGTAGCGCCATGCTGACCGATCAATAGTGTCGATCAGCTCGCTCTCTGTGCGACTGAGATATCGTTTGCCCTCGTGCAATCTCCGATCAAAAAGCTTGCCATCCTTGGCCATTTTTATCGCATCTTCAATTTCATCAAAGCCTCTCCTAATCCTGTTGCAGATCTCGGCCCTGCCTTGGATGTAGCCGGAAAAATCAAGCCCTGGGAGCAACTCATTCATGCTTCCCCCCTTTTTTCAGAGTCAAAATAAGCTTTAGTTCGCCCTTGCAGAAGAGCAGCGGTCGAATTACTCAACATACATGACCTCCTCCAACTCGACAGTCATGGTCATCGACTCCCCAAAAGCATCGTTATCAACTACCGTCACATTGATTTTCACAAGTGCAGTCCCAATTTGGGTATAGAAGGAAAATGAAAGGTCCGCACTCTCATCCGATGTGCATCGAAGCTGCTCAAGAGCTTTCATACTGACAATGATGAAAACCTGCGAATACTCCAACTGAATATCGTCTCCATAAGAATAATTCTGGACCACGTGTGCAAGCTCCACGTCCATCAGAATGTTATTCCTGCCGGTTGAATCAAGTTCACTCAAATTGATGTAGCTCATTAAGCTCTCCACTTATCTGACGCCATGCCAGACTTCGATGAGAACTGTATTTTCATTGGAGGTTTTGGTCCACGTGAAAGGCGTCCCTTTCCATAAATGCTTGTTCAGCATCGGCACCCGGCATAAAAAAGCCCCGCAAAAGCGAGGCTATCAGCTCAGCTGGAAGGCTGAAAAACTACTGTGGCTGCAAATTTCTCGCAGAGATTTGATCAATCCAAGTTGCTTGGGCAATCCCGGCAACTGCTTCAATCGGGCAATCGACATAGCGAACATTGATGTGCTCTGTCCCCTGCTTTTCCAATGTGACCAACCCGAACGGTCCATCTACATCGAAGAGATGAAAGTCGCCATGGATAGCACCGCACGCTTGGCAGCGGTTGACCAGATAGCGCGTGCCCGATCCCTTCGTCGTCGCCATAAGCATCCAGGGCGCAGCTGCTGAGATGTGCTGCGCGGCTGGAAGGTTGATCGACTCCACAAATCTGAGAACGGCTGCGTCTGCGACGGACAGCTCTTCGTCGTCATCAAAGCGCTCAACGAAGCTTGGCACCCAAAGAGCGCTGACCGATGTCGCTGCCACGCATGTCCAGCACTCGTGATCTGTCGTCAGCACTGCAAAACTGGGGCTTAGGATGACTGAGCTGAGCTCCGGCAACGCCGCTAATACTGCTTTTCGGTCTGGTTCGATCATGTCCCTATCTCCCCTTGGCCAGGGCTTTCCGGGCCTGCCAAGTTTCCACAACAAACAGGCACAAAGAATGAGCTGAGTGGACAACGAGACGGGCGTGCCTTGGAGCGACCTTGTAGGCGCGTTTGTGCTGGCCGTGGGCACTGCCCGCATGCGTTCGATAAGCACCGAGGCCATCAATGATGGAGCTTAGCCCCGACAGCACACGCTTCAAGTCATCGTCTTCCAGCTGCTCAGGCGACAGCTTCAAGTGCTTAGCAACGACAACCCACAGGGGCTTCACTGTCTGACTCGTGGGTAGATCCAGGCGCTCAGTGGCGATGTAGTGCTTACAGAGAGCTTCGACAATGGCGCATGCTGCCGTGACGGCAGCAGCCGGATCACTGTCAATGAATCTCACCGCTCGCTCAAACTCTTCCTCCACTTCTGCGACCGAGAAGTCCTTCAAAGCATCGCCGAACGCCTTGCTTGGAGCTGTGACAGAGTGAGCGCCCAGAATGCGGCCGCCAAATCCATAGGACAGTTGATAGCGAGCAAGAATTTCGTTGATTCGCTTGCGAGCAGTGAGCTCTTTGTCGGGGTCCCAGGTCGAGACCTCACCATCCATCAGCGTTTCAATGAGCTTGCCAAGGATCGTGAAGGCCTTAGAGACATCCTCCTTCCCTTCTCTCACAAGCCAATTTTGAACCTTATCAACGCAATTTCCCTCAGGAACATCGCCAGAAGCGCCTGCTTCATAAAGCATCGTCTCCAAGCGTCGGTGACTGTAGTAGTAGGAGCCAACGACATCACCAATGGTGGCAGCCAACGGCTTGGGGAACTCTTTCAGCATGGCTTGGTCCGGTCAGTAAGGGGTTGGCATGGCCAATAATGCAGCCTGTCCGTAGAGCATAAATGCAGCGCCGAGCGCATAGATCAGCCATCCATATGCTGGGCGCACAAATGCGACAAGAATTAACCCGAAGATCATCGGGATCGCCGTGATCCCGAGGTAGTAGCCCCAAGTTGACGGAATCGTGCTCACCGAACTTGGCGACTCCTGGAACTCCACAAGTAGCCCGAAGGCGAGCCAAGACGCGAGAGGCCCCAAGAACAGAAGAGCTAGCCCGTGCACGAACCGCGTTCGCCTGCGAATTTTAGACTGTGGCATCTAGAGCACCTGCCGATAGACCACACGCTTGTGCTCGTCGTTGGTGTAGCAGACCAGTGATGTCATCTTGCCAAAGACGCCTATCTTTTCTACGTCCCATTCGTTCTTATATTCCGGATAGGTGTGCAGATGCATGGTGTCTCCCTTGACGAAGTCAGGTCGCTCAAAGGTCACACCGTAAGCCATGGCAATCGGGCCGTAATTTTTAGCTTCCTCTACGGCCACTGGACACCTCGAGGGCAACGCATAGCTTGCGTATTGGGAGGAACGCTTAGCGATCTTACGAACATCTTGTGGGGACATGAGCACCGAATACTCGGTGTCTGTCTTCTTCTCAAACAGTTGGGTCTGTCCGTAGACCTCCCGCCTGTTGACTAGCGGCGCACCCTCGACACTAGCCAGGCGGCAAGCCAATGTGTTCTTCAAGGTGGTGAAATCGTAGTCCGTGCAAAAGCTTGGATCCGCTGTATACGCCCCTTGATCAGCATCATATTTGACCTTCGTCGTGAATTCGAAGAGATAGACTTTGCCGGCATCAATGCCAACAGGTAGAGATAGCTCCGCTTTCCGCTTCTCATAGTCCGCGGTGGTTTCGAACTCGCCTTTTGCCACCTGGTTGCGCGCCCGGATGAGTTCCTGGTAGAACCGGATGGGAGGATTCAAACGAACCGTCTCACCATCGAAGGCTTTGCCTACCCAAGGCTCCTCTGTAATGACAATCGGAGGCTTGTTTGCCACGTGACCGGAGGTTGTTGAAGCCGCGTCCTGCTGACAACCTACAAAAAAGACGCATAGTGCGGCCAGGACGGCCGGTGAAATGGTAGAGCGCACGAACTTCCCCTGTTCCCTTGACGACAACCGCATTGTAAGCGCTACGTGAAGACTAGGGGTGTCAGAAAAATCTGACACTCGGCCGATGCACCGTGTGCTAGCTCAAAGACGACGGGAACTGGTGACTCGCGTTACAGATGCCGGACCAAGACTATGCTGGCTTGCAACGCATTCCTTGAAGCTCGGGGGAATTTCCACTGAGTTTGTCTGGAACTCTTTTTGGGTCAACGTAGACTCATCAGCGCCTTTAGTATGTGAGCACCTTTCCACGACACGCCACTGATCCTCCATGTTCTCGTCATCGTATTCGACTCGATCAAGCCGAAGGCTGCTATCTGAGATGATGTATGAAGTTCCGTTCTCATCTGAAATCACAGCTCCGGCCAGACCAAGATGATAGGCGGTTCGGCCGCGTATGCTCTGCAAATCCCAGGCTGGATCTTCTCCATTGGCATATTCAATAAGCTCATCGTTGCCACTACAGTCGTCAAACTCAATCGCGCATGTCCACAGGTTCTCCCACTGTTCTTTATCGTAATCGAATTCAAGGCAGGCTTTCTCGAAAGCAGATCTAATATCTTCCCCCCTAATAATTAACGGGTTTCCATGCCTGTCAGACATGTAGTCAATAGAATTGGTTGGTGATACATCCAGGTTGTGAAGCATATCGGTAGTGAGCATACTCCACTCATCTTTAAGCTCTATTCGATACGTTACGTCACCAAAGTGATCTAGAGCGTTATCAGAAAAGCACAGTCCACGAATGACGTTATCCTTCGTAAAATCATCTAATGGAATTTTGCAAAGATTTTCATTGTCAGTGCAGTGATATAAAAACATGAGATCTCCTAATTATTTGAACAACCTCATTAAAACGCAAAACTATTCTTTAGCAATGGTTTTTAGCGCTTTCTCTCAAGAATTCGCTCGCCATAGGTGGCATCGCAATGAGCGCTCACGGCGGTAGACTGCTGCACATGCAATGAGTGATCTACGCACCTAATTCAGTCCGCCCAGGAGGGCAGATGTCTGTCATTACAATGATCGCGGGTGCTGTCAGCACCGCTTCGCTTATTGCCTTGATCCACTACGTTTGCAGTGCCTACTTCCAGCCACAAGCGTTCGTTCGCCGCGCCCACGTCCAATCGGGCATGTCACCGCTAAAGTGGATCTACTCTGGCCTGGCGTGGGTGGGACTTGCGATCATGTTGTATGGAGGCACACAGAGCGCACTCTTCTGGATGCCGGACGACTGGGGCTGGACAGACGAAGACGGAGATGTGCAGCCACTTAGATCCTACTTCGCGGTTGCGGCAGCAATGCTGCTGACGTTTCCTGCCTTAGGCTTCATCTACCGTGCGGCAGCAGATCGATGGGATGCCATTGAGCGGAAGAGCCCTGGTTCGTGAGCAAGCGACTCGGGCCCGCCCGGGGCGATCAATGATCGCGTGCGAAGCACCCAAGGCGCGGTGGGCCAGCGGCCCATGATCCTGGTCAAGCCGCTCGAAGCTCTCGAGCGAAGTCCATCCTTGATTTGATGAGCTGCCGGACATCCCAGCGCCGGCGTTCCTCTCTCTCTACCAGCCTTTGCTTGACCCTTTCAACAGCGCGCCATTTATGGTCGTCAATCGCTTGGCTCTGCAAGAAAAGTGAGCCTTTTCCTGAAATCAGCACCGTGTCGCGTCCGTAGACATTGACCAGCCCCTTGCGTGCCGCTCTGTCAAAAGCATGATCAAAATCAGATTGAGCATAGCCCGTTAGTTGGTGAAGGAATTCAGCTGGAGAGCAAAGACCAAAGCTCTCTTTAGCTGCAAGGCAAACTTGGACATCAGAAATATAAGCGTTCATGAGATCTCCAGGATTAGACGAATCGGCGGACGGATTTGGTGCCATCGAAGCAGCAGAACTCAACACGAGTCTCTATTTGCGCCTCACTTGTCCGGTTGGTCGTCATCAGTCCTTTGAAGCGCTTCCAATAGATCCCCAGCGAAAGTTTGGGAAGTCCTAAACCGTCTTTTCCGATGCGCTCTCTCAGCTGTTCGGGTGTGGTGATGTCTTTGAGTTTGATTTGAGTGTTCATAAGTGATCTCCTTACCTTGTATTCATTGAAAGGCAGATCGAACTTTTGTCAATAGATGCAGCAATTAAAAAACCGCCTTTCGGCGGTCTTTTTATACATAGCAGTTGAGCTCTCGCTCTGGCTTTTGACCCAATGGCATAAACAGCCCTTTTTCTGTGTAGATCCAAAGCTCTTCGTCTACGACATTTGTAGACGCTGCCTCATCCCAGACAAGCAATTTCTCCTTGATGCTTGCTCCAGTTGAAAGAAAGACTCCCTCTTTGATCGAAATAACTCCGGCCTCACGAGTCTTGCAGATGAGTCTTTGAATTGCGTTGATTTTCATGTGATCTCCTTAATTTGAGTGGATGACTCAAGCAAAAGGCAGATCAAGCTTTTGTCAAGCCTTTAAGGTCGAATTAGCGCCCTTAACTGGGCGGGCTGGGGCTCGCTCAAATCACAGCCAGCTCCTGAGAACGTGGGTGCAGGAAGACCAAGGGCTCTTGCCACCCCATATAAATCATATAGCTCGCAACGCCAGCTCATTGTGCAATCTGTCGTCTTGATATGCACTTGAGTGACGTAATGGCAATGCAACTTATGACGTGGCAAGATACACGCAAATTTCGACTCCAATGTGCATAAAACCCTTAACACTGGATCTCCAAACCGAGCAAAAGGACGTTACAAATGGCTCAAAAAAATAAAAACGAAAACACCGTGGACACTAAAATGCTCTTAGATTCCGCCATGGACTTAATCCATGAGTGCAGCCCGCATGAAGCAGTCCACTCAAAGAAATTTACCATTGATACAAAAAACAATAAAGCGTATTGCGTCAACGATGTCATTTCATTTTATATTTCACTGGACTCAATCTACAGCGGACACAAAAAAATCAGCTCACGATTCAGTCGAGCAACGGCTTTAAAAATCATTGAAAAGGCAATCTTTGATAAAAAAGTCGCGGGAGAGTATTTCTCGGACACCGGCACCGTGGAGCTCCTCAAGGTTTTTACAGATGCTCAGCCAGACGACGTAAAGGTAATTGCCCCGATATCAGGAATAAGGATTGATTCAGAAGGACCACTTGTCATCGGTCCGTTCGAAATTGGACATTCACAATCGCTGAAGTTCCCCATATCAAATGATAATGAATATTACATAAGCTCAGCCATTAAAGACAGCTATGACAATGAAAAATCCATAGCAGTCGCGCATGACGAATTTGAAGAATTTATCAACTTAATTTTCCTCATCGCCGGCAAAAAAGACAATTCAGTATTCATCAAAACTGACCTGCTCTCATACAGAAGCATGTCGCATCAGCAGATGTATGTTGATACAACCTCCTATCAAGTTCATAAGGGAAAAGTAGATTTTCCATGCGCCTCAATTAAAAATAAGATTGTTGAAAAGTTGCCTGTAGACAATGAATTCTTCGCAGCGAATGATAAATTCAATGCCCTATGGGATCTATATAAAAAAAGAAAAAATAAAGAGCGCATTTCCGACTTTGAGTCAAGGATATTGAACTGCTCAATCTCGCTTGGCGAAGCACTTAAAAGTCAAACAGAAAAAAACTCAGTTATCCACACCTGCATTGCCCTAGAGATCTTACTGTCCTACGACGAAGGAAGCCTCTTCCAAAAGAGCATCGGGGATCGACTGGCCGAAACATTCGTTTTCATCGTTGCAAAAGACAAAGAATCAAGAATTCAGATGGGCGCCTTACTAAAACAAGTGTATCGGATGAGGTCCGCTCTTGTTCATGGGGGGAATAAGGAGATTGATCAAAGCTATGTCACAATAATTCAATACTCGAGAGCCGCGATCGCTGAGCTGCTAACGTCCGATAAGTATAAGGACGTTAAGAAAATTGGCGATCTGTACGATATGGTGAAATCCGCCCAGAACTCCTACTAGCCATATCTTTTGGCCCACTCATTGTTTCTTCCATAATTATGGGAAGACCCGTTAGAGCCGCCGCGCCATGGCGCGCTGGATTTCTTGGCTGCCCCGCCCCTCCGTCATCGCCTGGTCAGTGCACTCATGGAAGCTTGGTGGCATTTTAATTGTGGATGCATTAAGTTCTTCCCTCGAATGCGATGCATCTATCTTTGCCACCGCCTCTCTTATCAATTCTTGCGCGTTCTTATTATCACTTAATGTGTCAACAGCGAGTTGGGTATCAGATAAAGGAATTAACAATTCGACAATCGCCCCATGCCCATTTTTAGCAGCGAAGGCTAGAGCGCTCGACTCCATTACATCAGATACGGAAATGAGCACTTCAACTACTTCCTCATGTCCATTACAAGAAGCCCAGCCCAATGCAGCTGAATTCAGCGCCTTAGGTTCTGAAACTGGAATTAGCATCCCGACAATACTTTTGTGTCCGATCATTGCGGCCGCACGCAGTGCATATGAGCACATGTCTTTTGCATTAGAAAAAGGAATCAGCATTTCGACTACTTCGGCGTGTCCATTAGAAGCCGCACCCCCCAATGCATCTGAATTATCTGCTTTTGGATCTGAAACTGGAATCAGCATCTCAACGATTTCTTTGTGTCCATTTGCCGCAGCGAATCTCAGAGCACTGGAGTCGTGGGACATTGGATCAGAAACGGGGATCAGCATCTCAACGATTTCCGTAAAACCGAGCGATGCTGCACATCGCAACGTTATCGAAGCATTTGCCTTCGGCTTATAAAAAGGAAGTAGCACTTTGACTACTTCCGTGTGACCGTTTTCCACAGCCCATTGCAGAGCAGACGGTCTTTTAACACCCGGATATGGCGCTGGAATAAGTTTCTTGACAGCGTTAATGTCCCCCCGACGTGCGGCCTGGATTAGTTTTTCTGTTTGAGTCATGGCAATCTCCCTTTTGTCCAATAAAAGGCAGATCGAGCATTTGTCAAGCTTTCAGGATCTAATCAGTGCCTCTAAATCAGAGGGTTGGTGCTTACCCGACCGCCAGCACCTGGGAGCGCAGCGCAAGGCGACGGATGGCAGACATAAAAAAGCCCCGGCGAAGGGGCTCTATCTTGAACTTGGGTAGGTGCGTCAGAGCCTTCGTGCTTGGGCTCTCTGAGTTGCCGCCGTGCCCTGGCTCTCAGACTTAGCTTGATTAACGCATTCTCGGAAATCCGGTGGCATTTGAAGTGTTGTTGAATCGAGCTCTTCCCTCGCTTGCTTTGCCAACACACCCTGCATAAGTCCCTCAGCTTTTTCAAATTGCTCTGCTGTCATGTATAACTTGAAAAAGCTGCAATCCAAGTTGGGCCGCATATTCTCTTCGACAAGATCCCATTGATTTGTCAAAAATCCATAAAGCACTTTTAATCTATCATCGGAGCCAGCCACCTCCTCAACCCAGGCCATAACATCTTCCTGGTCGTCATCAGCATTGCATTCAGAAAACTCGAAAATTACATCACCCTTTTCCTCTACATTTGCGTAGGAAAGCAACCATCCTGCCAAGTAGCCCTCGTCGAATTCAAACGCATGACGTATTCCCGTCGAATCAACATTTGGAGCCCAATCTTTTTTTTCAAACGCTTCGATAATTGAATCCACATCTGCGCGAACCTCCTCACTGTTATAATTCAGATGCATGCCCAACAATTCATCTAGAAACACTTTTGATCGCGCATCGTAGAATTCCTGAGTAAAGCTACAATTTTTATTAAAGATTTCCTCAACATCTATCTCGGCCTCAAGAATTGGGTGTGCTTTACATAATATTTCAATTCTTTCGTAATCACCATCGGATGAAAAATCTTTCATCAACCGCTCCAAGTATGAATCCGCCCAATCCCGCTCTTTCAACAGATACGCAAATGTATCGGAATGCATCCCATAGACTGCCGCATCCATAGCGCCTGACAGTTCGTCATCTGTGATCTCATAATTTTCGTGCAAATAGACAAACTTGCTGTGATCTAACGAGGCGCTTAAATTGTAGAGCTTTCCAAATTCATCTCCTTTCAACTTTAATTCATCGATGATTTCGATAAAATCGTTTAGCTCGTAACCTTCAATTAATTCTTTTTCATCAAATCCCATAACCTTCTCCTGGTGAGTGTGTTTTTTCAGTAAAAGGCCGAACGACTTTTTGTCAATACCCAGGAATATAAAAACTTCAACCAATTGCGGCTATCCCGTAAAGGAAACGACGGTCCTCACAACCGCCGCACCTCAACTCGCGCATTTGGAACTGGTGTCGCCCGATGCAGGAAATAGGCTTCCAGGCGTTTAGATGCCGCAAACCAAGCTCTCTCCCAGCAATAGCTCACAGCTTCCCCAGGACAGCAGTGCAGATAGAGAAGCTCCATGAGGCCCTGATGCTGCTCCTCCGCAGCAATCGCCATGGCTTTGCTGTATTCGCTGGGGCTACCTAGCCCAACGCTCCCTGCCCTCGCCCACTCGATCATCCGCAGGATCAGATCAGGGTCTGTGCCTTGGCGCAGGTGACACCAATGCTCGATGGCCAGCGGGTCAGAGAGTGGATAGAGAACTAGGGCGGCTTGGAGTCGAGCGTTCATTGCTGCGACCGCCAGAGCTTTCGAGTCCTGGACCTTTGGGTCCACCTGGTCCAGCAGCTCACGCAACGTGACCAGGTCACCTGTTCTGGCAGCTTCGATGAACTGGTCTTCCGTTGAGCTACTCAGATGCGTCACCCGCTGATCGAGCACGAGTGACCTTCAAGACCTTCCGCTCGCTCCTCAGCACTTGCGCCCCGTATTCCGCAAGGGCTATCAGCCCGGTGGTCCAAGGCTCGCTAGGGTCTTCCAGGAGCTCCTGGATCGTCGCTTTGAGGCGCGGCGGCACGGTAATCATTGAACGATTTGTGCGAACGCCCTCAGGAGTGCGGTAGTCGCGGAGCCGGGCCGTGCGATGGAGCTGCAACTGGGGTTCTGCTCTTTTCCGACTGTGGACAGCCAGGTCAAAGTAGGACTGCCGGCACTCGTGATCCCCTGGCTCCGGTGCAGACCTGAGCTTGACGTTGACCCGCTTCTTGCTGCGATGTCGGGGCTTGTGGATGACATCCAGGGCAGTGTCGAGGTCTGGAACCTTCCTCATAGATCCGCCCAGGCTCGGCTGTCAAAGCCTCTCACTGCACGCGCAATCGCTTTGATGTCCTGCTGAGCGTGGCTGGCTCTCACCCCAACACGATCAAAGACCGTCTCCCCGTAACCATATGAGGAAGCAAAGATGGCGCGATCCCTCACGATCAGTGCCCCAGCAGGAAGCTGTGCGAAGCGCTGGCGATGCTCTGATCGGTCCGGATTGAAACGGTTGGCCACAATGATGTGAGGCAAGCTTTTCTTGCGCACGAGCTCCATTGTTTTCAAGAACACGACAAAGCTCACTGCATCGAGCAAGGTAGGGATGATGTAGACGTCAGCGTCGGGCAGGAGACCATTCTCAGGAAGCTTTGGGGCGGTGTCGAAGATATGGAAGTCGTGCTGTGCCCGTGACTTCACGACACCCACGGTGAAGGGCGTCTCCCCGGCCAGCCTTGCCCAGGCCAACGATGAGCCCTGGGCATCTAGGTCGGCGACATAGACGCTGGAACATGGGTAAGTGCACTGTAAACAGTGAGCGAGATTGAGAGTGAGAGTCGTGCGCCCTACTCCTCCCTTTCCATCGAGCATGTAGATCTTCATGAGAGCACCGCTTGGACTTGTGATGCGCGCTGACGGTTCCAATGACACATCATTCGTCTATCTCGATCTTTAGCTCGGTTCTTTAAACGCGATGCTCGCTCTTCTTTTTGGTTTAAATGAATCTGATAAAACTTGGTTGTTGTATCGATGTCATATTTAATTTTCATGATGATCTCCAGTTGGGGTTATCCCTAACTTGAATAAAAGGCAGCTCCAACTTTTGTCAACAGTTTTGACTCCAAATACTTGACAAAATTGCGATCAGCCTTTCAATAAATGAAAGGCACTCAAAGCCTCATCATCAAAAGGAGATCATCATGTTCAAATATCTTTTCAACCACGAAAGCCTTTTCATTTCACTAGGCTCGATGGCAACGCTTGCGGCCTTTGCCTTGCTTGGATGCTACGCAGCGCTGTCCGGAATTGGCCGCTTGATCAGTAGTGCCCTGGGAACGGGCGCATGAGACGGCTGATTACATGGCTAGTTCTTATCGCTTGCTTGATGATCGGACTTGACTACTTCTCAGCTAAGGCTATTGGAAGCATTCGAACGATTGAGTCGTCTCTTGCGAGAATTGGATCCAGATAAAGTAAAGGCCACTTAGAGTGGCCTTATTCTTGCCAAATTGGAGATATGGAATTCAAAGATCTCTCTCCAGAAGGGGCCTCAAATTCAGTGCAGAAGCAACAAGCGATTGAGAGACAGAGAACCGCCGACGAACCTCTGCGTAGGGCATAGACGGATGATCCGCAATAAACCTCGCCACCGTAATACGAGTCTCCTTAATTATTTCTCTCCGCATGCAAGCATTAGACTTCGCCGCGATCTGATGCACACGCTGCCTGCTTATTCCAAACATGCGGGCCAGGTCTGAATGTTTCTCCTTTCCATTCTTTAGCCTTGAAACCAATTTCGCTTTCTTGTTCCTAGTCATGCGCTTCATAGTGGGTTGACCCGTTGGTTCCGGGCCTGATCAATAAGATTGCGCTTTCTACCCTGCGCGATCTTCATATCAGCGGATTTGGGAATTAGCACTACCTTTGTCGCGCCCTTCTCAGCTGTCAGCTTGTCGTCGCCGTTAATGGCCCAGGACTTGACCAAAGGATCGTTACCTGTGCTGACAATGGCCATAGACTTCTTAAGCTCGTAACGAAACTTCTTGAGCTCTTTTTCAGAACCACTTAGCACCCGCAACTCATCAACCGAGACAGGATAGATCACTCTGTGAGATGACAAGTAGTCGTGCAGCCAAAGCGCCAATTGATTTTTTCCGAGTGCGACCTTTCTTTCCAAGTCATTGCAGATGACTTCATTGCCAAGCAGATCCATGACCTTCGGGTTGATTTCGATCTCGAAATGGCCTGTCTTCTCGTGACGCAGTGCTCCAACCAGCATCGTTCCAAAATATCGGTGTGTGTCCGTCTGATACCTGACGGTCGCTCCGACAAGATCTTCAAGCCGCTGGAGAATAAGATCTCTGTTCGTGCCACTTCTTGAAGACATGCCAAGCATATCGATGAGACGATCTCCACTGACTCTCACGACGCATGAGCCCTGCTCTCGCGTTAGCAGCAGAATTGATTGCCACACAATCGCGTGCAGCTGATTCAGTCGCGGCCCTTTGTAAGCAATCTTAGTTCCCAAAACGTGATGTGCGGCTATGCTGCCGGACTCAATCCGCTCACCATTAAACCGTGCCGTCCCGAAAAGTGCAGACCTGACAAGTCCCATTGGAACCGGTGCAAGCGCAAGCTGTTTTTTATCTTTCATTTTCATCCCCTTATCTGCTCCAACCACAAATAAGGCGAATATGATTTTTGTCAATAACGAAAGGCTTAAAGAGTGGAGACAGCGCTTCATTGACACTGCGCACTTACGCGGACCTGATGCGCACTTGTGCGGACCAAATGCGCACTTACTCGGACCAAATGCGCACTTGTGCGGACCAAATGCGCAGTTACGCGGACCCAATGCCTCCGAAAGCCTTGGCACATAAGGCTTGCGCTCGCTTAAGGCTTTAAGGTTTAAAGGTTAAAGGGCGCTGCGCGCTTTTTTCGCTATCGCTCAGGGAAAAATCAAAAGCCAAAAGCAAAGCAGTAATTTCTTGTCACCCCTTCCGCCTTTGCCCCCTGGGAGGGGGCGGCGGGTAAGCTGGGGCTATCGCTTCACCTGGCAGCTGCGCTGCGGCTTCGCCCCAATGGGACTTGAGGGGCCGCTTGGCTCGGCCTGATGATGGGCGATAGCCCGTTCCACAGCCAGCCCCCTGGGGGGCATTGGCGCAGGGGGGTTGAAGTCGGGGGTGATCTACGTTGTGATCTGCTTGCTCGCTTTGAGCAACAAGGGGATCAAGGATGAAATCACACATCGTATTCGCAGGAATTTTGCTGCTGAGCATCGCGCACTCGTCCCATGCCCAGGATCTTGGGAACTTGGCTTTCGACAGGTTCAACAACACGGCCAAGGGCCTGTGCGGCCCAAGCATCATCGAATACACAGGGGTCAATCAAAACCGAACTGATGGCCGCGTTGGCGGATGGAACTACGATGGAGAGGTGACGATGAAGGTCACGTCCGGGCAGAAGGTCATCACCCCGCCCTTGGGTGTAGGAAGAATCACTGCCGTGTGCCTGGGAGAGTCTCGGCCGATCTTGGTGGTCATCGAAGACAAGGCACCTTCCAAGCGATTTTTCAAAGCTTACGACGCGCGGAGTCTCGCCCCAATCAGCGAGAAGGAAGGTTGCAATTTCGTGTGTATGGAAGAAGCTGGCGTCAAGATCCCACCGAAGCTTGCTTCGTTTGATCCGCCGATTGACTGACCCCAACGACGCACTCACTCAAGAAGAACGCCGATGTCTTTTTCAGAACACTTGCAATTGAAGGACGGCGAGACGCTTCGCCTAGACAGCTCGCGCGAGACAGGTTTTATGGGAAACGTAGACGTCGACAATTATTCAATCCTGAGCGCCGAAGGCGAAGTGGTCGGCAAGGTTGAATACACTGTTGACACTGCCGTCAAAGGCTTGAAGGTGACATACAAGGTCGTCCAGACTGATCTTGAAGGCAAGACTGTCCTGCAGAAGTTCTGGTAGAACCTGCCGCGCTGCAGACGAAGAAAGCCCCGGAAATTCGGGGCTTTTTTATTGCTCAGCTCCAGCCGTGATCGACTCGATCCAGGTCGTAGTCGCGACCAATTTGGTGAGCGGCTTCAAGAGCTGAAAGATCGCCATAGCGCTGTTTGAACTCGGCTTCTGAGAAGCCCGCTTCGTCGATGCTGATGCCAAACATGTTGGTGAAGTGCTCGTTTGCTTCTTTGAAGAATTTCGTGCTCATCATCTTGCTCCAATTGAGCCAATTGCTCGCGATAAGAGCAAGGGAAGCGGCAAGAACGCATTGCACTGAAAGCCGGAACAAGGTGGAGGAGCGCTAGCGCTTGCAATGTGTTGAGCGACCAATCTTTGTCGCTGGCTATTTGCGAATTGGACCAAATTAATTGCGCTAGAAGCCCTTGCCAAACGAGTCAGTTGCCTTAGCTTGGTCAAGAGGAGGCACTTATGACTGATGAAGATCTGTATTTCGAAGAAACGGCGCTAACGCCAGAGGATATCTACCTGCCCTTCAAGCGATTCGTCGCAGAACGGCACGGGGACGGCCTGCTGTTCAGCGTAGCAACTGATCAGACTGAGGCCGAAGGCCATTTCAACGACTTCGAGATCATCGATCTTGTCGATCTGGCTCTCATGCAACACCGCAGCATTTGGATTGGCGCATGAGCAAGACAGACGACTACGCGCGCCAATTTGCTGATCTCGTGATCCGCAGCCTGGAGAACCACACAGCGCCATGGACAAAGCCTTGGAAGCCCGGCGAAGTCCCGGCAGGGCCCCACAACGGCGTCACCAATCGTAGCTACCGGGGCAGCAATTTCATGAACTTGCTCCTGACGCAGCAAGAACGGGGCTATCAGTCTGCGGAGTGGCTGACGTTCAAGCAGATCGGGGAAGCTGGTGGCAAGGTCCGCAAGGGGCAGAAAGGCACTTCGATCCAATTCTGGAAGACGTCGGAGCCGACTGCCGAGCAACTCGAAGAGGATCCAACAGCAAAGACGCGCATGCAAGTCTTCTACTTCACAGTTTTCAACCGCGATCAATGCGAGGGACTGCCAGATCCAAAGCCTCAGCTACAAGTTTCTGAGCAATGGCGACATGAGAAGTGCGAGCAGCTGATGACTGACTCGGGAGTTCCGTTCAACTTCAATGGCGGTGATAGGGCTTACTACCGTCCTGACATCGATCAGATCTTCATGCCTTCGAAAACTGCGTTTAAAAGCCAGGACGGCTTCTATACAACAGCCCTTCACGAGCTAGGCCACAGCACCGGCAATAAAAATCGGTTGGGGCGTGATTTATCGGGCAAGTTTGGTAGTGAGAGCTATGCTATCGAAGAGCTGCGAGCCGAGATCTTCTCCTACATGACCGGCGAACGCTTGGGTATTGGACATGACCCTGGTCAGCACACGGCCTACATCAAATCCTGGATCAAGGTCCTCAAAGATGATCCCAAAGAGATCCTCCGCGCGTGTGCGGATGCAGAGAAGATCTGCAATTTCTTGAAGGTCGAGCGCTATCAAGAACTTGAGCAGAACAATGTCCAGGCGCAGGAGCTAGCGGGTCAAGAGCCCCGTCAAGAACGGCCGGTGCGTAACGCGAGGGCGAAGACTGTCGATCCGTTGGCACCCGAACTGCTCGACGATCAGATCAAAGACATGAAGGCGCGGCGCAAAGCCAAAGAACTGGCGGTAGCGCTATGACTGAACGACTGCCACAGATCCATAATTCAGACCTGGAAGAGAGCCGGCAGTGCTACACACAGCCCGGGCAAGACCCCCGCCCCAAGCTCTTCGATTTTGGCAACCTAAGCCCAGAATCCCAGGCCATTTACGATGCAAGCCGCGCCGGATCGCGGTTCGATCACCTCATTGATCATGCCTTGCTTCTCGCTCGCATTCGGGGTGACAAAGAACAGCTTGTCTACGCCTCTGAGGCGGATGACACGCTCCCCGGCACCGCCCTCCTGGACGCTGTCGAGAACGGGCGCTGGAACGAAGCCCGGGGCCTTATCCGCTCACATGTCGACGTCAATGCCACCAACACGCTTGGACAGACAGCCTTGCATCTCGCTGACGACCTTGGCGTGATCGATGCCCTACTCCGCTTTGGTGCGAAGCAAGACATTGTCGATAACTATGGCAACACACCGATACAAGCCGCCATGGAGCGCGGTGATCGCGATGCACGGCACCTGATGGTGAAACATCGATATGGAGCCGATCCGAGCCCCAGCGCGATGCGCCGATGATGTTCAACGCTTAAGTCGGTTCTTTAGGACTTGACCCCTCGGTGAGCTCAGCTTGGCGACGTATGCAGCTTCTCCCAGCAGCGCAACCATGTTGCCGTCCCGATGCGGCATCTCAGGCCAAATCTGATCGGGGATCTGATCAAGGTAGATCGGTAGTTCAACCTCATCGTCCGGGCCGAGAGAAGCATAGAAGTCAAACGACGGCGGCTGCCAGCCATCTAACGGCAATGCCTTATTGACGATGATTGCGAATGCTATGGGATAGCACTTCATGATCATCACTTGCGAGGCAGTCTTAGTCCCGATGTAAGTTATAAACAGATCACGCGCGACCGTTCGTCCAGCGAATGGATAGACCCAATAGCAGACTCTACAATTTCGCAAGAAGGTCGATTGGTCGTTGAGCACATACTCGCCAAATTTCTGCGGGTCTCCCTCGTTGTAGCGATCGATGCCTAGCGCACAGAGGTGACCTAACACTGCCCTGGCTACGAGTTGCGGCTTGACTCGAACGGTCTGCGATCCATCAAGCAGGATCGGTGTTCGCAACATCGCAGTCACCTGGTCTGCCATCGCCACTAGGGCCTTGTCGTAGCGTGACAACACGACGCCATTGCAGCGCTGACAAAGGCTTCTGAACTTGATGCCGTCTGGCATCTTGGTGCCGGGAGGCGCCTTCTCTGCACCCAACTCAGAAACGAGATGGTTGAGTCGCAGGGCGATGTTTTGCGCCAGCGCTTTAGGCGGGATGTGATCTTCGGTCAAAGGCCCTACGGCGCCACAGATATTGCACCTACCCGACTTCGGACCGATGACGTTCAGAACCGGCATGCTTGATCTACCTCGGGCAGGAAAAAGTGAAAAGAAAGACTGATAAATTTCAAGGCCGTTGCCCTAGCCCTGATATCTCGGACACCCTGTGACTATTGGGCAATGAGCTGCTCAATGGCGTTCTTGAGGCTTGGGGCAAGCTCGGGGAAGCCGCTGTGTCCCTCTACACTCGCCTCTGAGTAGACGTTCCCAGGGACCCTGTTCTTCAACTGACCCATCACAAACTTCCCCTTCGCCCCCTTCAATGGTCGATGTTGCAGCGCCGCCCAAACATCTGCATTCGTAGGGCTACCGCCTGCTCCATGAAGCTCTTGATTCGCTGCGACACGCTGTTTTGCGAACTGGTCTGAGATGGGCACGGTGCTGTTCGCGATGATGTGATCCACCCATCCCTCACATGTAGCGAGCGTTTCGCCAGTAAGCGATGACAGGAAGCTTGGGTTGCAGAACTCAGACTCGATGTCGGATTGGTCTGTAAGCCACAGGGCAATGCCCTCTGCTGCATAACTATCCACCAATTGCGCCGCCTCGTCGTCAGTCAACGAATCGCGGTCTCGGTGAACCAAGACTTTGAACTTGCCACCTAGTGACTCCCTGAGCTCTACCGCCTCAGCCTTGGTCAGCAGATGCTTGTAGCCCCGGCCTGGGAGAACAGTCACAGACCGCTCGATCTCGGGCCACTGTCGAATGAGCTTCTTTAATAGCTCGTTCTTCGCGTCTTCGCTGACGATGATCACCTGCTTACCGAACGCCCCCCAACCCAGCGCCAGTTCGACCACAGACCGGTCGTCGGATTTGATCTCACCGTCTGCAAGCCAGACCACATTAGCGTCAACCGGTGCTCCTCTTACGATGAAGGGAGAGTGCGTTGACATGACGATCTTGATCTCCTGCGCTCTTGCTATCTCCAACAAGCTGCTTGCCAGCTTCTCTTGAATCGTTGGATGAAGATGGATATCAGGTTCGTCAATAAGCAGAATTTTGGGCTTAAAGAGCAGGATGTAGCAGAAGATCTGAATCAGTTGCAGGAAGCCCGTCCCAAGCAGCTCCAACGGCGTCCAACGACCGTTTAGCTCTGCGTGCGCATGGATGTCGAAGTCCTTAGACTCATCGAACACGATCTTGAGCTTGATCGCTCCCAAAAGCGGCTCCAACCACTCTTCGATCTTGACGATGTCAGCAGCCGGCAGCAGGTTTAGCGCATTTCGCAGATAGACGTTCGAATCGCCGAACGAGCAGGCTTTGAGCACAACGCGCTTAGAATTCTTGTGCTCAACATTCGGGATGCCCGAAATCCCAGGAATGAACCCGCTAAAGAAGACATCCTGACCACGGAACAGGGGGCGAACTGATTCAGGCAATTCACCCTGAACAGAGATGCCCGCGTTCCTAGCAGAGCGCATGACGAGCTTGGCCGTCACGATGTTAGGGGGCACAACTACAGCTGCGTCGTCGAGAAAGCGGAACTCAACTTTTGAGGACGGGCTGTTACCTTTGTTCCCCCAATCTGCACCGTGGCCTAGCTTCCAATACTGATCACTCGGCAGATAGTCCAGGTCATTGATGCTGACCATTGCCGTTGATTCGGCGCGAATTCGATCTACCTGCCGCATCAGGCATGAGGCAAGATGAAGTGCCTGCAAGATGGAAGACTTGCCGCTGCCGTTGGATCCCACCAAGATGTTGAGATCTGCAATTGGCAGCTCGATTGCATCGATCCGTTTGAACTTTTCCACCTTGATTGATTCAAGCTTCATCCTATCCACCACCCCTGATTTAAAAGAAAGCCTTGAGACGATCTGTTCTAAAAACTTTTTCTTGCTAATACACTACGCCGAGGGTTCGCCAAACGCGAACTCCGATCCGAAAGCGTCTAGCGCCCGTTGCGCTCCCTCGGGATTGCTCTCCCCAGCGACCAGGATCGTGATGAGAACAGCTGTCATCCCAATCGCTTCGATGCTTTCCAACGCATAGAAGATATCGTTATCCAAGTAGGAAGCCCCTACTTCGTTTGTTGCAAGGTAGGGGATGGCTATCTGGTTGCCACCATGGGTGAAGCTGTGGAGATGGTTGATCCCAGCCTGGAATTGCTCACTGAAAATTGGGAACTGATTGAAGGGCCCTTCGGCTTCTATCGCCTCTACCATCGTCTTCGTGCTGGGCAGTTCGTCTTTCTGCATGAAAGCATCAGCCTGCTCCTCTGTCGCTCCCAGGAAGAACCAACAACCGCGCCGGAACTTCTCGTTCATGGGCCGCACCAGACTTAGTGCACTGCCCACGAGGTCTGGGCCATAGTTCCCGATCAAGAGAGTCGCTGCTCTTGCATCATCGTATGCGGCGGCTAAGAGTGCCACTGCGATGCGGTGCGCAAGCGTCGCGTCTCCGGCCAGTTGCAACCCCGCCCTGATCTCTGCCGCACGGATCAAGGCCTGGTTGACCTCAATGGACCTCTGATGGCTTCTTGTCACGGAATGACGATCCTATGTTGGCTCGAAAAAAGCAGCTTGGTCTTTTCATCGTTAGGAATTCGGATGGGGTTGGCCCACCGGTTCGTGAACCTAAGGAATTTTCCAGAGCCATTCCTTGCCGCTATTGCTAACTGGATGCAGAGGAATTGCGCCCTTGCCTAACATGAATTTGTCCACCTCGTCTCTATGTTTGCCTTTGCTGCGAATGACGATCTCTGTGCATTTCAGATACTCTTTAGCTACGCGACCAACCCCGTGGAGCATGGCCGTTCCGAACCCCTTGCCAGACCGATCCTTATTAGTCCGGAAATGCCCAACCCAGAGTCTTGATTTAGATTGATCATGACTAATTTCTTTGATGTATCCGATGTCTGCCGCTCCAACAGATACATAGATGTCCAAAAAAGACGCGTTAATGGCCTTTTCCCAAGGGTTCCTACCATCGTTGGCTTGCGTCCTGGAATGCGCTTCGAGACGCTGTTCGAGCTCGTCACGGAGCTGTTGTTCTGTGAGTGGTTGAGCAGGAGGCTTTGAGAACATCCTGCGGAACTTGGAGATTATTTTGTTCACGCAGCAAGCCTATGTTCGTAAAAGGGATGTTGCTTATCGTCCATGATGTCCTGCATGCTCTGTAAATTGTTTGGGTCGGGATTGAGCCAAGCCCTGATGTGCTCTGGCTTGAGATTGATGACGGTGCGGTCATGACCGGCTTCTGCAACCTCAGGCTCCGGATCGTCAGTCACAGCAGCGCAGCTGTAAAGATCAGGCGCTTCACCTTTGGGATCTGTCCAATGTGACCACAGGCACGCGATGAACATCGGCTCATGCGTGCTGGGGTTGAACTGAACTTCACGCGTGACACCGTCCCGTTCGACCATCTCATAGAATTGGCTGGCAACGATGAGGCCGTGCGTGTATCCAAATTGTTTGCGCCAAAAGCGGGTCAAGTTGTCCCGGCGAGCGTTGTATGTGCCCGAGACCTTGCCATCCTTTGTGCGGTCAACGCTAGCGGGTTTTCCAGCAGGACGGCAGTGATAGCGCATTGGCCGCACGACAAGCTTTCCCTTCTCAGAAATCAGCACGGGCACATACCAGTCCGGCCACATGCGATTGTCCTTGACCGGATCGAGCTCAACGCGCTTAGCGTCGGCGATCCATCGCTTCATTTGCTTGATCTTGTTCGTTGCAATGCGCTGCTCGTTGAGTGCCGTCTTCGTCTCTTTGACCGCAAGCTTTCTTTCGGCATCCGCAAGGCGCTTTGCCTGCTTGAACATCTCTTGTTCGCTATCGCTGATCAAGCTGCTTTGGTAGTCCTGCACAAGCTGTTGGATCTGCTTTTCCAGATCGGTCTTCGGCTTGTCGAAGCCGCGATCCATGCCCTTTGGGATTTTGATTTTCGGGGAACTCTGGCGAGCGAGGTAGAGCTTGGCGAACTCTTTGATGTCGACGTCAGCATTGAACTGATCGACATAGCGGTGGTAGTCCGTCCAAACTTCTGCTGAGTAGCACATGGCCTATGCTCCGAGTTCTGACAGAATTTTTCTCATGCAAGCCTCAGTCGCTTCGACATCATTGAACGCCATGAGTGGCGCGAGATCGAGCGAAAGCGCCTGGTTCTTGTCCGCAATTTGAAAAAGGATCCGCGTCACCGAGTCGAAGTCGGCATCAAGCTGCTCCCAACTAATCTTGGCTTCGTCAAAGAGCTCTCGATGCTGCTCGCGCTGGGTCGAATTATGAGAGAAGAGCTTGTTGCGAAAGACGCGATATTTCTCGTAGATCACCGCAGCTTCTGCTTCTAGCTCTGCCGGCACTTCTGTGCCATCCGCTCGGATCAAGCGAGCGAGCTCGTGGATCGAAGCACTTCCCTTGCTGTCTTCCAGCACCGCCACCAATCCCACGAACGTAGCGAGCTGGCATGACCAAAGGATGGGCAGCGTAACGTCCTCCAAACCGCTGAGCCGGTCGGTCAGTCGCCTGGGGCTGTCTTCACCCATTGCAAGATTGAGTGCTTTGCTAATCGCGTAAGCCTGCCGTGTTTCTACGAGCCTGGAAGTGATCAGGCGATAGACCACCACAGTCTTCGATTCTTCCATGTCCATACGTGCGCCCCTCTTCCCTAGACCGCCTAGCCCGGCTCATCTTCGCAGGCTATGCCGTGCCTGGTGAGCATGGCACTGATGCGTTGAGCGACCAACACCTGGTGAGCTCCCGCGTTGTCTTCAATGACGTCTGCCAGGCCTGCGAAGGCTGCCCAGAAGTCGCCCGAGCTGGGGTGGGCCTGGATCAGCAAGGGAAGGTCGGTTTCTAGCGCGTTGAGTTGAGCTTCCAGCGTATTCAGGTTGGCAGGCATCGGGCCGGTCCTTCTTCATCAATGACTTATGGAATTTGTTAGTAATTTCACTAACACAGTTCTAAGCTAGCGCCGTAGCAGCATGCTGAGGCCTGTCAGTCTCAGCCCGTGATTCAGCTTTCTCGGACTCTCCCACTATGCACCCCATCGCCCCTCCAAGCCTCCTGGGCGCTTTCAGCCCCTTCGCACCTACCCATGCCCTACCCGTGCTCAGCATGCGCGTGAGCTGTGGCTTCCCAAGCCCTGCGGAGGACTTCTTCGGGGCTGAGGACACGCTATGTCTCAATCAGCACTGCATTAGCAATCCAGTGGCCACGTTCTTTGCCACCGCTGAGGGGGACAGCATGACTGGGCTCGGGATCGACCAGGGCGACACGCTGGTCGTTGACCGCAGCCTGGAACCCAAGCACGGGGACATTGTCCTGGTGCTGTGGGAAGGGGGGTTCATGGTCAAGCGGCTTGCCATGAGCCGGAATCGTCTGGCGCTCCACTCGGGACACCCGGACCACCCTCCTATCCTGGTGCCCCCAGACATTGAACTGGATGTCTGGGGTGTGGTGACTTGGTCTTTTAAAAAGCAGCTGAGGCGATGATGCGCGAGCGTATTGAGCAGTGGAAGAGCATCTTCCAAACCGACGAGAACAGCATCTGCAAGCAGCTATCCGGAATGGCTTGGGACCTTGCCGTGTTCACCTGCCTAGTGGAAGCCATCGACCAAGCTCCAGATGGCCCTCAAGGCAAGCAGCTAAACGGAGTCATGGTCAGCATGCTTGCCAACGGTTTTTGGCACAGCGCGTTCCTGGGCGTCCGTAAACTGGCTGACAAACATCCTATTGGGGGTGCACGGGGCGTCTGCTCGATTGGAGGCCTCATCGCTGATGCGAAGGCGGCTCGTCAGCTCATCACTAGACGGGTTTTTGTAGAAGAGATTGCCGGCCTCAACTATGACTACGTAGCCACTCGTGCACGGTTCGAAGAGTTCGTTCGCGCTCATCCCGCTGGCACAATCGTCTCCGGCCGGAGGTTCGATGAAGAACTATCGATCCGTAGGCATCTCGAGTTCGACACGCTGAGCGGAACGACCGAGCAAAACAGAACGGCTGATGATGTGATTCGAGAAGACTTCTTTGTTGCGCTGGAACAGCGTATGGCAAGGCTTGAAGGTGTGGTTACGCACACGCACATCGACGTGGCTCATGCGGCTACGGAAGCAAGTCGGGCAGGAAGGCAGTTGGAAAGCTGGCAGCTTACGGATGCAAAAAATGCATTCAGGGACCTTGCGCAAACGGCAGAGATCCTAGGTAGCGCCCTTTGCTATGATGGCATTGGCTCGGTCCTTCCAAGGCCCCAGTTCGATCAGTTTGAGCACATCGAGCAACCACTTTTCAGCGGCGACCCCGCAGTTCTTCACGCGAAGTGGGATGAGCTGTCGGCTGAGATCACTCGATGGCACGATGTGAGCGAGATCAGGCTGTGAGCATGATCGCTCTCCAAGACGGGAACAACTTCTACTGCTCTGTTGAAGCAAGCTTCGATCCGAGGCTTCGCGGTAAGCCTGTGTGTGTGGCAAGCAGCGGGGATGGCTGTGTCATTGCAAGAGATGCACTGAGCAAAAAACTCGGTGTGCCGATGGGTGCCCCAATCCACCAGATCCCACCAGACGTGCGCCGGCAGATCACTTTTCGCTCTGCAAATTTCGCGCTCTACGGTGACATCAGCGCCAGGATTGCGTCGATCTTAAGAGGCCTCTTTCCTGCAATCGAGCAATACAGCATCGATGAAAACTTCATTGACCTGGCAGGCATCCCCTCAAAGGATCACGAGCGTCTCGCAGCAGAAGCGCGAGCCCGAATTTTCAAGTGGACCGGCATTCCCTCATGTGTAGGCATTGGACCGACGAAGACGCTGGCGAAGCTCAGCAACAAGAGGGCCAAGTCCTCCATTTCGGGTGTCGTTACGACGATGCCTGACGACCCTGCCCTGCTCACATACCCAGTTGAGGATGTTTGGGGTGTGGGAAGGAAGCTCACTGCAAGGCTGGGTGCCGATGGCATCCTGACGGCTGGTGATCTCGCTGCCACTGACGTAGACACTCTGCGTTCTCGATATGGTGTTGTGCTGGCACGCACGCAGCGTGAATTGCAGGGTATCCCATGTGCAGAGCTCGAAGAGCACGAGCCACAACGCAAGGAAATTATGGTGTCTCGCACGTTTGGCAAAGACATCACGTCACAAACCGAGCTGATGCAAGCCATTGCCACCTTTGCCCAACGGGCTTGCGAGAAGCTTCGTTCAAGGCAGCTGCAAGCAGCGGGCGTCTGGGTCTTCATCCAGACGAACCCTTTCAAGCAAAATTTGCCGCAATACAATCCATCAAAGTCGTTTCGTCTGCTGATGCCGTCTGCTGACACCAGGGAAATTTTGATGGTCGCCCAGGGGCTGGCCAAGGCCATGTTCCGTCCAGGCTACGGCTACAAGAAAGCAGGTGTCAGCTTGCTTGATCTGAGCCATATGGACATCCAGCAAGGGGATCTGTTTGCAGGGATCGACCAGCGCAGCAAGGCCATTATGGAAGTGATGGACCGGACCAACCAGAAGTTCGGCCGGGGCTCCATGGGCTTCGCTTCGACGGCATGGCGACCGAAAGGCAAGAGCCTGGAAAAGCCCGCCTGGTCAGTCAAGAGGGACATGCTCTCGCCGGCTTACACCACAGATTGGAAGCAGCTCATCCGGGTAAGGTAGGCGTTGCCCGCAGGTAGATCTTTCTTTTCCTCGTTGACGGCCATAGGCTTGCTCATCGGGTGCCCAAGGCGGTCAGTCTCGGCCGCAATGGGTCCCACATCGAGGGAGCGAGAACAGAAATGACGCCGCACGATTTCATCAAGAAGTGGGCTAATGGAGGCGACGAACGCAGAGATGCACAGCCTTTCTTTGAAGATCTCTGTCGTCTAGTGGGTCATCAGACTCCCAGGGAGGCCGATCCGGACCACACTTGGTTCACCTATGAGTATGGCGCCACTAAGACTAGCGGGGGCGAAGGCTGGGCCGATGTCTGGAAAAAAGGGTATTTCGGATGGGAGGCAAAAGGCACGCACAAGAGCCTCGACAAAGCCTATCAGCAACTGAAAATGTATGCTGACGCACTACAAAACCCGCCCTTGCTCGTCGTTTCTGATCTTCAGACAATCATCATCCATACCAACTTCACAAATACGGTAAAAAAGGAATATAAATTTACCGTAGATCAGCTGGCAGAATACGAAACGAGGCAGTTGCTAGATGCGGTGTTCAAGAATCCAGAAGCACTAAAGCCTGGCGTGACGCGAACCGCGATCACTAGAGAAGCCGCACAGAAATTCACTATGTTAGCGAAGGCTCTGCGGGAACGTGGCCATTCACCACAGCCCGTTGCACACTTCCTAAACCGCCTACTTTTCTGCATGTTCGCGGAAGACATTGGGCTGCTGCCAAACCATCTTTTTACCAAGATGGTGACTGGCTCCCAGGGCAACTCCGATCTTTTTGAGAAGCGTAGCCGCGAGCTGTTTTTAGCGATGCACAAGGGCGGAGACGTCGCTTACGAGAACATTGACTGGTTCAACGGCGGCTTGTTCGAAGACGATTCAACAATTGTGCTCGACTCTGCTGAACTGAAACTTCTTCTAGATGCATGCCGTCTTGATTGGTCGGAAATTGAGCCAAGCATCTTTGGCACCTTGTTTGAGCGCGGGCTAGATCCCAACACGCGCACTCAGCTTGGAGCTCATTACACCGACACCGCGACGATCATGAAGATTGTTCATCCGGTGGTTGTAAAGCCGTGGCTCGATGCATGGGAGAGCGAGAAGGTTGAGCTAAGCAGGTTGCTCGACAAGGCTAAAAAATCCATCTCAAAGCCTGCGCGAGATAGATTTAACCACTTCTTGGAACGTCTCAGAGCCTTCACTGTCTTGGATCCGGCTTGTGGAAGTGGCAACTTTCTCTACTTGGCGCTTCATGCGCTTAAAGACATAGAGAAGCGAGTTTTGATCGAGGGAGAAGCTCTCGGCCTGGGCCGCCAGCTGCCTGCACTTGGACCCCGGAGCGTGAAGGGTATAGAGATCAATGCTTATGCGGCTGAACTCGCTCGCATCACGATTTGGATCGGCGAGATCCAATGGATGATACAGAACGGGTTTGGTGCGAATCGCAATCCGATTCTCCAGCCCCTCAATCAGATCGAGTGCAGAGATGCGCTTCTCACGGACGACGATAAGGAAGCGAGGTGGCCAGATGCTAACGCGATCATTGGTAACCCACCATTCCTGGGCGGCTCAAAGCTGCTAGGCGAGCTCGGCAATGAATACGTTGAAAAGGTCCGATCTACTTATCACAAGAGAGTCCCTGCTGGGGCCGATCTGGTTTGCTATTGGTTCGAAAAATCCAATGACCTATTACGGAAAGATCCGGATTTACGTGTCGGGCTCGTCGCCACGAACAGTTTGAGAGGCGGGGCAAACCGGGAAGTTCTAAATCATATCGTCCGCGACGCCGAGATATTCGATGCGTGGAGCGATGAGGAATGGTTCAATGAAGGCGCAGCGGTTCGCGTGTCGCTCGTGTGCTTCAAGAAGAAGAGTGGTGAAGCGGCCACCCTTGACGGAAAAAGCGTGCTGTCTATCTACCCTGACTTGGCAGGTGAAACCGTCTCGAACAACGTTGATCTTACAAAGGCATTGAAGCTTAAGGCAAACAGGGACATCGCTTACTCAGGGACAAAAAAGGGTGGGAACTTTGAAATCCCGGGGGTGATCGCACGTAACTGGCTGAGCCAACCCAATCCCAACGGGAAGCCTAATTCTGACGTCCTGAGGCCCTGGGTGAACGGAACTTGGATCGCACGTGGCACGCATGATCTTTGGATAATTGACTTCGGCACAGAAATGTCGGAGAGCGAGGCAAGTCTTTATGAGGCTCCGTTCGAGTGGGTAAAGGAAAAGGTTCTCCCCGTTCGTGCTGTCAATAGACGTGCGGCTCGCCGAGACAGCTGGTGGCTGCACTCTGAGGTCTGCGTTGGCATGCGCAAAAAGCTCACTGGCCTTAGTCGTTACATTGCGACCCCGCGTGTATCCAAGTATCGCCTGTTTGTGTGGCTTCACCCGAGCCAGCTGATCGATGATGGCGTCTACTGCTTTGGCAAAGAGGACGATTTGACCTTTGGCATTCTCAATTCAAGGTTCCATGAAGTGTGGTCGTTGAGGATGTGCACGTATCTTGGGGTAGGCAATGATCCACGATATACACCAACTACATGCTACGAGACCTTCCCCTATCCGGATGGCCTTACGCCTGATCTAGATCTTGAAGAATGTGCCAGCGATGAGCGTTCTGTTGCCATAGCTAACGCTGCCAAAGCTCTGGACGATGCGCGGAACATGTGGCTCTACCCTCCCGAATGGACTGAGCGAATTGGCGAGAATTCAGCCGGGTATCCGGAACGGATTGTTACCCGAAGCGGTCACGAACTCGACATGAAGAAAAGGACCCTCACCAACCTCTACAACGCTAGTCCTGCCTGGCTCCAAGCGATGCATGCGACGCTTGACCAGGCGGTTGCCAAGGCTTATGGACTTGATTGGCCGATGACTGACGACGAAATTGTTCATCATCTTTTTAAGCTCAATCAGAGCCGGCAACAATAAAAAGAAGGCAATCGTCGCTACCCACAAGCATTGGAAGGAGCATCTATGGCGAGTCAGCCGATTGAAGCCACCGTCGCGGTCATGATTGACTGTGACAATGTCGCACCCGACATCATTGATTTCGCCCTATTGATGGCAGCGCAGGCCGGTAGAGTTGCGCTGCGACGCGGGTATGGAAACAAGACGACACTCAACAGTTCATGGGAACAAGCATTGGTCCGACAGGCATTTACCCCATGCCTTCAATACCAATACGCTTCAAAGAAGAATACAGCTGATATTGCGCTTGCTCTTGATGCTCAAGAGGCACTGTTCGACAGGCGTGCGGAGGTCTTTTGCTTGGTAACGAGCGACTCGGACTTTGCATATCTCAGCCGCAGACTGCGAGAACGCGGCGCTACGGTCTTCATTGTGGGCGAAGCAAAGACCCCAGATGCACTGCGCAATGCGTGCGACCGGTTCTTCGAATGGAGCCCTGAGCAAGCCGCTGCGCAAGCACCTGATGCGGAGACTCCGGAGGCCAAGCCTCGGGCCCCTACCCAACCCAAACCCGTCGCTGCGCCCACCCCGTCTGCCAAGATCAAACGTCGCCCACGGTTCGTCGTGGAAGCGGTGGCGCTCCTGGCGGCGGCGACGCCTGATGGGCGAGTCAGCGTGAGCGCTCTGAGCCAGTATTTGAAACGTGCCGACTCTGCCTTTTCGCCCAGTGCGTATGGGCATTCCGGGCTTGTAGACATGTTAAAGACCTACGATCTGCTCACTCCGCACCTTGAGGAGGGTGGACATTGGACGGTGAGTCTCGCTGCTGAGCCTGACGCGGAATAGTCACGAGGTAGGAGCACGGGATCGACTTGCAGCAGCATGCCAGCTGCTCCGTAGACCAACGATGCCTGTGGGGTCGTCGGTCTACACGATGCGGCCACTAGCCGTGAAAGTCGATCACAGGCAGGTCTTGCAGACGCTTGATGCTTTCAACTATTTCTTCTGAAAACTGAAAGAACTTGTCAGGGTCACGGACTCGATAGCAGAGCTCATAGAACATGCCATATGAGATCACGTAGCAAGGGATGCTGCGCTCCACCATCAGCACATTGAGGATCTTCGCGTATTCTTCGCTCTCTCGTTCGAAGACTTCTTTGATGATCGTGATCGCAAAGAGCTGCTTCTGACTGATATCGATTGACTTCTCTTCGCCGTTGAGGATGTAGCGAAGCGTTCCGTTCCCTGCTTTGATGTAGCTTTGTGCACCCCGAACCTGTGCCACAGCTTTCTTGAAAGCGGTCATCGCATTGGTTTGCTTCCGACTGAGCTTCTGCTTTGCGATGCGCTCAACGTTCGGACTGTCTTTGGCTTGGATGATGAGCACTCGATCATCTGTCACCACCAAGACGTCACAAATCTCTTCCTTATCAGTTGTTCGTAGTGGTCCGTGGTAGATCTGGCTTTGGGGAAAGCACATCGCCAAGCACTTGATGATGTCTTCTTCCTGAAAGTTCCCAGGTTCTTCCCGCTCCAACATCGAGATGCTGTATCCCTTAGCCCCATGGTGTTGATGGAGCGGATACCGAGCATCTTGTATCGCGAGGCTCTCCCCAAACGAGTTGTGGACCAGCTTGACTGTCAGCGCCTCTTCATCGTCCTGGGGGGTTCGAAGGCCGAACCAGTCGCCGACTCCATGCAGCATGTTCTGAGCCTCGACGAAGTCCGACCCAAGCAGCTTCAACCCATCCAGATGCTTCTTGGCGACGTCTGGGACATCAATCTCGGCTTCGTAGACCAAGAACTCTCGTCCATGCTCATCGAAGAAATGGACGTTGACGGAAGGACTCGTCAACGCCGCCAACAGCTGGCGACTCTCGACGTCATCGACCAGAGGTGTGCGAATGATAAATGGTTCGTCTTCGTCGTCGAAGAACGCGAAGACCAAAGCTAGCGTCTCTCGTCCGCCAAGGTCCGCAGGGCACACATACACCTTGAAAAAGCCACTAAGCTTCGCGGCTAGAAGGACTTCCTTCGTCGCTTTGACGATCAAGAAGGGACTACCGCCATCAGGATCAGGAGCTGCCATCATGCCAATGGGGAAGCTCAAGACCTGGTGGTAAATCTCGGGGTGGAGGACGGTTAGCATAGAGCGAGGATAACGCCCTACCCTCTGCTTGTGTAACAGCGGGATCTAGCGACCGAGCAGCTGTGCGAGAGTGTCTATCACGTCTGCCCAGAAGCCCTTTGTTGCACCAGGCCATGGCAGGGTCTTCGCGAGCTTTAAGCTATTAGGCGTCTGCTGACGCCTGCAGTCCACGACAATTCCTGGGGGCTTAGCGAAGATGCGATGCCCGCGTGAGGCAGCGACATAGCGCCAGGCCCTCTCGTGATCTTCAGCGTCAAGCTGGGTGCCCTGAATCGTCGATAGGTGTTGGAACTCGAAAGCGCTTGGCCAACCACCAGCAATTGACTCGTGCTCCTTGCGCCTGCGTTCCATATTAACCGTCTGGCCGATGTAGACTGCCCCACTTTTAAACTTTAGAGCGTATAGATGCCGCTCTCTTGTATGGTATTTCTGATCTCGCTTATACCGCACTGGATCTCCTGATTTGCTGAGTTAGACTCAACAAAACAGAAAATCCAGAATTGGCAATGGCTAATAGACGATCAATCACTGAAAAAGATTAGGGTGTGTGTGTTACCGCACACACACCCCGGGTGAGAGGACAAGGAGAGAAGCCCCTCACACCCATCAGAAGGCATTTTCCACAGGTGTCAAGCGTTATCCGTGTGGTTACACATTCACTGCCGAGAAGCGACGTGTCCACGATGCAAAAATTCCTCAAAACGCGGAGGCGGGAGCGTCCGAAGTTCCTCTACTGTCGCTTTAAGCGAATTATAGTCATCATAAGAGTCGTCGGGACGCGCAACCAAGCATGCCCCGTTATCAAGCAAGAATTCTATTAGGAATTCCAGGCATGGTCGGTCTTCATCTGCGGGGCCACTGTGGAGGTAACGATCCAACAAATCATGAAGCTCATTGTCGCTCTTGAGGTGGAAGAAGTCGGCATCCTCAAAATTTGCCCCACTTTTCAACAACAGAGCGACTGCACCAAACTGTTTGTGGGAATACGCCGTATCGACGGGACTGCCAAAGCCAAAATCAGTTCCACTCATTTCATTGATGTCAGCGCCATAGTCCAAAAGTAGCCTGATCTGATCAAGCTCTCCAGAGCAAGCAGCGTTCGTCAAAGGCGTGGGGTATTTATGATAGCCGGTATAGCAATCAACGAAAGCACCTTCCTCTAGTGCAACCTTCAACTCTTCGAGCGATCCGGCCGCGATCAACCGTTCACATGCGGCAACGCGCTGCTTTTCTTCGCCCGGAAATTGAGCGATCCACGCCTTGAACTTTGGTATGAGCAGTGTCACCAAGTGACCATTGGCGTTGATCGTGCCACTTTGGTCATAGTATGAACTCGGGAATTCCCGTGTCTTTGCGCTCTTCTTAGCAAACCATCCGAACATTGGAGCTCCTTGAATAAGTGTATCTTCTTATCAAAAGGCTCAGCCCAATAAAGTCAATGTTTGACGATCAAAAAAAGCCCCTTTTCAGGGGCTTCGAATGCAGGGCATGGGTAGGTGCAACTACCTTCTTACCGTTGAAGCGTCAAGCTCTGCCCGATCAGCGAGCGCTTTGCTTTGCGCCTGCTCTCGATCCAGCCACAAGAGAGCCCGGCGATACTTGGCTTCAAGATGCTTGCGGTAGGCTTCAATGTAAGCGGCCTTTTCTTCATGCACCGCCCAGGGCTTCTCAATTGCCTTTTCAGGCGTGAGTGCCACGACACGACATCCAGCCCGTAAGGTATCTGACAAGAGCTCGTCTGAGACAGAGGTGATCAGGCTATTGCAAAGAACAACCGGCCTGCCGGTAATCTTGTCTTTGAAGACGATAAAGAGGTTTGGGCTGGGACGAAGATCGAGTCCAGCGCTGCCTTCGATTTCCTCTTCTACCCCGCTCTTTTTCTTTAAGACCGTTGCCCACCATCGCAAGATCTGATCTTTGCGAGCTGTGTGGCTTTTGGACAGGAAGAAAGGATCATCATATTTCTTTCGGGCTTCTCGCAATGCACTGCTTGTGATACCCAAGAAGAAAGCAGTCATGGATAGGGTCAACAAAGCATCACCGCCCATCTCATGAAGCTTCTTGCGCACCGATGCATAGTCCTGAGTCGCCTTTATCCTTTTGCGCTCCTCTTTATCTGCGAAGAGCGACTCCAACGCGTTCTTGAAGCCTTCTGCCTCAGCTTTCTCGTTTGTCATTCGTGGCATATAAAAAAGCCGACATTGCTGCCGGCTTTCCTAGGTTCAATGAGACATCAAGACTTGTGCGGGTATGCCGGATATTCGTGATCCGGGTTGGCTTTCTTCCACTCCTGGAAGGCAATCGGGGTGCGGCCACGACCGCTCCACTTCTCGCCGGTCGGCAGCTCATATTTGGGCTGCACACTGCCCTTCTCCTGGGACTGCTTACCGCCCTTCTTGGCTCCGCGCACCTTGTCAGACGGGAAGAACGACTTCAATTCAGCCTTTTGTTCGGCAGTGAAGTGCTGGAAGAACTCAGACATCTTGCCGTGGATATCTTCAAAGTGCTTCGTTGCCTCGGCAGCGAGCAACTTCTCCTTATCCTGCTCAAGCTTTTGCAGAGCATCACGAAGTTCTTTCTCTTTCTTCTGGATTTCTGCGTAAGTCATTGCCATTCGTGTGCACTCTTTGGTTGATCAAAGGAATTCGGGATGCATCCTGATCATATCGAACTGGCATAAAACTGGCAACGTTCTGAACTGATCTTTTAGCTCAATTCATTGAGTCCGGACCAAGTCTCAACTTGTAATTTAGCGCCGCAAGGCCGGGCGAGTGCTTGCCCATACCATTGAGCTTTTCTGCGGCAGTGAAGTCCCTGCTGTATGTCGCATGGTGCTCATCATCGAGCTCGTGACCCACAATTTGAGCGCGAAGTTCAGAAGACACACCAAGTCCTTGCAACTCTTGAATGAAGGTTTTTCTCAACGAATGGAAGCCACGCTTAGCCTTCGGCCAGTCTTTGCCAATGACAGACAAGTGCCGGCTGAATGCCTTGGTGATCCAATTTCCTTGCCCGTTGAGAGCAGTGCCTTTGGCTTGGGGGAACAGGCGCTTATGTCCTGCCGCTCGTCGGTGCTCAACCCAAACAAGAAGGCCTAGTTCAATCAAAGCTGGATGCAGAGGCACAGTGCGAAGACTAACCTCGGTCTTCACCTTCTGATTTTCACCTTCATCCGAAATTCGGATACAAGCCAATTTCCCCTCATTGAACACGTCTGTCACCAGCAACTGGCCCACCTCAGAAGCACGAGCACCGGTGTAGAGCCCGATCAGCGAGGCCCATTTGGCGTTTTGGGAGAGCTTTTCGAAGTTGCTGGGTGAGAAGATCGTCTGGATCTGCTCATGGTCATATGCTTTAAAACCAAGCTTCCTGCGCGCACGCTTCTCGCGGAGCGAATAGCTCACATGCCCGGTGGCCGGGTTATCGCCCTTCGGGTAGAAGCCTGACGCAATTGACCAATCGAAGAAGCCGCCCTTTCCGCCTACATAGCTTTGTTTATTCGTGAGCGTTGGCGTGGATGCACCGTTGTCGCGAAGGTGCTGATACCAGCGCGCCAGGTCAGGTCGGGACACAGTGTGGAGCTTGGACTTCGGCCCGAGGAATGAAACCAACGATTCCACCGCTGCAAGCTTGATCGTGTAGGTCTTGGGTAGCGTGCGCGGTTTGATGCTTGCAAGCCACGCATCGCGAGCCTTCTCGAGGCTAATGGTTTCGGTGACTTGGGGTCGAGAAGCGTGTGTCCGCCGAACGGGAGTGGGGTCAAGGACGCCGATTGCTGCGACTTCCGCAGCATTCGCTTGGGCTTGCGCTTGACGGAAGAGCTTTACGTCTTCCTCGCTATCCATCTGCCACCGCTCTGTGATCGTGCCATCGGCGGCTTGAGTCCGATGCAAAGTGAGATCATTTCGACCTGCACCTTTGCTCAGCCGCTCAACAAGATCTTCCAGATCCTTTTTACCGAACTTCTCCACACTTCTTTCTCGCAGCAAGTCATAGGCCTGAGCATAGCTTGACGCGAGAACGGTTGCGCGCATACGAGCGCAGCTAGTGTCGGCAGTGTTTAGAGCGCGTTTGATGAGCCTGAGACCCACAACTGCGTGTAGATCACCAGGAACACGCTGGCGGAAAGAGAAGTTGCCGGAAGCAGCTCGAACGAGATTGTGAGGGATGCGCATGGCGGGAGATGTGTCCCGACTTGTGTCCCATTTAACAATCAATCAAATCATGCAAATAATCATATAAATCAATTACTTGCGATGATGTGGCGGAGAGAGTGGGATTCGAACCCACGGAAGGAATGACCCTTCGCCGGTTTTCAAGACCGGTGCCTTAAACCGCTCGGCCATCTCTCCGTATCGGCAGCGCTTCCGCGCCCCGCGTGCCCAGGTCATTGCAACCCAAGCAACCGGCCAGGGCAGCGCCCCGTCCGGCATGGCTCCCCGGCATGGGCCGGGGGTCGCATTCTCGCATTTCAGGTGGGATTTGCCCACCCGCCGGCTGTCGGGCTCAGCCCGCATCCACCGCCAGGGCACCCAGCGCACTCGCCTTGATCTTCTCCTTGGCCCGCTCGCACGCGCCACCGCAATCCAGGCGCGAAGCCTCCAGCTGCGGCGGCAGGTGCTCGGCCAGGAAGTCGATGAACACGCGCACCGCCGGCAGCAGGCCGCGGCGGGAGGCGAAGACGGCATGGCAGATACCCTGCGGCAGCGACCAGTCCGGCAGCACCACTTCCAGTTCGCCGTTGCGCACGGCGTCGGCGCAGACGGTTTCCGGCAGCATGGTGATGCCAAAACCGTCCTTGACCATGCTCTGCAGCAGCGGGAAATCGAAACCAGCCACGCGCGGCTGCAGGTCCACGCGGCGGACCGCGCCTTCCGGGCCGTGCAGTTCCCAGCGTTGGCGGGCTTCGTCTTCGCTGATGCTCAGGGTGACGTGGTTGGTCAGCTCGTCCGGGTCTTTCGGGCGGCCGGCGCGATCCAGGTACTTGGGGCTGGCGACCAGCAGTTCCTGGACCTGGCCGAAGCTGCGCATCACCAGGCTGCCATCGTCATCCAGGCGCGAGCGCACGCGCAGGGCGACGTCGTAGCCTTCGTTGATGATGTCCACGCGGCGGTTGCTGATGTTCAGCTGCAGCCGCACTTTGGGGTACTGCGCCAGGAAGATCGGCAGCAGCTTGGGCAGCTGCATCTGCGCGAGCGAGACCGGCACGCTGGCGCGCACCAGGCCGCGCGGCTCGGCGCTGAGGCGGTCCACCACCTCTCGCGCAGCCTGGGCCTCGGCGAGCATGGTCTGCGCGTGGCGATGCACGCTGGTGCCGACGTCGGTCACCGCGAAGCGGCGCGTGGAGCGCTGCAGCAGGCGGACGCCCAGATCAGTTTCCAGCTGGCTGATACGGCGACTCAGGCGGGATTTGGGGATGCCGAGCGCGCGTTCTGCTGCGGCGAAGCCACCATGATCCACCACCATGGCGAAGTAGTAGAGGTCGTTGAGGTCTTGCATACCGAAGTTCCAGATATAGAACAATACGTGGTATTCAACCACCTTTATTCCAAACAGGCAACAACCTAACCTGATCTCCGTCGGCGGCGCCTTGCCCCGCCCCTCCCCAGATAACAGGTGATTGCCATGAAGCTTCTTCACATCGACGCCAGCGTACTTGGCGACAACTCGGTTTCCCGCCAGCTCTCCGCCGCCGTGGTCCAGCAGTGGCGCGACCAGGTGCCGGGTCTGGACGTGAGCTACCGCGACCTCGATGCTCAGCCGGTCCCGCACCTGCGCAGCTCGTCCCTGGCCCAGTCCGATCCGGCCGAAGTGGCTGACGCCGAGCAGGTGCTGGCGCAGTTCCTGGCCGCCGACGTGGTGGTCATCGGCTCCCCAATGTACAACTTCAGCGTCGCCTCCACCCTCAAGGCGTGGATCGACCGCCTGGCCGTGGCTGGGCGCACCTTCAAGTACACCGAGAATGGCCCGGTGGGCCTGGCCGGCGGCAAGCGCGTGATCGTGGCCAGCAGCCGCGGCGGCCTGCACACCGGTGCCCCGACCGACTTCCAGGACCCCTACCTGCGCCAGGTCTTCGCCTTCTTCGGCATCGACAACGTTGAGTTCGTGCGGGCCGAGGGCATCGCCTACTCGCCGCAGCACCGCACCGATGCGATTGCCCAGGCCCTGGCCGCGCTGCCGCAGCCGGAAGAACTCGCCGCAGCCTGAGCCGCGCAGGACCCACGCCGTTCCCTCCCCCTCGTCGTGACGGTGTGGGTGTGGCAGAGATGGCCCCTCCCGGGGCCATCTTTTTTGGACGCGGCTCGGCCTTACTGCAGTTCGCAGTCGCGCGTCATCGGTGATCCCAGGATCATGCCGTTGCCCGTGCAGGCCGCGAGCACAGTGTCGCCTTTGCCGAGCGCGCCGGCCTCTTCCCTGGAGAGACCGGAGATCATCACCTGGTCGACGCTTCCGGCCTTCAGCTGCACCTGCGGCTTATCCATCAGATCCGTCTGGATGCTGGCAACTTCGCCGGTGATCAGCAGCCGCTTGCCTTTGTAGAGGACGTCGGCGGCGACCTCATTGGCCTCGTAGTCCCGATGGAGCTGGCGTGCCGTGATTTCGACAGGCGCGATGGTGATGTCCTGCTGGCGGCCCTTGCCCGCGTTGGCCTGGGCATCGAGGGCCGGCTGACCGATCGCGCTGACGGTGCCGGCGAACACCACGACGCCCACGAGGTAGACCAGCGGGGAGGCGACGAGGGACAGCAGGAGCTGGGCGATGCCTTTGCCGGCGCCGCCCTTGGCCATCGCCACGACGGCCAGGATGAAGGCGACCATATTGAGCGGCCAGCCGAGGAACATCCCGAGCCCCGGGAACGGGATCAGGAAGCACAGCCAGGCAATGCCCAGCATCAGCCATGCAGCGATGCCGGCGGGATTGGAGGATGGGAGGGGTGCGGCCGCTGTGTTCACGGGGCGTCCTGTGGAAGTAGATGTCGGTGCCCAGCCTGTTCGCTGTGTGCCGGAGAAAATGGGCATCGATCACACCACCACGTGCGGGCCGTATGGGTCGCCTACCGGATGCTCATCCGCGAAGCCCCGTGCCTGCCGTCTCTGCGGCCCTCCACGCCGAGTGCCACCCACTCGGCTACCAACCTCCCCTACATTTCATCGCGGCGTTTTCTGACCTGCTTCTCTTCCTCACTTGAAGCCGCATTGCTGACGCAATCAACGCTGCAGCGTCGCGGCAATGGCCGCTAAGCTGGGGGCTCTTTACACATGGCTGATTCCGCATGGATTACCGCGTCATCCAGACCCACCGCAGCGAGTTCCCCCACCCGATCACCCTGCAGCCCGGCGATCCGCTGCAGGTCGGTGAGCGCTACCAGGGGCCCGAAGGCTGGGACAACTGGTATCTGTGCCAGACGCCGGGACAGGCCGCCGGCTGGGTCCCGGCGCAGGTGATCGGCCGCAACACGCAGGGCGATGCGATGGCGGCCGAGGCTTACTGCGCGCGCGAACTGGACGTGGATGTGGGTCAGCACGTGCGCGGTGAGCGCGAGCTCAACAGCTGGGTGTGGTGCGAGCTGGTTGGCGGCACCACGTCTGGCTGGGTGCCGTTGGGCGTGTTGGCGCCGATGACGGACGGGTAGAGCCAGCCCATGGGTGGCTGCAGGTGATGCATGACCGGTACGGAAGCCACCCATGGGGTGGCTCTACCGAAGCACCAACAAAAAACCCGCCTTGCGGCGGGTTTTTTACACGCGTCACGGCGCTGGATCAGCCGATGACATCCAGCCCGCCCATGTAGGGCTTGAGCACGTCCGGCACGGTGATGCTGCCGTCGGCGTTCTGGTAGTTCTCCATCACCGCGATCATGGCGCGGCCGACCGCCACGCCCGAACCGTTGAGCGTGTGCAGCAGTTCGGGCTTGCTGGTTTCCGGGTTGCGCCAGCGGGCCTGCATGCGGCGCGCCTGGAAATCACCACAGTTGGAGCACGAAGAGATTTCGCGGTAGGTGTCCTGCGAGGGCAGCCACACTTCCAGGTCATAGGTCTTGATGGCGGCAAAGCCCATGTCGCCGGTGCACAGCAGCACCTTGCGGTAAGGCAGGCCCAGCTTTTCCAGCACGACTTCGGCACAGCGGGTCATGCGCTGGTGCTCTTCATCGCTCTGCGCCGGGGTACAGGCGGCGACCAGTTCCACCTTCTCGAACTGGTGCTGGCGGATCATGCCGCGCACGTCGCGGCCGCCGCTGCCGGCTTCGGCGCGGAAGCACAGCGAATGGGCGGTCATGCGCAGCGGCAGCTGCTCGGCGTCGATGATTTCATCGCGCACGATGTTGGTCAGCGGCACTTCCGAGGTCGGGATCAGGTAGCGGGTGGACTCGCCCACGGCGGTCTTGAACAGGTCGTCCTCGAACTTCGGCAGCTGGCTGGTCCCACGCAGCGACTCGGCATTGACCAGGGTCGGGACGTTGGTCTCTTCATAGCCGTGCTCACCGGTATGCAGGTCGAGCATGAACTGCGCAAGCGCGCGGTGCAGGCGCGCGATCGGGCCACGCAGCACGGTGAAGCGCGAGCCGGACAGCTTGGCCGCGGTCTCGCCATCCAGCCAGCGGTTGCGGGCGCCAAGCTCGACATGATCAAGCACCGGGAAATCGAACGCGCGCGGGGTGCCCCAACGCTTCTGCTCGACATTCTCCGATTCATCCTTGCCCGCCGGCACATCCTCGGCCGGCAGGTTCGGGATGCCCAGCGCGATGGCTTCGATCTTCTCGCGCAGCACATCCAGGGCCAGTTCCGAGGCTTTCAGTTCATCGGCGAACGCGGCCACCTCGGCCATGATCGCCGAGACGTCTTCGCCCTTGGCCTTGGCCTGGCCGATGGCCTTGGAACGGCTGTTGCGCAGGCTCTGCAGCTCCTGGGTACGCACCTGGATCCGCTTGCGATCGGCTTCCAGCGACTCCAGCCCGGAGACATCCAGCTCGAAACCGCGCGAGGAGCGCAGGCGTTCGGCAAGGTCGGCGGGCTGTTGGCGGAGCAGGGCTGGATCGAGCATGGCGGCAGAGGGGTCTACGGATTCGGAGGGGGATTATCGCCTGTTATGCGTTTTTCTGCCGCCGGTTCATCCCCGGCGTGGCAGAATCGCGGTGATCCATACGGTATGCCCCATGTCTGCTTCCCGCTCGACTTCTGGCAAGAACATCACTTTCCAGCTGCCCCGCCGCAGCCTCAAGATCGCCGCGATCGCCTTCGGTGCGGGCGTGCTGCTGTTCCTGGTGGTGTGGCTGAGCAGCCGCAAGGACGGCTTCTACAAGGCCGACCCCGCCGCGCAGACCCCTGCCCAGGTGGCCGAGGTCGAGCCCCTGCCCGAGCCGCTGGCCGCTGCGGCCGGCTCCAGCGACATGCCCGACGCCAAGGCGCCGCCGGCCAATGAAGAAAAGCCGCAGCTGGTGGAGACCGCCCCACCGCCGCCGCCGGCTGCGCCCGCCGCACCTGCCGCGCCCGCTGCGCCTGTGGCGATGGCACCGAGCGACCGCCCGCAGCCGATTGCCGACCAGTCGCCGCCGCCCAGCTACCCGCCAGCCGCACTGCGCCGGGGGGATCGCGGCACGGTCGTGGTCCGTGTGGATGTGGATGCCACGGGCTATCCCTCGGCCGTGACCTTGATTCAGCGCAGCGGTTCACGCGACCTTGATCGTGCCGCGTCCGATGCAGTGCGCCGCTGGCGCTTCCAGCCGGCGCAGAGCAATGGCGTGCCGGTGCCAGGCAGCTTGGAAGTACCGTTCGACTTCACTCCGCAGTGATTCATCACCGCATCACGCGGTGATTTTGCAACGGCTCAGCAAACTGAACCTTGATGGCAATGCAGTCGTCGCGTTGACGGTGCGCTGACACATCCGCAACCGGGTACGCGCAAGACTGCGGGTGTCACATCGACACCAGGAGTCAGCCATGAGTGTTACCCATGCCCCGGACATGCCCCGCTCGCCGCAGCATCAGCGCGACGTGATCGATGAGCCCCACAATCGCCGTACGTCACCCGGGTTGTGGGTGGCGTTGATCGTGGCGATGTTCGCCGCTGCGCTGGTGTGGCTGCGGTATGCCACCCCGGGCGATACCAACGACGCGCCGGTCGGCCAGCGCATGTTGCCCGCCACCGAGACCGCACCGGTAGCGACGACGCCGGCCCCGGCGGCGCGCCAGGCGGCTCCGGCTGCCGAGCAGCGCAAGGCGACCCCGGCCGTGCGCAATCGTGAGGCCCGCCCGCTGGCGAGCAATGCCAAGCCGGCCTACCCGCGCACGGCGCTGCGCAGCGGCGTGCAGGGCAGCGTGGTGGCCAGCCTCAACGTGGATACCCGCGGCCAGGTGACCGATGCCAACATCGTGCAGCGCAGCGGTACGCGTGATCGCGATCTGGACCGTGCGGTGCTGACCACCGTGCGCGACTGGAAGTTCGAGCCGGCCATGCATAACGGCCGCGCCGTCGCCAGCGTGGTGCGCGTTCCGGTGGATTTCCGTACTGAGCGTTAAGCAGCTGCGCTGAGGCGGGAACGAAAAGGGAGGCCAATGGCCTCCCTTTTTTGTTCCGTGAAGTACCGCGACCATGCCAGGTCAAGGTAGTGCTGGGCGCTGCCCGGCAACAACGCATACCCGACGTCTGGACGCAGTAGCGGCAGAACCCGGCATTATCTCAGCCGGCGCGAAGCCCGAAACCTGCGCCGGTCGCCAGACCATCGAAATCCGGGAACGAGGTCGCTACGTTGGCGATGTCATTGACCCGCACCTCGCCCGTGCTGAGCTGGCCGGCAATGGCGAAGGCCATCGCGATGCGGTGATCGCCATGGCTTTCGATGGTGCCGCTGCCCAGCGCCGCGCCGCCATGGATCGTCGCGCCGTCCTCGGTTTCGTCCACCTGCACGCCCAACGTGCGCAGGCCGGTCGCCATCGCGGCCAGGCGGTCCGATTCCTTGACCCGCAGCTCGGCCGCGCCACGCACCACCGTGTCGCCCTGCGCGGCGGCGGCGGCGACGAACAACGCCGGGAACTCATCGATCATGTCCGGCACCAGCGCCTCGGGAATCTCGGCGCCGTGCAGGGGCGCGTAACGCACCACCAGATCGGCCACCGCTTCCCCACCCTGCTCGGCGTGGTTCTCTTCGGTGATGTCCGCGCCCATCAGGCGCAGCGCGGCCAGCAGACCGGTGCGGCGCGGGTTGAGGCCGACCGCGCGCAGGCGCAGTTCGGAGCCCGGGATGACGCTGGCGGCCACGAGGAAGAACGCCGCCGAGGAGAAATCGGCCGGCACCACGATATCGGTCGGGCGCAGGCGCTGGCCACCGCGCAGCCGGGCCTTGCCCGGCGAGAACTCGATATCCACGCCGAACGCGCGCAGCATGCGTTCGCTGTAGTCGCGGGTCGGGTGCGGCTCGATGACCGAGGTTTCGCCCTCGGCATACAGCCCGGCCAGCAGCACGGCGGATTTGACCTGCGCACTGGCGACCGGCGAGGCGAACGCGATGCCGCGCAGCGTCTGCCCGCCCTGTACGCGCAGTGGCGGCGTGCCATCGGCCTCGGTCTCGATCTTCGCGCCCATCTCGCCCAGCGGGCCGGTCACGCGGCGCATCGGGCGGCGCGACAGCGATTCATCGCCGACCATCACCGAATCGAACGGCTGCGCGGCCAGCAGCCCGGCCAGCAGACGCATGCCGGTGCCGGCGTTGCCGCAATCCAGTGGTGCGCTCGGCGCCTGCAGGCCATCCACCCCCACGCCATGCACGATGCGCTGCGACGGCGACGGGGTGTCGATGCGCACGCCCATCTGCGAAAAGATCGCGGCGGTGGCGCGGGTGTCTTCGCCTTCCAGGAAGCCATCGATGCGCGACACGCCATCGGCCAGCGCGGCGAACATCACCGAACGGTGCGAGACGGACTTGTCGCCGGGAATGGTCAGGCTGCCCTGCAGGGGCTGGCCCTTGTGGGCGATCCAGTACGGAGATGCGGTCATCGGAAATCCTATGGGGCGGGGCCGCCGCAGCGGCGATGCAACGGTGTGCGGAAAGGCCGCAGCGCCCATGCGGGCGCCGGGCCGGCGTAGCGCGCAGGGCGGCTACGCCGTTCGGATCAGGGCACGGCGACCGGATAGGAGCCGAGGATCTTGATCTGCGCCGAGTGGGCTTTGAGCTCGGCCAGGGCTGCCTGCATCGCCTCGTCGTCAACGTGGCCAGCCAGGTCGATGAAGAAGCCGTACTCCCACTTGGCGTTGTGCGAGGGACGCGACTCGATCCGGTTCATGCTGATGCCATGCCGCGCGAACGGGCTGAGCACATCGAACAGCGCGCCGGGCTTGTCGTGGATGAACACCAGCACCGAGGTGCGGTCGTGGCCGGAGGTCGGGAAGATGTTGCGGCCGATCACCAGGAAGCGCGTGGTGTTGTCCGCATCGTTCTGGATCGGCTTGGTCACCACTTTCTTCAGGCCGTACACATGCCCGGCACTCTCGCCGCCGATCGCCGCGGCGTCATCGGCATTGCGGGCGCGGCGCGCACCTTCGGCATTGCTGGATACCGGGATCTTCTCGGCCTTGGGCAGGTTGGCGCGCAGCCACGAGGAGGTCTGCATGAACGACTGCGGGTGGCCGTAGACGCGCTCGACATCTTCCAGCCGGCCGCTGCGCGACATCAGGTACTGCTGCACGCGCAGTTCCACTTCGCCACAGATCTTCAGGTTGGAGGTCAGGAACATGTCCAGCGTGATCTGGATGGTGCCCTGCCCGGAGTTTTCCACCGGCACCACGCCGAAATCGGCGTTGCCTGCTTCCACTTCCTGGAAGACCTCTTCGATGCTGGCCAGCGGCAGGCCAAGCGCCGAGCGGCCGAAGTGCTTGAGCACGGCCTGCTGGCTGAAGGTGCCTTCCGGACCGAGGTAGCCGATCTTCAGCGGCTCCTGCTGGGCCAGGCAGGCCGACATGATTTCGCGGTAGACGTGGACCAGCACTTCATCGCTGAGCGGGCCCTCGTTGCGGTCCACCACCATGCGCAGCACCTGGGCTTCGCGCTCGGGGCGGTAGTAATCCACGGCGGCGGCGAGCTTGCCCTTGGCCTTGCCGACCTGGTGGGCGAAGTTGGCGCGCTCGGCGATCAGTGCCTGGATGCTGCGGTCGATATGGTCGATCTTGGCGCGCACGTCCGACAGCACGGGCGCGGCAACGGCCGGCGCGGTATCACGCTTGGCGGCCTTGGCCTTCTTCGCGGGGGCAGCAGCCTTGGGCGTGGTCGGCGCCGGCTTGGCGGCCTTGGGCTTGGCGGGTTTGGTGGCCATCTGGGTTCCAATTGCAGTGGGGCGGCAGGCGCCCCGGGAAAAACGAATGCGTCAGCCGTTGCGCTGCTGGAAATCGCGCATGAAGGCGGCCAGCGCCTGCGCGCCCTCCACCGGCATGGCGTTGTACAGCGAGGCACGGATGCCGCCGACCGCCTTGTGCCCCTTCAGCGCCAGCAGGCCGGCGGCTTTGGATTCACTGACGAAACGGGCATTGAGCGTGTCGTCGGGCAGGAAAAACGGGATGTTCATGCGCGAGCGCGCGGCCGGCACCACGTTGTTGTGGTAGAAGCCGCCGGACTGGTCGATCGCCTCGTACACCAGACCCGACTTGACCGCGTTGCGACGCGCGAATTCTTCCACGCCACCTTCGGCCAGCATCCACTGGAACACCAGGCCGGCCAGGTACCAGTTCCAGGTCGGCGGGGTGTTGAGCATGGAATCGCGGGCGACATGCGAGCGGTAATCGAAGATGTCCGCGCGCGGCTGGCCGCTGCGCTCGAGCAGGTCGCGGCGCACGATCACGACCGATACGCCGACCGGGCCGAGATTCTTCTGCGCCCCGGCGTAGATCAGGCCGTACCGGCTGACATCCAGCGGTTCGCTGGCGATCGACGAGCTGAAATCGGCGAACAGCGGCACCGTGCCCACGTCGGGGGTGTCACGGAACTCGACGCCGTGGATGGTTTCGTTGGCGGTGATGTGCACGTACGCGGCATCGTCGGAGAGCTGCCAGCTGGCGCGTGCCGGGATGTCGTGGAAGCCGTTGGCCTCGCTGCTGGCAGCCACGTTGACCGAAACATACGGGCTGACCTGCTTGATCGCGGTCTTGCCCCAGTGCCCGGTGAGCACGTAATCCACGGTCTGGCCGGGCTGGGCGAAGTTGAGCGCGAGCAGGGCCTGCTGGGTGGTCGCGCCGCCGGCCAGGAACATCACCGCGTAGTCGTCCGGAATGCCGATCAGGCGGCGCAGATCGGCCTCGGCCTGGGCGGCGACGGCCATGAACTCCGGGCCGCGGTGACTCATTTCGACAATGGAGGCGCCCGCGCCGTTCCACTCCAACATTTCTTCCTGCGCCTGGCGCAGGACCGATTCCGGCAGGGTTGCAGGGCCGGCACTGAAATTGAACGCGCGCGTCATGTCACACCTATGGGGCAAGACCCCTAGTATGCCGCAGCGCACCAGCCTTTAGGCCTTGCAGGACAAGGCGAATTTGGTTGCAAACGAATCTAATGGCCCACGCCAGGTGTGCCTGGTTGCCGGCCAGGGGCCGGCACTACCTCGCCCCGAACCAGAGCAGGCCGCTGATCGCTGCCGCGAGCAGCAGCGCACTGACCAGCAGCCACGGCCAGCGGCTCACCCGCTTGGGCACGGCCACCGGTTCCGGGCGCTGGCGCGCTTCGAAGCCGTCGTCTTCTTCCTCGACCACGATGCGCTTGCGGCCGTCATGCGGCACCTCGAGCACGAAGCGGTGCTGGGCATCGAAGACCAGCTGGTCACCGGGCTGCAGCCAGCAGTGGCGAACGGTGACGCCATTGACCCGGGTTGACTCGCCGGCGCCCAGGTCGCGCAGCAGCAGGCGCTCGCCGTGCTGCTCAAGGCGGGCGTGCTGCTCGGCGAAGGCCGGGTCGTCGATGACGATGTCCGCCTCCGGCCCGCGCCCGATCACGCGCGGGCGATCCAGGGTGAAGCTGCGCCCGTGGTGCTGGCCGCCGACGCCACGCAACAGACGCTGGTCATCGCCACCGTCATCGCTGCGCGGCGGTGCGTGCGCAACGGCCTCGCAGTCGCCCTGCACCACCATCTCCACGCCATCGGCGTAAACGGCGTCGCCCGCGCGCAGCAGCGCCATCCGCCGCACCGGGCGGCCATTGACGTGGATGCCGCGGATGCCGCTGGCGACCTGCAGCCACAAGCCGCGGTCGTCCAGGCAGAACTGGGCCAGCAACAAGGTGCCGGGAGTGTCATCGCCAAGCCGGACAGTGCCCGAAGCATGACGCACGATGCGCTGCACCCCGGGCCGCAGCGGCTGGTCGGGGTGTTGGCGTTGAGTAAAGTGGACTAGCAGGTTCTGCACGCGGCGCAGCCTAGCAGGTTGAATGTCAGGGAAGAAGAAGTGTGACGCAGACCTTGGAGTTGTGCCTGAGGATGCGCACAATGCACGCCCGAATCCGCGCCGTTGTCCGCCAGGAGACTGTATGTCCACCATCGATATCCGTCACGCCCACTCCCTGCCCGCCGAAAACGCGCGCAAGGCCATCGAAGAAGTCGCCGCCAAACTGTCCGAGCGTTTCGGCCTGCAGTCCAGCTGGGTGGGCGACGTGCTGAACTTCAGCGGCTCCGGCGTGGATGGCGCGATCGCGCTGCAGCCCGGCCAGGTGCAGGTCACCGCCAAGCTCGGCTTCCTGCTCTCGGCCATGAAAAGCATGGTGGAAAGCGAGATCCAGCGCGTGCTGCAGGAAAAGCTCGGCTGAACCGACACCCGGCCCGGCGCTGCACAGGCGCCGGCCATCACATCGCTTGAAGCCGGCGATGCATACGATCCAAGGGTGTCCACCCACAGGGATCGCCCCATGAATTCACCCAACGACTTCGACGATCGCATCCCCGGCGAGAAGCCCTCGCTGCAGGATCAGGCCGAGCGCTTCTCGCGCAAGCTGACCGATTCGGCCCAGCAGATCTGGCTGGCGGGCCTGGGCGCCTTCGGGCGTGCGCAGGCCGAAGGCAGCCGCGTCTTCGACAACCTGGTCAAGGAAGGCGAGAACATCGAGGCCCGCAACCGCGAGCAGGCCGGCGATACGCCGCGCTGGCGCGACAATGTCGAGGAACACCTCGGCGAGGCCCGTGAAAAGGCCAGCGGCACCTGGGACAAGGTCGAGAAGGCCTTCGATGACCGGGTCCAGGGCGTGCTCAAGCGCCTGCACATCCCGACCGCCGAGGATGTCGCCGCGCTCAACGCCCGGATCGACGCCCTCACTACCCGGGTCAACCGCGCCGAGGCCCGCAATGCCTCCCCGTCGGCCGATCCGTCGCCGGGGACGCACCAGTCGCCGACCTCCGACGCCTGACTGAACTGATCCGACCTCGTTTGTTGCAAAGCAGCACGACTTTGTTGACAATCGAAATCGACCCGCCAATCGCTTCCACCGCCGTTTGTTCCCTCCCCTCACGGCTCTGGATTGGCGGGTTTTTTGTGGGCGCTCGATCGGCCGCACCGCCACAAAGTGAGACGGCCGTCACCGACGTGATCGCCGGATGCCCATGCGTGCGACAACGACGCGCCGCTGACGTGCAAAGGCGCATATAAACTGTCTATCGCACTTCCCTGTTCATATCCCCCTGCATGCTCTCCTGGATTCTGGCCCTGCTGTTGGCCCTCATCGCCTGGTTCCTGGCCACGGCCTACTTCTGGCTGATCAAACGGAAGCGCAAGGAGACCCAGCTTGGCCTGAATGCCCTGGCCGGCATGCACTGGCGGGAATTTTCGCTGATCGTCCGGCGTGCGATGCACGAGCAGCGTGGCCTGCAGGACGTGCCCGATGAGGCCGTGGACAGCCGCCAACCCCGCAGCGATTTCCTCATGCACGACGGTCCGCAGCGCTGGCTGCTCTCCTGCAAGCACGGGCGCGCTTACCGGATCGGCACGGCGGCGGTGAATGAGCTGGGCGCCGCCGCGCGCCTGGCCGGTGCCCGCGGCGGGATCCTGATCACCGAAGGCAAGGTCGAGCGCGATGGCCGCATCGCCGCTGAAAAGCAGAATGTCGAGGTTCTGGACGGCCCGCTGCTGTGGCCGCTGCTGCAGCCGTATCTGCCCGGCGACATGGAGTCCCGCGTACAGGCCGGTGCGCGTCGCGAGGCGATCCGCCGGATTTCGATCGCGGCGCTGGGCGCGGCGACACTGGGCTTGATGGTCGGGCTGGGCTCGCTGACCGCGGGACTGGAAAGACAATGGGCCGACGACGAATCCGCAACGACCGCGCCTGCCGCCATGACGCCCGCCACAGCGGTCCCGGCGCCGGCCGATACCGCCCCCACCGCCCCCACCGCCCCCACCGCCGCACCGGCACCACCCGCGGCAGCGCACGAGGGTCGTCCAGGCCCGGCGACCGATGCTCCCGCGGCTGCGATGGACGCCAACCCCGACAACGCCACGCTGGACCGCTATCAGCACGAACTGTCACGCAACGTGGCCACCCGCCCCGGCGTGGCCAGCGGCATCTGGCTGACGCGGCAGACGCTGGCGATCAACCGCACCGGCGAGATCGATGCCATCTGGCCGCTGATCTGCGAGGAAGTGACCCGCTACCCGGCGCTGCGCACCGTGCGCATCCAGCTCAACCCGCGCCCCGGCGTGGATGAGCCGGTCCGCTGGCGGCAATGCACCACGCTGTAACGGTCAGCGCGCGCCCGGCGAGAACCGGGCGACCAGGTCGTAGGCATCGCCCAGGAACATCTGCCGCACGCAGGTGATCGGCTGCTCGCCGCGCCAGGTGAGGCGGTCGATGACCAGGCATGCCGTGCCGGGTTTGACCTGCAGCAGCGTAGCGGCCGCGTCATCGGCGCCCCACGCGCTGATCCGGTGCTGGGCGCGCGTCCACGACACGTTCTGCAGCAGCCAGCTGCCGGGCGCCGTCGTCTCGAAATCCACCTCCAGCACCTCCGGCACGCCGACCGGACTGATCAGGCGATGCTCCAGTGCCAGCGGCCGGCCATCGGCCAGGTGCAGGCAGCGGATCGCCAGCAGCTTTTCGCCGCCGGCCAGGGCGGTTTCCTCCGCGACCTGCTCGCGCGGGCGGCGGTAGGCGCGCTCCAGCAGCTGGTAGCCATATACATGCCCGCGCGCTTCCACCGCCATCGCGATATCGGGGATCTCCAGCGCCACCTGTTCCAGGTGCGGCGGCTGCCGGGCGACGAACGAGCCCGCACGGCGGCGGCGCTCGATCATGCCGCTCTCGGCCAGCGCGGTCAGCACCTTGTTCACGGTCATCCGCGAGCAGCCGTACTGCTCCATCAGCTCGTGTTCGTAGGGGATGCGGAAGCCAGGCTCCCACTGTCCACTGAGGATGCGGCTTTCCAGATCGGCGCGGATGCGCTGATTGAGGGTTGCTGCTTTCTTGCCCGTCACTCTGGATTCCTGCATGGGAGGGTCGGATCAGACCCTCAACAACGGTCGAAGTGCCGCGGCGAACCGTGCGGCCACCGCCTCGCGTTGCGGGTGGCGACCGTCACGGACCAACTGGCGCCCCTGGCGCCATACCGATCGCACGGCGCCATTACGTGCGGCGAACACCCAGCTGTCAAGCAAGGCATCGCCGTCGCGGGCGATCAGCGCCGGGTGATCGGGATCGAGCTCGACCAGGTCGGCCGGTGCGCCGACCTGCAGCCCGCTGGCCACGCCCAGCGCCTGCGCAGCACCGTTCAACGACTGCTCGTACAGCCAGCGGCCGGTGGACTGGCCATCGCCCGGGGCCAGCACGTTGCGCCCACGCAGATGCAGGCGCTGGCCGTACTCGAGCAGGCGCAGCTCTTCGGCCGCGTCGATCAGGACGTTGGAGTCGGAACCGACACCGAACCGGCCACCGGCGCGCGCGAACGCCTGCATCGGGAACAGGCCGTCGCCCAGGTTCGCCTCGGTGATCGGGCACAGCCCGGCCACCGCGCGACTGGCCACGATCTGCTGCAGCTCCGCCCCGGTGATGTGGGTGGCGTGCACCAGGCACCAGCGTGCGTCCACCGGCGCGTGTTCGTACAGCCACTGCACGGGGCGCATCCCGCTCCAGGCCACGCAGGCATCGACCTCGCGGGTCTGTTCGGCGATGTGGATGTGGACCGGGCCGGTGTTGAGTGGCAGCAACGCCGACAGTTCCTCGCCGGTCACCGCGCGCAGGCTGTGCGGGGCGAAACCGAGCACCGCATCGTCCTGGCCCTGCAGCGCGCGCGTACAGCCCTGCAGCAGCTCGGCAAAACCATCCACATCGTGGATCAGCCGACGCTGGGCCGGGTTCGGCGCGGCGCCACCGAAATCGGCATGCGCATAGAACACCGGCAGCAGGGTCAGGCCGATCCCGCTGGAACGGGCGGCAGCGGCGATGCGCTCGGCCATTTCGGCACGGTTGGCGTAAGGCGCACCGTCCGGCCCGTGATGCAGATAGTGGAACTCGCCAACCCGGGTGAACCCGGATTCCAGCATCTCCACATAGGCCTGCTCGGCGATCGCCTGCATGGCCTCGGGCTGCAGATGCGCCAGGAAGCGGTACATCAGTTCGCGCCAGCTCCAGAAGCTGTCCCCGCTGTTGCCACCGATCTCGGTCAGCCCGGCCATGCCGCGCTGGAAGGCGTGGCTGTGCAGGTTGCCCAGGCCCGGCAGCACGATCGCCAACGCGGCATCACCCGCCTCGGCCGGCACCCCCGGGGTCACCTCGACCAGCATGCCGCCCTGGCTGGCGATGCGCACATCGCGCGCCCAGCCCTGCGGCAGCAGCGCGTGGGCGGCGTGGAAACGGAGGATCGGTGCGGGGTTGGCTGGCATCACTGGACATCCCGGAAGAGGCGCCTATATTGTATAGACATATACACCGATGTGGTTGCTGCCATGCACTGTGACACCCTCTGGTACCACGCCAACCTGATCACCGTCGATGGCCCGGGGCTGGGCGTGATCGAGGATGGCGTCATCGCCGCGACCGATGGGCGCATCGTGCATGTCGGCGCGGCCGGCACGGCCGATCATCTGCAGCCGGCCCAGCGCATCGACGGTGGCGGGCGCTGGATCAGCCCCGGCCTGATCGACTGCCACACCCACCTGGTCTATGCCGGCAACCGCGCCGGTGAGTTCGAGCAGCGCCTGCAGGGCGTGAGCTATGCCGACATCGCCCGTGCGGGCGGCGGCATCGTCTCCACCGTGCGCGCTACCCGCGCCGCCAGCGAAGCCGACCTGCTCGCCGCCAGCCTGCCCCGCCTGGACGCCATGCTGGCCGAAGGCATCACCACGCTGGAGATCAAATCCGGGTACGGGCTGACCCTGGCCGACGAGACCAAACAGCTGCAGGTCGCGCGCGAACTGGGCCGCCAGCGCGCGGTCGAGATCGTGCCGACCTTCCTCGGCGCGCATGCGATCCCGCCGGGCCGCGAGGCACAGGAGTACATCGACGAGGTCTGCAACGTCATGATTCCGGCCGTTGCCGCCGCCGGGCTGGCCGAAGCGGTGGACGTGTTCTGCGAGAACATCGCCTTCAGTGCTGCGCAGGCCGAGCAGGTGTTCGTCGCCGCGCAGCAGCACGGCCTGGCGATCAAGATCCACGCCGAGCAGCTGAGCAACCAGCACGGTGCGGCCCTGGCGGCGCGTCACGGTGCGCTGTCGGCCGACCATATCGAACACCTCGACGGCGACGGCATCGCCGCGATGCGCCGCGCCGGCACCGTGGCGGTGCTGCTGCCGGGTGCGTTCTATTTCACCCGTGATACCACCCTGCCCCCGATCGCCGAACTGCGCGCGGCGGGTGTGCCACTGGCGCTGGCCACCGATTCCAACCCCGGCACCTCGCCCCTGACCAGCCCGCTGCTGGCGATGAACATGGCCGCCACCCTGTTCCGCATGACCGTGGAGGAATGCATCGCCGGCTTCACCCGTGAAGCCGCACGCGCACTCGGTCGCCAGGACCGGATCGGCCGGCTCGCCGTCGGCCTGGACTGCAATTTGGCCGTGTGGGATATCGACGCGCCTGCTGACCTGGTCTACCGCATGGGCTTCAACCCCCTGCACGCCCGCGTGATGCGCGGCCAACCCGTCTGAACCTAGTGATGTCTGGAGATTTCATGAGCACTACCCTGACCCTGCACCCCGGCGCCGTCACGCTGGCGCAATGGCGCGCGATCCATGACGGCGCGCGGGTGCGGCTGGACCCGGCTTCGGCCGCCGCCGTGCTGCGCAGTGCGCAGACCGTGGCCGACATCGTCGCCAAGGGCGCTCCGGTGTATGGCATCAACACCGGCTTCGGCAAGCTGGCCAGCGTGCGCATCGAGCGCGAGGATCTGGAAACCCTGCAGCGCAATATCGTGCTCTCGCACGCGGCCGGCGTGGGTGAGCCGATGCCGGCGCCGGTCGTGCGGCTGATGATGGCGCTGAAGCTGGCCAGCCTCGCCCAGGGCGCCTCGGGCATCCGCCCGCAGACACTGGCCCTGCTGGAAGCGTTCCTGCAGCACGATTTCATTCCGGTGATTCCGTGCCAGGGCTCGGTCGGCGCCTCGGGCGATCTGGCCCCGCTTTCGCACCTGGCCAGCGTGATGATCGGTGTCGGCGAAGCCTTCGTCGATGGTCAGCGCCTGCCCGCTGCCGAGGCACTGGCCAAAGTCGGCCTGGCCCCGCTGGTGCTGGGTGCGAAGGAAGGCCTGGCCCTGCTCAACGGCACCCAGTACTCCACGGCCTACGCACTGGCCGGCCTGTTCGCGATCGATACCGTGTTCCGTGCGGCGCTGGTCACCGGCGCGCTGTCGGTGGAAGCGGCCAAGGGCTCGGACACCCCGTTCGACCCGCGCATCCACAGCATCCGCGGCCAACGCGGGCAGATCGCCACCGCGGCCGCGCTGCGCACCCTGATGCAGGGCTCGGCGATCCGCGAATCGCACCGCGACAACGACGTGCGCGTGCAGGACCCCTACTGCCTGCGCTGCCAGCCGCAGGTGATGGGCGCCGCGTTCGACGTGATGCGCCAGGCCGCGACCACGCTGGCGATCGAAGCCAACGGCGTGTCCGACAATCCGCTGGTGTTCACCGATACCAACGAGGCGCTGAGCGGCGGCAACTTCCATGCCGAGCCGGTGGCCTTCGCGGCCGACATGCTGGCCATGGCGGTGTGCGAGATCGGCTCGATCAGCGAGCGCCGCACCGCGATGCTGGTCGACCCGGCGCTGTCCGGCCTGCCGGCCTTCCTCACCCCGAAGCCCGGCCTCAACTCCGGCTTCATGATTCCGCAGGTCACCGCCGCTGCGCTGGTTTCGGAAAACAAGCAGCGCGCCTATCCGGCCAGCGTCGACTCGATCCCGACCTCGGCCAACCAGGAAGACCACGTCTCGATGGCCGCCCACGGTGCGCGCCGCCTGATGGCGATGGCCGAGAACGCGGCCAACGTGATCGGCATCGAGCTGCTCGCCGCCGCGCAGGGCTGCGATTTCCATACACCGCTGCGCTCCAGTGATGCGCTGGAGGCCGTGCGCCAGCGCCTGCGCGCACAGGTACCCACGCTGGAAGACGACCGCTATTTCCATCCGGACATGGTGGCCGCGACCGATCTGGTCCGCAGCGGCGTGCTGGCCGACGGCCTGGGCGACATCCTCCCGCCGCTGGAGCCGCTGTCATGACCGCGCACCCGGACTGGCTGCAGATCCACCGTGGCGATGCACCGTTGATCGTCAGCTTCCCGCATACCGGCACCGAGCTGCCCGATGCACTGGCCGCGCAGTTCATCTCGCCGTGGCTGGCCCGCCGCGATGCCGACTGGTGGGTGCACGATCTGTACGCCTTCGCGCAGCAGATGGGCGCCACCACGATCCGCTCGGCGGTGTCGCGCTCGGTCATCGATCTCAATCGCGACCCCAGCGGGACCTCGCTGTACCCGGGCCAGAACACCACCGGCCTGTGCCCGCTGACCACCTTCGACAACCAGCCGCTGTACCGCGATGGCGACGGCCCGGACGAGGCCGAGATCGCACGGCGCCGCGCTACCTGGTTCATGCCCTACCACGACGCCCTCGCTGCGGAGATCGCGCGCCTGCGTGCACAGCACGGCACCGTGGTGGTGTATGACGCGCACTCGATCCGCTCGCATATTCCGCACCTGTTCGATGGCCAGCTGCCGCAGTTCAACCTGGGCACCAATGGCGACACCACCTGCGACAACGCGCTGACCGATGTGGTCGACAACCTGTGCGCGATGAGCGGCATGAGCCATGTCCGCAACGGCCGTTTCAAGGGCGGCTACATCACCCGTCACTACAGCGACATCCCTGGCGGCGTGCACACGCTGCAGATGGAGCTGGCCTGCCGCGGCTACATGCACGAGCCCGAGGCCGTGGATGAGCACAGCTGGCCCACGCCGCTGGATCCCGATCACGCCGCCCCGCTGCGCGCCACGCTGCAGCAGGTGCTCGATGCCTGTCTCGACTTCGCTACGTCCCGGAGTGCTGCATGACCCGTCTCGATTCCACCCGCACCATCCTCGCCCCGACCGGCACCACGCTCACCTGCAAGAGCTGGCTGACCGAAGCCCCGCTGCGCATGCTGATGAACAACCTGCACCCCGACGTGGCCGAGCGCCCGCAGGAGCTGGTGGTCTATGGCGGCATCGGCCGCGCCGCGCGCGACTGGGAAAGCTACGACAAGATCGTCGAGACGCTGCAGCGGCTGGAGGATGACCAGACCCTGCTGGTGCAGTCCGGCAAGCCGGTCGGTGTGTTCCGTACCCACGTGGACGCCCCGCGCGTGCTGATCGCAAACTCCAACCTGGTGCCGCGCTGGGCCAATTGGGACCACTTCAACGAGCTCGATAAGAAGGGCCTGGCCATGTACGGCCAGATGACCGCCGGCAGCTGGATCTACATCGGCGCGCAGGGCATCGTGCAGGGCACCTACGAGACCTTCGTCGAGATGGGTCGCCAGCACTACAACGGCAACCTGGCCGGCAAGTGGCTGTTCACCGGTGGCCTGGGCGGCATGGGCGGCGCGCAGCCGCTGGCCGCGGTCATGGCCGGCGCCTCGTGCCTGGCGGTGGAATGCCGCAGGAGCAGCATCGAGATGCGCCTGCGTACCGGGTATCTGGACACCTGGACCGACAACCTCGACGAAGCGCTGCGCCTGATCGAAGAATCCTGCACGGCGAAGAAGCCGCTCTCGGTGGGCCTGCTCGGCAATGTCGCCGACGTGCTGGACGAACTGCTGGTGCGCGGCGTCAAGCCGGACCTGCTGACCGACCAGACCTCCGCGCACGACCCGGTCAACGGCTACCTGCCGCAGGACTGGACCGTGGAAGAGTGGGATGAAAAACGCGTCTCCACGCCGAAGGACGTCGAAGCGGCCGCGCGCGCCTCCATGGCCAACCACATCCGCGCCATGCTCGCCTTCCACGCACTCGGCGTGCCGACCGTGGATTACGGCAACAACCTGCGCCAGATGGCGCTGGAAGAAGGCGTGGACGATGCGTTCGACTTCCCCGGCTTCGTGCCCGCCTACATCCGCCCGCTGTTCTGCCGCGGCATCGGCCCGTTCCGCTGGGCGGCGCTGAGCGGCGATCCGGAGGACATCGCCAAGACCGACGCGAAGGTCAAGGAACTGATCCCGGACAACCCGCACCTGCACCGCTGGCTGGACATGGCCGCCGAGAAGATCAAATTCCAGGGCCTGCCCGCGCGCATCTGCTGGGTCGGCCTGGGCGACCGTGACCGACTCGGCCTGGCGTTCAACGAGATGGTCGCCAATGGCGAGCTGAAGGCGCCGGTGGTGATCGGCCGCGATCACCTGGATTCGGGCAGCGTCGCCTCGCCGAACCGCGAGACCGAAGCAATGGCCGACGGCTCCGATGCCGTCTCCGACTGGCCGCTGCTCAACGCGCTGCTCAACACCGCCAGTGGTGCCACCTGGGTCTCGCTGCACCACGGCGGCGGCGTCGGCATGGGCTTCTCGCAGCATTCGGGCATGGTCATCGTCTGCGATGGCACCGACGCGGCGGCCAAGCGCATCGCGCGCGTGCTGTGGAACGACCCGGCGACGGGCGTGATGCGGCATGCCGACGCGGGGTATGAGATCGCGGTGGCATGTGCGAAGGAGAAGGGGCTGGATCTGCCTGGGGTTCTGGGCTGATGCGGGGCGGCCCCGGCCCCACGGTCGGGGCCTTTCGTGACCGGGGGTGACTTCCGCCGCATTGACCGGGGTGCCAGCGCTTCCTACTGTGCGGGCTCACCCACGCGGATGCCCGCAATGCGTCGTTTCGCCTTTGTCGCGGTCCTGCTGTTCGCGGTATCGACGCCGTCGGGCACCGCGCGCGCCGCGGAGTTCGACGCCCGGATCACCCGGCAACTCCACACAAACGCCGATCGCTACGGCATCGCCGGCCAGGCAGTGCTGATACGGCATAACGGCACGCTGCTTGCGCAGGCCGTCGCCGGAGAGGCCGACCTCACCACGCACCAACCAGTGACACCCGAGACGGTGTTCAACGCTTACTCGCTGGCCAAACTGCTGGTCAGTACCTTGGTCATGCAACGGGTGGAAGCCGGCAGGGTCGAGCTGGACGTACCGGCCAGCCGCTATCTGGCCGATCTGCCCAAGGCCTGGGAGGCGATCACCGTGAGGCAGTTCCTCGACCATGCGTCCGGCGTTCCCGAGTACTTCCAGTACCGGGATGGTGAGGTGATCACCTCGCAGGGCAACCGCCGCTTCCCGGCCACGCCAGCAGAGGTGTTCAAGGCACTCGCCGGCGCGCCACTGCAGTTCACGCCGGGCACCGCCAACCGGTACACGCAGACAAACTATCTGGTCCTCACCGCGCTGTTGGAAGCGCAGTACCAGCAGCCCTATACGCAGATCGTCGAAGAACGTGTGCTGCGCCCGCTGGGATTGGCGCACACCTCGCTGGGTCCGGCGGGCGCCGCGCAGGAAAACACCGCCATCGCCTACACCGGCAAACAGGGCGCGCTGCAGCGCGAAGACGACATCGCATGGCCCGCCTATGCCTACGGGCATGCCGCACTGCATACCACCCTCGGTGATCTGGATCGCTTCCTGCTGGCCCTGGCCCGCGGTGAGCTGGTGGGTCGTACCACGCTGCAACAGCTGTGGCAGCCACAGGTGCTGAGCAACGGGCGACGCAGCGGCTTTTCCACGGGTTGGGAACTCGAAGAAAGCGGCGAGTACCGCTTCGTGGGGCATGACGGTGGCACGCGGGTACGTGCACGGATAGCCTTCCTGGACGGCTTGGGCGGGGATACCTACAGCTTTATCTACCTCACCAACGGCAGTGCGACGAATGTGTGGTCGCGCACGCTGGTGGACAGCACCATGGCGGTGGTGGCCCCGATGCAGTTCCCTCGCGAGGCCCTGTCGGAAAGGCTGATCACCTACGCACTGGAGCCGCAGACGGCCGCACGCACAACCGCGTTGAAACAGTGGCTCATCACTACCGGGCGCGGTGATCAGCCGATGCTGGAGCAGGACATCAACCGCGTGGGCTACGCGGTGGCCGAGAATCTGGGCCATGCCACCGCGATGCCGCTGTTCGCCTTCAACGCGACGCTGTTCCCGCGCTCGGCCAATGCCTGGGACAGCTTGGCAGAAACTTATGCCGCCTTGGGCGACGCGAAGCAGGCCGAACGGCTGTACGCCAAGTCGAAAGCGCTGGCAGCGGCCCGGTAGTGCCGGCCGATGGCCGGCAACCACGCGGTCATGGGTCTCACGCAACGGATCGCGTAGATCCTGGCGAGCCGGCCAGCGGCCGGCACTACCGACACCCGGTCGTCGGTGAGCGCTTGGCTCCATACGCCCCACAAGGGTGACGAACACCCCCACATCCTGTTAACTTGCGCGCCCCACATGAAGTTGACAGGGTGCCGCGGCGACGCGGGCCGTGTCCGCACTGATATCGCGCACGAATGACTGCCCTCTCGAATCGCTCCACCGCCCCTGCCCTGTCGCTGCTCGCCGCCGCCCTGCTGGCCAGCCTCGCTACCACTGGCATCGCCCACGCCGCGCCTGCTGGCCAGGCCGTCACCCTCGACGCGGTGAACGTCACCGCCGCCGATGCCACCGAGGCTGTGCGCCGCGCGCTCGACCGGGTGCCCGGGGCAGGCAACGTCGTCGATATGACCCAGGTCGGCCAGGGCCGCGTCGCCGGTACTGCCGATGTACTGGCCTACCAGCCCGGCATCAGCGCGCAGAGCGCCGGCAATGAAGGCGTCAAGGTCTCCATCCGCGGTTCGGGCCTCAACCGGGCGCCCGGTGCGCATGCCTCCGGCCTGTCGGTCTCGCTGGATGGCCTGCCGCTCACCGGTCCGGGCGGCACGCCGTACGAGCTGCTGGAGCCGCTGTGGCTGAGCCGCGTGGAGGTGCTGCGCGGTGCCAACGGGTTCGAGCGCGGCGCGCTGGCGCTGGGCGGTGCGGTCAACTACATCACCCGCAGCGGCCGCGACACGCCCGGGCTGGAGCTGCACTACGAAGCGGGCGCACGCGGTTACCAGAAGCGCGGGATCAGCCTGGGCGGAGTGCGGGACGCGGTTGATTACTTCCTGGCCTACACTGATACCGAGTACGACGGCTATCAGCAACACGCCGCCGGCAAGGGCAAGGGCGCCGTGGCCAACATCGGCTGGCAGCTCACGCCGGATCTGGAGACGCGCTTCTTCCTGCGCTACCGCGAGACCGATCACGAAACCCCGGGGCGCCTGACCCGCGCACAGATCCGCAACGACCCACGTGCCGCCAACCCGGCCAACCTCGCCATCGATGCGCGCCGCCCGCAGCCGGGCAGCACCTGGATCGGCAACACCACCACCTACACCATCGATGCAGATTCGTCGCTGCAGGCTGGCCTCGTGTACCACAAGTACCCGATGGACTTGAACGAAAGCCTGTACCGCCAGCAGCTGGACTACGCCAACCTCAACGGCACGCTGGACTACCGCCGCCGGCACGCGCTGTTCGGGCATGACAGCGTGACCACGATCGGCCTGCGCGTGACCCATGATCTGGACGCGAACGTGCGCGAGACGCTGCGCTTTGCCAGCAACGGTTACGCGGCCGGCACGCACACCCGCGACTTTGAGCATTACGGCACCGACAGCGTGCTGCACGTCGGCAATGATCTGGCGCTGAGCGACACGCTGCGCCTGCAGACCGGGCTGGCGTTGATCCACACCCGCCGCGATGTGCAGGTCACCTGGCCGGCGACGGCGGAGAAACTGTCCGAGCGCCAGTGGGACTACGCGCCGCGGCTGGGCTTCACCTGGCAGCAGACGCCGCAGACGCAATGGTTCGGCAACCTCAGCCGCTCGGTGGAACCGGCGCATCCGTGGTCGATGATCTGGGGATCGAACCAGTACTTCGCCGCCGGCAATGGCGCCTCCACCGGCCACCAGCGTGCGCCGGTGGAACTGGACAACCAGACCGCGACCACGCTGGAACTCGGCGCGCGGGGCGACAGCGCGATTGGCCGCTGGGAGCTGACCGGCTACTACGCGCGCCTCAACCACGAACTGCTCACCGTGGAAGTGCAGCCGGTGCCGAACCTGTTCATCGCCGAATCCAACGCCAGCCCGACCGTGCACCGTGGCATCGAAGCCGGCCTGGACAGTGCGCTGTGGCAGGGCGTCGGCGGGCGGCTTTCATTGCGCCAGGCCTACACCTTCAGCGACTTCCGCTACCGCGATGATGCACGCTTCGGTAGCAACCGCCTGCCCGGCCTGCCGCGCCACTACTACCAGGCCGAACTGCGCTACGACCACCCGGCCGGCTTCTACGCCGGGCTGAACACCGAGTACGCGTCGAAAATGTTCGTCGACTATGCCAACAGCATGGCCGCCGACAGCCACGTGATCTTCGGCACCCGCATAGGCTACGACGCCCCCGGAGGCCGCTGGCAGGCCTGGGCGGAACTGCGCAACCTGAGTGACCGCCACTATGCCGCCACGGTGACCCCGGGCTACGACGATGCCGGCAAGGATGTCGCCCGTTCCACGCCCGGTGAGGGGCGCGGGGTGTATGCCGGGGTGCGTTGGCGATTCGATTGACGTTATTGCGCCACCTTTTGGCCAGTCGGCTGCCACCGGGTATCAGCGCGCCAGTGCCTTGGTGACGGCCGCTTCGGCCAACGGCACCATCCGCGCATAGCCGGCCGGCGTGGGATGCACGCCATCGGTGGCCAGTTCCGGGTCCAGGCCGCCATCCTTGTTTGTCATGGCCGTGTGGTAATCCAGATAGACCAGCCCCTGTTGCTCCGCATAGGCGCGCAATGCCCGGTTGAGCGCGGTGACCTTGCCGGCGGGCTGCACGCCGGGTTGCCACGGGTAGTCGCTGACCGGCAGCACCGAGGCCAGCACGATGCGGATGTTGTGCGCCTGCGCCAGTTCCACCATCGCGTGCAGGTTGTCTTCAATCATCGCTTGCGTGGCAGGTCCGGTGTTGCCGGCGATATCGTTGGTGCCTGCCAGGATCACCACCACGGCCGGCTTCAGCGCGATGACATCCTGCTGGAAGCGCACCAGCATCTGCGCCGTGGTCTGCCCGGAGATGCCGCGGTTGACGTACGGCTTGCCCGGGAAGAAGCGCTCGCTGCCGGTTGGGCCCCAGCCTTCTGTGATCGAGTCGCCGTAGAACACCACGCGCTTCGTCCCCGGCGCGACCGGCGTCAGTGCGGCGTTCTCGGCGCGGTAGCGCTGCAGCTGCGGCCAGTCCAGCAGGCGCTGCTGCATCTCCGTGATCTGTGCGGGCGTCGCCTTGTCGGCAGGCACCAGATACAGCGGATTGATCGCAGGACCATCCTGCGCCTGGGCCAGTGGGTGAAGCGCGCACAGCACCAAGCCGGCGGCAAGGGCGAAGGGACGGGTCAAGGCTGGCACGGTGCGGCGCTCCGGTAAGGGCAAGCCAGCAGTCTCAGCGATCAGCCACCAGCGATTCAAGCTGCAGCGCGACGCGATCGAACGGGCCGATGTCACGCATCGCCCGGCACATCGCCACCGCGCCCTCCACGCTGGCGACGATCATCGTCGCCAGCGCGTGCGCCTGGCCGTGCGTACGGGCGTCGGTGCACAGCGCCTCGCTCAGCCGGGCTTCCCAGCAGGCAAACACGGCGGCGGCCGCCCGCTGCGCATCGTCGGGCGCCGCATCGATCGGCTCTTCAACCGCAGCCGCCAGCACCGGGCAGCCCGCATGGAAGTCCGAACGGATCAACCGCTCGCGCCACATCGCCAGAAACAGCGAAAGCCCCTCGGCACCACCGGCCTGCAGGCAAGTGGCCAGCACGCCGTCGACTTTGGCGCCGGCCAACGTGGTCGCCTCGGCCAGCACCTGTTGCTTGCCGCCCGGGAAATGGTGATAGGTGGACCCGAATGGCGCCTGCGCGCGTTTGGCCACTTCGCGCACACTGGAGGCATTGAGCCCATACGTAGCCAGCATTTCCGCTGCCGCAGCCACCACACGTTGCGGGGCATCGGAATGGCGTGCGCTCATGGCCGGATTCCTTGCTAAGACAGGTGTCATAGACTAGCGTATTTGCATTATGACAACTGTAATAGAAATGACGGCCCGCTCATGAATCTCTGGTTCCGCCTGCTGCTCCTGCTGCTGTCCACCCCATTCAAGCCGAAACTGGCCGCGCCGTTTGCGGTTTCGCGACTGAACTTCCGGGTGCTGCCCAACGACATCGACAGCAACCTGCACATGACCAACGGCCGCTATTGGACGATCTTCGACCTGGGCCGGCTCGATCTCGTGTTCCGGATGGGCCTGGGCCGGGTGGCATGGCGCTCGAAGTGGGCCCCGATCGTCAGTGGCGGCAGCATCCAGTTCCGGCGCGAGCTCAAGCCTTTCCAGCGCTTCGTCTTGGAAACGCGGCTGGCCGGTTGGGTCGGCACGCGCATCATCATGGAGCAGCGGGTACTGATCGGCGACGAGGAAAAGGTCGCCACGCGTGCCCTGCTGATCACCGGCATCTACGACCGCCGGCACCGCCGGTTCGTCTCCACCGATCAGATGATGGAGGCCATCGGTGCGCCGGTGGTGCCCTCGCCCGAGCTGAGCAAGGCGGCGCAGGCGCTGCTTGCCGCGGAACTGGCGATGAAAGAGGACTGAGGCGGCGCACCCCGACCGGGCATCCCAGCGGTCAGGCTGCGCGCCACGGCAGGATGTCCGCCTTCGTCATCATCGCCTGCTCGATCACGCGCAGGCACGTTTCCCCCGGGCTGACCAGATACCACTGCTCGCTGTTGCGCAGCAGCGGGAGGTCGGCGCGATGATCGGTATAGGCGATGCGCCACGGCGGCGGATAGCCACGTTCGGTCAGCATCGGAATCTTGTTCTCGCCAAGACAATGGTGCTCGCTGATCCACCCGCCCAGGAACGGCCGCAATGTCGAGGCGACCAGCGGCACGTCCTGCAGACCTTCGCGCCCAAGCAGCGCACGTGCGAGCGGCTCCCAGCAGCCGGTGGCGATGACGACCTCGTCGCCCTGCGCCAGATGCTGACGCAGTCGTTCCACGCCCTGCGCCAGGAACACCGGCTCCGGTCCTGCGAACACCTCGTCGGCATGCGCGACCGCCAGCGCCACCAGCGCCTCACGGCTGCGTCCGAAGGTGGCCATCCAGACCGCAAAGCGCACCGGCCGCCGGCGCGTGCGCGGCAGTGCCCAGAGCGGAACCAGCACCGGCAGTGCCAGCAGCACCCCGGCGATCCGCCATGGCTGGCGCCGCAGCAGCGTTTTGAAGAACCGACTGGCGGTCTCCCAGCGGGTCAGCGTCAGATCGAAATCGAAGACCACTACGGTACGTTCGGACATCCGTGTCACTCCGTTCAGAAGACGCCCTGCACGCGCAGCTTGCCATCATCGGTGGGCGTCAGTACCAGCCCATAAGCCTCGTTTTTGCGGCTGAATCCTGCCGAGCAGATCGCGTCCCAGCCCCGCCCGCAATCCACCTCCGGATGCGCGGCGAAGCTGGGGTCGCCCTCGTTGTCGGGCGCTTCGGCGACCCACCCTGCCTCGAGCAACAGCGCTTTGGCCTGCGCGTATGGCATGCCGACGGTGACGCCGATCTCCGTCCAGGCAGGGGGCAGCGCGGGGGCATCTGCGGCGTGCACGTGGCTGACAGAGAACAGCAACAACAGCGCCAGGAACATCGATTTCATCAGCATCACGTCGCGGGATGGGGCTGCACAGGATAAAGCGCAGGATGATCCCCGGGCACACATCGCCCCGGCCACGTCAGAATCCATCCAGCGTCCGCAGCAAGGAACCGAAGGTCAGATAGAACGAATTGTGCCCACCCTGTGCGCGGCCGTAACCGAGGAACACCGGCCCCAGGAACGTATCGGCGCCGAGGAACAGGCTGCCGGCCGTCTGCATGCCATCAAGGCTGACGTCCTCGCGTCGCTGCCAGTAACCGCCCCACTCCACGCTGCCGCCGACGTACAGCGGAATCGTCAGCAGGGAATCGGCGTGCGCGACGCGGCGGTAATACACCACACGGGCCAGTGCGGTCTGCGGCGCGAAGATGGATTCTTCCGGGTAGCCGGACAGATTTCCCAGCCCGCCCAGAAAGCCGTAGGTGGCCAGCAGATCATCGCCGCCGTGCGCCGAAGAAGCGCGCAGCCCGCCGAGCCAGCGGTCGTGCCCGTGCGCCCATGCCCCATCCCACTGCACCCGCGTGACTGCGGCCGAGTTATCGGTGCCCAGCGCATCCAGGTAATGCTGGCGGGTCAGTGACAGGCGTTGGCCGCGGCTCGGGAAGGCGGAGCTGTCGATCGAATCGTGGCGCAGCTGCCAGCCGACGCTGCCCATATCGGCACGGTAGTTGCCCAGTTCGCTGGGATTGCCGACATCCAGCCGCAACCGCTCGCGTCCCCGCTCACCGAACAGCGCCAGTTCCCAGTCGGGGTGCGGCGAGTAGGCCCAGCGCAGTCCACCCAGCCACTGGCTGTAGCGGAACTCGGCCAGTGCGCCACCGCGCATCAGCGCCAGGTCCAGATCGGTGGCACGGTACTTGGCATAGGTGGACAGCGCATGCCGGCCGCTGCCGCCGAATGGCCGGTAATACTCGGCAAACGCCTCCTCGACTTCGCCCAGCCCGACGCGCAGTTTGAGCTCGGCGCCCTGCTCGCTGAGCCCAGTACGGGTCAGCTCGGTGATGAGCTGGTAGTTGCTGCTGCCATCGAAATCATCGGACAGGCGCAGCGCGAAGTGCAGGAAGTCCGGCCCCCAGCGTTTGTCCTGCGGTGCGAGGATCAGGCCCTGTTGCCCGTCGCGCTCATCCAGCCGCCATTGCACCTGTTCGTAGCGGCCTTCGCCGTAAGCGGTGGCGACCTTCTGCTCCACGCGATCCGGTTCCAGTGGCTGGCCCACTTCCGGCTGCAGGCGCTGCTCGATGTAGCGCGCGGTGCGCGTCCTGTCGTGCAGCACATCAATGAAGGCCACGATCGGCGTCTCGTAGGCCGGCGGGCGATGCTGTCGCTGGAAGGCAGCGTAGCGGCCGTCGTCCACCTGGAAGCGCCGGACGGAGACTACCTCGGCCTGTGCGGCCTGCTCTCCCACTCCCACCGCCTGCGGTGAACGGTTGAAATCCTGGCTGCCCATGTCGCCCAGCGGCGGCGTGATCAGCAGATCCTGCGGCCCCAGGGTGGCCAGCTGCGCGAGTACTTCGCGCTGCATCAGCACGCTGGCCATCTGGTGGCTGATCGCCAGCGGCGAATCCAGTTGCGCCTCGGTCATCAGCGGCGAGCCGACCCGCGACACGATCAGTCGCTGCGCCCCCAAGCGGCGCGCCTCATCGATGGGCACGTTGTCGACCACACCGCCATCGACCAGCAGATGATCCTCATAACGCACCGGCGCAAACACGCCCGGCACCGACATGCTCGCGCGGATCGCCAAGGCCAGATCGCCCTGCGCGAACACCACCTTCTCGCCGCTGACGATGTCGGTGGCGATCGCCCTGAAGGGAATCGGCAACGCATCGAAATCGCGCACCTGCCAGGTCGGCAGCAACAGGCGACGCAGCAGCATTTCCAGTTTCTGGCCCTGGATCAGGCCCTGCGGGAACGCGATCCTGCCGTTGCTCAGGCCGACCTCCACGCCGCCCAGCAGACGCAGATCATCTTCCTTGCGGCGCATGCTGCGCTCGTCGCGCGGCGGCTTGTCGCGCAGCACCTCGGCCCAGTCGATCCGGTCCAGCACCGCCTCGATCTCGTCGGCGGTGTAGCCCGAGGCATACAGCCCGCCGACCACCGCGCCCATCGAGGTGCCAACGATGCAGTCGATGGGTACGCGCTCACGCTCCAGTACCTTGAGCACCCCGATGTGGGCCGCGCCGCGCGCACCGCCGCCGCCGAGCACCAGGCAGGTGCGGGGGCGGTCCGGGTCCTGCACCAAAGGAGCAGGGTGCACTGGAGCGCTCTGCGCGACCGCCAGCAGCGGAGCACACATCAGTGCCGCCAAGGCGAACAGCCCGCCGCGGAGATCACGCCGCAGGGCGGTGCCGGTGGCTTGTGTCGGTGTCTGCTGCATTCGATCCCTCGCTCCCGGTACCCGTCACCCCTTGGAGCGCACTTTGCCTGCCGCGCCCGGCGAGGTCTAGCCGCGGTGCCTGGGTCCTGTATCTCAACTGCCGTTGGAAACAAACCCCACCATCGCCACAACGAGGCAGACCATGCCGCCTGCCAGCGGCAGATACGTTGCCCATACCGGCGCGCCCTGGCCGAGCGCGAACGCGACGAACGACTCCCGCACGCTTCGGCCGGTCAGAAACGGAATGATGACCAGCGCAGAGAGGGGCAACAACGAGGCGAGCCCGAACGCCAGGAATGCCGGGCGGTGATCGTTGCTGGTGAATCCACCCAGCGGGTACAAGGCCAGACCCCCCAGCAGTCCCACGAAGAGCAGGATGTTGGCGGTCCAGATCGTGGTCCGGTGACGGCGCCGCAGGGCGGCCCGGGACCAGCCACGGTAGTGCGTCTGCAACCCCCTCGCCCAGTACGCCACCAGCCACGTTGCGATCAGGCCGCCAGCGACACCGCTGACCGTCGGTCCCCAAGCGTGGATGTCCATGCTCACGTCCTTGTGCGTTTTTCGGCAGTGTAAGGCTGCGGCCGGCCTTGTATGTAAAAACGGCCGCCCATCACGGGCGGCCGTTACTCTGATGCCAGGCGCTGCCGAGGGCAGCCGACGTTACCGATGCCTCGGCTCAGCGTTTGGCCGGCGGCGCATTCTTCACATAGGTATCGAACCAATTCAGCATTTCCGATACCAGCTGCTCGTTGGATTCGAGCGCGGTATACCAGTGCGGTTCGTGCGGCAGCATCACCAGGCGCGTGGTGCCGCCGTTGCCGCGGATCGCCTGGAACAGCTTGCGCGACTGGAACGGCTCGGTGCCCGGGTTCGCATCGTCCTCGCCGTGGACCAGCAGCAGCGGCAGCTTGATCTTGTCGGCGTAGAAGAACGGCGAGGCCTTCAGGTACACGTCCTGCGCCTGCCACACCGAGCGGCGTTCGTTCTGGAAGCCGAACGGGGTGAAGGTCTTGTTGTACGAACCACTGGTGGCGACGCCTGCCTTGAACAGATCGGTATGCGCGATCAGGTTGGCGGTCATCAGGCCGCCATGGCTGTGGCCGGTGACGCCGATCCGGTTGCGGTCGACCACGCCCAGGTCCACCGCCTTGTCCACCGCGGCTTTGGCATCGGCCTCCAGCTGTTCCAGATACGTGTTGTAGGCGGTTTTGGGGTCGCCGACGATGGGGAACGAGGCGTTGTCGATGATCGCGTAGCCGGCCAGCAGCATCAGCCGGTACGGCGCCAGACGGGTGAAGGTCTGCTGCGAACCGGAGACCTGCCCCGCCTGTGCCGCGTTGGCGAAATCGGCCGGGTAGGCATACAGGATCGCCGGCACGCGCTGGCCTTCCTTGTAGCCCGGCGGGGTGTACAGGGTGAACGACAGATCCACGCCGTCAGCACGCTTGTAGGTGACCAGGCGCTTCTGGATCTGGCGCACTTCCGGCGTCGGATCCACCAGGTGGGTCAACGCGGCCGGCTTGGACACGACCTGCGCTTCGCCCGGCTTGGCGTCGGCGACGTCCTCGCCAAGCAGGCGCACGAATGCATTCGGCGCATCGGTCACCGACTGGTGCCACGTGAGCAGGTGGCCCGGGATGGCGCTGAAGCCGATGAACTGCTCGTAGGCATCGGCATCGCTGCGGAAAAGACGCTCCGTCTTCAGGCTGCGGAGGCTGAGCGCATCCAGGAAGGGCCGATCCCCCTGCGGCGAAGCGCCCTGCCCGCGCAGGAAGACCGTGTTGCCTTCCTGACGCACCACGTAGGCGCCGTTGGGCAGGCGCTGGTACACGAAATTGCCCGGGTCCTCGTACAGCTCATCGCTGGAGAGATCCCACAACAGCCGGCCTTCCTGCTTGGGGTTGTCGACGTTGACGATGCGGGTCTGGCGCCAGTGGCGGTTCTCGTCGTTCTCGTCGAGGAAGGCAACGTCCGGCTGCGCGGTCCAGGCCAGGCCTTCGAAACGCTGCGCGGTGCGGGCGATTTCGGTGGGCTTGGCGGTGAACGGCGCCTTGAGCATCAGCACGCGGTCGCGATGCGGAACGGTGACTTTCCAGTCGCCCTTGTCCAGGGCTTCGGCATAGACCAGCGTGGCCGGATCGGTGGCGCGCCAATCGAAATCGCGCGGGCCTTCCGGCACGCCGTGCACCGGCACGCGGTCGGCCAGCGGCAGGCTGGCGATCGGCGTGCTGCGGCCGCTGGCGATATCCAGCACGGCCACGTCATTGGCGAAACGCTGGTAGGTCACCGCATGCGAGAACGGTGCCTTGAGTGTTCTCGTCAGCACATGCACGCCATCCGGGGCGGCCCCGATGCTGTCCAGCAGCGCCGGGGCACCGACGGTGCGCACGGTGTTGGAGGCGGTATCCACCACTGCCAGCTGCGACTGGCCGTAATAGGCGAACAGCGCTTCATCGTAGGCACTGGTCAGCGTATCGCGGGCTTCGTAGGTGCTGCTTTCGCCAGCCGTTCCCAGCGACTCCTGGATGTCCGGGCCGATCGCACCTTCGGCGCTCGGCGCCGGTCCCTGCTTGGCAGGCACCAGCTTGACCAGCAGCTGCTGGCTGCCGCCGAGCCACTGCACGGTGCTGCCGAAGATCGGGTTCAGCGCGACGTTGGGCACCTGGCGGACCTGGCCAGTGACCGCATCACCGATCCACAGCTGCACGCTGTCATCGACCACGTTCTGGAAGGCGAAGCGTTGGCCGTCGGCCGACCACTGCGCCATGCCGGCGCACCCGCCGGGCAAAGCGACCTTGGTGGAGCGGCCACTGGCGGTGTCGACCACGGTGAAGTCGCCCACGCACGGTGGAATGCCATAACCACCCGGGGTGTCGTGGCGGCTGCGGTTCTTCAGCTCCAGGCGCACGCCGGCCAGCTTCAGATACGGCTGGGCGACGCGGGTGATCGACGGATAGGTCTGCGTGGTGGTCAGCAGCAGGCGCTGGCCGGTCGGGTCGACGCTGGGCGTCGGCGGCGGCGGTGCCTTGAGCACCTTGAGCAGGCTCTCCGGTGGCGTGGCGTAACCGGCAAAGGCCGGTGCAGCGAGCAGCAGCCCGAAGGTGGCAACGGCAACGGCCGCAGCCAGCGAAGTACGACGGATCAGCATCCTTATCCCCTTGCAGTGTCAACGAGTGCCCGCAACAGGGGCATGACCCGAATCTAGCACCGCCGGGACCGGTGTGAATGGGCCGGAAGGGCCAACCGCCCGACACTGCAAAGCGAGGCCTTCCACCGTGCCGGGTAGCGCCCCCTTACGCGGCACGCCCGGCCTTGGCCCGGCTAGAATGCCCCATGCGAACCGTGCACGCCCTCCGATATGTCACCCCGCTGCGCGAAGGCGGCTCCCTGCCCGCCGTGGTCGAGACCGACGACGACGGCATGGTGGTGCTCAAATTCCGTGGCGCCGGCCAAGGGCCGAAGGCGCTGATCGCCGAACTGATCGCCGGCGAAATCGCCCGCACGCTCGGCCTGCCGATTCCGGAGATCCTGTTCGTCGAGCTGGACCGCGAGTTCGCCCGGACCGAACCGGACCCGGAAATCCAGGATCTGATCCGTGCCAGCGAGGGCCTGAACCTGGGCAGTGATTACCTGCCCGGGGCGATCAACTACGACCCGGCGGCCATGCAGCCCGATGCCGAGCTGGCCTCGAAGATCGTGTGGTTCGACGCGTTCACCAGCAACGTGGACCGCACCGCGCGCAATCCCAACCTGATGGTCTGGCATCGCAGGCTGTACCTGATCGACCATGGCGCAGCGATGTATTTCCATCACGACTGGGCCAGTGCCGGGGAGGCCTGCAGTAAGCCGTTCGTGCTGATCCGCGATCATGTACTGCTGCCCTTCGCCACGCAGATTGCCGAAGTGGATTCTGCGCTCGCGGTGATGCTGCCGGATGCCGAAATCGAGCGGATCGTCGGCCTGGTGCCGGACAGCTGGCTGGTGGACGAACCCGCCTTCGACAGCCCGGCGGCTTACCGCCAGGCGTATATCGATTATCTGCAACACCGCCTTCGCGTACGCGCGGCTTTTGTACAGGAGGCCGTCCGTGCCCACACTGCACACCTATGACTATGCGGTGATCCGCGTAGTGCCCCGCGTGGAGCGCGAGGAATTCATCAACGTCGGGGTGATCGTGTCCTGCCCGGGCGCAAAGCACCTGGAAGCGGCGATCGAGCTGGATGTGGAGCGGCTGCGTGCCTTCGCGCCGACGCTGGATATCGAGGGCCTGCAGCCGTGGCTGGATGCGATCGTGGCGATCTGCCGCGGTGACGCGAACGCCGGGCCGATCGCGCAGCTGCCTGCGCGTGCACGTTTCCATTTCCTCACCGCCAAGCGCAGCTCGGTGGTGCAGATGTCGAGCACGCACGTGGGCCGTACCGCAGAGCCGACAGGCGTGGTCGAGCATCTGATGCGGAAGATGGTGCGGGTCCCGGCGTAGCACCGTCGGCGCGGCGGCCCCGTCACCATTCAGACCGGCCAGCGGCACCACGAAAACGGATAGCCATGCAGACCGCTGGCCAGCCCCGCCCGCATCGGGAGGGACAGCCAATGCACGCGGTCGGGCATGATGGCCCAGGCGAAAGATTCCGTGCGCCTTTCCGCATCGGAAGCACGCAGCCAGCGCGCGACATCCTGCGCATTACCGTGATGATGAAACAGCGGGAATTGATGGGTGGCGACAGCGGTGACGATGTAGCAGGCATTTAACAGCGGACATCGCCCATATCGAACAGAGGAACTCGGCATCCGGCCAGCATGGCAGTGCGTGCCGTCCAGGCTCACCGGGAGAGAACGCGGCCCGTTGTCAGATTTCTGCGCGAAGCGCTGTAGTCGCGCAACGAGCGGCCGGGCGCTGCCCGGCCTTGCGTCAATGGAACGCCGGCCACATCCGACGCGGCGTCCCTCACCCCTTCGGCAACGCGTAGGCGATCACGTAATCGCCGGCCGGGGTTTCCATGAAGTGATGACCACCGGCCATGATGACCACGTACTGGCGCCCACCGAACTCGTAGATCATCGGGTTGGCCTGGCCGCCGGCCGGCAGCTTGGCATGCCAGAGTTCCTTGCCGGTTTTCAGGTCGATCGCGCGCAGCAGATCGTCGGTCGCCGCGGCGATGAAGATCAGGCCGCTGGCCGTGACCACCGAACCACCGTTGTTGGGCGTACCGATCTCGATCGGCAGGCCGGAGCGGATGCCGAACGGCCCATTGCCGCGGGCGCTGCCGAACGGGCGGTCCCACAGGGTCTTGCCGGTACGCAGGTCGACCGCGCGGATGCCACCGTAGGGCGGCTGCTTGCACAGCAGCTTGGTGAACGGCAGGCGCCAGCCGGCGTTGACGTCGATGGCGTACGGCGTGCCCACCTGCGGATCGCCCGCGCCTTCGGCGCCGCCCTTGTCGGCGGTCACATCCTCGCGCGGCAGCCACCCCAGTTTGTCCGCCTTCTCGCGCGGCACCAGCCGGTTGTAGTTGGGCATGTCGTTGTAGTTGGCAACGATCACGCCACGGCGCGGATCCACGGCCACGCTGCCCCAGTCCGAGCCCCCGTTGTAGCCGGGATACTCGATGGAATGACGGTCCGCGGTCGGCGGCGTGTAGAAACCTTCGTAACTGGCCTTGCGGAACTGGATGCGGCAGACCAGCTGGTCGATCGGGGTCATGCCCCACATGTCGCGCTCGGTGAGGTCCGGCTTGCGCAGCGTGTGATACAGCGAGAACAGCTGGGTGGGCGAGCGCTGTTCCGGCTCGACGCCGCCCGTGGGCACCTTGCGCTCTTCGGCTGGGGTCAGCAGCTTGCCGGTGCGACGGTCGAGGATGTACATGTCGCCCTGCTTGGTCGGCAGCAGCAGGGCCGGGACTTTGCCGGCGGCGGTCGGATAATCGATCAGGGTCGCCTGCGAGCCCATGTCGTAATCCCAGACGTCCTTGCGCACCGCCTGGAAGTGCCAGGCCGGCTTGCCGGTGTTGACGTCGATCGCCACCAGCGAGGTGGCGTAACGGTTTTCGTTTTTGGTGCGCGAGCCACTCCAGTAATCGCCGGCCGAGTTGCCCATCGGCAGGTAGACCAGCCCAAGTTCGTCGTCGCCGGTCGCAGTGGTCCACATGTTGGGGGTGCCGCGGGTATAGGTCTCACCCGGCGGCGGTGCGCCGTTGCGCTCCGGGCGGACCATGTCCCAGGCCCAGCGCAGTTTGCCGGTAACGGCATCGTAGGCCTGGATCACGCCGGACGGCGCGTCGCGGCGCTGACCGTCCAGCACCTGGTGGCCGGTCACGATCACGCCCTGCACGATCGCCGGCGGCGAGGTGATGGAGACATAGCCGGCCGGGCTGTCGCCCATGCCCACGGTGATGTCGACCTGGCCGTTGTTGCCGAAACCGGCGCACGGCTTGCCGGTGGCGGCATCGACCGCGATCAGGCGGCCATCCAGGGTGCCTTCGATGATGCGCGCCGCACAGGCGCCACGCGGCACCTGGGTCAGCACGGGCACGCCGCTGGGGACGGCGAGATCCGCTGCGACGTCATTGAATGCAGCATCCTGCGCGGTGGCCGGCACTTCGTAATAGGAGACCCCACGGCAGGCGGCGGTGTACGGGATCGACTTGTCCTTGATCTTCGGGTCGTAACGCCAGCGCTCGGTGCCATCGGCGGCGTTGAGCGCGACCAGTTGGTTGCGTGCGGTGCACAGGTAGAGGCTGTCGCCGACCTTCAGCGGCGTGGTTTCCGCACCCCAGCGCTTCTCCGGCAGGTCGCCAGTGCGGAACAGCCAGGCCTGCTCAAGCTTGGCCACGTTGTCCGGGGTGATCTGCTGCAGCGGCGAGAAACGCGTTGCCGCGTTGTTCCGACCATAGGCGGCCCAGTCGCCGTCCACCGGGCGGTCGGCCGGTTGCAGGGGCGCGTCGGCCGTGGGTGCCAGGCCGGTGCTGGTCATCGGTTCGGGGAAGGCGCCCTGTGCCTCGGTAACACCATGTGGCACGAAGGCCAGGGTGAAGGCCGCAACGAACACCAGCGCCAGCACGCCGGCGATGCCCCGCGAGACCTTGCGCGACACCGGACGATCCAACGTCGGCAGCAGCAGCGACAGCACGAAGCCGATCGCCACGATCAGGCCCAGGCGCGGCACCCAGCGCCAATAGTTGCTGCCCGACTCCCACCACGTCCACAGCAGCGTGCCGACGAACACCAGCGCGAACCACAGCGCGCCGCTGTAGCGGCCCCGCCACAGCTGCACGCCGGAGATCAGCAGGCCGACGCCGGCCAGGACGTAGTACCAGGAACCACCGAGGCTGGCGAGCCAGGCGCCGCCCGCGGTGAATACAACGCCCAGCAACAGAATGACAATTGCCAGCACAGCCACCAGCCAATGGCGGGGGCGGCGGGTCTGCGTCGTGGTGGACATCGGTTTCTCCTGAAGCGCGAAGATCGCCGACGTTGCCGCCGGCCCCGCGGCTCTTATCCCACCGGGGTCGTGAACGTTGCGCGTTCTTTGCTGCAGCCGCCAGCGTCGGCACAGCCGACGATGAAAGCGTGCAATCTCCCTGCCCCACAACGAAAAACGCCGGCATCTGCCGGCGTTTTCCGTGTCACTGCCGCAGGGGCTTACGCCTCCGGCGGTGCCACCACCGGGCTGGCCTCGACGGCCGCCGGTGCATCTTCTTCCACACCCTCATCCAGCGAGGCATCCATGCGTTCAACCGCCTGGAGCTTCTCTTCCTTGGACAGACGGATCAGGGTCACGCCCTGGGTGTTGCGGCCGACGCGCGAGATTTCCGAACCGCGGGTACGCACCAGGGTGCCACCATCGGAGATCAGCAGCACTTCGTCGCGCGGGCCCATCAGCACCGCACGCACCAGCTTGCCGTTGCGCTCGGTGGTCTGGATGCCGATCACACCCTGCGTGCCACGGCCCTTGCGCGGGTAATCCGGCAGCGGGGTGCGCTTGCCGTAGCCGTTCTCGGTCGCGGTCAGGATGTAGAGCGCGTTGTCATCGTCGGCGCCGTTCTCGATCACGGCATCGCCGCTGTCGATCACGGTCTCGTCGACCTGGCTCTCATCCTCGTTCTCGTCTTCGCTGCCGCCGGCACTCTCGGCCACGATCAGGCTGACCACTTCCTCACCCTTGGGCATCTTGATGCCGCGCACGCCGGTGGCGGTACGGCCCATCGAGCGGACCTTGTCCTCACCGAAGCGCACGGTCTTGCCGTTGGAGGCGAACAGCAGGATGTCGCGCTCGCCATCGGTCAGGCCGACGCCGACCAGCGCATCGCCCTCATCGAGGTTGATCGCGATCTTGCCGCGCGCCAGGCGGAAGGCGAATTCGCTGAGAGGGGTCTTCTTGACCGTGCCGTTGCGGGTGGCGAAGAACACGAACTGGCCTTCGGCGTACTCGCGTACCGGCAGCACGGCCTGGACCCGCTCACCGGCTTCCAGCGGAATCCAGTTGATGATCGGGCGGCCACGGGCGTTGGAGCCGGCCTCCGGCAACTGGTGGACCGGCAGCCAGAACACCTTGCCCGCACTGGTGAAGGTCAGCAGCGTGTCATGCGTGTTGACCAGCCACAGCTGTTCGATGAAATCCTCTTCCTTGGTCGAGGCGGCGCTGCGGCCACGGCCACCGCGGCGCTGGGCCCGGTAGGCACTGACCGGCTGGCGCTTGGCATAGCCGGCGTGCGACAGGGTGACCACCACGTCTTCCGGGGCGATCAGGTCGAGGATGTCCAAGTCTTCTTCGCTGTGGCGGATCTCGGTGCGGCGCTCGTCGCCGAACTCCGTACGCACGTTGATCAGCTCTTCGCGGATGACCTGCAGCAGACGGTCCGGATCTTCCAGGATATGGATCAGCCCGGCGATCGTTTCCAGCAGCAGCTTGTACTCGTCGGTCAGGCGGTCCTGCTCCAGCCCGGTCAGGCGATGCAGGCGCATTTCCAGGATCTGGGTCGCCTGGATCTCGGTCAGCTGGTAGCCGCCCGCGAGCAGGCCCACACCCTTGGGCAGATCATCCGGACGCGAGGCTTCGGCACCGGCGGCGCCCAGCATCGAGCCGACCAGGCCCGGCTCCCACAGGCGGGCGAGCATGCGTTCGCGCGCCTCGGTGGGGTTCGGCGAGGTCTTGATCAGTTCGATCATCTCGTCGATGTTGGCCAGCGCGACGGTCAGGCCTTCCAGCACGTGCGCACGCGCACGCGCCTTGCGCAGTTCGAACACGGTGCGGCGGGTGACCACTTCGCGGCGGTGGCGCACGAAGGCCTCGAGCATCTGCTTGAGGTTCATCAACTGCGGGCGGCCATCGACCAGCGCCACCATGTTGATGCCGAACACCGACTCCATCTGGGTCTGCTGGTAGAGGTTGTTCAACACAACTTCCGCCGACTCGCCGCGCTTGATCTCGATGAAGATGCGCATGCCGTCCTTGTCGGACTCATCGCGCAGTTCGCTGATGCCTTCGAGCTTCTTTTCCTTGACCAGCTCGGCGATCTTCTCGATCAACCGGGCCTTGTTCACCTGGTACGGGATCTCGGTGACGATGATCGATTCGCGGCCGTTGTCAGCCACTTCGACCTCGGCCTTGGCGCGGATGCGCACACGGCCACGACCGGTCCGGTACCCGGCGACGATGCCGGCGGTGCCGTTGATGATGCCCGCGGTCGGGAAGTCCGGGCCCGGGATGAACTCCATCAGGCCGTCGACGTCGATCTCGGGGTTGTCGATCAGCGCGATGCAGGCGTTGATCGATTCGGTCAGGTTGTGCGGCGGGATGTTGGTCGCCATGCCCACCGCGATACCGGCCGAACCGTTGACCAGCAGGTTCGGGAACCGGGTCGGCATGACCGTCGGCTCCAGTTCCTTTTCGTCGTAGTTGGGCTGGAAATCGACCGTTTCCTTGTCGATGTCGGCCATCAGCTCATGGGTGAGCCTGGACATACGGGCTTCGGTGTATCGCATCGCCGCGGCGGAGTCGCCGTCGACCGAACCGAAGTTACCCTGGCCATCGACCAGCATGTAGCGCAGCGAGAACGGCTGTGCCAGACGCACCAGCGTGTCGTACACCGACTGATCGCCATGCGGGTGGTACTTACCGATGACGTCACCGACGATACGCGCCGACTTGAAGTAAGGCTTGTTGGCGTGCGCGTTGAGTTCACTCATCGCGAACAGCACGCGGCGATGCACCGGCTTGAGGCCATCGCGCGCATCCGGGAGTGCGCGCCCCACGATCACGCTCATCGCGTAATCGAGGTAACTCTTGCGCATCTCGTCTTCCAGGTTGACCTGGATGATTTCCTTGGCGGTTTCTGCCATTCGGGTTCCGTTGTCTGGTAGCGGTCCAGTCCGTCACGACCGCCCTTTCGGGGCGGTTGCGCCGGAATCTCGATTAACCGTTGGATTCTACCACAGCGGGCCATTTTCCGCCCGCTTTTACGGGGGTTTTACCGGCAAGAATCAGGAACTTACGGGGGCGTTGGCGGGCGCTTGGGCAGGCCACGACCGTCGGTCGTGGCACGCGCCGCAGCCGGCCTCAGCCGAACGCGGCCTGCATGTTGGCCACCGTCGGGTTCAGGATCACCCCGCGCTCGGTCACGATGGCGTCGATCAAGCTGCCCGGGGTGACGTCGAAGACCGGGTTCCAGGCGGCGATGCCCTCGGCCACGGTGCGGGTGCCGCCCACGCCGTAGAGCTCGCCAGGATCGCGCTGCTCGATCTCGATCTGCTCGCCGTCGGCAGTGTCCATGTCCACCGTGGAGGACGGCGCCACCACCATGAACTTCACGCCGTGGTGGCGGGCGGCGATGGCCAGCTGGTAGGTGCCGATCTTGTTGGCGGTGTCACCGTTGGCGCAGATGCGGTCCGCGCCCACGACCACCCACTGGACCGCACCGGTCTTCATCAGGTGCGAGGCGGCCGAATCGGCGATCAGGGTGGCATCGATGCCATCCTGCTGCAGCTCCCATACGGTCAGGCGAGCGCCCTGCAGCCACGGCCGGGTCTCGCCGGCGAACACGCGGGCGATGCGGTGCTGGGCCATGCCGGCGCGGATCACGCCCAGCGCGGTGCCGAAGCCGGCGGTGGCCAGCGAGCCGGTATTGCAGTGGGTGAGCACGCCGCTGCCGGCCTCGATCAGGCCGGCGCCCAGCGCGCCCATGTGGCGGTTGGCGGCCAGATCCTCCTCGGCGATTGCCTGGGCTTCGGCGGCCAGCACCTGCTGCCAGTCGGCACCGGCCGGGGCCAGCGCGCGGCGCATGCGGGCCAGCGCCCAGGCCAGGTTCACGGCGGTCGGGCGCGAGGCGTTGAGGCGTTGCAGGGCCGGCTCCAGCTTCAACAGCGCTTGGGCGCCATCGTCGGCCTGGACCTCATTGGCCGCCAGTACCACGCCCCAGGCGGCGGCAATGCCGATCGCCGGTGCGCCGCGCACGGTCAGCGCATGGATGGCCTCGGCAACCGCGTCGCTGTCGCGGCACTCCACGTGCTCGACGATGAACGGCAGTTTGCGCTGGTCGAGCAGCTGCAGGCTCTCGCCGGTCCACAGGATCGGGCGGATATGGTCGTAACGGGCGTAGTCGATGTCGGTGGATGCGTTCATCGGGCCATTGTAGCGGCGTGCCGATGCAGGCGGAATCGCGCGCTCAGTTGACCGCGAACTCGGCGCGGCAGCCCTTGTCGACCCAGACCCCACGGCTGTCCCAGCCCCAGCTGCTGCCCTGCTCGCAGGGGGTGCCGGAGAGCTGCTTGTTGAGCGTGACACCGTGGGTGATCCCGGCACCACAGAAGCGGCGCTGGCGCGACTTGGATTCGCAGACCAGGATGCGTGGCACGTTGAGGAACCCGCTGCCATCGGCGGCACCGACCTCGAACTCGCCCTGGCAACCGCGGGTCACCCAGATCTCATTGCGGCGATAGCCCCAGCTGTGGCCTTCGCGGCACGGCAGCGAGGTGAGCTGGCGCAGCAGACGCACCGGCGCGCCCTGCAGCACGACCGGGCAGCTCTGCGGGCGCCCGTTGGATTCGCAGCGCACCACCCGGCGCGTGCGGCGTTCACCGTCGGCACGCGGCGCGGCAGCCGCGGTACGCGCGCGGAACTCGGCGCGACAGCCCAGGGTCACCCAGACGCCGGAACGGTCGGTGCCCCATTCCGAGCCTCGCACGCAGCTGTTGTCGGAGAGCTGGCGGATCAGATCGACACCGCCTTCGGTGGGGACATCGCAATGCACCCACCCCATGTCGCGCGATTCGCAACGCACCACCTGGCCGGCATAGCCGCCGGCCTGCGCGAGCGCCGTTTCAGGCATCAGCGCAGTCCACAGCAACACCGGCCACAAGGGCATGCCCGCGCCTACCAACAGCTTCATCAACACGATCCCCGCCACGCCTGAACAATCACATGACCCACCTTCGGACATCCGGTGTGATCAGAGCATCATCATGCAGCCCGTGCAAGACGCGGGTGCGTCAAAACGCCTCAGGCGTGGGCGAAATCGAAGGCCAGCACATCGGCGATGCGGCCGGTGCGGTTCATCGCCATCAGCAGCCGGTCCACGCCCACCGCCACCCCCGCGCAATCGGGCAGCGCCGGCAGGGCCGCCAAGAGGTGTTCATCCAGCGGCGGCAGCACGTCACCGCGCGCGGTACGGATGGCATGGTCGCGCTCGAAACGCGCGCGCTGTTCAGCCGCGTCGTTCAGCTCGTGATAGCCGTTGGCCAGCTCCACGCTGCCCAGGTACAGCTCGAACCGTTCGGCCAGCGGCGGCGTGCCCGGCCGAATTCTCGCCAATGCCGCCTGGGTCGCCGGCCAGTCATGCACCACCGTCATGGTGTCGTCACGGAAGTGCGGTTGGATGCAGTGGGTCATCAGCAGATCGAGCCAGTCATCCCGGGTCAATCCGTCCGCATCGATGCGGACCTCGGCCAGCGGTGCCTGCAGGTCTTCCAGGCTGGCCTGGAACGGGTCCAGCCCGACGTGCTGCTGGTAAAGACCACGGTAATCGATGACCTCCAGCGTCGCCTCGCGCTGGACCAGCTGCAGCGCATCGCGCACGAGAGCGGCGGTCTCGTCGATCAGGCGACGGTGGTCCCAGCCGACCCGGTACCACTCCAGCATGGTGAACTCGGGATTGTGGCGGCCGCCGGCTTCGCCGTTGCGGAACACACGACCCAGTTCGTAGCAGTCCCCCACCCCTGCCGCGAGCAATCGCTTCAGCGGGAACTCCGGCGAGGTGCGCAGCCAGCGTTGCGCGGTGCCCGCATCCACGTGCCCGCTGAAGCGGGTATGGAAGCTGTCGATGTTCGGCTCGGTATTGCCCGCTGCGGACAGGATCGGCGTTTCGACCTCGAGCACGGCGCGTGCGGCGAAGAAGCGGCGGATCAGTGCGTTGAGCGCGGCACGCTGGCGCAGCGCGGCGATCACGCGCGCGCGTCCTTCAGGCGCTTCGCCAGCGGCAGGGTCAGCAGATCGCGGGTGTCATCGACGTAGCCGGTGGCCAGGTACAGGCGTCGCGCCAGTTCGTTGTGATGGTTCACTTCCAGGCGCATGCGCTCCACGCCACGTGCGTTGGCGCGCTGTTCGAGGATGGCCAGCGCCTGCTTGCCGCGGCCCCGCCCACGCGCGGCATGGCTCAGGTACAGCTCATCGAGCAACGCAAAGTGGCCGCCCTGCTCCAGGCTGAAGCCCATCGCCAGTGCTCCATAGCCCACCACCGCGCCGGCCTCGTCCAGCCACAGCAGCACTTCACCGTTGCGCGGATCTTCCAGCAACGCGGCCAGCGCGTTCCGCACACGGGTGTCTTCGAAGTCGAGTTTGTCTTCGGCGTAGAAATCACGCATCAGCCCGATCAGCAACTCGGTGTCGGCGACGGTGGCCAGGCGGAAATCGAGGGGAACGGTCTGCATGCGGTTTCTCTTGTTCAGTGCTGCGCGAGGAAGGCGATCAGCTGGTCTTCGTCCCAGACCGGCACGCCCAGCTCCTGCGCCTTGGTCAGCTTGGAACCGGCCTCGGCACCGGCGACCACGAAGGAGGTTTTTTTCGACACACTGCCAGCCACCTTGGCGCCGAGCGCTTCCAGCCGGGCTTTGGCCTCGTCGCGGTTCATCTGCGTCAGCGTGCCGGTCAGCACGGCGGTCTGTCCATCCAGAGGGCCTGCGACCTGGTCGGCCTGCTCCGGCGCCAGTGCCAGCAGCTTCCGGCGGTATTCCTCGGCCTTGAGCAGCATCGGGCCGTGGCCTTCGCTGTCGAGCCAGTCGGCCAGCCCGAGGGCTACCTCGTTCGGCAGGCCAGCGGCCACGAAACGCACCGGCTCGGCGTCCAGCACCGAGGCCGCATCCGGCAACATGGCCACCAGCTTCTCCGCGCGCAGCCGGGTGATGCCCGGAATCTCCGCTTCGACCAGCAGCTGCGCGAAATCCAGCCCCTCGCGCAACTTGGCGGTCGGCGGGTGCACATCGCTGATGCGCACCTGGCCGACCTGCAGCAACGCATCGATCGCCTCCTGGTTGCCGGCCTGTTCGAAGAAGTGGCCGAGCGAACGCGCCACTTCGCCGCCGATGTCGGGCACGCGCTTGAACAGCGGCCAAGGCAGATGACGGATCAGTTCGAGATCGCCGAACCAGGTCGCCAGGGCCTTGGCGGTGCTCTCGCCGACATGCTCGATGCCCAGCGCGAACAACAGCCGCTCCAGCGTGGTGGTGCGGCTGGCGTCGATCGCGGCGATCAGGTTGTCGGCCCACTTGGTCGCGATCTTCTTCGTGTTCCAGGCGAACGTGGCCGGCATCGCCAGCGCCTGCGCGCGCCATGCCTCGTCGCTGCCATCGAGCTTGAGGATGGCCCTCAGGTAATCGCCGCTGCCTTCCGGCGGCAGGTGCAGGCCGATCTGGCTGGCCAGCGCCTCGGGCGATTCGGCATCCAGCACCAGCTTGAGCTGCAGCAGCTGATCGCGCTGCAGGCGGTACAGATCGGCTACGCCGCGCACGATACCGGCGTCGACCAGGGTCTCGATGTACTTGCCGCCCAGGCCGTCGATATCCATGGCGCGGCGCGACGCGAAGTGCGCGATGGCTTCCTTGCGCTGCGCCGGGCAGCTCAGCTCACCCGAGCAGCGCCAGGCGGCCTCGCCCTCTTCGCGGACGATCTCCGAGCCGCACACCGGGCACTGCGAGGGCATCTGCCACGGCGTGGTGCCGGCGGGACGACGGTCGGCGATCACGCTGACCACTTCCGGGATCACATCACCGGCGCGGCGCACGATCACCGTATCGCCCACGCGCACATCCAGGCGCGCGATCTGGTCGGCATTGTGCAGCGTCGCGTTGGATACGATCACGCCGGCCACGGCGACCGGCGCCAGACGCGCGACCGGGGTCGCGGCACCCGTGCGGCCGATCTGGATCTCGATCGCCTCCACCGTGGTGGTCTGTTCCTGCGCCGGGAACTTGTGCGCGATCGCCCAGCGCGGTGCGCGCGCGACGAAGCCCATCTGTTCCTGGCCGGCGCGATCGTCGAGCTTGTAGACCACACCGTCGATATCGAAGGCCAGGCCATCGCGGCGTTCGCCGATGTCGCGGTAATAGGCGAGCAGCCCGTCGGCGCCCTCCACCACCTGGCACAGGTCACTCACCGGCAGCCCCCACGCGCGCAGCTGCGCCAGCGTGGCCGAATGCGTAGGCGGCAGCTCGCCGCCTTCAACCTGGCCGGTGCCGTAAGCGTAGAAGCTCAGCTTGCGCCTGGCGCTCATCTTCGGATCGAGCTGGCGCAGCGAGCCGGCGGCGGCGTTGCGCGGATTGGCCAGCACTTTGCCGTCATGCAGGCGCGCATCGGCGTTGTAGGCCTCGAAGTCGGCACGGGCCATGTAGACCTCGCCGCGCACTTCCAGCACCGCTGGCCAGCCCTCACCCCTGAGCACCGGCGGGATCACACTGATCTGGCGGAGGTTCGCGCTGACATCCTCGCCGGTGGCGCCATCGCCACGGGTCGCCCCCTGCACGAAACGGCCCTCCTCGTAGCGCAGGCTGATCGCCAGGCCGTCAAGCTTCGGTTCGGCGGAAAAATACAGCGTGCTGCGACGCAGGCGCTCGCTGATGCGGCGCACGAAATCCTGGACTTCCTCATCACTGAAGGCATTGCCCAGCGACAGCATCGGCACCGCGTGACGGACCTCGGCGAAACGGGAGGACGCCTTGCCACCGACCTGCCGGGTCGGCGAATCGGCCGCGGCCAGCTCCGGGTGTGCCTGCTCGATCGCCTCCAGCTCGCGCACCAGCAGGTCGTACTCGACGTCGGGGATCAGCTGCTCGTCGCGCTCGTGGTATGCCTTGCCGGCATCCTCGATCTGGCGGCGCAGGACGTCGGCACGTGCGGCGGGGCTGGGGGTCATGCGGGAGGCGATCCTGGTGGGGCATTCAATTTTACCCCTCCCCCCGCTCCTGCGCGCAGTGAAGAACGCTTGCCGCCGATCCGCCGTGGCGCTAGCGTGCGCCGAACCCCTTGTTTCCGGTGCCCCGTGACGCCTGCCCCCACCACTTCCCGTCGCTCGTTCCTGCAGTTGGCCGGTGCCGGCCTGGCGTTGTCCGGCCTGGGCGTGCTGCCTGCATCCGCCGCGCCGTCGCGTGCGCTCCCCGCCAGCACAGGACCGGTGCTGCTGAACTTCAACGAATGCCCGTATGGGCCATCACCGGCTGCGCAGGCGGCGGCGCGCGACATCATCGCCAGCAGCGGGCGGTATCTGTTTGCTCTGGCCGGCGAGCTGCGCGATCTGTTCGCCCAGCAGGAAGGCATCGACAAGGATCACGTGCGGCTGTATCCGGGCTCGAGCGAGCCACTGAACCGGGCGGCCGTGCTCTGGACCTCGCCTGGTGCGGGGCTGGTGGTCGCCGATCCCACCTTCGAGGCGCTGGGCGATCTTGCCGCGGCGCGTGGGGCCACGGTGGCCAGGGTGCCGCTGCGCGCCGACGGGGCACACGACGTGCATGCGATGGCGGCGGCTGCCGCGACGGTCAATGCCGGCCTGCTGTATCTGTGCAACCCCAACAATCCCACCGGTTCGATCACCCCGGCGGCCGACATTGCCTGGCTGCTGGCCAACAAGCCGGCCCAGACCCGCGTGCTGGTGGACGAGGCCTACCTGCAGTACAGCGAGCAGCGCTCGGTGATCGGCCAGGTGATGCAGCGCGACGATGTGATCGTGCTGCGCACCTTCTCCAAGCTCTACGGCATGGCCGGCCTGCGCCTGGGGGTGGCGGCCGCGCATCCGGACCGGCTGAAGGAACTGGCCAGCCTGGGCGACAACCCGCTGCCGGTCACCGCGATGGCGGCGGGACTGGCGAGCCTGCGTGATCCGGGATTGATCGCGCAGCGCAAGGCGGAGAATGCCCTGGTACGGCAGGAGACCATCGGCTGGCTCGGTAAGCGCGGCTTTAGCTGTGTGCCGTCGGAAGCAAACTGTTTCGTGGTCGATGTGCAGCGCGACGGCGCGGCGTTCTCTGCGGCGATGGCCGAACAGGGCGTGGTCATCGGGCGCAGCTGGCCGATCTGGCCGCAGCGGGTGCGCGTGACGGTGGGCACCGCGGCCGAAATGGCGCGGTTCCGTGCGGCCTTCGACACGATGGTCAGCCAGAACAGGTAGAGCCGACCGTTGGTCGGCTCTACGGCAATCACCAGCGCGGGGCCTTGGTCAGCGGCGGGGCCTGGTGCTGGCGGTCGTAGGCGCGCAGCTCATCACGGATGTGCGCGATGCGCTGGCGACCCAGGGCATTGCGGCTGTCATCGAGCACGACGCCATCGAGCAGCTCGCCCATGCGCTGCACGGTCGGCAGCATCTTTTCCCAGGCGTCCAGCGCGGTCAGCGGCGCCGGCAGGGTCAGGAAGAAGGCGATCGCCGGCGTTTCCATCTCGCGGATGTTGGCCATATCGAAACTGCCCGGCTTCATGATGCTGGCCATCGAGAAGATCGGGCCGCGCTCGGGGTGGCCTTCGACCAGGCGGTGGAAGACATTCATGTGGCCGAACACCAGGCCGGTCTTTTCCGCAGCAACGACGATGTCCTCGCCACGCAGCTGCTCGCCCGCGCGCGCAGCGACGAACAGCGAGACGATCTTGTCGAAATCCTGCGTCGCACGCTTGCCCAGGTCGCTGGCCGGCGCGGCGTCCACGTCCGGCAGGCCCAGCTCGGGCTGGGTGACGCCGTCTTCGCCGACAACGGGAGCAGCGCCCTCGGCCGGGCTCTCGCCCTCGCCCAGCACGGGCTCACGGCGCTTGCCGCTGGTGCTCTCGGCACCTTCGACGCGACGGCCCTGCACTTTCTTTTTCGGACGGCCAAACAGGAAGATCGCAGCGATCAACAGCAGGCCGGCGGCCAGGATGCCGATGCGGAGCAGTGCCATGTCGGACATTCGGGGGGGTCTCCGGCTAAATCATTCAGGTACTTAAGGATGGCACGTCAAGCCGCGCCCGCCAATCGTGCGGCTTCCTCCAGGTCGACACTGACCAGTCGGCTGACGCCCGGTTCGCGCATGGTCACGCCGGAGAGCTGGTGGGCAGCTTCCATCGTGGCCTTGTTGTGGCTCACAAACAGGAACTGAACCTTCTCGCTCATTTCCTTGACCATGTTGGCCAGGCGACCGACGTTGGCTTCGTCCAACGGCGCGTCCACCTCGTCCAGCAGGCAGAACGGTGCCGGGTTGAGCTGGAAGATCGCAAACACCAGCGCCACCGCGGTCATCGCCTTCTCGCCACCGGACAGCAGCGAGATGCTCGACACCCGCTTGCCCGGCGGCCGCGCCATGATCGCAACACCGGTGTCGAGCAGGTCTTCACCTGTCAGCTCGAGGTAGGCGTGGCCACCACCGAACAGGCGCGGATACAGCTGCTGCACACCGGCGTTGACGCGGTCGAAGGTGTCCTTGAAGCGGCCGCGGGTCTCGCGGTCGATCTTGCGGATCGCGTCCTCCAGGGTTTCCAGCGCGGTGGTGAGGTCGGTGTTCTGCGCATCCAGGTACTCCGAACGCTGCGACGCCTCGCCGTATTCCTGGATGGCGGCCAGGTTGACCGGCTCCAGCCGGCGCATGCGGCCATCGATCTGGTGCACGGCCTGTTCCCAGTCGGTGACCCGCGCATCCTCGGGCAGGCTGTTGATCACGTCCTGCAGCACGAAGCCGGCCTTCTCCACCGAGGCCGACAGCTGGTCGGCACTGAGCACCAGTGCCTGCTGGTCGAGCTTGCGCTGGGAAATGCGCTCGCGCTGCGCCAGCGCCTGTTCGTCGCGCTGGTGGCGGGTCTGCTCGAACGTGCGCAGTTCGGCATCGATGCCATCGAGCAACGTACGGGCTTCGCCCAGCACGCGGTCGGCACGCACGCGCTCGCCCAAGGCGTTCTGGTGTTCGGCTTCGAGCGCCTTGACCGGCGAATCACCTTCGTCCAGCTGCGAATGCAGTTCACCCAATCGCGTATCCAGCTGCCCACGCTGGGTACTCATGCGCTCCAGCGCCTGGCTCAGCGAGGCGATCTGCGCGCGTTGCGATTCCAGCGTCAAGGCGAGCGAATGCGCCGCCTCGCGCACGTTGCGGGCCTGGTCGCGGGCCTGGTCGCGGGCATCGGTAAGCTGGCGACGCTCGCCTTCCAGCGCGGCGCGGACCGATTCCAGGTCGCCCATGCTGGTGACCGCATCGTCCAGCCGCGAACGTGCTTCGCGCACCTGCTCGCGACCGGCATCCAGCGTCTCCAGCAATTGCACCAGCTCGCCTTCGATGCGGTCGATGCGGGTGCGTGCGGCCTCCACCTTGCCCTGCTGGCTCTGCAGCTGGCCACCGAGCTCGGAAACGCTGCGATGGGCCAGGTACAGCTGGCGCTGCGCGTCTTCGCGTTGCTGCTCACCGGCCAGCAACTGGTCACGGAAGCCGGACAGCTGCTCTTCCAAGGCCGCTTCGCGGTCCTGCAGTGTTTCAATCTGCTCGCGCAGGGTGACGATCTCGCGTTCGCGCAGCAGCGCGCCCTGCTTGGCCGCGCCGGAGCGCGACACGCGCACCCAGCCCTCGCCCAGCCGCTCGCCACCGCGGGTGATGACCGAGTCGCCCTCGCCCAGCGTCGCCTGCAGCGCACGGGCGGACGCGAGATCCTCGGCGGCATGCAGGCGTGCCAGCAGCCGACGGATCGCCGTCGGGCCCTGCACTTTCGCGGCCAGCGAGGTCGGCGCGACGTCCAGCGCGTCCTGCTCGGCCGAGACCAGCGCGATACGGCCTTCGCCGAGTTCGCCCAGCGCGTCCACCAGCGATGCCGGGGAATCGACCAGCACGCCCTCGATCAGCTGGCCGAGCGCGCTTTCCACGGCGTTTTCCCAGCCGCTCTCCACGGTCAGGCGTTCGCCGACACGCGCGCCCGAATCCAGCCCACGTGCCTTCAGCCAGGCCACCGCGGCGCCCTGCTCCTGGCCTAGTGCGGCCTGCTGCAGGGTCTCCAGTGACGACAACCGGCCGCGGGCGGCCTGGGCCTGCTTGCGGATCTCGGCCAGCTCGGTCTGCCCGGCGCGCTGGCGGTCCTGCAGCCCGGCCACGGCATGCTTGCGTTCTTCCACCTGCTCGTTGAGCGTGTCCAGCGAGGCCTTCTGGGTCTCGTGCTGGAGGTGCAGTTCTTCGAACACCTCGGCCAGGGCGTCCAGATCCAGCCCGGCGCGCTCGGCCTGCAGCGACTCGCGGCGGCGATCGGCTTCCAGCACCTGGCGATCCAGATAATCCACGCGGGTGCGCTCGACTTCGCCTGCGCGTGAGGCTTCGGAGGTGCTGCGGGTATGGCTCTCCCAGCGCTGCTGCCAATCGGCCAGTCGGGCCTCGGCATCACGCAGGGCTTCCTGCTTGATCTCATTCTCTTCCTGCAACTGCTCCAGGCGCGGCTCGGCATCGTCCACTGCCTCGCGCAGCACCATCAGCTTGGCCTCATCGCCACTGATGTGCTGGCCCAGATCGGCCAGTGCCTGCTGCGCCTCATCGCGCGCCTTGTTCAGTCGCTGCGACATCTCGCGCTGATGCTGGATCTGCTGCTCCAGGCGGGCCAGCGTGCTGCCGACCTGGTAGACCTCGGCCTGCGCGGTGTTGAGCGCATCGGAGGCCTCTTCGCGGCGCAGGCGGCTGGTTTCGATGCGGGCTTCGGCATCGCGCTGCTCGGCGATCAGCTGCTGCAGGCGGGTCTCCTCGCGCGAGAGTGCTTCGCGCAGGCCGCCCAGGCGGCCATCCAGCCCACGGTATTCCAGCGCCTTCCACTCGGCGTCCTTGACCTTGCGCTCTTCCTGCAGCGCCTGGTACTGCTCGGCCTGGCGCGCCTGGCGCTTGAGGTGCTCAAGCTGTTTGCCGATCTCCTCGCGCAGGTCGTTGAGGCGGTCCAGATTCTCGCGGGTATGCCGGATGCGGGTCTCGGTTTCCTTGCGGCGCTCCTTGTACTTGGAGATGCCGGCAGCTTCTTCCAGGTAGACCCGCAGATCTTCAGGCCGCGCCTCGATGATCTTGCTGATCATGCCCTGCTCGATGATCGAGTAGCTGCGCGGCCCCAGGCCGGTGCCGAGGAACAGGTCGGTGATGTCGCGGCGGCGGCACTTGGTGCCGTTGAGGTAGTAGTTGCTGCTGCCGTCACGGCTGACGGTGCGCTTGACCGAGATCTCGTTGAACGAGGCGTACTCACCGGTGATGGTGTGGTCGGTGTTGTCGAAGATCAGCTCGACGGCGGCCTGCGAGACGGGCTTGCGGGCGGAGGAGCCGGAGAAGATGACGTCGGTCAGCGAGTCGCCACGCAGGCGGCTGGCGGAGCTTTCGCCCATGACCCAGCGCACGGCGTCGATGATGTTCGATTTGCCACAGCCGTTTGGGCCCACCACGCCGGTCATGTTGGTCGGCAGGTGCAGCGTGGTCGGATCGACGAAGGATTTGAATCCGGACAGCTTGATCGTGGACAGACGCATGGCGTGATTGGGTTCCGGGCAAGGGCCTACGGCCGCCACCATAGTGGATGTCAGGTCAGCCAGCACCTCAAGCCCTTGATTTCAAACGAATTCAACAAGGCCAAGGGTGACGCAATGAAATGAGTATAGCTGGGCCAATGTTCCACGGGCGGGATGACCGGGCGTGGAGATCCCGTCGAGTTGATTCCGATGTCGCTTTGAGCCCGGCGCGACGGACTCCCCTGGCCACCGTTAAAGCGCAAGTCATTGATATTTATTGGTTACTGAACCGAGTCGCAGCCCCGCACAGCAGAAGCTGTGCAGAATGGACGGATGTACCGAGCGCTTTCATTTACCCCCACCTACGACGCGGCGACTGTTCCCGTGCTCGGAGGAAGCGCCTGGCTGGATGCCCGCGCCCCTTGGCCAACCAGCATTCATGGACACGCGTTGCTTCACCTGGCTAGTTTTCCTACCACATTCATTCGAAACCACGTCCCCGGATTGAACCTGGCCCCCGGGCTGACCATTTCTGTCTTCACGCCGTACCTCGCCTCGGGTGAGCAGAGATTCGAAGAAACCATGAACCACGGAGGTCGCGTGATTGCTCACTGGCCCGGGCATGAACAGGCAACCTCTTGCTGCGCGCCAATTGGGCCGCTCCGCATTTGCGCCGGCACGGCGATGGCCGAGGGCGAGACACCTCACGGAAGTTCGAAGATTGGTGGGCAGCCGTACTGGCTGCAGGATGACGAATCTCGGAGGGCCAGGCGTTCGTCCTTCAGTTCGACGAATTCGATCTTGATAAAGCAGCTCCAACACATCGAGGAATTCTGGCCGGTGGAATGGGCTATCTGTTGCTTGATCGCAATATTCAGTCAGCTTCGACGAACTGCGGTCGATTCGTCATCCAGACGACTTGAGAGCTGGCCATGCAGATACAGATCAGTGGCCAGTATGGCGACCCGCAGTCATGGGACCTTTTCGTGCCCCTCCAGAGACAGCTGAACATATGCTTCGAACGGCATGTGACGGGCAGCTATCTGCGGACCATCATGAAGTTTTCCATCGCGTTTCGCGTCTCTGGAATGGTCCAGGATTTTGAATCGAAAGGACCAGAGCGTTTGAAGCTGCTTGGCAAACAACACATATTGACGATGGATTTGGTCTATCCCTGTCAGCCTTGGAAGAGCATCGACAGGAACTCACTCGTGCCCGTTGTATCAGCAGATGTCGCCACATGCATCGACATGATGATCGGACGTGCGCGTCGCGCGGGAGAACTGCTCCAATACGAGCAACTGCGGATGGATGCCGCCAGTGCACTCGCGGAGTTTGAGCGCCACTTTCTGGGCGAGGTTGTCTAGCAAGAGTTCCTGCGGGACGGACAGCAAGTCGAGCATGGCTCGACTCTACATATCCAGCGCTCGCCCAAAACAAAACGGGCACCCTCGCGGGTACCCGTTTCAGTGACGCCCGCCTTTCGGCAGGAATCAGGCCTTTTCGGCTTCCACAACCACCTTGACGGTGGTTTCCACGTCGGCGTGCAGGTGAACAGTCACCTCGTACTCGCCCACGTTGCGGAAGGCGCCTTCGCCCAGGATCACTTCGCTCTTTTCCAGTGGCAGGCCGGCAGCGGTGAAGGCTTCGGCGATATCGCGCGGGCCGACCGAACCGTACAGCTTGCCTTCCGTCGAAGCGTTGGCAGCGATGGTCACGCTCTTGCCTTCCAGCTGCGCCTTGCGGGCTTCGGCATCAGCGTGGATCGACTGGGCCTTGGCTTCGTAATCAGCGCGCTTGGCTTCGAACTCGGCCACGTTGGTCGCGGTGGCCGGAACGGCCTTGCCGGTCGGGACGAGGAAGTTGCGGCCGTAGCCCGGCTTCACGTCGACCAGATCGCCCAGACCGCCGAGGTTGGTGACCTTCTGAAGAAGAATCAGCTTCATGGTGTAGCTCCAAATATGTATTCGTTAGCGAGGCCCAGGCCCCGCAGCGATGGCTGTCCGAATATCCGAACGGCAGATCCTTCACACCGCCCGACGCTTCACAGCGCGGGCGGCGGGGATCTGCGAAAGCGGCGACCAGCAGGCCGCCCGCCTTCATCAGACGTCGTGGTTGTCGGTGTACGGAATCAGGGCCAGGAAACGGGCGCGCTTGACGGCCGTTGCCAGCTGGCGCTGGTACTTCGACTTGGTACCGGTCACGCGGCTCGGCACGATCTTGCCGTTCTCGGTGAGGTACTGGCGCAGGGTGTTGAGATCCTTGTAATCGATCTCCTTCACACCTTCGGCCGTGAACTTGCAGAACTTGCGACGACGGAAGAACTTGGACATGTCAGTGCTCCTTAAGCGGCCGAAGCGGCGTCTTCGCCGGCATCGGTGTCAGCGGCGGCGGGGGTGGTTTCACCTTCTTCGTCATCACGACGACGACGCTCGCCACGCTCGGGCTTGTCACCCTTCTCGTCCTTGCTCTTCATGATCAGCGACTGCTCGGTGTCAGCTTCGTCACGCTTGATGACGAGGTTGCGCAGCACGGCGTCGTTGAAGCGGAAGCTTTCCACCAGCTCGCTCAGCACGGCCTGGTCGCACTCGATGTTGAGCATGACGTAGTGGGCCTTCACCAGGTTCTGGATCGGGTAAGCCAGCTGACGACGGCCCCAATCTTCCAGACGGTGGATGGTGCCGTTGCCGTTCTCGACCAGCGCCTTGTAGCGCTCGATCATGGCCGGGACCTGTTCGCTCTGGTCCGGATGGACCAGGAACACGACTTCGTAATGACGACTCATGTGTTTTTACCTTTCGGATGTGGCCCTTTGAGGGCCGGACAGCCCCCCGCAGGTGAACGCGGTGGGGCAAGGGTCCTGCCCGGAATCAGGCAGGAAGCCTCGCATTGTGGCAGCAGAAGGGGGCACAAGGCAAGCCGGGCGGGCTGAACAGGCCCGGCGTGCGGGCGATCAGGCCTTGTCGGCCTCGGTCGTGAAGCTCTCGCCGCAGCCACATTCAGCGGTGGCGTTCGGGTTCCTGAACGTGAAAGTCTCGCTCAGCCCGTGCTTGCCGAAGTCGATTTCGGTGCCGTCGACCAGCTCGAGGCTGGTGGCATCCACATAGATCCGGACCCCATCCTGCTCGAAGACGGTGTCGCCCTCGCGCTCATCGCGGGCCAGATCGGTGATGTGGCCCCAGCCGGAACAACCAGTGCGGGTCACGCCGAAACGCAGGCCCAGCGCGCCGGGCGTCTGCTCGACGAACTTCTGCACACGGGCAAAGGCAACAGGGGTAAGGCTTACGGCCATGACAGGCAACTCCAGCGGATCGTGATCATTATAGGCGCCCCGGACCGCAAGAAATGCCTCGCAAGCCGAACACCGCACCCGTTAAACTCCGTGTTCAGAGATCGAGTCGATCAACAGAGGATTCAAGTCATGACGGTGGTCAGCGTTGAACATGCGCTTGCCGGGAAGATCCCGGAAGGCGGCGAGGCAACAGTACGCGGATGGGTCCGCACGGTGCGCGGCTCTGCGGCGCTTGCCTTCGTCAATGTCACCGATGGCTCCTGCTTCGCCCCCATCCAGGTGGTGGCCAATGACACCCTGGCCAATTTCGACGACATCAAGAGCCTGACCCCGGGCTGCTCGGTGATCGCCCGCGGCACCCTGGTCAAATCCCAGGGCAAGGGCCAGTCCTTCGAGATCCAGGCCAGCGACATCGAGATCGTCGGCCTGGTCGAAGACCCGCTGACCTACCCGATCCAGCCCAAGCCGATGAGCCCGGAGTTCCTGCGCGAAGTGGCGCACCTGCGCCCGCGCACGAACCTGTTCGGTGCGGTCACCCGCATCCGCAACTGCCTGGCCCAGGCCGTGCACCGGTTCTTCCACCAGAACGGCTTCAACTGGATCAGCACCCCGATCGTGACCACGTCCGATGCCGAGGGCGCCGGCCAGATGTTCCGGGTCTCGACGCTGGACATGGCCAACCTTCCGCGCAACGAAAAGGGCGAGGTGGATTTCAGCCGCGATTTCTTCGGCAAGGAAACCTTCCTGACCGTGTCCGGCCAGCTGAACGTCGAGGCGTACTGCCTGGCGCTGAGCAAGGTCTACACGTTCGGCCCGACCTTCCGCGCCGAGAACTCCAACACCACCCGCCATCTGGCGGAGTTCTGGATGATCGAGCCGGAAATCGCCTTCGCCGATCTGGCCGAAGATGCGCGACTGGCCGAGCAGTTCCTGAAGTACCTGTTCCGCGCGGTGCTCGATGAGCGTGGCGACGACCTGGCCTTCCTGGCCGAGCGCGTGGACAAGAACGCGATCACCAAGCTGGAAGGCTTCATCAATGCTCCGTTCGAGCAGATCGACTACACCGAAGCGGTCAAGCTGCTGCAGAACTCGGGCAAGAAGTTCGACTTCCCGGTCGAATGGGGCCTGGACCTGCAGACCGAGCACGAGCGCTGGCTGACCGAAGAACATATCGGCCGCCCGGTGGTGGTGACCAACTACCCCGAGCACATCAAGGCCTTCTATATGCGCCTGAACGACGACGGCAAGACCGTCGCGGCCATGGATGTGCTGGCCCCGGGCATCGGCGAGATCATCGGCGGCAGCCAGCGCGAAGAGCGCCTGGATGTGCTCGATGCACGCATGGCGCAGTTCGGCCTGGACCCGGCGCACTACGGCTGGTACCGCGACTTCCGCCGCTACGGTTCGGTGCCGCATGCCGGCTTCGGCCTCGGCTTCGAGCGCCTGGTGGTATACGTCTGCGGCCTGAGCAACATTCGCGACGCGATCCCCTACCCGCGCGCACCGGGCAGCGCCGAATTCTGATCGACCTACGGAGGCACTGAACCATGACCCTGTTCTTCGCGCTGTGTTTCGTCGGCGTGGCGATCGCCGGGTTCAGTGCCTTCGTGATCTTCTGGCCGCTGACCCTGGTCCACATCCGCGACCGCCACCCGGCGCTGGCCAATCGCTTCGGCGCGGGTGCCTTCCTGCGCCCGGACGCGCTGCGCTGGCTGCTCGGCCGCGACTATCGGCAGAGCAGCGACCGCTCGCTGACCGGCCTGGCCACGCCGGCCTGGCTCTCGCTGCTCACCCTTCTTGCCGGACTGGGCATGGCTGCCCTGCTCTGGCTGCTTTCGATGGTACTGACATGAACGACGACACCTCCCACCACGACGAGTGGTTCCTGGCCAGCCTGGGCAACACCCTGATCTGGGCGCGCCTGCGCGTGCGCCCGGCCGGTACCGCCGAGGTGCTGGACAGCGACGGCAACACGCTGAGCTACGACAGCGAAGACACGGCTCGCTCGCAGCTGTTCGACGCCGAGTTCGTCGCCTACGACGGCCTGGATGAAGAGGACGCGCTGGTGCGCGGCTTCTCGCTGCATGAAGTGCAGCCGCCGCAGGCCGACAGCGACGATGCCCTGCACGGCCGCATGATCCAGAGCCTGGGCGCCCGCGCGTAACCGACGATGTTCATCCCGTCCGCCTTCGTCGAGACCGACCTGATCTGGCTGGACCGGCTGCTGGCGCGCGATGCGTTCGTCACCCTGGTGACCAACGGCGCCGACGGCTACCCGCAGGCCACGCGCCTGCCGGTGATGTACCGGCGCGATGCCGATGGCATCCTGATCGAAGGCCACTGGGCCAAGCCGAATCCGCAGGCCGGCCACGCCGGCCCGGCCTTGATGCTGGTGCACGGCCCGCATGCATACGTATCGCCCGGCTGGTATCCGGATAAAGTCGCGCAGGCACGTGTACCGACCTGGAACTATGCCGCCGCGGAACTGCGTGGCGTACTGGAACCGGTCACCGATGATGAGGCACTGATCGCGATGCTGGACGGCCTCAGCGCGCACTATGAGGCTGGCGTCGGCGGCGACTGGGACCTGCTGCCGATCGAGCCGCGCCAACAGCGCATGCTTGGCGGCATCGTCGGCTTCCGTTTCCGCCCGGCGCAGGTGCAGATCAAACTCAAGCTCAGCCAGAACCATCCCGAGGCCAACCAGACCAGCGTGATCGACGCGCTGTCGGCACTGGACGCCCCGGCATCACGCGAGCTGGCGCAGTGGATGCGCTGGCGCCGCGAGGGCGGCCCAGCCGCCGACTGACCCTCCCCACTCCTGCGACGACGCGGCCACCCTGGCCGCGCCTTGCCCCCACCCGACGTCAGGGACCCCGCACGATGAAAGACATCCACAAGCTGCTGCAGAACAACCGCGAATGGGCGGACCGGATCGAGAAAGAGGATCCGGAGTTCTTCCATCAACTGGCCAAGCAGCAGCACCCGGAATACCTGTGGATCGGCTGTTCCGATTCGCGCGTGCCCGCCAACCAGATCATCGGCATGGCGCCGGGCGAAGTGTTCGTGCACCGCAACGTGGCCAACGTGGTGGTGCACACCGACCTGAACTGCCTGAGCGTGATCCAGTACGCCGTGGATCAGTTGAAGGTGAAGCACATCCTGATCGTGGGCCATTACGGCTGCGGTGGCGTACACGCCAGCTTGAACAACACGCGCGTGGGCCTGGCCGACAACTGGCTGCGGCACGTGGGCGATGTGGCGCAGAAGCATGCAGCAATCATGGATGCGATCGAAGAGCCCGAACTGAAGCATGCACGCCTGTGCGAGTTGAACGTGATCGAGCAGGTGGTCAACGCCTGCCGCTCGACGATCGTGCAGGACGCCTGGGCGCGTGGCCAGAAGCTGATGGTGCACGGCTGGGTGTACAGCCTGAAAGACGGCCGGGTGCGCGAGATGGGCATCGACGTGGGCGCACCGGAAGAGCTGCAGGCCGCATACGAAAAGGCCCTGTCCTATGTTCCGCGCCACGGTCGGCGCGACTGATTCTTCCTCTTTCGGACAGCGCCCATGCTTGCCTCCCCCATCAATCTGCTTGCCTGGATCGAAGAGCACCGGCATCTGCTGAAGCCGCCGGTCGGCAACAAGATGATCGAGAACGGCGACTTCATCGTGATGGTGGTCGGCGGCCCGAACAGCCGCACGGATTTCCATTACGACGAAGGCCCGGAGTGGTTCTATCAGCTCGAGGGCGAGATGACGCTGAAGGTGCAGGAGGATGGCGCGGTACGCGACATTCCGATCCGCGCGGGCGAGATTTTCCTGTTGCCGGGCGGCGTGCCGCATTCGCCGCGCCGCCCGCCGGGCGGTGTGGGCCTGGTGGTGGAGCGCAAGCGGTTGGCGCATGAGCGCGATGGGTTGATGTGGTTCTGCGAGCAGTGCAATCACAAGCTGTACGAGGAGTTTTTCGCGCTGGAGAACATCGAGACGGATCTGCCGAAGGTGTTCGATCGCTATCACTCCTCGCTGGCGTTGCGCACGTGCGATGCGTGCGGGCATGTCGATCCGCTGCCTGAGAAGGTGGCTGTTGAGGGGTGATGGTTCGCTCGCTTCAAGGCGTCAGAGCTTGAGAGCCGGCGGTTGAGGTGACTGCGAGTGCATGCAGCAACTGTGTTGCTGGAGGGAGTTTGGCCCTTCCAGCAGACCCACCCACATCGGCCCGTCCACTGGAACGTCACTGCATACGCTTTGGCTTTGGCTTTGGCTTTGGCTTTGGCTTGGCTTTGGCCCCGGCCTCCAGCTTGAGCGCCAGCTGGCAGCTGGCAGCCCACGCCAAAGCAGCACAGCAAGCCTGATTCAGCCCACACCCCCACCACCCGGATAAACTGTCGGCTCACTGACACCGCCGGTTGCACCATGTCCGAGATCCTCAGCCGCACCCATGCCGTTGCCCTGGACGCCGCCGATCCGCTGCGCAGCCTGCGCAACGAATTCGTCTTTCCCCAGCACAACCACCGCGACCAGACCTACTTCGTCGGCAACTCGCTGGGCCTGCAGCCGCGCGGGGCACGTGCGGCCGTCCAGGAAGTCATGGACAAATGGGCCTCGCTGGCCGTCGAAGGCCACTTCACCGGCGACACCCAGTGGCTGCACTACCACCGCCTGGTGAGCGAACAGCTTGCCCGCGTCGTGGGCGCCCTGCCCAGCGAAGTTGTGGCGATGAATACCCTCAGCGTCAACCTGCACCTGATGATGGTCAGCTTCTACCGGCCCACGGCCGAACGCCCCGCCATCCTGATGGAGGCCGGCGCCTTCCCGACCGATCGGCACGCAGTGGAATCGCAGCTCCGCTTCCATGGCTTCAGCCCGGAGACCGATCTGATCGAAGTGCAGCCCGATGAGCCGAACGGCACCATTTCGCTGCAGGCGATCGAGCGCGCCATCACCGAACACGGCCCACGCCTGGCGCTGGTGCTGTGGCCCGGCGTGCAGTACCGCAGCGGCCAGGTGTTCGATCTGGAAGCCATCACCCGCATGGCACGCCTGCAGGGCGCCCGCATCGGCTTCGATCTGGCCCACTCGGTCGGCAACGTGCCGCTGCAGCTGCACGACATCGCGCCGGATTTCGCCGTGTGGTGCCATTACAAGTATCTCAACGCGGGTCCCGGCGCCGTCGCCGGCTGTTTCGTGCACGAGCGCCACCACCGCGACGCGACCCTGCCACGGTTTGCCGGTTGGTGGGGCCATGAAGAAGCCACGCGCTTCAAGATGGCTCCACAGTTCGTGCCCGCCGTCGGCGCCGAAGGCTGGCAGCTCAGCAACCCGCCGGTGCTCGGCCTGGCCCCGCTGCGCGCCGCGCTGGACCTGGTCGACAAGGCCGGCGGCATCGACGCCCTTCGGACGAAGTCGCTGCGCCTGACCGGCATGCTGGATGCGCTGGTGCGCGCGCGCCTGTCCGGCGTGCTCGAGGTGCTGACCCCGTCCGAACCGGAACGCCGCGGCTGCCAGCTCTCGCTGCGCGTGGCCGGTGGCCGCGAGCGCGGCCGCAGCCTGTTCGAGTACCTGCAGACCGTGGGCGTGCTCGGCGACTGGCGCGAGCCCGATGTGATCCGCATTTCGCCGACCCCGCTCTACAACCGCTACCTCGACCTGCACCACTTCGTCGAGGAAGTGGAAGCCTGGGCTGGCCTCTAAGCCGCCCTCCCCGCCCCCACGGACATTGACTTGATCGCTACCCCCTCCCGCTCGCTGAGCATCATCGGCGCAGGTCTGGCCGGTTCGCTGCTTGCCATCCTGCTGTCCCGCCAGGGCTGGCAGATCACCTTGTATGAGCGCCGCGGCGATCCGCGCGTGAGCGATTACGAGTCCGGTCGCTCGATCAACCTGGCGCTCGCCGAGCGTGGCCGCCATGCGCTGCGCCAGGCCGGTGTCGAAGACGCGGTCATGGCCAAGGCGGTGATGATGCGCGGACGCATGATCCACCCGCGCGAGGGCGAGCCGCAGCTGCAGCGCTACGGCCGCGATGACAGCGAAGTGATCTGGTCGATCCACCGCAAGGACCTCAACACCACCCTGCTGCAGCTGGCCGAGGATGCGGGCGCGACCGTGCATTTCCACCGTCGCCTGCATACGGTGGATTTCGATGCCGGCTACGCGCGCTTCATCGATGACCGCGACGACCAGCCGCACGATATCCGCTTCGATACCCTGATCGGCGCCGACGGTGCCGGCTCGGCGCTGCGCGCGGCGATGAACCGCAAGCAGCCGCTGGACGAGCGCATCGCCTTCCTGGATCACTCCTACAAGGAACTGGAGATCCCGCCGACGGCTGACGGTGGTTTCCGGATCGAAGCCAATGCGCTGCACATCTGGCCGCGCGGGCACTACATGTGCATCGCGCTGCCCAACGACGAAGGCACGTTCACGGTCACGCTGTTCCTGCCCAACGAGGGCGACCCGAGCTTTGCCACCACCAACAGCGGAGCCGAGGCCGAAGCGCTGTTCGCGCGCGACTTCCCCGATGCACTGGCGCTGATCCCGAACCTGCGCCGCGATTGGGAGCAGCACCCGCCGGGCCTGCTCGGCACGCTGCACCTCAAGCATTGGCATATGAAGGGCCGCGCGGTGCTGATCGGCGATGCCGCGCACGCGATGGTCCCGTTCCACGGCCAGGGCATGAACTGCGCCTTCGAAGACTGCATCGCACTGGCCGCGCACCTGCTCGAGCAGGACTCGCTGGCCGAGGCGTTCGCGGCCTTCGAAACCGACCGCAAGCCGAACGCCGAGGCGATCCAGCAGATGGCGCTGGAGAATTATCTGGAAATGCGCGACCGCGTGGCCGATCCGCAGTTCCTGCTGCAGCGCGAACTGGAACAGGCGCTGCAGGCGCGGTGGCCGACCCGCTTCGTGCCGCATTACACGATGGTCACCTTCCTGCGCACCCCGTATGCCGTAGCGCTGGCCCGCACCGAGCTGCAGCGGCGCATGCTGGAGGATGCCACCGCCGGGCACGACAGCCTGGCACATATCGACTGGGCCGCCCTGGAGCGCCTGGTCCACGAACAACTGCCAGTCCTGGAGGGCGCGCACTGATGGCCGACAGCTTCCTGTTCTATGACCTGGAAACCTTCGGCCAGGACCCGCGCCGCACGCGCATCGCGCAGTTCGCCGGCATCCGCACCGATGCTGATCTGAACATCATCGACGAGCCGGTCAGCTTCTACGTCAAACCGGCCGACGACCTGTTGCCCTCGCCGGTCGCCACGCTGATCACCGGCATCACCCCGCAGCATGCCCTCAGCGCCGGCGTCACCGAGGCCGAGGCGTTCGCGCGCATCAACGACCTGATGTCGCGGCCGGGGACCTGCACGCTGGGCTACAACACCCTGCGCTTCGACGATGAGTTCGTCCGCCACGGTCTGTTCCGCAACTTCTATGACCCCTACGAGCGCGAATGGCGCAACGGCAACTCGCGCTGGGACCTGCTGGACATGATGCGGCTGCTGCACGCGCTGCGCCCGGACGGCATTGTCTGGCCGCAACGCGAGGATGGCGCGACCTCCTTCAAGCTGGAACATCTGGCCGTGGCCAACAACGTCCGCCAGGGCGATGCGCACGAAGCATTGTCCGATGTGTACGCGACGATCGGGCTGGCGAAGCTGTTCAAGCAGGCGCAGCCGCGGCTGTGGGACTACGCGCTGAAGCTGCGCGACAAGCGTTTCGTCGGCGGCCTGCTGGATGTGGACGCGATGCAGCCGGTGCTGCACATCTCGATGCGCTATCCGGCCCAGCGCATGTGCGCCGCGCCGGTGCTGCCACTGGCGCGCCATCCCTTCATCAACAACCGCATCATCGCGCTCGACCTGGACGGTGATATCGAACCGTTGCTCGAGCTGCCGCCGGAAACCATCGCCGCGCGCCTGTACACCCGCGCGGCCGACATGGCCGAGGGCGAGCAGCGCGTGCCGCTCAAGGAAGTGCACCTCAACAAGGTGCCGGCGCTGGTCGCATGGAACCATCTGCGCCCGGCCGACCATGCACGCCTGGGGATCGACCCGGCCGCGATCGAGGCCAAAGCCGAGCGGCTGCGCCAGATCGGACCGGCGCTGGCCGAGAAGGTCCGCCAGGTGTATTCGGGCGAGCGCAGCCTGGCGCCCAGCGATGTCGATGCCTCGCTGTACGACGGCTTCCTGGCCGACGGCGACAAATCCCTGATGTCGCGGATCCGCACCAGCCCGCCGGCCGAGCTGGCCAGCTTCGCCGAGCGCCTGCGTGACCCGCGCATGCCCGAACTGCTGTTCCGGTACCGCGCCCGCAACCATCTGGACACCCTGGACACCACCGAGCGCTCACGCTGGAACGATTATCGTCGCCAGCGCCTGCTCGGCGATGCGTCGCTGGGCGAACAGACCCTGCCGCAGTTCACCGCGCAGCTGGATGCACTGGCCGCAGAGCATGCCGACGATGCCGGCAAGCTCGCCCTGCTGCAGCAGTTGCGCGACTGGGGCACCCACCTGCAGAGCAGCCTATGAGCACGTATTTCAGCCCGGCCACGTTCACGTTCCTGCGTGGCCTGGCCCGCAACAACGACAAGACCTGGTTCAACGAACACAAGCCGAAGTACGAAGAACATGTCCGCCAGCCGTTCCTGCGCCTGATCACCGATCTGCAGCCGGACCTGGCCGCAGTCAGCGAACATTTCCGCGCCGACCCGCGCACCGTGGGTGGCTCGTTGTTCCGCATCTACCGCGATGCGCGCTTCTCCAACGATAAATCGCCCTACAAGAGCTGGCAGGGCGCGCGCCTGTTCCATGAGCGGCGCAAGCAGGTGCCGGCCCCGTCGTTCTACATCCATCTGCAGCCAGGCGAGAGCTTCGTCGGCGCGGGGCTGTGGCATCCCGAGCCGGCCACCCAGCGCAAGGTGCGCCACTTCATCGTCGACAATCCCGGCAGCTGGAAGGCGGCCGCGCATTCCCCGGTGCTGCGCAAAACGTTCGATTTCGAGGAAAGCGAGAAGCTGGTCCGTGCCCCGCGGGGTTTCGAGCCGGATTTCGAGTTCATCGACGATCTCAAGCACCGCAACTGGGTGTTCTGGCGTTCGCTGGACGATGCCACGATGACCGGCCCGCGGCTGCGCCAGACCATCGCGGCCGACCTGGTCACGCTGGCGCCATTCGTGGACTACCTGTGCGCGGCGCTGGACCTGGAATTCTGAGTTTCACGTGCGCTGACGTCCGCTGCGGCAAGCTGGGCACCATGACGACAAGGCAGACCCGATGAAGAAACTGCTCTGGTTGCTGGTCACCGTGCTGCTGGTGCTGGCCGGCATTGTGTTCAGCGGGCCCTACGTGACCGTGCACGGCCTCAGCCGCGCGATCGAACAGCGTGATACCGCCAGGCTCGACCGTTACGTGGATTTCCCGATGCTGCGCGCCAACCTGCGCGCCCAGCTCAGCGACTACGTGGTCCGTCGCGCCGGTCCGGACATGCAGTCCAGCCTGTTTGGCGCGTTGCTGCTCTCGGCCGGCGACCGGCTCAGCGCGACCGCCGTGGATGCGCTGGTGACGCCGACCGGCATCGGCGCGCTGCTGGAGGGCCATACCCTGTGGAAGCGGGCCAGCAATGACCTGGACAGCCCGAGCAACGATGCCTACGCGGCGCCACGGCCGGCGCGCCCGCTGAAGGGGGCGACCCACCATTTCGACTCGCTGTCGCGCTTTACCGCCACCACCTACACGCCGCAGGGCGCACCGGTGGTGTTCATCCTGCAGCGTTCGGGCCTGCGCTGGCGGCTGGTGGACATCCGCCTGCCGCTGAATCCGGACACCACCGCCCCGTCGGTCCTGCCGATCCGGTAGGTACCCATCGTTGGTGGGTACATCGGCGCCACCGTTGGTGGATACCTGGGCCCCACGTGCATCCGGGCGCTGCATCAACCGCCGTTGGCGACCCCGTGCGGCACATGCCCAGCCGCCACGCTCTGGTGCTGCAGCGCGCTGTCGATGTTGTGCTGGGAATCATCGAAGAAGATGTCCGCGCCGAACGCTTCCAGGAACGGCCCCTTGTGGCGGCCGCCAAGGAACAGCGCTTCGTCCAGACGCACGCCCCACTCGCGCAGGGTGCGGATCACGCGTTCGTGCGCCGGCGCCGAGCGCGCCGTCACCAGGGCGGTGCGGATCGGGGCATCCTCGCCCGAGGGGAACACGGCCTGCAGCGTATGCAGGGCCGAGAGGAAATTGCGGAACGGGCCACCACTGAGCGGCTCGCGGGCGTTTTCCCGCTCGTGGCGACCGAACGCTTCCACGCCCTGCTCGCGCGAAATGCGCTCGCTTTCATCGCCGAAGATCACCGCATCGCCATCGAAGGCGATGCGCAGCTGGCCCAGCGGACGGCCCAGATCGACCTGCTCGGCCGCGGCAATCGTCTCGCCCGGCGGCTTGGGCAGGATGGTGGCCGCGGCGATCCCGTGCAGCAATGCGCGGCGCACCGATTCCGGGTTGGCCGACAGGAACAGATCGGTGCCGAACGGCTTCACGTACGGCCAGGTCGGCTCACCTGCGGTGAAGGTCGCGCGGATGATGCCCAGGTCGTAGTGCTGGATCGAATTGAAGATGCGCAGGCCGGTGTCGGCCGAGTTGCGCGAGAGCAGGATCACTTCCACCCGCGGCTGTTCCGGCGACTGGCCCTGGTTGAGCGCCAGCAGCTTGCGCACCACCGGGAAGGCCACGCCGGGGCGCAGCACATCGTCTTCGTGCTTGCGCTGATACTCGGCATAGGCATCGACGCCTTCGGCCTCGAACAGCGCATGACCCTCTTCCAGATCGAACAGGGCCCGCGAGGTCACGGCAACGGTCAGCAAACGGGGGGTGTTGTCGCCCATGGCAATCAGCAATCCAATGCGGCCGCAGCGGCCGGCCATCCATTCTCCCACAGAGCATGGCCGCCACGGCCAAGCGCTCTCAGAACATGAACTGCTCGCTCAGGATCCGGTCTTCCAGATTGTGCTCCGGGTCGAACAGCATGGTGACGCGGCGCTCGCGCGATTCGCGGATGGTGACTTCCACGACATCGCGGGTTTCGTGCGAATCGGCGGTGACGCTGACCGGGCGCTTGTATGGGTCGAGCACGCGGAAACGCACTTCCGTGTCGGCCTTGAGGATCGCACCGCGCCAGCGGCGTGGGCGGTACGGGGCCAGCGGGGTCAGTGCGATGGTGTGCGAGCCCAGCGGCAGGATCGGGCCGTGCGCGGAATAGTTGTAGGCGGTGCTGCCGGCCGGGGTGGCCACCAGCACGCCGTCGCCGATCAGCTCGGCCACGCGTTCCTGGCCATTGAGGTCGATGCCGATGTGCGCGGCCTGGCGGGTCTGGCGCAGCAGCGAGACGTCGTTGTAGGCCAGCGAGCCGGTGGTGGTGCCCGACTCGGTCAGCGCCAGCATCTCCAGCGGGCGCAGGTTGGCCGGCTCGGCCGCGGCCAAGCGTGCCGGCAGGTCGTCATCACGGAACTGGTTCATCAGGAACCCGACCGTGCCCAGCTTCATGCCGAACACCGGTTTGCCCAGCGCGCCATAGCGATGCAGGGTCTGCAGCAGGAAGCCATCACCGCCCAGCGGGCACAGCACCTCGGCCTGCTCGGGCGCGAAGTCGCCATAACGCGCCCGCATCTGCGCCAGCGCAAGCTGCGCCGCTTCGGTGGAGCTGGCCAGGAAGGCGATACGGGGGGAAGCGCTCATCAAACATCCGGTGGGGCGGGTTCGCCAGAGCATACCCGCCACGTCCCCGGTAGGCCACGACCGTTGGTCGTGGCCTAGTGTTGCGGTCATGTCGACGTCCGCACCGACCAACGGTCGGTGCCTGCCGGATGCCGGCCACCGACATAAAAGAACGGCCCCGCGTGAGCGGGGCCGTTGATCAGTCATGCACCTGCCAGATCCAGAAACACACCTCTGGAGCAGAGCCCCCCTGAGTCAGGGGGGCGCGCCGAAGGCGCGGGGGTCTGGACGCAGGGTTTGCATGGGGCCCACGGTTTGCAGGGCAAACCGTGGGGCGTCAGCCCGAATGCGCTTACGCACCATGCGAAGCCAGCTGGCCCAGGCGCTGCACCGCGACCGAAACGGTCGGGTAATCCAGGGTCTTCTGCTCGGCCAGTTCGGCCAGCATCGCCAGGGTGAAGCGCAGGCTGCTGTCATCGCGGCCCATCCAGGCGGCGACCTTGGCTTCGGCGCTGCTGCCCTTCATCGACAGGACCTGGGCAGCCAGGTTGCGATGGTGGGCGGCCAGCTCGTCGCGCAGTACGCCACGGGCCACGGCGTGCCAGCGGCCATTGACCTCCAGCGCGTCGATCTGCTCGAACAGCCACGGCAGCTGCAGGGCATCGCCCAGGCGGAAGTGGACCTTGGAGACGTCCACCGGCTTGAGCTTGCGGGTGCGGGCCAGCTCGATGATGTCGAACGCCGGCTCCAGGAACTGCAGTTCCGAGAGCTGCTGCGACAACGCCGGCGGCAGACCCTTGTCCTTCCACTCCTGCACGCTCGCCTCGTAGGCCGGGCGCTGCGAATCCGGCAGCACGCCCGAGGCGTCGCGGATGTCGTTGAACGCAGCCTGGTAGCGGTTGACGGCTTCGGTGATGCCCGGCATGGCACCCGGACGCGACAGCAGCCAACGCACGAACGAGCGCTGCAGCTTCCAGATCACTTCCAGCGCGTCGATCTGCACCGACTCCGGCAGCGTGCCGTCGAGGGCGTCGATCTGTGCCCACAGGGCGCGCGCGTCCAGCGTTTCACGGCTGATCGTGTAGGCCTTGGCGACCTCGGCCACGGTGCGGCCGGTGTCTTCCTGCATGCGCATCAGGAAGGTGGCGCCCATGCGGTTGATGGTCTGGTTGGTCACGGCCGTGGCGATGATTTCGCGCTTCAGGCGGTGACGCTCCATCGCGTCGGCGTACTTCTTCTGCAGGGGCGTGGGGAAGTAACGCTGCAGTTCCTTGGACAGGTACGGGTCTTCCGGGATGTCCGACTCGAGCAGCTGCTGGAAGGCCACCAGCTTGGAGTAGGACAACAGCACCGACAGCTCTGGACGGGTCAGGCCCTGGCCACGCGCCTTGCGCGCGGACAGCTCCGCATCCGAGGGCAGGTACTCGATCTGGCGATCCAGCAGGCCCTGCTGTTCCAGCGTGCGGATGAAGTGCTGCTTGGAGCCCAGGCGCTTGACCGCCATGCGTTCCATCAGGCTCAGCGCCTGGTTCTGACGGTAGTTGTCCATCAGCACCAGCGCGGCCACTTCGTCGGTCATCGAGGCCAGCAGCTTGTTGCGCTGCTCGACGGTCAGCTTCTTGGCCCGCACCACATCATTGAGCAGGATCTTGATGTTGACTTCGTGGTCGGAGGTGTCCACACCGGCCGAGTTGTCGATGAAGTCGGTGTTGAGCAGCACGCCGGCCTGGGCAGCTTCGATGCGGCCCAGCTGGGTCATGCCCAGGTTGCCACCCTCGCCCACCACCTTGCAGCGCAGCTCGCCGCCATTGACGCGCAGCGCGTTGTTGGCGCGGTCGCCGACATCGCTGTGCTGCTCGCTGGCCGCCTTGACGTAGGTGCCGATGCCGCCGTTCCACAGCAGGTCCACCGGGGCCTTGAGGATGGCGCTCATCAGGTCGTTGGGCGACATCGCCTTGACGTTCTCGTCCAGGCCCAGCACCTCACGCACCTGCGGGGTGATCTCGATCGACTTCAGCGTACGCGGGTACACGCCGCCGCCCTTGCTGATCAGCTTGGCATCGTAATCGGCCCAGCTGGAACGCGGCACGGTGAACAGACGCTCGCGCTCGACGAAGGTCGTGGCCGCATCCGGGTTCGGGTCCAGGAAGATGTGGCGGTGATCGAACGCGGCGACCAGGCGGATGTGGCGCGACAGCAGCATGCCATTGCCGAACACGTCGCCGGACATGTCGCCCACGCCGACCGCGGTGAAGTCCTGGCTCTGGCTGTCACGGCCCAGCGCACGGAAGTGGCGCTTGACCGACTCCCACGCACCGCGCGCGGTGATGCCCATGCCCTTGTGGTCGTAACCGACCGAGCCACCGGAGGCGAAGGCATCGCCCATCCAGAAGCCGTGCGCCACGGCCAGGCCGTTGGCGATGTCGGAGAAGGTCGCAGTGCCCTTGTCGGCGGCCACCACCAGGTACGGGTCGTCCATGTCATGGCGCACGACATCCACCGGCGGCACGATCTTGTTGTTGACGATGTTGTCGGTGATGTCCAGCAGGCCCTGGATGAACAGCTTGTAGCAGGCCACGCCGTTGGCGAAGATCGCATCGCGGTCGCCGTTCACCGGCGGGGTCTTGGCGAAGAAGCCACCCTTCGCACCGACCGGCACGATCACGGTGTTCTTGACCATCTGCGCCTTGACCAGGCCCAGCACCTCGGTACGGAAGTCTTCGCGACGGTCCGACCAGCGCAGGCCACCACGGGCCACGGCACCGAAGCGCAGGTGGGTACCTTCCACGCGCGGGCCGTACACGAAGATTTCGCGGTACGGGCGCGGCTTGGGCAGGTCCGGCACCAGCGCCGAATCGAACTTGAAGCTGATGACGTGGCCCGGGCGGCCCTCGGCATCGGTCTGGTAGTAGCTGGTGCGCAGGGTCGCATCGATCACGCCCATGAAGCTGCGCAGGATGCGGTCTTCATCCAGGCTGGAGACGCGATCCATCAGCTTCAGCAGCGCATCGCGCGCGGCGTCCATCTGCACGGTGCGGTCGCCCTTGCGTGCATCGACCACGGTCTTGAGCACTTTCAGGGTGGCTTCGTCACCGCCGGCAAGCACGGTCAGGTGTGCGCGCAGCTGGGCCTGGCCCTCGGCGATCGCATCCTTGCTCTCGTTGCCGGTGGCCGGGTCGAAGCGGGCTTCGAACAGCTCCACCAGCAGGCGGGCCAGCAGCGGGTAACGGGTGAAGGTGCCTTCCACGTAGGCCTGCGAGAACGGCACGCCGGTCTGCAGCAGGTACTTGCAGTAGCCGCGCAGCATCGCCACCTGGCGCCAGTGCAGGCCGGCAGCGAGCACGAGGCGGTTGAAGCCGTCGTTCTCGGCATCGCCATGCCACACGCGGGCGAAGGTCTCGCCAAAGGCTTCATCGACGCTCGGTGCATCGATCGCACCGGCCACCGATTCGACTTCGAAGTCCTGCACGTACACCGGCGCGTTGTCGACCGTCAAGCGGTACGGACGCTCGGCAATCACGCGCAGGCCCATGTTTTCCATCATCGGCAGCGCGTCGGACAGCGGGATGTCATCCAGCTGGCGATACAGCTTCAGGCGCAGGCCTTCACCACCTTCGCGCTGCACGGCCTGCAGGCTCAGGCGCAGATCGTCCGGGCCGGTCAGCGCATCCAGCTGGCTGACGTCGTTGGCGGCGATTTCGGTGCTGGAGTCTTCGATGTAACCGGCCGGCAGCGCCTTGCCGATACGCGCGGCGATGCGCAGGCCTTCGCTTTCACCATGACGGGCGACCAGCGCTTCGCGCAGATCGTCCTGCCAGTTGCGCAGCACCTGGGCAAGCTTCTGCTCCAGTTCGCTGGTGTCCACTTCCAGGGTCTGGCCAGCCTTCGGGCGCACGATCAGATGCACCTGGGCCAGCGGCGATTCGCCGAGCACCACGGAGCTGTCCACGTACTCACCCTGCAGGGCGTCCTTGAGCATGGCTTCGATGCGCAGGCGCACATCGGTGTTGAAGCGTTCGCGCGGCAGGTACACCAGCGCGGAGATGAAACGGCTGTACTTGTCACGGCGCAGGAACAGGCGGCTGCGCACGCGCTCCTGCAGGCCCAGCACGCCCATGGCGGTGCGGAACAGTTCGTCCTCGCTGGACTGGAACAGTTCTTCGCGCGGCAGGGTTTCCAGGATGTGGCGCAGGGCCTTGCCGCTGTGGCTGCTCGGCGCCAGGCCGGACTTGCTCATCACGTATTCGTGGCGCTGGCGCACCAGCGGGATTTCCCACGGGCGGCGGTTGTAGGCGCTGGAGGTGAACAGGCCCAGGAAGCGCTGTTCGCCGATGATCTTGCCCTTGGCGTCGAACTCCAGCACGCCGATGTAATCCATGTAACCGGAGCGATGCACGCGCGAACGGGCATTGGTCTTGGTCAGGATCAGTGCGTCCTTCAAACCGGAGGTGGCATTGAGCCCCTGCGCGGCGAGGGTCTTGACCGGGCGCGCGGCGGACTTGTCCTGCCCGCGCATCAGGCCAAGGCCGGTGTCGTTCAACGGCGCCAGCACATCTTCCTTGCCCTGCTTCTCGACGCGGTACTCGCGGTAACCGAAGAAGGTGAAGTGATTGTCGGCGGCCCAGCGCAGGAATTCCTGTGCTTCGGCGCGCGAGGCGGCATCAACCGGCAGCTGGCGGCTGCCGAGATCGTCGGCCAGGCTCTGCGCCTTGGCACGCATCGCGTCCCAATCGCGGACGATGGCACGCACCTCGTCCAGCGCCTTGATGATCGCCTTCTCGACGTCGGCCATGGCTTCGGCCGGCTGACGGTCGATTTCCAGCAGCATCACCGATTCGGCGGTGCCGTCGCTGACCGTGGTCAGCTTGCCGGCCTTGTCACGCGCGAAGCGGATCACCGGGTGACCCAGCACGTGCACGCCAACGCCGTGTTCGGCCAGCGACATCGTGACGGTGTCGACCAGGAACGGCATGTCGTCATTGACGATCTGCAGCACCGTATGCGGCGACTCCCACCCGTTGCCCTTCAGCGTCGGGTTGAACACGCGGACGTTGGCCTTGCCGGGCTTGCGCACACGCGCGAATTCCAGCGTGTCCGCTGCCAGTGCGGCCCACTCCTCGGCGCTGTGGTGCGGGAACTCGTCCGCCTCCATGCGCTTGTAGAAGTCGGCGGCAAAAGCCACTGCCTCGGCCTGCCCGGCCGACGGGTAGCGCTTGCGCAAGGCCGTGTACACCGGCTCCAGCGAGAAGCCCACTGGCGAAACAGTCTGCGTATCGGCTGGTTTGGATTTGTTTTTCACGGTCTTGGCTGCTGGTTTTTGCGGTTTCATGACGGAGCGGTGCGTGTTGCTCAGTTGGGAAAATGAAATTGTAGGCCTACCGCACAGAAATACCTTGCTGCAGGACGGAATAAGGTGATTCGGGTTGGGTCCCGTTTACATCGGCGATGTCAATTCGGCGACGTACGGATCAGCGCATCGGCGCTTCCTCCGTCGCAGCATCGGCCGCTTCGGTTGCAACTTGACGTTGGTCATCAAAACGCACCGAAAGACAAGGCTTCTACAATTCTGAACTGGACGGTATAGTCCACCGCGTGACTCCCCCACACCCCGCCGCCAGCACGATGGACGCGCGCGATCATCGCGTGTTCGATGCTGTGCGCGAGTTGCTGGCCAGCCAGGGGATGCAGCTGAGCATGGACGCGGTGGCCCAGCACGCCGGCTGCTCCAAGCAGACCCTCTACAGCCGCTATGGAAGCAAGCAGGAACTCCTGCGCCGGGTGATGCAGCGGCATGTGTGCCGCGCGACCGCCGGGCTGCGCTCACTGGACGGTGATGACCTGCGTGGCAGCCTGCTGCAGTTCGCCAACGATTACCTGGATCACTTCAATCAGCCCCACGTGGTCCAGGCCCGGAGGCTGATCGCGACAGAATCCAGCCAGTTCCCCCAGGAAGCCCGCACCCTTTACCAGGACGGCGCCGGGGCACTGGCGCTTCATGTTTCTGAATGGATGGCAACCCGGTCCGCGCAAGGCCAATTGAGGCATGACGACCCGCACTTCATGGCTGAACTGCTATTGAGCATGATCGCCGGCTTGGATTTCGAAAAACAGCGCTTCCACATCCCCCATCGCGCTGACGCCACCGTGCGGCGCCGCTGGGCAGAATTCTCCGTCGACAGCTTCCTGCGCGCGTTCGCTGCGCCCGAAGCCGCCACGGCTTCGCATTCAAACCAACACCGGAGCTTCTCCTGATGATCGCCCCACTCCGCACCCTTGCCCTGACGTGCGCAGTCGCCCTTGCGTTGACCGCCTGCAAGAAGGAAGAGCAGCAGGCCCCGCCGCCGCCGGAAGTGGGCGTGATCGAGGCCAAGCCCCAGACCCTGCCCCTGCAGCGTGAGCTGGTCGGCCGTCTGTCGCCGTACCGCAGTGCCGATGTCCGGGCCCGTGTGCCGGGCGTGCTGCTCAAGCGCGTCTACCAGGAAGGTTCGGATGTGAAGGAAGGCCAGGTGCTGTTCCTGATCGATCCGGCACCGCTGCGCGCTGCGCTCAACGCCGCGCAGGCCGAGCTGACCTCGGCCCAGGCCACCGCCGCGAACGCCAAGGCCGCGGCCAACCGCGCCCGCTCGCTGGCCCCGCAGGCCTATGTCTCCAAGTCCGATCTGGACGCGGCCGAAGCGACCGAGCGTACCGCCGCCGCGGCGGTGCAGCAGGCCCAGGCCTCGCTGGCCAGCGCGAAGATCAACCTCGGCTATGCCGAAGTGCGTTCGCCGATCAGCGGCCGCGCCGGCAAGCAGCAGGTCACCGAAGGCGCACTGGTCGGCCAGGGCGATGTCACCCTGCTGACCACCGTGGACCAGCTCGACCCGCTGTACGTGAACTTCTCCATGAGCGTGGATGAGCTGACCCAGATGCGCGCGGCCCAGGCCAAGGGCGCACTGGCCCTGAGCGGGGACGGCAAGTCCACCGTGCAGGTGAAGCTGGCCGACGGCACCGTCTACGACCAGCCGGGCACGCTGGACTTCTCCTCGACCACGGTCGACCCGGCCACCGGCGCGGTCTCGCTGCGCGCGGTGCTGCCCAACCCGCAGCAGATCCTGCTGCCGGGCGCCTTCGTCAGCTTCCAGGCGACTCTGGGTGAGCGCAACAACGCCTACCTGGTGCCGCTGCAGGCGCTGCAGCGCGACACCACCGGCGGCTACGTGCTGGTGGTCGGCAAGGATGGCAAGGTCATCCGCAAGAACGTGAAGAGCGAAGGCCAGCAGGGCAGCAACTGGCTGGTCAGCGGTGGCCTGGATGCCGGCGACCAGGTGATCGTGGCCGGCGTGCAGAAGGTCAAGGAAGGCGCCCCGGCCAAGGCCGCCCCGTGGAACCCGGCCGCCGGCAACGGCAATGGCCAGGCTCCGGCGGGTGCTGCTCCGGCAGGCGCCGCTCCGGCCGATGCCGCCCAGCCTGACGCCGCTGCCGCCCCGGCCGATGCCGCCGCCACGAAGTCCGACGCCGCTCCGGCTGCCGAACCGAACAAGCAATAACGGGAATCCTCCGTCATGCCTAAATTTTTCATTGAACACCCGGTATTCGCCTGGGTGGTCGCGATCCTGATCTCGCTTGCGGGCGTGATCTCGATCCTGGGTCTGGGCGTGGAGTCCTACCCGAGCATCGCACCGCCCCAGGTGACGGTGAGCGCTACCTACCCCGGCGCCAGCGCCGACACCGCCGAAAAGTCGGTCACCCAGGTGATCGAGCAGCAGCTGACCGGCATCGATCACCTGCTGTACTTCAGCTCCTCCTCGGCCTCCAACGGCCGCGTCACCATCACCTTGACCTTCGAAACCGGCACCGATGCCGATATCGCCCAGGTCCAGGTGCAGAACAAGGTGTCGCTGGCGACCCCTCGCCTGCCGACCGAGGTGACCCAGCAGGGCGTGGTGGTGGCCAAGGCCAACGCCGGCTTCCTGATGGTGGTGGCCCTGCAGTCCGACAGCGCCTCGATCGACCGCGATGCCTTGAACGACATCGTCGGTTCGCGCGTGCTCGACCAGATCTCACGTATCCCCGGCGTGGGCAGCACCCAGCAGTTCGGTTCCGAGTACGCCATGAACATCTGGCTCAACCCGGAAAAGATGCAGGGTTACGGCCTGTCGGCCACCCAGGTGCTGGCCGCGATCAAGGACCAGAACGTGCAGTTCGCAGCCGGTTCGCTGGGCTCGGACCCCTCGCCTGAAGGCCACTACTTCACCGCGACGGTCTCGGCCGAAGGCCGCTTCAGCTCGCCGGAAGAGTTCGAGAACATCATCCTGCGCGCCAACACCGATGGCTCGCGCGTGCTGCTCAAGGACATCGCCCGGATCGCCTTCGGTGCGAACAACTACGGCTTTGATACCCAGTACAACGGCAAGCCGACCGGTGCCTTCGCGATCCAGCTGCTGCCGGGCGCCAACGCACTGAACGTGGCCAACGCGGTCACCGCCAAGATGGACGAACTGGCCCCGAGCTTCCCGGCCGGTGTCAGCTGGTTCTCGCCGTACGACAGCACCACCTTCGTGAAGATCTCGATCGAGGAAGTGGTCAAGACCCTGATCGAAGCGGTCGCGCTGGTCTTCCTGGTGATGCTGATCTTCCTGCAGAACTTCCGCGCCACGCTGATCCCGACCCTGGTCATCCCGGTCGCGCTGCTGGGCACGTTCCTGGGCATGAGCATCATCGGCTTCACCATCAACCAGCTGACGCTGTTTGCGATGGTGCTGGCGATCGGCATCGTGGTCGATGACGCGATCGTGGTGATCGAGAACGTCGAACGCATCATGACCGAGGAGAAGCTGCCGCCCAAGGCCGCCACCCAGAAGGCCATGACCCAGATCACCGGTGCGGTGGTCGCCATTACCGTGGTGCTGGCGGCGGTGTTCATTCCGTCGGCCCTGCAGGGCGGCGCCGCCGGTGAGATCTACAAGCAGTTCGCGCTGACGATCGCCATCGCGATGGCCTTCTCGGCGTTCCTGGCGCTGGGCTTCACCCCGGCACTGTGCGCGACGTTCCTCAAGCCGACGCACAACGACAACCCGAACATCGTCTACCGCACCTTCAACAAGTACTACGACAAGGTCAGCAACACCTACGTGGGCCACATCACCTCGGCGGTGAAGCATGCCCCGCGCTGGATGATCCTGTTCGTGGTGCTGACCGTGCTGTGCGGCTTCCTGTTCACGCGCATGCCGGGCAGCTTCCTGCCCGAAGAAGACCAGGGCTATGCGCTGGCGATCGTGCAGCTGCCGCCGGGCTCGACCAAGTCGCAGACCAACCACGCCTTCGCCCAGATGCGCGGCATCCTGGAAAAGCAGGATGGCTTCGAAGGCATGCTGCAGGTGGCCGGTTTCAGCTTCGTCGGTTCCGGTGAAAACGTGGGCATGGGCTTCATCCGCCTCAAGCCCTGGGCGGACCGCGACATCACCGTGCCCGAGTTCATCAACAACATGAACGGCGCGTTCTTCGGCATCAAGGAAGCGCAGATCTTCGTGGTCAACCTGCCGACCGTGCAGGGCCTGGGCCAGTTCGGCGGCTTCGACATGTGGCTGCAGGACCGTGGCGGCGTGGGCTATGAGCAGTTGACGCAGGCCCGCAACATCCTGCTCGGCAAGGCGGCGCAGGAAAGCGACCTGCTGACCGGCGTGCGCCCGAACGGCCTGGAAAACGCCCCGCAGCTGCAGTTGCACGTGGACCGCGTGCAGGCGCAGACCATGGGGCTGTCGGTGTCGGACGTGTACAGCACCATCCAGCTGATGCTGGCCCCGGTGTACGTCAACGACTTCTTCTATGAAGGCCGCATCAAGCGCGTGACCCTGCAGGCCGATGGTCCGTACCGCACCGGTGCGGAGTCGTTGAACAGCTTCTACACGCCCAGCACGCTGCAGACCAACGCCGACGGTACGCAGGCGATGATTCCGCTGAGCACCGTGGTGAAGTCCGAGTGGGTGTCCGCCCCGCCGTCGCTGAGCCGCTACAACGGTTACTCGGCGGTCAACATCGTCGGCTCGCAGGCGGAAGGCCGCAGCTCGGGCGAGGCGATGCAGGCGATGGAACGGATCGTCAACGACGACCTGCCGGCCGGCTTCGGTTACGACTGGTCGGGCATGTCCTACCAGGAAATCCTGGCCGGCAACGCCGCGACCCTGCTGCTGGTGCTGTCCATCGTGGTGGTGTTCCTCTGCCTGGCCGCGCTGTATGAAAGCTGGTCGATCCCGGTGGCGGTGCTGCTGGTGGTGCCGCTGGGTGTCCTGGGCGCGCTGGCCTTCTCGCTCGCACGTGGCCTGCCGAACGATCTGTACTTCAAGATCGGCCTGATCACCGTGATCGGCCTGGCCGCGAAGAATGCGATCCTGATCGTGGAGTTCGCGGTGGAGCAGCGGGCCGCAGGCAAGAACCTGCGCGAAGCGACCATCGAAGCCTCCCGCCTGCGTTTCCGCCCGATCCTGATGACCTCCTTCGCCTTCATCATGGGCGTGGTGCCGATGGCCATCTCCACCGGTGCCGGCGCCAACGCACGTCACGCGATCGGTACCGGCGTGATCGGCGGCATGGTGTTCGCCACCTTCCTGGGTCTGCTGATGATCCCGGTGTTCTTCGTGGTGGTCCGCCGCATGCTGGGCGACAAGCTGGACGAACCGTCCAAGGAGTTCCTGGAACGCCAGGGCGAAGCCAACACGGCGCACCGTCCGGATCGTTAAGGGACAGGGGCAGCCCCGGTTGCCCCACCGCAGGTGACCACCGTGGGTGGTCACGCTGAAACGAAAAAGCCCCGGCGCGAGCCGGGGCTTTTTTGTGTGTCATGCATGCCGGGTCACACCATGTGTGGCTGACCGGAAGCGATCCCGGTAGTGCCGGCCGCTGGCCGGCTCCTCCGGTTGCTCGGGAAGGGCCGCCTGGTTGCCGGCCAGCGGCCGGCACTACCTGGCGAGCAGCTGCCGGCGATCAATTCACGCGGATGGCGCCCCATACCGCGCAGACGACCACGATCGCCAGCGACGGCCACTGCATCGGCATGTAGAAGAAATGGTGACGGGCAGGCTCGCCGGGCGCGCGCGCACCGTGATTGAGAAATGTCCCCAGCAGCACATTGATGAACGCCCCGGTGGCGAAACCGAACAACAGCTGCCGCAGCGACGTATTGCCGTGGTCGACGCTCGGATCCGGCCACAGCCACATCAACAGCAGCAGGGCCGCGATGGGCGTGAGCAGCGTCAGGAACCCTGCGCCTCGATAGATCACCATGGAATCTCCTGCAGAACGGAACCGCATATTCTGCACTACGCGTGCCGACCAACGGTCGGCACCTACCTGGCTGGCGGTCGCGAGGCGACGGCCGTCGCCAGCAGGCCACGACCGTGGGTCGTGGCCGTCGAACCTCAGCGCAGACCCGTCTCGTTGCGCGCGATTACCAACCGCTGGATCTCCGAGGTGCCCTCGTAGATCTCGGTGATCTTGGCATCACGGAAGTAACGCTCCAGCGGCATTTCCTTGGAGTAGCCCATGCCGCCGTGGATCTGCACCGCCTGGTGGGTGATCCACATGGCCGCTTCGGAGGCGGTCAGCTTGGCGATCGCCGCTTCATTGCTGAAACGCTTGCCCTGGCCCTTCACCCATGCCGCGCGCAGGGTCAGCAGCAGGGCTGCGTCCAGCTTGCATTTCATGTCGGCGATCTTGGCCTGGGTCATCTGGAAGGTGCCGATCGCCGCGCCGAAGGCCTTGCGGTCCTTCACGTATTCGATCGTCGCCTCATACGCGGCACGCGCAATGCCGATCGCCTGCGAGGCGATCCCGATGCGGCCGGCGTCTAGCACGCCCATGGCGATCTTGAAGCCCTCGCCTTCCTTGCCGACGACATCCTCGGCGGCCGCCACGTAATCCTGGAACTCGATTTCGCAGGTGGCCGAGGCACGGATGCCCAGCTTCGGCTCGGTCTTGCCGCGGTGGAAGCCGGCCTTGTCGGTGTCGATCATGAACGCGGTGATGCCACGCGCGCCCTGGTCCGGATCGGTCATCGCAAACAGCACGATGTACTTGGCGACCGGGCCGGAGGTGATCCAGCTTTTCTTGCCGTTGATCACGTAAGTGCCATCGGCCTGCTTGACCGCCCGGCAGCGCATCGCCGTCGCATCCGACCCGGACTGCGGCTCGGTCAGCGCGAACGCGCCGATGGCCTCGCCCTCGGCGATGGCGCGCACGTACTTCTGCTTCTGCGCTTCACTGCCATGGGTCAGGATGCCGTTGCAGAACAGCGAATTGTTGACCGACATGATCGTCGAATGCGCAGCGTCTCCGGCGGCGACCTCCACCATCGCCAGGACGTAGGCGATCGGGTCCATGCCCGCGCCGCCGTATTCTTCAGGCACTTCGATGCCCATCAGACCGTTCTCGCCCAGCAGGCGGATGTTCTCCAGCGGGAACTCGCCGGTACGATCGTGGTGTTCGGCGCTGGGCGCGATTTTTTCCTGCGCGATACGGCGCGCAACGTCCTGCAGCATCAACTGCTCTTCGGTAAAGCTGAAATCCACAACACCCTCCCGGGTACAGAGTGAAAGGGGCCGCAGTGCGCGCGGCCCGGTCGGGCGATTGTACGGGGGGCGGGGAGAGGACGCCTGACTTGACCGCACCGCCGCCAAAGGACGAAAATATCTCTATATCGCGATAGGTAGATATTTATGGATCTCGAGGACTGGTCCGTCCGGCTGAAAGTGTTCGCCGACGCCACCCGGGTGCGCCTGCTGGCGCTGCTGGAACAGGAAGAACTCACCGTGGCCGAGCTGTCGGCCATCACCACGCTGGCCCAGCCGCGGGTGTCCACCCATCTGGCCCGGCTCAAGGAAGCCGGCCTGGTCCGCGACCGTCGCTCGGGCGTCTCGGCGTATTACCGCTTCGATGACGCCGCGCTGGATCCGGCGCAGCGCGCATTGTGGCATGCCCTGAGCACCGGCAGCGACGATCCGCTGCTGCGCAAGGATGCTGAACGCGTGGCCGCGGTGATGGCCAGCCGCGCCGCCGACCAGAACTGGGCCGACAGCGTCGCCGGCGACATGGAACGCCATTACTCCCCCGGCCGCACCTGGGAGGCGCTGGCGCGCACCGCGCTGCCGCTGCTGGAAACCGGTGACGTGCTTGATATCGCCTCCGGTGACGGCGTATTGGCCGAACTGGTCGCCCCGCATGCCAAGCGCTATGTCTGCATCGACACCAGCGCGCGCGTGGTCGCCGCCGCCAGCGAGCGCCTGCGCCGGCTGGCCAACGTGGAAGTGCGCGAAGGCGACATGCACGCCCTGCCCTTCCCCGACCAGAGCTTCGATCTGGTGGTGCTGATGCACGCACTGACCTACGCGGCCAAGCCGGCCCAGGCCGTCGCCGAGGGCGCGCGCGTGCTGCGCCCGGGCGGTCGCCTGCTGCTGTGCAGCCTGGCCCGTCACGAACACCGTGCGGCCGTGGACGCGTATGGCCACGTCAACCTTGGTTTCAGCGACAAGGAACTGCGCAAGTTCGTGGAGAAGGCCGGCCTGGTCGTCTCCAGCCTGGAAACCGTGACCCGCGAGAAGCGCCCGCCGCATTTCGAAGTCATTTCGCTGATTGCCAGCAAGCCCTGAGGTCTGCCCATGCCATCCCTGCCCTGGCTCCACCCCGACCGCGTGCATGCGCTGGAAACGGCGCTGGCCCAGCGCATCCTGATCATCGATGGCGCCATGGGCACGATGATCCAGCGGCACGGGCTGGAGGAGGACGATTACCGCGGCGAGCGTTTCGCCGGGGGGTACGACCATCACCACGGTCCCGGCTGCGACCATGCCGCATCCGGCGAGGCGCCGCAGGGCCATGACCTCAAGGGCAACAACGACCTGTTGCTGTTGACCCGCCCGGAGGTCATCGGCGGCATCCACACCGCCTATCTGGAGGCCGGTGCCGATCTGGTCGAGACCAACACCTTCAACGCGACCTCGGTCAGCCAGGCCGACTACCACCTTGAGCACCTGGTCTACGAGCTCAACAAAGCCGGTGCCGCCGTGGCGCGGGCCTGCTGCGATGCGGTCGCGGCGACCACGCCGGGCAAGCCCCGCTTCGTGATCGGGGTGCTCGGCCCGACCAGCCGCACCGCCTCGATCAGCCCGGACGTGAACGATCCGGGTTTCCGCAATACCAGCTTCGATGCGCTGCGCGAGACCTATCGCGAGGCCATCGATGGGCTGATCGACGGCGGTGCCGACACCCTGATGGTGGAAACCATCTTCGACACGCTCAACGCCAAAGCCGCGCTGTTCGCCATCGAAGAAGTGTTCGATGCCCGCGGCGGGCGGCTGCCGGTGATGATCTCCGGCACCATCACCGATGCGTCCGGGCGCACGTTGTCCGGGCAGACGGCAGAGGCGTTCTACGCCTCGGTCGCGCACGGTCGGCCGCTGTCGATCGGGCTGAACTGCGCGCTCGGTGCCAGCGACATGCGGCCCCACGTGGAGACGCTGTCGACCGTGGCGGAGTGCCTGGTCAGCGCACACCCGAATGCGGGCCTGCCCAATGCATTCGGCGAGTACGACGAAACCCCGGAAGAAATGGCGACCACGCTGCGCGAGTTCGCCAGCGCCGGCCTGCTCAACCTGGTGGGCGGCTGCTGCGGCACTACCCCGGCGCACATCCGCGCGATCGCCGAGGCGGTGGCCGATCTGCCGCCGCGCCGCCTGCCGGCGCCACCGCTGGAAGATGCGGCATGACCGCACCTGCTCCCCGTTCCCGTTGTCGTTGACCTTCCTCCGCCAGCCCGTGCCAGCCTGCCCATGACGTCTTCCCGCCACACCCGCCTGTCCGGTCTCGAGCCGCTGGTCATCACCCCGGACCTGCTGTTCGTCAACATCGGCGAGCGCACCAACGTCACCGGCAGTGCGCAGTTCCGCAAGCTGGTGAAGGAAGAGCGTTACGAGGAGGCGGTGGAAGTGGCGCGCCAGCAGGTCGCCAATGGCGCGCAGATCCTCGATGTGAACATGGACGAGGGCCTGATCGATTCCGAAAAGGCGATGACGCGCTATCTGAATCTGATCATGTCCGAGCCGGACATCGCGCGCATTCCGGTGATGGTCGATTCGTCCAAGTGGAGCGTGATCGAGGCCGGGCTGAAGTGCCTGCAGGGCAAGAGCGTGGTCAACTCGATCTCGCTCAAGGAAGGCGAAGCGCAGTTCATCGAGCAGGCGCGCAAGGTACTGCGCTACGGCGCGGCCGCGGTGGTGATGGCCTTCGATGAGGACGGCCAGGCCGATACCTGCGCGCGCAAGGTCGAGATCTGCACCCGCGCCTACCGGATCCTGACCGAACAGGTCGGCTTCCCGCCGCAGGACATCATCTTCGACCCGAACATCTTCGCCGTCGCCACCGGTATCGAGGAACACGACAACTACGCGGTCGACTTCATCGAAGCCACCCGCATCATCAAGCGCACCCTGCCGCACTGCCATGTCTCCGGCGGTGTCTCCAATGTGTCCTTCTCCTTCCGCGGCAATGAAACCGTACGCCAGGCGATCCACTCCGTGTTCCTGTTCCATGCCATTGGCGCGGGCATGGACATGGGCATCGTCAATGCCGGCGCGATGCCGATCTACGATGACCTGGACCCGGAACTGCGCGAGCGCGTGGAGGATGTGATCCTCAACCGCCGCAGCGACGGCACCGAGCGCTTGCTGGAGATCGCCGAGCGTTACAAGGGCAAGAAAGGCGAAGTGCGCGGCGAAGATCTGGCCTGGCGCGAGAAGCCGGTCAACGACCGCCTTGCGCATGCGCTCGTACACGGCATGGACGCCTGGGTCGAGCAGGACACCGAAGAAGCGCGTGCGCGCTCGACGCGGCCGCTGGATGTGATCGAGGGGCCGCTGATGGACGGCATGAACATCGTCGGTGACCTGTTCGGCGCCGGCAAGATGTTCCTGCCGCAGGTGGTCAAGTCCGCACGCGTGATGAAAAAGGCGGTGGCCTACCTGCTGCCCTACATCGAGGCCGAGAAGGCACGCAGTGGCGACACCGCCAAGAGCAACGGCAAGATCATCATGGCCACGGTCAAGGGCGACGTGCACGACATCGGCAAGAACATCGTCGGCGTGGTCCTGGCCTGCAACAACTTCGATGTGGTCGATCTGGGCGTGATGGTGCCGGCGCAGAAGATCCTCGACGCCGCGCGTGCTGAAAACGCGGACATCATCGGCCTGTCCGGGCTGATCACCCCCTCGCTGGAAGAGATGAGCCACGTCGCCCGCGAGATGGAGCGGCAGGGCTTCACGATGCCGCTGATGATCGGCGGCGCCACCACCTCGCGTGCGCACACGGCGCTGAAGATCGACCCGCATTACAAGGCGCCCACGGTGTGGGTGAAGGATGCCTCGCGCGCGGTCGGCGTCGCGCAGTCGCTGATCTCGCGCGAGCTGCGCGATGCCTTCGTGGCCGCCAATGAGGCCGACTACGCCGACATCCGCCAGCGCCACCGCAACCGTGGCGATGCCAAGCGCCTGGTGCCCCTGGCCAAGGCACGCGCCCAGCGCTTCGTGGGCGACTGGGCGAACTACACGCCGCCGACGCCGCGCAGGCCGGGCCTGCATGTGCTCGACGATTACCCGTTGGCCGACCTGGTCGAGGTGATCGACTGGACCCCGTTCTTCCAAGCCTGGGAACTGGCCGGCAAGTTCCCGGCGATCCTGACCGACGAGATCGTCGGGCCCCAGGCGACGGATCTGTACCAGGATGCCCGCGCGATGCTCTCCCGCATCGTCGAGGAGAAGTGGCTGACTGCCAAGGCGGTGTTCGGGCTGTGGCCGGCCAACAGCGTCGGCGATGACGTGCACCTGCGCACCGACAACGGCCCGGCCGTGCTGCACTTCCTGCGCCAGCAGGTCGACAAGCCGGTCGAGCGCCCGGACTTCTGCCTGGCCGATTTCATTGCCCCGGCCGACACGGGCAAGCAGGACTGGATCGGCGCGTTCGCCGTGACCGCCGGCATCGGCATCGACCCGCACGTGGCCCGTTTCGAGGCCGACCATGACGACTACAACGCGATCCTGCTCAAGGCACTGGCCGACCGCCTGGCCGAAGCCCTGGCCGAGCGCCTGCACCAGCACGTACGCATGGATTACTGGGGCTACCAGCCCGATGAGCAGCTGGACAATGAGTCGCTGATCGCCGAGAAGTACACCGGCATCCGCCCTGCCCCGGGCTATCCGGCCTGCCCGGAGCACAGCGAGAAGGCCACGCTGTTCCACTTGCTCGACGCCGAGCGCACTGCGGACATGCAGCTGACCGAGAGCTTTGCGATGCTGCCCACCGCGGCGGTATCGGGTTACTACTTCAGCCACCCGCAGAGCCAGTATTTCGTGGTCGGCCGGGTCTCGCGCGAGCAGGTGGTGGACTATGCCAAGCGCAAGGGCGTGGACCGCGTGCAGGCCGAACGCTGGCTGGCCTCCAACCTGGATTACGATCCGGAATGACCGCGTCACCCGACCCACGGTCGGGTGCTACCGGCATAATGCACGGGTAGGCACCCACTGTTGGCGGGTGCGCGCCCTCCGAGACCCTGCATGACCGCCCTCCCCCGCGACGCCGTCCCGGCCGTCCGCCTCTCGTCGTTCTACCTGGTCTACTACGCCGCCCTCGGCGCGTTCACGCCCTACTGGTCGCTGTTCCTGACCTCGCGCGGCATGAGCGTCACCGCGATCAGCGTGATGATGGGGCTGTGGTATGCCACCCGTATCGTCGCGCCGACCACGTGGACCTCCATTGCCGCCGCCTCGCCGCGCCCGATCTTCTGGCTGCGGCTGGGCTGTGTGCTCACGCTGCTGACGTTCTGCGCCTTCCTGCTGCCGTTGCCGCAGCCCTGGCTGTACCCGGCGATGATCGCGTTCTGCTTCTTCTACAACGCAGTGATGCCGCAGTTCGAATCGATCACGCTGACCCACCTGGGCAGCGACAGCCATCGCTACGGACTTATCCGGGTGTGGGGCTCGCTGGGTTTCATCGTGGTGGTGATGCTGTTTGGCTGGATCATCGAAGGTGACGGCGGCGCCGGCAATGCACACCTGCTGCCGTGGCTGATGCTGCCGCTGTTCGGCCTGCTTACGGCCTCGGGCTTCGCCAACCGCTATGCGCGCAACCTGCAGCGCAGCGACGGCGATGTCACTGGTTTCTGGCAGATCGTGCGCAAGCCGCAGGTACTGGCGTTCTTCCTGGCCGCCTTCATGGAGCAGCTGTCGTTCGGCCCGTACTACACGTTCTTCTCGGTCTACATGGACCACCACGGCTACGCGACTTCCACGCTGGGCGTGTTGTGGACGGTCGGGGTGGTGTTCGAAGTCGGCGTGTTCTTCACCATCGGCCGCTTCTTCCGCCGCTATGACGCCAGCTGGATGCTGCTGATCGCCCTGCTCAGCTCCACCGTGCGCTGGGCGATCACCGCACTGTTCCCGCAGAACCTGCCGGTGATGCTGGTCGCCCAGACCGCGCATGCACTGGGCTTTGCGGCCTTCTTCGCCGCTGCGATGCAGATGCTGGCCACCTACTTCCCCGGCCGCCTCAATGGGCACGGCCAGGGCGTGTTGTACGGCTTCTCCTCGGGTGTGGGCGGTGTGCTCGGTGCGTTGATCGCGGGCCAGCTGTGGCCGATCGATCAGGGCCGCACCGCATTCCTGGCGGCCAGCGGATTCGCGCTGGCCGGCGCCCTGCTGTGCTTCTTCGCGATCAGCCTGCCGCTGTTGCGGGCCGCCAGCCGGAAGCCCGGGGCCGTGTAGCGCCACGCCGTGCGTGGCCCTGCCGTCACGTTGGTGCCGGTACGCTCGGGATTCCCCAACCCCGGAGTCCCCATGCGACGTTCCCTTCGCCTGCCGACCCTGTTCACCGCCCTCGTGGCGGCCTGTGCCACCGCGAACGCAGCCCCCCCGATCATTCTCGACAACGCCCGCGTGTTCGACGGCGAACGCGACCTGGGCATCACCACGCTGACGCTGCGCGATGAGCGCATCGCACACATCGGCCCACCGCCGCCCGCACTGGCCAAGGGTGCCAAGCGCATCGACTACCAGGGCAAGATGATCCTGCCCGGCCTGGTCAGCAACCACATCCACGTCGGCAATACCGACGGGCTGGAGCATGGCGACCGCTTCTACACCCGTGATCACGTGCTCCGCGACCTGCAGCAGTTCCAGCGCTACGGCATCACCACGGTGACCGCGCTGGGCATGAACGGCGCTGCGTTCACCACGATCCGCGCCGAAGTCCGTGACCAACCCACGCTCGGTGCGCAGCTGTACGGCGCCGGTGGCGGCATCGGCGCGGCCGCAGGCGCCCCGCCGGCCAAAACGATGGGGCTCGAGCACGACCCCGTGGCACGCCCGACCACGCCCGACCAGGCCCGCGCCGCAGTCCGCGCGCAGCAGCAGGCCGGGGTGGACGTGATCAAGCTGTGGGTGGACGACCTCGGTGGCCGCTTCCCGATGATGGCGCCACCGATCTACCGCGCGGCGATCGATGAGGCGCACCAGCACCAGCTCAAGGTGGCCGCGCACATCCACGACCAGGCGCCGGCAGCGGATCTGGTCGAGGCCGGCGTGGACATCATCGCGCACGGCATCCGCGATACGCCGGTCGCCCCGGCGCTGGTCAGCGCGATGCGCGACAAGGGCGTGTGGTACATCCCGACGGTCAACATCGACGAGGCGAATTATCTGTACGCAGAGAACCCGCAGTGGCTGCAGCAGCCGTTCGTGGCCAACGCCCTGCCGGCAGCCGTGCGTGAGCGCTGGCAGCAACCACAGTGGCAGAAGGCGCAGCTGGCGGGCGATGGCATCCCCAAGGCACGCGCAGCGGTGGCCATGAACCTGCGTAATCTGAAAACGCTGCACGAGGCCGGTGTGAACATCGGCTTCGGTACCGATGCCGGCGCGATGCCGCAGCGCGTGATCGGCGTCGCCGAGCATCGCGAGCTGGAGCTGATGACCCAGGCCGGTTTCACCCCGGCGCAGGCGTTGCAGGTAGCCACCGCCGACGCCGCACGCCTGCTTGGCCTGGACGATCGCGGTCGGATCGCGGTCGGTCGCCGTGCGGATCTGCTGGTTCTGGGGGCCAACCCGCTTCAGGACATCCGCAACAGCCGCCGGATCGATGCGGTCTGGCAGGCGGGCCAGCAGGTCGCCGGCCCGATCGAGGCCGAAGCAGGCACGGCTGCCCGCGACTGATCGCGGGCGATGGGATTCAGGGGGCGGCGGCCGGCGCCGTCGCCTCCAGGCGCTTCAGCCGGGCCTGGAAATCAGGCAGCAGCAGTCGATTGCCATAGCCGCTGAGATGATCGCCATCGAAGAACAGCGGCTTGCCCTCGCGGGTCGGCAGGCACTGCTCGCCGGGGCACAGCAGCGGCATCGGATCCCAGATCGACGCCCCCGGCAGCGCATCCGCCACCTGCTGCAGGCCGGTCAGCACCGGCGCACGCAGCTGCTCGATCTCGCTGCGCGGCACAGTCATGCCATTGACGCAGATCGGGTTGTGCCGGTTGAACACATCCGAGCAGCGGTACGGCGGCGCGGGCAGTACCGGCTTGGGCGCTTCCAGCACGATGTGCACGCCGCGCTCGGCCAGCGGGGTGAGCTGAGCAATCCAGGACGCGACCTCGGCCCGGCGACCGGCATCGGCCGCCTCGCTCAGATGTTCGGCACGTACCTGCGCGATATCGAACACGGTGTACTGCTCGGACAGACGCGGCAGCCGCAGCCCGGCCAGCAACACCACATCGCCCGGCTGCGCACGGGCCTGGATATCCTCCAGCACGTTGCGCACATACGCATCACACGCCGGATTGGGGCCCTGCCAGGCACGCAACCCGACCAGCGCACAGCCCCCGCTGCCGTACAGCCGGATCGTTGCGCCATCCAGCACGGCCAGGCGCTGCAACATCTCGTGGTAGGCCAGCGCATGCGAATCACCGGCCACGAACAGCTGGCGCGTGGAGGCGGCGCGTCCCGGGCACTGGCCGCGCTCGTACAGGCGTGCCTGCCCGCCCTGCACCGGCACGTTGCTGACCCGCACGCGGCAGTCCGGGATTTCCTTCTTGAGCCCCTTGGCATAGGGATACCAGTCCAGCGGGGCGCGGCTGACCACGCTGAGCGAGGTGTACTGCTGGGTCTTGACCAACGCCGTCTGCAGCCCGGCGCCAAGCACCAGCGCGGCCACCCCGACCGCGACCCAGCGTGCGTTGCTGATGCGCCAGCGTCCGCCATGCCGCAGGGGCTGTTCCACCCAGCGCCAGGACAGCCAGGACAGCAGCGCCACGCACAGCAGTGCGGCCGCGCCGGTGGCCACCGTCTCAAGGCCCACCGTCCAGCGGAACAGCACGAAAACCGGCCAGTGCCACAGGTACAGCGAATAGGACAGGCGGCCGATCGTCACCATCGGCGTGGTCGCCAGCGCGCGGCCGATCCAGCCCCCTGGCGCGCGCTGCAGCAGACCAAGCAGGCCCAGCGTGCCCAGCACCGGCCAAAGCCCGTCGATCCAGGGCGAATGACCCGGACGCGCGGACCACAGCCCATAGCCCAGTGCGCCAACGCTGAGCAGCAACAGCGGCGAGCGCCAGCTGATGCCGCGCGGCGATGCCGTCAGCGGCGTGAACCGGCCGCTGAGCGACAACACCTGGAACAGCAGCACGCCAGCGCCCAGCTGCCAGAACCGCGTGGTGGTCAGATAGAACGCATCGATCTCATGGCCGCCCTGGCGCGCACGGAACACCGCATACCCCAGCGATGCCGCGACCGCCACGCCGAACAGCCCCAGCGATACCCAGCGCCCGCGCGGGCCTTTGGCCCAGGCCAGGAACAACAGGGGGAACAGCAGGTAGAACTGCTCTTCCACGCCCAACGACCAGGTGTGCGTGTACGGGTTGAATTCGGTGCGCGGTGAGAAGTAATCGTTGCCGGTACTGGCCAGCACCCAGTTGCTCAGCCCGACGAAGGCCATGCGCCCGGTCTTGTCGCTGGTTTCGCTGAGCCACGATTCGGGAATCAGCAGCGCGCTGAGCATTGCCGTGAACAGCAGGCAGACCACCAGCGCCGGGGCGATGCGGCGCATGCGGCGCGCATAGAAACGGGCCAGCCCGGCCCAGCCGCTCACCGCCGGCAGGCGATCCACCGAGGCACTGACCACGAAGCCGGAGATGACGAAAAACACGTCCACGCCGGTGAAGCCGCCGGGCAACCAGCTGGCCTTGAGGTGGTAGAGGATGACCGCCAGCACTGCGATCGCACGCAGGCCATCGATGTGCGGGAAATACCCGGGACTGCGTTCCTGCATGGCCCTGCTCCTGACATGCAACGGGCGCCTGCCGGCGCCCAGTGCATTCAACAATGGTGGCGTCGGCTTACCAGACCAGGTCGTCCGGCACCTGGTACTGCGGATCGGCGTACGGATCTTCGCCAGCCGGTGCATCCGGATCGACCTTCAGCGCCACCGACGGTGCGAACACCGCTTCGGCCTCGGCCAGCACGGCGGCAGTGACCAGCACGTACCGGCCGTTCTGCTGCAGCACACCAAGCTCACCGGCATTGAGCGCCTTGAGCTGATCGGCGGTGACGTAGATACGCTTGATCTTGCCGCCGTACGGGAAGTGGCGCGCGATGTCGGCTGCTTCAGCATTGAGAGACTTGCCTTCCAGCAGGACCTCCAGCTTGGCCTTGGCCTCGCGGCGGATACGCGCCTCTTCCTGCTTCAGGTGCTCGGCCTCGATGCGGTCGTCCTTTTCCTTCTGCGCACGGATCGCATACGCCTTGGCGAGATCGATATCCTCGCGCGAGCGCGGCTTGCCAGGCGCGCCCTGCGGCGGGCGGGCGCCGGCAGGACGGCCCTTGCCCGGTGGACGGCGATCACCGTCACGCGCGGGCCGCTGGCCCTCGCCGGGCTTGCCGGCCGGGCGTGCGCCCTGCGGCTTGCCGGCCGGTCGGCCATCGCGGCGCGCATCGGGCCGACGGTCCGGCTTGCGGTCGTTGGTTCGTTCGGGTTTGGGCGCGGCTTTGAAGCCAAGGCCCAGCAGCTGGTCGCGGAGAGTATCGCTCATGACGTCAGATCAGTAATGCGGAGGCGGCGGCTCTTCGGCCGAATCGGAATACAGCGCAGTGCGGACCTTGCCGAGGTCTTCAAGCAGGATGCGGGTCAGGTCGGCATTGCGATTGCCTTCCATGCGTGCATCGGCCAAGGCCTCGCTCAGTTCGGCCAGCGCCTGCTCCTGGAAGGAGACGCGCATTTCCAGCTCGATCAGGCGTGCTTCCAGTGCCTGTTCGCGCTCGGAGGGTGTGGACTCATGCATTCAACGAACGTCCCCGGCCAATGCCGTAGTAAGCCAGGCCCGCGGCTTCGATTTCCTGCGGGTCGTACAGATTGCGGCCGTCGAACACGACCGCATCGCTGAGCATCTCACGCAGGCGGATGAAATCCGGGCTGCGGAACTGCTTCCATTCGGTGACCACGACCAGCGCATCGGCGCCGTCGAGGGCGTCATAGGCATCATCGCAGAACACCAGGTCATCGCGCTCACCGAAGATGCGGCGCGCTTCGTCGGTCGCTTCCGGATCGTAGGCGCGCACCCGGGCACCGGCTTCCCACAGCTGCGCCAGCAGGCGGCGGCTGGAGGCTTCGCGCATGTCATCGGTGTTCGGCTTGAAAGCCAGGCCCCACACCGCGAAGGTCTTGCCGCGCACGCCTTCATCCTCGCCACGGTCGTAGTGGCGCTGGATCAGCGCGTACAGATGGCCCTTCTGATGTTCGTTGACGGCTTCCACCGCGTTCAACAGCTTGGGCTCATGGCCGTACTGCTGGGCGGTCCGGGCCAGGGCCTGCACATCCTTGGGGAAGCACGAGCCGCCGTAACCGGCGCCGGGATAGATGAAGTGCCAGCCGATGCGCGGATCCGAGCCGATGCCCTGTCGGACCTGCTCGATGTCGGCACCGACCTTCTCGGCGATGTTGGCGATTTCGTTCATGAACGAAATCTTGGTCGCCAGCATCGCATTGGCCGCGTACTTGGTGAGCTCGGCCGAGCGCACGTCCATCTCCACCACGCGGTCGTGGTTGCGGTTGAACGGCGCATACAGGCGGCGCATCAGCGCGACCGAGTCGGGATTGGACGCGCCTACCACGATGCGGTCCGGCCGCATGCAGTCGGCGACCGCGTCACCTTCCTTGAGGAATTCGGGATTGGAGACCACGTCGAACGCGATCTCCACGCCGCGCTCGGCCAGCGCCTGGGCGATGGCCTCACGGACGTTGTCGGCCGTGCCTACCGGCACGGTCGATTTGTTCACCACCACCACCGGCGCGGTGATGTGCCGGCCGATGGTGCGGGCCACGGCCAGCACGTACTGCAGGTCGGCACTGCCGTCCTCGTCCGGTGGCGTGCCCACGGCAATGAAGATCACCTGGCCATGCGCGATCGCGGTGGCGGCGTCGGAGGTGAAGACCAACCGCGACGCAGCGTGGTTGGCCTTGACCATCGGCTCCAGGCCGGGCTCATAGATCGGGATGATCCCGTTGTTGAGCCCGTCGACCTTGGCCTGGTCGATGTCGACACAGATCACCTGATGGCCAACCTCGGCCAGGCAGGTACCCGTGACAAGACCGACATAGCCGGTACCGAAAATCGCAACGCGCATGGGCGGTGGGGCTCCAGATCCGTTACGGCAGAACGTTCAGCAGCTCGACGTCGAACGTCAGCGTCGCGTTCGGACCGATCGGACCACCCGGGGTGCCCTGCTCGCCATAGGCCAGCTCGCCCGGAATCCAGAAGCGGTACTTGGAGCCGGTCGGCATCAGCGACACGCCTTCGGACCAGCCCTTGATCACCTGGTCCAGGCCGAACTCGATCGGCTGGCCGCGCTGGTAGCTGCTGTCGAACACGGTGCCGTCGAGCAGCTTGCCTTCGTAGTTCACGCGCACCTTGCTGGTCGGCATCGGACGCTCGCCCGAACCCGGACGCAGCACCTGGTACTGCAGACCCGAGGCGGTGGTCACCACGCCCGGCACGGTCTTGTTCTTGGCCAGGAAGTTGTTGCCTTCCACGCGGTTGGTACCGGCCTGGGCGGCGGACTTGGCGTCCATCTCGGCCTGCTTGCCCTTCATGAAGCCTTCCAGCGTGGCCTTGGCCTGCTCGGCGGTCATCTTCGGGGTGCCGTTGTTGAAGGTGGTGCTGACCGCATCGAACAGCGCGTCCAGGTCCAGATCGTCCTTCAGCGGCGCCAGCGACGGGCCCACGGCGAAGCTGCCCAGCATCAGGCCGACCTTCTCGCGGTCCACCTTCGGCGGCGCGGTGCCCGGGGCAACGCCCGGAACCGGCTGGCCGCTCTTGGCCATCACGGCCTGGCGCAGGGCGGCGTCGGTCTTCTGCGCCTCTTCCTGGCTGATCAGCGGCTGCTTGCCTTCAAAGGCATTCGTCACGCCGCGGCGCAGGGCGGCCAGGTCGATCTCGCTGGAGATCGGACCGAACGAATTGGCGACATCGATACCGATGGCGTAGCCAAGCTTTTCGCGTTGGGTATTCAAAGTGGAAGTCTCCTTGACAGCCGCGCGGGCGGCTGGTTGTTGCGACATCGCGGTACCGGTGGCACCCATCGCCAGAATCAGAACCGACGCCGCGGCGCCGCGCATTCCCATCTTCATTCGCTGCATTCCTGGAAGTGACTGGACGCCGACGTCGGCGCGAAAGCAACCATTGTCGCACGCGCGTCCGAGATGTCGATATCGTCAGTGCTTGTTGGCCGTGACAGACAGTTCACGTTCGATCGCCGCGACCAGTTTCGGATCGTCCGGCGTGACCTTGCTCGGGAACTGCGCCACCACCCGGCCATCGCGGCTGATCAGATACTTGTGGAAGTTCCAGCCGGGCGACACGGCCGTGGCCGTGGCCAGGCTGCGATACAACGGCGTCGCCTCCGGCCCGGTGACGACCACCTTCTGGAACATCGGGAACTTGACGCCATAGGTCAGCGTGCAGAACTCCTGGATCTGGGCTTCGTCACCCGGCTCCTGGCCCTTGAAGTCATTGGACGGGAAGCCCAGCACCGAGAAACCACGCGCGGCGTACTTTCGCTGCAGCGCTTCCAGGCCTTCGTACTGCGGGGTGAATCCGCACTTGCTGGCGGTGTTGACCACCAGCAGCACCTTGCCGCCGTACTGCCTGGCCAGATTGACCTCGCCCTTGCCGGCCAGCGGGCGATAGCTCACATCCAGCAGATCGGCCGCCTGGGCAGAGGCGCCCACCAGCAGGCCGGCCGCCAGCAACAGCACGGACCACCGCGCCCGGCGCGGAATGCGGCCGCAGCGGATGGGCGACAACAAAGACACGTGATGCATCGCGACACTCCAGAGTGGGGAAGAACGAAGGCCTGAATGCGCCCGGCGAGGGCGGCCAGGACGGCGGCGGGCACTATATCACCGGTGTTTTTGCCGCCGGACGCCGTTGGTCCGCCGGCAGGACGCCTCGCCGCAATGCGCCGTGGCCGGGCACGGCCCCGTCGATGCTGCCCGCCGCATTCAGCGCCGTTTTGCCGCGTCTGGCGGTGTGGACCGACAGGCCAACCTCACCGATTCGATCACCTGAATACGGCGCCCACTTGCCATACCATTGACATCAATGAATGTGCGCTGGCCCGCATCGGCAGCTCACGTGCAGATATATGTCTTTATATTCAATAACTTGGGAAACCATGGAGGCTGTCACACGCCCCCTGCCATCAGTTGGGTTGCTCGCCCTGTTGATCTTCGGCGTGCCGGTGTTATAGTTGCATACAACACCAGTCACCTAGACAGGGGAAGCCCATGAACCGCATGCGCCACCACCACGCCGCCAAAGCCGTCACCGCCGCCTCGGCGTTGCTGCTGCTGGGCTGGTTCGGCATCCCTTCCGGTGACGCTGGCAGCCCTGCCAGCGCCAATGTGTTTGAAGGCCCGCAGGACGCAGGCGTCATCGAGGCAGGGACCGCCGACGGCGCCCCCACGCCTCCCCGCCGGCTGCACAGCTCCCTGTCCATGCCTTACTTCTCATTCGCGCAGTCGCTGAACCCACGGAGCTGACCATGAGCGATATTCAATGGAGCGATGGTGCTCCGATCTACCGCCAGCTGAAAGAGCGCGTGATCGCCATGATGCTTGACGGCATCATCAAGCCGGGCGACGCCCTGCCTTCGGTCCGGCAGGTTGCCGCCGAGTACCAGCTCAATCCCATCACCGTTTCGCGCGCCTACCAGGAACTGGCTGATGAAGGCCTGGTCGAGAAGCGCCGCGGCCTGGGCATGTTCATGACCGAAGAAGCGGCCACGCAGCTGCGCAGCAGCGAGCGCGACCGGTTCCTCAATGAAGAATGGCCGCTGGTCCTGGAACGCATCCAGCGCCTGGGCCTGAACCTCGACGAATTGCTGCCCCAGGGGAAATCCTCATGAATGCCGTTGCAAGTGATGTCGTCATTTCCGCTCGAGGCCTGCGCAAGGCCTATAAACAGACCGTGGCACTGGACAACACCAGTTTCACGATCGCGCCCGGCCGCATCACCGGCCTGATCGGCCCCAACGGCGCCGGCAAGACCACCCTGCTCAAGGCGCTGCTGGGCCTGACCTCGGTGGAAGGCGAGCTGCGCGTGCTCGGGCTGGACCCGACCGTACAGCGCAACGCCCTGATGAACGATGTGTGCTTCATCGCCGACGTGGCGGTGCTGCCGCGCTGGATGAAGGTGCGCGAGGCCATCGATTTCGTCGCCGGCACCCACCCGCGTTTCGACCGGGCGCGCTGCGAACGCTTCCTGGCCTCCACCAAACTGCATCCCAAGCAGCGCGTGCGCGAACTGTCCAAGGGCATGATCGTGCAGCTGCACCTGGCGCTGGTGATGGCCATCGATGCCAAGGTCCTGGTGCTGGACGAACCGACCCTGGGCCTGGACATCCTGTACCGCAAGGAGTTCTACCAGCGCCTGCTGGAGGACTACTTCGACGAGCAGAAGACCATCATCGTCACCACCCACCAGGTGGAAGAGATCGAGCACATCCTCACCGATGTGATGTTCATCCGCGATGGCCGCATCGTGTTGACCACCGACATGGAAGACATCGGCGAACGCTATACCGAAGTGCTGGTGTCGGCCGATGCGGTGGAGGCCGCACGCGCGCTCAAGCCGATCGACGAACGTGCCCTGCCCTTCGGCAAGACCGTGCTGCTGTTCGACGGGGTGCCACGCGCCCAGCTCACGCCCCTGGGCGAAATCCGCAGCCCGGGGCTGGCGGATCTGTTCGTGGCCATCATGAAGGGAACCTACGCATGAACACCGTCAACCATCCCATCAGCAAGGCCAGTGCGTTCAAGTGGCTGCTCAAGCGTGAGTACTGGGAAAACCGCGGCGGCTTCCTGTATGCGCCGGTGATCGCCGGCGGCATCTCGCTGGTGATGAGCCTGCTCGGCATCGTGTTCGGCCTGGTCGCCATGCACCGTGCGGTCAAGAGCGGCGGCATCCACATCGACAACGAAAGCGTCAACATCAACGGCCTTGACCTGAGCCTGCTGACCAGCAAGCTCGATGCCAAGGACCTGCACGACCTGGCCAATGGCCTGGACCTGACCCTGATCCTGAGCTCGGGCTGGCCGCTGATCGTGCTCGCCTTCGTGGTGTTCTTCTACTGCCTGGGCGCCCTGTACGACGACCGCCGCGACCGCAGCATCCTGTTCTGGAAATCGCTGCCGCTGTCGGATACCGCCACGGTGCTGTCCAAGGCCGTGAGTGCGCTGCTGATCGCCCCGATCATCGCGGTGATCGCCTCGGCCCTGACCATGCTCGGTTTCCTGGTGATGATCTCGATCGTGGTGATCGCCCACGGCGGTGATCCGATGATGCTGATCTGGGGCCCTGCCAGCCCGCTGACCATCATCGCCGGCCACCTGTCCTGGATTCCGGTCTACCTGCTCTGGGCGCTGCCGACCGTTGGCTGGTTGCTGCTGTGCTCGGCCTGGGCCAAGACCAAGCCGTTCCTGTGGGCGGTGATGCTGCCGCTGTTCGCCGGCATCATCGTCAGCACCACCAAGGTGATGACCCTGTTCGACCTGACCGGCGGCTGGTTCTGGAAGCATATCGTTGGCCGCCTGCTGCTCAGCGCGGTCCCGGCCAGCGACCAGTTCTACCGCGGTGAGTCCATGTTCAGTGGCAACGGCAACATGGACAACCTGGTCAACGAACTGGGCCCAAGCCACCAGCTGGCCGCCCTGGCCATGCCGGAACTGTGGATCGGGGCTGCCGCCGGCGTGGTGTTCCTGTTCCTAGCCATCCGCCTGCGCCGCCGCGCTGGCGAAATCTGATCCCCCGCCCTTCTTCGAGGAGCCACCCATGATCCGCAAGCTCGCTGTTGCTTCCCTGTTGCTGCTGCCGCTGACCGCGCTCGCCAATGAACCGCAGTGCAAGTTCAACGAACCGCGCGACCTCAAGCTCGACCTGGCCGGTGCCAAGGCCGTGGTGTTCGAAGTGAACCAGCACGACCTGGTGCTGCAGGCCGGCCCCGGTGCGGCCCAGCTCGGCGGGCGCGCCTGCGCCTCCAACGCGGACTGGCTGCGCCAACTCACGGTCACCCAGCAGAAGGTCGGCGACAAGCTCGTCGTCCGCCTGCAGCGCGAAGGGCGCAGCCTCACCATGAGCGGCAGCAGCTATGCCTACCTGGACCTGCGCGGCACGGTGCCGGACACGCTCCTGGTCCAGATGAAGGTCGGCTCCGGCGATGCCAGCGTCAGCGGTGCGCATTCGCTCAGCGCCGATGTCGGCTCCGGGGATATCAAGCTGGAGAACATCAAAGGGCTGGTGACCGCGGCAGTCGGCTCGGGCGATGTCATCCTCGATGGGGCCGGTGCACTGAACCTGCTCTCGGTCGGCTCGGGTGATTTCAAGGCCCGCAACGTACGCGGCGACGCCAAGGTCGGCACCATCGGCTCGGGCGACTTCGAGCTGGATACCGTCGGCGGCAATGTCGAGATCGGCGTGGTCGGCTCCGGCGACACCGACGTGCGCCAGGCCAAGGGCAACGTGCGGATCGGCACCGTCGGCTCCGGCGATACCGAGCTGCGCGACATCGGCGGCAGCGTCACGGTGGAACGCCATGGCTCCGGCGATGTGACGGCCCGTGATGTCGGTGGCGACCTGCGCGTCGCCAACAGTGGCAGCGGCGATATCCGCCACAGCAATGTACGCGGCCGGGTTGAACTGCCGCGCGGCAAGTAAGCCTCTTTACCCTCAACGGATACGGACCATGACAACTCGACTGCTGCTGCCTGCCCTGCTGTTGTGCCTGCCCATCGCAGCCTGTACCGCCCCGGACAGCGGAAAGGGCAAAGCCCCCGCCGACCAGAGCGCCGCCGCCCCGGCCACCAGCGCGCTGGATACCGACAGCATCGGCAAGACCGTGCAGGAAGCCACTGACAAGGCCCGCCGGGAAATCGCCCAGGGCAACATCTCCATCTCCAATGGCAAATCTCCCAAGGCCGAGATCAGCCCCCAGGGCGACCTGCTGATCGATGGCAAGGCGGTGCCGGTGGATGCCCACCAGCGTGCGCTGCTGCAGGACTACCGCAAGCAGGTCGAGTCGCTGGCCAGTGCGGGCATGGAGATCGGCGTGGCCGGCGCCAATCTCGGCGTGAAGGCGGCCGGTGAGGCGATCAAGGGCATGTTCTCCGGTGACACCCAGGGCATCGAAGCGCGGGTGAACGAGGAGGCCAGGAAGATCGAAGGCCAGGCCCAGAAGCTGTGCGGCCTGCTGCCCGGGATGATGGCCAGACAGCAGGCGCTGGCGGCCGCGCTGCCGGCCTTCCAGCCCTACGCGACCATGGACCAGAAAGACATCGACGACTGCGGCAAGTAAGCGGCCCCTGCCTGCGACGATGCGTCGCAGGCAGGCCCTTCCCGGCGCCAGGGGACTACAATCTGCGTTCCCGCCGCACGCGTTGTTGCCTGCTCATGAAGAAGCTGAGTCTGTTGCTGTTCGCCCTGTTCTGCCTCGTCGCCACCGGTTGCGACCAGGAGTACCGCAATCACCGCGCCGAGCGCAGCAAGCCGAAGATCACCGTCAGCGACGGCATGGTCACCGTGCGCCGCGCACCTGCGCCGAACATCATCATCCTGCCCAACGGGCACATGAAGATCGATGAGATCGAGATCCCGCTCAACGAAGAGCAGCAGGCGATGCTGCAGGGCATGTTCGGCCAGTTGCAGGTGCTGCGCCAGAACACCTTGACCGATGCTCCGCCGGACCCGGCCAAGCGCTCGGTGAAGATCCAGGTGCCCGATGGCATGCAGCCGATCCCGCCGGACCTGACCACGAAGATTCCCGAATTCAAGGATTACACCGAGACCTTCGGCAATCTGCAGGCCGACCGCCACTGACTGAGCCCCGCAGCGGCCGGCAGGCCCCTGGGCAAATGTCCCCCGTCCGCCGCCTGGCAGCGACGACCTCCTCCTTGATTTTGCCCTGGGGCCGACGGCCGCTACGGGGCTCACGCAGAAAAAAACGGGCCATTCGGCCCGTTTTTCGTTTCAGGTAGTACGCGCGCTCAACCGCCCCCGCCGCCGCCGGCGTGGATGCCACCAGCGGTCAGCGCGGCCGGATCGAGCAGCTTGCGCAGTTCGGCCTCGGACAGACCGCTGTCTTCCTTGGCCACCTCCAGCACCGGGCGCTGTTCCTTGTAGGCACGCTTGGCGATCGCGGCGGCTTTCTCATAGCCGATGATCGGGTTCAACGCGGTCACCAGGATCGGATTGCGGTCCAGTGCCTCGCGGACGCGATCCTCGCGCACCTTCAACCCGGCGATCGCGGTATCGGCCAGCAGGCGGGTGATGTTGGCCAGCAGATTGATGCCATCCAGCAGGTTCGCGGCGATCAACGGCAGCGTCACGTTCAACTGGAAGTTGCCGGTCTGGCCGGCCACGGTGATCGCGGTGTGGTGGCCGATCACCTGGGCGCACACCATCACGGTGGCTTCGGGAATCACCGGATTGACCTTGCCCGGCATGATCGAGCTGCCCGGCTGCAGCGCCGGCAGTTCGATCTCGCCAAGTCCGGCCAGCGGACCGGCATTCATCCAGCGCAGGTCGTTGGCGATCTTGATCAGTGCCACCGCCAACGCGTTGAGCTGGCCGGACAGTTCAACCGCATCGTCCTGCGCGGCCAGGCCTTCGAACTTGTTCTCGGCGCTGTCGAACTTGATGCCGGTCTGCTGCTTGAGCTGCCTGGCCACCTGCACGCCGAAACGCGGGTCGGCATTGATGCCGGTGCCGATGGCGGTGCCGCCCAGCGGCAGCCGACGCAGGCGCTTGAGGCTGTCTTCGATGCGCTCCTGGGCAGAGGACAACTGCGCCGACCACGCACCGAATTCCTGTTCGAAGGTCAGCGGCATCGCATCCATCAGATGGGTGCGGCCGGTCTTGACCACCTTGCGCAGCGCGCGGCCACGCTTGTCGATAGTCTTGCGCAGGTGCACCAGCGAAGGCAGCAGCTGCTCATGCACGCCCAGCAGCGCCGAAACGCGCAGCGCGGTCGGGATCACGTCGTTGGAGCTCTGCCCCTGGTTGACGTGATCGTTGGGATGCACCGCGGTCTTGCCCGCCTTGCCGGCACGGTTGGCCAGCGTGGCGATGACCTCGTTGGCATTCATGTTCGAGGAAGTGCCCGAACCGGTCTGGTACACATCGATCGGGAAGTGCGCGTCATGGCGCCCATCGGCGACTTCGGCAGCGGCCGCTTCGATGGCCTTGCCGATGTTGCGCGGCAGATGGCCCAGCTCGACGTTGACGTTGGCCGCAGCCCCCTTGACCAGGCCGAGCGCGCGGATGAAACCGCGCGGCATGCGCTGGCCCGACACCGGGAAATTATCGACGGCGCGCTGGGTCTGCGCGCCCCACAACGCATCGGCGGGCACCTGCAGTTCGCCCATGCTGTCGTGTTCAATCCTGAAACCCTTGCTCATTGCTTCAACTCCGCACATCTTTCGTGGATGAAAGGGAACCTGCGGCTGGCAACGGGCCTGATTCCCTGGCTGGCGGCTCTGATCACGATACTCCCAAGCACCGTTGAAACCCAACCACGCGGTGGATCGGCTAGACTCGGGATTCGTTTTCATTCAGACAGACTGCCGCCCCCATGGGTGACGATCCCGACAGTAGTACCGGGCGTGCGAGCGCGCACGCACCGATGACCGCCCTCGCCGCCCTGGCGACCGCGGGTGCCATTCCGCTCCAGGCAGCAGCGCTGCGGGGCCGCGGATGATCGGCAATCTCCTGCTTCTGCTGCTGGCCCTGCTGCTGGTGGTACTCAACGGCTTCTTCGTGGCCGCCGAGTTCGCCCTGGTGAAGCTGCGCCATACCCAGGCCGTCGGCCTGGCCGAGAACCATGGCTGGCGGGGGCGGCTGCTGCTCAACGTGCACTCGCACCTGGATGCGTACCTGTCGGCCTGCCAGCTGGGCATCACGCTGTCCTCGCTGGGCCTGGGCTGGGTCGGTGAGCCGGCCTTCGCACACCTGCTGCAGCCGTTGTTCGACACCTTGGGGCTGACCCCGGAAGCCTCGCGCCTGACGTCCTTCATCATCGCCTTCAGCCTGATCTCGTTCCTGCACATCGTGTTGGGCGAACTGGCGCCGAAATCGATGGCGATCCGTCGCCCCGAGGCGATGTCGCTGTGGACGGCCGCGCCGTTGTACCTGTTCTATTGGGCCATGTACCCGGCCATCTGGCTGCTCAACAACAGCGCCAATGCGCTGCTGCGCCTGGCCGGCTGGGGCGATGTGGAGCACACCTCGCACCGCTATTCGCGCGAGGAGCTCAAGCTGATCGTGGGTCGCCAGCAACCGGTCGGCAGTGCGCCGGACCAGGACCTCACCTTGATGAGCCACGCGCTGGAGCTGCCCGAGCTGGTGGCCGGCGACCTGATGCGCTCCCGCGACCACATGCGCTCGTTCCGCGAAGGCATGCGCCTGGCCGACGTCATGGCCGAGTTCGCCGAAAGCCGCTACAGCCGCTACCCGTGGTTCGACCGCGATGGCGAGGAAGTGCTGGGCATCCTGCACATGAAGGACCTGCTGGTCGAGATCGCTCGAGGCAATCCCACCGACGACCTGCGCCCGCTGCTGCGCCCGGCCAACCTGATCGCGCTGGAAACCCCGGTACCGCTGGTGCTGGAGCGCTTCCGCACCGGCACCACCCACCTGGCGCTGTGCGTGGAAGAACATGGCCGCATCCTGGGCTATTTCACCCTGGAAGACCTGCTGGAAGTGGTGGTCGGGGATATCGAGGACGAACACCCGCATATCGTCAAGGACGCCCCCACCCGTGGCGCCGACGGCACCCTGCTGGTGGCCGGCTCGACCTCGATCTTCCGGCTGGAGCGGCTGCTGGGGCACGACCTGAGCGCGCCTGACCACCTCAATTCGGTCGGCGGGCTGATCGTGCACCAGCTCCAGCGGCTGCCCGAGGAAGGCGAGCAGCTGGAGATCGACGGGCACCAGTTCACGATCAAGCGCATGGCCGGGCACCGGATCCAGGCCGTGACGGTGCGCATGGCACAGGCCGAGGACGCCGGGGCAGCGTAGAATGGCGGCCCCCGCTGCCACCGATCTGCGCCCTGCCATGTCCGAATTCGCCCTGCTCGCCCTGTCCCCGCTCGATGGCCGCTACGCCGGCAAGGTCGACGCCCTGCGCCCGATCTTCTCCGAATACGGCCTGATCAAGGCCCGCGTGAAGGTGGAAGTGGAATGGCTGCTGGCACTGGCCAATGAGCCGGGCATCGTCGAACTGGCGCCGTTCTCGGCTGCCGCCACCGCGCGCCTGCGCGCCTTGGCCGACGACTTTGCCCCGGCCCACGCCGCGCGGGTGAAGGAGATCGAGCGCACCACCAACCACGACGTCAAGGCCGTGGAGTACTTCATCAAGGAGCAGCTCACCGCCGATGCGGAGCTGGGCCCGGCGCTGGAGTTCGTGCATTTCGCCTGCACCAGTGAAGACATCAACAACCTCAGCTACGGGCTGATGCTCGAGCAGGCCCGCCGCGAAGTGCTGCTGCCCTCGCTGGACAACATCGCCGGCGTGCTGCGTGCCCTCGCCCATGCCCAGGCCGCCCAGCCGATGCTCTCGCGCACCCATGGCCAGACCGCTTCGCCGACCACCCTGGGCAAGGAAGTGGCCAACGTCGTGGCCCGCCTGGAGCGCCAGCGCCGCCAGATCGCCGCCGTCGAACTGACCGGCAAGATCAATGGCGCGGTGGGCAACTACAACGCGCACGTCATCGCCTACCCGGACGTGGACTGGCCGGCCTTCGCCCAGCGCTTCGTGGAAAGTCTCGGCCTGGTGTTCAACCCGTACACCACCCAGATCGAGCCGCACGACAACGTCGCCGAGATCGGCGATGCCGCGCGCCGCGCCAACATCATCCTGATCGACCTGGCGCGCGACGTCTGGGGCTACATTTCGCTGGGCTACTTCAAGCAGAAGCTCAAGGAAGGCGAAGTCGGCTCCTCGACCATGCCGCACAAGGTCAACCCGATCGACTTCGAAAACGCCGAAGGCAACTTCGGCATCGCCAACGCCCTGTTCGAGCATTTCAGCGCCAAGCTGCCGATCAGCCGCTGGCAGCGCGACCTGACCGACTCCACCGTGCTGCGCGCGGTCGGCACCGCCTTCGGCCATACCCAGGTCGCCCTGGACTCGCTGGCCAAGGGCCTGGGCAAGCTGACCGTCAATCCGGAACGCCTGGATGCCGACCTGGACGCCGCATGGGAAGTGCTGGCCGAAGCGGTGCAGACCGTCATGCGCCGCCATGGCCTGCCCAACCCGTACGAACAGCTCAAGGCGCTCACCCGCGGCCAGGGCATCACCACCGAATCGATGCAGGCCTTCGTTGAATCGCTGGACCTGCCCGCCGACGCCAAGCAGAGCCTGCGCGCCCTGACCCCGGGCGGCTACATCGGCCTGGCAGCGGACCTGGCCAAGGCGATCTGAAGGCATGGGCGCCGCCCTGCTGCGCCCCCGAACTACCGTCTACACGCTCCAAGGATCTCCCCCATGGCCGCACGCAAGATCAAAACCCCCGTCATCGAAATCCAGGCCCGCCCCGGCCTGCCGCTGGGCATGCCCGCCGCTACCTTCCTGCGCGATTACTGGCAGAAGCGCCCGCTGCTCATCCGCGGCGCCTTCCCCGATTTCGAGACCCCGGTGCAGCCCGAAGACCTCGCCGGTCTGGCCTGTGAAGAAGGCGCGCTGTCGCGGCTGATCACCCACGACCGCGCCACCGATGGCTGGACCGTGCGCACCGGCCCGTTCCAGGAAGAAGAATTCCCCGGCATGCCGGACCACGACTGGACCCTGCTGGTCCAGGACGTGGACAAGTGGGACGCCGACGTGCGCGCCCTGATCAGCCACTTCGATTTCCTGCCGCGCTGGCGCATGGACGATGTGATGATCAGCTTCGCCGCCACCGGCGGCTCGGTCGGCGCCCATGTGGACCAGTACGACGTCTTCCTGCTGCAGGCTTATGGCCACCGCCGCTGGCAGATCGACGCCAGCGAATCCATCAAGGGCAAGCGCCCGCCGCTGGACTTCCGCGACGACGTCGAGCTCAAGCTGCTGCGCCGCTTCAAGCCGACCCACGACTGGGTGCTGGCCCCGGGCGACATGCTCTACCTGCCGCCGAACGTGCCGCACAACGGCGTTGCCGAAGACCCCTGCCTGACGTTCTCCTTCGGCATGCGCGCCCCGGCCTCGGCCGAACTGATCAGCGACTACCTCGATACCCTGATCGAGGGCGCCGACGAGTCCATCCGTTACCAGGATCCGGACCTGAAGGTGCCGGAGGATCCGAACGAGATCGACGTGGTCTCCATGAACCGCGTCGTCGAAGCGCTCAACGCCATCCGGATGAACGATCCGGACAAGCTCGGCGACTGGTTCGGCCGCTTCATCACCACCTACCGTGCCGCCGGGGAAGTGATGGCGCAGGGCGAACCGCTGCCGCGCGAAGAGATCGAGGCTGCCCTCGCTGCCGGCGTGGAACTGCATCGCCATCCCTGGGCCCGCCTGGCCTGGCGCCGTGCCAAGCGTGGCGCCAGCCTGTACTGCAGCGGCCTGGACTTCGCCCTGCCGGTCAAGGATGCCCAGGCGCTGGCCGGCGCCGAACAGATCGACGCGGCGCTGTACCAGAAGCTCTCGGCCAAGGGCCGTGATGCCGTGCAGGCACTGGTCGCCGGCGGCTTCTACCAGCTGGTGGAAGACACCGGCCTGGAGGACGAAGACGACTACGTTGCCGAGTACGATATCGTCGACGGCACCGAGGCAGTCGACGTGGTCGATGACGAGGCTGTCGAGGCCGACGTGCACGAGGTGACCATCCATGACGACGGCATCGAGGTGATCGTCGATTTCGACGACAGCGACGAGACCGACGGCAAGGACGAGCCCCAGCGCGGCTGACCGCCCCCGCCATGACCGGCCCCGGCTTCCACGTTGATGTGGTCGACTACCCGGCGCAGCACGCCGCGCTGCACCGGGTCCGGTTCACCGTGTTCGTCGACGAGCAGCAGGTCCCCGCCGAACTGGAGATCGACGCGCTCGACCCCCGGAGCGTGCATGTCCTGGCCTGCGACACCGCCGGCACCCCGATCGGAGCCGGACGGCTCACCCCGGACGGCCGGATCGGCCGCATGGCGGTACTGGCCGCCTGGCGTGGCAAAGGCGTCGGCGAAGCCCTGCTACTGGCCCTGGTCGACCAGGCCCGGGCCCGGGGCTGGCGCGAGGTCGGGCTGCATGCGCAGCTGCCGGCCCGCGTGTTCTATACCCGGCAGGGCTTTCTGCCGGAAGGCGAGATCTTCGAAGAGGCCGGCATCGCCCACCAGCACATGCGGCTGGCCCTGTCCGGTGCAGTCGCGATCGAGCGCGCCAAAGAGGCCGTGGCGATCACTACGGCGCTGATCCACCGCGCCCGCCGCCAGCTGTGGATCCATAGCCGCCAGCTCGACCCCGGCCTGCTCGATGCACCGCCGGTGCTGGAAGCGTTACGCCGCTACGCCACCGCCCGCCACGACAAACAGGCCTGGCTGATCGTCCACGACAGCGCCGCCATCCGTCAGGCCGGCTCACCCGTGCTGAGCCTGCTCCAGCGGCTGCCGAGCGTCTTCCGGGTGCGCGAGGTGAGCGATCCGATCGACCGCGCGACGCCATCTGCCTGCCTGCTCAACGATACGGGCGACTACTACTTTCGTCTGAGCGGCCACCGCTTCGATGGCGAGGCCGGGCTGGCCCAACCGGCACGTTCACGACCGTTGCAGGAAGGTTTGCAGCGCGTATGGGAACGTTCGCGTGATTGCAGCGAACTGCGGGCACTCGGCCTGTAGCCCACCGCGCGGCCCCGAACCTGTCTGGGAATGACACCGCGGTTCCCGCACTGGGCCGTACGGTGCCCCTTCCTGTCGCGTTGGGGGTACAATTTGGGGCGTTAGATACCGCCCGCGCAGGCTATTCACTTTTCCCTGCCGGATCATCGAAGCCTTACCCCACAAGCGAATCCGACTCTCCATCGTGGACAATCAACTGAAGCAGTTTGCGCAATCTTCGCAGCTCGCCGGCGGCAACGCCTCCTATATCGAGGATCTGTACGAGCAGTACCTCGTTTCTCCGGACAGTGTCGATCCCAAATGGAAGACCTACTTCGACGGCTTCCAGGGCCGCGAAGCCGGTGATATTCCGCATTCGGCCGTCATCGCCCACATTGCCGACGCCGCCAAAAACGCCATCAAGAGCGGCACCGCTGATGGTGCCGGCGACGAGCGCGAGCGCAATGTCGGCCGCCTGATCACCGCTTACCGGTCGCGTGGCCACCTCGGTGCCCGCCTTGACCCACTGAGCCTGACCGCGCCGACCAATCCGCCGGACCTGGGCCTGCCGTTCCACAGCCTGTCGGAAAGCGACCTGGGCAGTGAGTTCAGCACCGGCGGCGTCGCCGGCCAGCCGCGCATGAAACTGCGTGACCTGCTGGAGCGCCTGAAGAAGACCTACACCGGCTCGATCGGTGCGGAATTCATGCACATCTCCGAGGTCGAGCAGCGCCAGTGGCTGTACCAGCGCCTGGAAATGGCCGGTGGCAACTACAACCTGGACGCAGACACCCAGCGCCGTACCCTGGAGCGCCTGACGGCTGCCGAGGGTCTGGAGCGCTACCTGCACACCAAGTACGTGGGCCAGAAGCGCTTCTCGCTGGAAGGCGGCGATTCGCTGATCCCGATGATGGACACCATCATCCGTGACGCCGGCAAGGATGGCGTCAAGGACGTGGTGATCGGCATGGCCCACCGCGGCCGCCTGAACGTGCTGGTCAACACCCTCGGCAAGAGCCCGCGCAAGCTGTTCGACGAGTTCGAAGGCAAGTTCGAGCACGACGACCACGCCTCGGCCGGCGATGTGAAGTACCACATGGGCTTCTCGGCCGACGTCGCCACCACCGGCGGCGCGGTCCACCTGGCGCTGGCGTTCAACCCGTCGCACCTGGAAATCGCCGATCCGGTCGTGGCCGGCAGCGTCCGTTCGCGCCAGGAACGCCGTGGCGATACCGCCCGCAAGCAGGTGATGCCGATCCTGATCCACGGTGATGCGGCCTTCGCCGGTCAGGGCGTGGTGATGGAGCTGTTCCAGATGTCCCAGGCCCGCGGCTTCGCCGTTGGTGGCACGGTGCACATCGTGGTCAACAACCAGGTCGGCTTCACCACCTCCAATCCGGAAGATTCGCGCTCCACGCTGTACTGCACCGACGTGGCCAAGATGATCGCCGCGCCCGTGCTGCACGTGAACGGCGACGATCCCGAAGCGGTCGTGTTCGCCGCCAAGCTGGCCTTCGAGTTCCGCCAGAAGTTCAGCAAGGACGTGGTCATCGACCTGATGTGCTACCGCCGCTGGGGCCACAACGAAGCCGATGAACCGGCGATCACCCAGCCGCTGATGTACCAGGTCATCCGCAAGCACCAGACCACCCGCGAGCTGTACGCCGCGACGCTGGAAGCCGCCGGCGTGATCGAAGCCGGTGGCGGCAAGGCCCTGGTCGATGCGTACCGCAACAAGCTCGATGCCGGCGAAGTCACCACCGAGCTGGCCCAGGTCGAGAAGACGCCGGCCACCAGCAAGATGTACGTGGACTGGCCCAAGCTGCTCAACGGCAAGCTGTCCGACGCCGTCTCCACTGCCGTGGGCATGGAGAAGGTCAAGCAGCTGGCGCAGATGATCAACACCGTGCCGGAAGGCGTGGAACTGCACTCGCGCGTGGCCAAGGTCTATGACGACCGCCGCAAGATGGCCGCCGGCGAGATCCCGGGCGACTGGGGCTTCGCCGAGAACCTGGCCTACGCCACCATCCTCGACGAAGGCAACAACCTGCGCCTGGTCGGCCAGGACGTCGGCCGCGGTACGTTCACGCACCGCCACGCGATCCTGCACGACCAGAAGACCGACAACTACTACCTGCCGCTGCGCCAGCTGGTCGAGTCGCCGGAACAGGCCACCATCATCGATTCGCTGCTCAGCGAAGAAGCCGTGATGGCCTATGAGTACGGCTTCTCCACCACCGATCCGAACACCCTGTGCATCTGGGAAGGCCAGTTCGGCGACTTCGCCAACGGCGCCCAGGTCGTGATCGATCAGTTCATCGCCGCCGGCGAAGCCAAGTGGGGCCGCATCACCGGCCTGACCCTGCTGCTGCCGCACGGTTATGAAGGCCAGGGCCCGGAGCACAGCTCCGCACGCCTGGAGCGTTTCCTGCAGCTGTGCGCGCTGGAGAACATGCTGGTGTGCGTGCCGTCGACCCCGGCGCAGGCGTACCACATGCTGCGTCGCCAGATGCGCATGACCACCCGCAAGCCGCTGATCGTGATGTCGCCCAAGTCGCTGCTGCGCCACAAGCTGGCCGTGTCGACCCTGGACGAACTGGCCAACGGCGAGTTCCAGCACCTGATCGGCGATGCCAACGCAGACGCCAGGAAGGTCAAGCGCGTGGTGCTGTGCTCGGGCAAGGTCTACTACGACCTGCTGGAAGACCAGACCAAGCGTGGCCAGGACGATGTCGCCATCATCCGCGTGGAGCAGCTGTATCCGTTCCCGCGCGTGGCACTGGCAGCAGAGCTGAAGAAGTACGGCAAGGCGGCCGATGTGGTGTGGTGTCAGGAAGAACCGCAGAACCAGGGTGCCTGGTACCAGATCCGTCACCACCTGCAGGCGTGCCTGGCCGATGGCCAGAGCATCCATTACGCAGGTCGCGCCCGTTCGGCATCGCCGGCCGCTGGACACATGGCTGACCACATCATCGAGCAGCAGAAGCTGATCGCCGATGCCCTGGTCAACCCGTTCAACGACTCGGTCGCTGAATAACTCTCCCCCTCATTCTAGAAAAGACAAACCAGGAAGCTCCCGCATGGCCACCGAAGTCAAAGCCCCGGTACTGCCCGAATCCGTCGCCGACGGCACCATCGCCACCTGGCACAAGAAGGTCGGCGATGCCGTCAAGCGCGATGAAAACCTGCTTGATCTGGAAACCGACAAGGTCGTCCTGGAAGTGCCGTCGCCGGTCGATGGCGTGCTGAAGGAGATCAAGTTCGAGGTGGGCGCCACCGTGACCTCCAGCCAGGTCGTGGCCATCATCGAAGAAGGTGCGACCGCTGCTGCTGCGCCGGCCGAAGAGAAGAAGGCCGACGCCCCGGCCGCTGCTCCGGCACCGGCCGCTGCCGCGCCGGCCGCTGCCGCAGCGCCGGCCCCGGCGGCCAAGTCCGCTGCCGATTCGCTGCCCCCGGGCGCCCGCTTCACGGCCATCACCGAAGGCGTGAATCCGGCCGACGTGGACGGCACCGGCCGCCGCGGCGCGGTGACCAAGGAAGACATCGTCAACTTCGCCCGCAACGGTGGCGCCGGCAAGTCCGGTGGCGCACGTCCGGAAGAACGCGTGCCGATGACCCGCATCCGCAAGCGCATCGCCGAGCGCCTGATGCAGTCCAAGAACGGCACCGCGATGCTGACCACCTTCAACGAGGTCGACCTGTCCAAGGTCTCGGCCGCGCGCAAGGAGCTGCAGGACGAGTTCGTCAAGGCGCACGGCATCAAGCTGGGCTTCATGAGCTTCTTCGTGAAGGCCGCCGCCAACGCACTGCAGCGCTTCCCGCTGGTCAATGCCTCGATCGATGGTGACGACATCATCTATCACGGCTACTCGGACATCTCGATCGCCGTGTCGACCGAGAAGGGTCTGGTGACCCCGGTGCTGCGCAACGTCGAGCGCATGTCCTTCGCCGATATCGAAAAGACCATCGCCGACTACGCCAAGAAGGCCCGTGACGGCAAGCTGAGCCTGGAAGAACTGCAGGGCGGCACCTTCACCGTGACCAACGGCGGCACCTTCGGTTCGCTGCTGTCGACCCCGATCATCAACCCGCCGCAGAGCGCCATCCTGGGCATGCACGCCATCAAGGAGCGTCCGATCGCGCAGAACGGCCAGGTCGTGATCGCGCCGATGATGTATCTGGCGCTGTCCTACGATCACCGCATCATCGACGGCAAGGACTCGGTCCAGTTCCTGGTGGACATCAAGAACCAGCTGGAAAACCCGGGCCGCATGCTGTTCGGCCTGTAAGACCTCCCACCCCTCCGCGCCCGCGCGGAGGGGTTCTGGTTTTACGGCACTGCACCGCACTGCCCTGCTCTCTCCCCCGGCGCCTGCGCGCCACCGGCTTCAAGCGAAGCTCGGGAATGCAACAAGGAACTATCAATGGCTGAACAATTCGACGTCGTCGTCATCGGTGCCGGTCCGGCCGGCTACCATGCCGCCATCCGCGCCGCGCAGCTGGGTCTGAAGACCGCCTGCATCGATGCTGCGCTGGGCAAGGACGGCAAGCCGGCCCTGGGTGGCACCTGCCTGCGCGTGGGCTGCATCCCGTCCAAGGCGCTGCTCGATTCCTCGCGCCAGTTCTGGAACATGGGCCACATCTTTGGCGACCACGGCATCAGCTTCAAGGATGCCAAGATGGACGTCGAGGCGATGGTTGGCCGCAAGGACAAGATCGTCAAGCAGTTCACCGGCGGCATCGCCATGCTGTTCAAGGCGAACAAGGTCACCGCGTACTACGGTTTCGGTGAGCTGCAGCCGGGCAACATCGTCAAGGTCAAGCAGCACGACGGTTCGGAAGTCGAGCTGAAGGGCACCAACGTCATCATCGCCGCCGGTTCGGACTCGATCGAACTGCCGTTCGCCAAGTTCGATGGCGAAACCATCGTCGACAACGTCGGCGGCCTGGATTTCACCGAAGTGCCGGCTCGCCTGGCCGTGATCGGTGCCGGCGTGATCGGCCTGGAACTGGGCAGCGTCTGGAAGCGCCTGGGTTCGGAAGTGACCATCCTGGAAGCGCTGCCGGACTTCCTGGCCGCTGCCGATGCCGAAGTGGCCAAGACCGCCTTGAAGGAATTCAAGAAGCAGGGCCTGGACATCCGCCTGGGCGCCAAGGTCTCCAAGGCCGAGGTGACCGGCAAGGGCAAGAAGAAGGAAGTCGCCCTGACCTACGCCGATGCTGAAGGCGAAAAGAGCCTGGTCGTGGACAAGCTGCTGGTGGCCGTCGGCCGTCGCGCCGCCACCAAGGGCCTGCTGGCCGAAGGCACCGGCGTCAAGATCAACGAGCGTGGCCAGATCGAAGTGGACGCACACTGCCACACCGGCGTCGATGGCGTCTGGGCGGTCGGTGACTGCGTGCGCGGCCCGATGCTGGCGCACAAGGGCTTCGAGGAAGGCATCGCCGTGGCCGAGCTGATCGCGGGCCTGCCGGGCCACGTCAACTTCGACACCATCCCGTGGGTGATCTACACCGAGCCGGAGCTGGCCTGGGTCGGCAAGACCGAGCAGCAGCTCAAGGACGAAGGCATCCCGTACAAGGCCGGCAGCTTCCCGTTCGCCGCCAACGGCCGTGCCGTGGCGATGATCGAGCCGTCGGGCTTCGTGAAGGTCCTGGCACACGCCGAGACCGACCGCATCCTGGGCATGCACCTGGTCGGCGCGAACGTCTCCGAGCTGGTGCACGAAGGCGTGCTGACCATGGAGTTCAGCGGTTCGGCCGACGACCTGGCGCGCATCTGCCACGCCCACCCGTCGCTGTCGGAAGTGGTGCATGACGCCGCGATGGCCGTGAGCAAGCGCGCGATCCACAAGGCCAACTGAGCCTTGTTGGTGGCGTAACGAAAAACCCCGCTTCGGCGGGGTTTTTTGTGGGCGACAGGCAGCGCCGGCCGCTGCCCGGCTCCTCGCCTTGGTAGTGCCGGCCGCTCGCCGGCTCCCCGTCATTGGTAGTGCCGGCCGCTGGCCGGCTCCCCGTCATCCCGACAGCAAGAGCCGCCGGCCAGCGACCGGCACTACCCGATCCCATTCCTGTTCAGGCCGTTGCGACGCGCCCGCCACCCAGCAGCCGCGCCGGAAGCATCAACAGCGCGCGCAGGAAGGCAAACAGCGCCGAGAACGTGATGCCGACCAGGCGGAACGGCAGGCTGACCAGCCACACCAACGGCCACGCCACCAGGGCCAGGAGCGCCAGCGGCCAGCACAGCACGAACAGCAGGCACCACACGCCCAGCGCGAACAGGGTCTTCATCGTCGGTCTCCTTCGACTCGGGGCAACGTCGCCCACCGGGCCACGTTGCCCCGCGCCGGGGAACGCGACAAGCGCGCTGCGACGAACCACGCCCCAGCGCGGATGAAACTGCCGCTGCGGCGATGAAACCGGCGTGCCGACCGTGGCCGGCGCGCCGCCCACTCACGGTACCGGCGGTGACTCCACCGCGCCGCCCTGCCCGCCCGAGCTCAGGCGCAGGCCGATGCTGCTGGCACGATCCGCGCCGCGCGCCTGTTCATGGCCCAGCAGCAACGACAGGCTCCAGCCACGCTGGATCGCCAGATCCACGCCGGCCTGCAGCGACAACACATCATCGTTGTAGCTGCGGAGTGCTACCTGGTAGTCCTGCGGCCGTGACCACGTCGCGTAGTTCAGCGAAGCCATCCCGCGGTCCTGCAGCGCCCGCCGGTACTCGATGCTCCAGAACGGACGCAACCGGCTTTCGGCCGATACCTGCGCACTGCCCTCCACCCCGATGGCCAGCGCGCGGTTTTCCACGGTCTGGCGGCCATAGGCGAGATCCAGCACGCCCAGGCCGTGCTCGCGGTAGGCATCCAGGGTGGTACGGCTGGCATCCCAGCGGGCGTACCCGGTCAGTCGGGTTGCCGCCAGCATCTGCTCGTAGCCCAGGCCGAGCGAACCGAACCACTGAGTGCCATCGCGCCGCGCCTGCGCCTGCGCATCGGCATCGGTGCTCCAGCGCTGCAGATCGAACTGCAGGTTGCCGGTGGCGATCATCGCGTCCACGTACAGGTGCGCGTTGCCACGCCACAGTCCGTACAGCGCCAGCGAGCGCTGGTCGGCGCGCAGGCGGGTGCGATCGTCGTCCTGGTCGCTGTCGCTGCGGCCCACGCTGCCGGCCACGCCGAGCAGCGTGCGTTCGCCGAGACGGCGGTCCACACCGACGCTCAGCCCGTCGCTGCGCAGGTCATAGCGGCCACCTGCGGTGGCCCCGCCGCGGCCGTAGCTCGCGGTACCCGCGGCCCAGGTTCCCCAGCCGGCCGGCAACCACGCCGCGCCGGTACCGAGTGCGCTGCCCAGCGGCAGCGATGCGGCGTTGGGGCCGCCACCGCCACTGGACACCGACAGCGTGTTGCTGGCGGGGTTGCCGCCGTCGCGCAGCTGGCGCAGGCGATCGCGGATGTTGCCCTGTTGCGCGGCGGCGAAACGGACGCTCGCATCCACCTGCGCCTGCAGCAGTCCGGTGACGCCCGGGTCGCGGGTCGGGTCAGGGCGCACATTGACCACCAGCCGCAGTTCCACGCGGGCGGCGGCGTAACCACCACTGGCGGCCTGCTGTGCGGTGATCACGGCGCTGCCTTCAGCGTGTACCTGGACTGTGCGGCCGTCGATGCTGGCCACCGCCGGCGCACTGCTGTGGAAGGTGAACGCACCGGGGCTGACACTGGTCGGCAGCGGCAGCTCGAAGCTGCCCTGCTCCAGCAGACGCGACATGTCTGCCGGCCAGGCCAGCTCCGGCACCGCGGCGGCGATGTCCACGTCCAGGCGCTGCTGTGCCGCGACCTGGTGGTTGGCGTCGCCGGCCTGGTCGGCGGTCAGGCTGCACCGCCCGGACGCCAGCATGACCACGCGCGGGCCGTCCACGCTGCACACCGCCGGGGTGGTGCTGGCGAAGATGATCGGCTGCCCCGAGGCGCCGCCCTGGGCGCTCAACAGGAAGCTGCCTCCCGCGCTGAACACCGGGGCGCCGGGATCGGCGACGAAGGCGCTGATGGCCTGCGCGGCCTGCGCGACCACGAAGCGGTAGCCGAGCGCGGCGGTAAAGCCATGCGCATCGCGGACCTCGACCTGCACCTCGAACGTGCCGGCCTGGATGGCGGTGCCCTCAAGCAGCCCATCAGCGGTCAACCGCACGCCCGGCGGCAGCGCGCCGGACAGCAGCCGGAACGCATACGGGGCGACGCCGCCACGCACTGGCAGGCGCGTGCTCACTGCCTGCCCCAGGGCGACCTCCGGCGGTGCAGTGTCGCCGGGGATGATCTGCGGCGCGTCCACCAGCAGCACCATGCTGCGGCGGGCCTGGAACGGGCCGTCGCCGGTGCTGCTGTCGGTAACCTCGACATCGACCGCAAAGCGGCCCGCAACCACTGGTGTGCCGATCAGTTGCCCGCCCGGCGTCAGCGCCATCCCGGCCGGCAATGCGCCCCCCACCAGCGCATAGCGGTAGGGCGCACTGCCCCCGCGGCTGAGCAGCTGCAGCGTGTAGGGGCTGCCGGCGGTGGCCGCGTCGGGCACGATGTCATCGATCGCTACACTCGGCGCGGCCACGGTGATCGTCACGGTCGCCGGTGCGGAGGTGCTGAAGGCATCGCTGGCGGTGTAGTCCACGCTGTCGGCGCCGGCATAACCGGCGTGCGGGGTGTAGCGCAGCGTGGTGCCCTGCACCTCCAGCGTGCCATGCTGCGGCGCGCGGACAACGTCGATGCGGGTGACGGCACCCTGCAGCGTCAACGGCAGCACGATGCCCGCTGCGCCGTAGGCGATGCCGATGCGGCTGTCCGCCGCGCCCAGGACCGGCAACGGAGTGACCGCCGCCGAAGGCGCCGAGGCCGCGCCTTGGCCGTGTTCGCTGCGTGCGACCACGATGAAACGATACGCGGTGCCGTTGGCCAGCCCGGTCACGGCAATCGGCGAGCCGCTGCCGGTAGCGCTGATGCCGCCCGGTTGCGCGCTCACGGTGTAGTCGAGGATCGCGCCGCTGCCGGCGCGGGCCGGCGCAATGAAATGCACCAGCACCTGGCCATCGGCGGCCACGCCACGCACATCGGCCGGCGCGCCCGGCAGCTCGACGCCGACCAGCACCGCCACCGTGCTGCCGACACCGTGCAATGCGGTCGCCGCGTCGGTGCCTTGTACATTGCGCAGGCTGCCTGCAGCGGCCTGCAGCGCCTCCACGGCGATCCCATCCTCATCGAGGTCATCGGCCTGCACGGTGTAGCCAAAGCGCAGCACGGTGCCCTGCGCATCGGCCGCCTGCGCGAGCAGCACGGCCTCGCGCTGCTGTGCGCCGATACGCAACTGCAGTACCGGTGGCACGCCGACCTGCAGCGGCTGGTCGAAGCCGACCTGGAACGCAAGCGTCTGCCCCGCCAGATAGCGGCCCGCTGCAGGCGGAGTGACCCGCAGCACGCGCGGCGCATCCAGCACGGTCAGCGCGTCCGATGGCGCCGAGGCCGCGCCGCTGCCCACGCGGTTGATGGCGGTAACGGTAAAGCGCTGCGCGACGCCGGCAGGCAGGCCACCGATGCGCAGCGGGCTGCCCGCGCCGCGCACGCTCTGCCCGCCTGGCAGCGCCTGCACCAGGTAGCCGGTGATCGGGCTGCCACCGTCGAACGCCGGGGCCACGAAACGGATCTCGGCAGTCTGGCTGGACGCCAGCACGACCTGCACGATCGCTGGCGCACCCGGTGCCACCGCCCGCACTTCGAAGCGATGCGAGACGCGTACGGCGGCACGGGTGGCGGCATCGCCGGGCTGGTCGGCATCGATGCCGCAGGTGCCGGCCGCCAGCAGGGTCAGCGTGCCGTCGGGGCCCACGCTGCACACCGCCGGTGTGGTGGCCGTCCACTGCACCGGCAACTGGCTGCTGGCGGTGGCGGTCAGCCGCGGCGACGTGCCGAGGTCCTGCGGGCCCGGATCGGCGAACTGGATCTGCTGGTCGGCCATCGGCACCACCGGTGCCGACAGCGCCGAGGCCGCGCCCGTGCCGGCCGCGTTGCGCGCGGCGACGGTGAAGCGGTACGCCGTACCGTTGCGCAGGTTGGTCAGCACCGCCGGCGATTGTGCCACCGGTACCTGCAGGCCACCGGGCTGCACGGTGACGATGTAATCCAACACCGTGCCGCCGCCGTTCTGCTGCGGCGGATCGAAGGTCACCGTCGCCGTACCGTCGTCCGCACGGACGGCGGTGATGGTCGGCGCATCAGGCGCCACGGCCCCCACGGTGATGCCAGCGGTGGAACCGACGCCGGCCAGGACCAGCACCGCATCGACGCCGTCGGCGTTGCGCAACCTGCCCCCGTTCAATCCGAGCGATTCGATCGCGATCCCGTCCAGATCCCGCTGCCCGGGCAGTACGGTGTAACGGAAATCAAGCGTGGTGCCGCCCGAGCCGGCGTCGTACTGCGCCGCCACGCGCTCGCTGCCGATCACCAGCATCAGCTGCGGCGTACCCGTCACCTGCACCGGCTGGTCGAAGACAAGCTGGAAGTCGAGCGACTGGCCGGCAACATAGCGACCCCCGGCCGGTACCTGCACCGCGCTGATCCGCGGCACGGTCGGCAGGGTGACCGGGTTGGAGGCCACCGACATCGTCCCGGGACCGCTGGCCGTGCGTGCGCGCACATGGAACGTGTAACGTCCCCCTGCCTGCAGGCGCTCCACCCGTATCGGGCTGGCGGCACCGGAAACCACCGATGCACCTGGCAGGGTGATCACCTCGTAGGCTGTGATCGCGCTGCCGCCATCACTGCCAGGCGGGTCGAAGAATACGTCCACGCTGGTGGCGCCCGCGCGTTCGGCGCGCAACATGGTGGGTGCCGACGCGGTGCCGGGCACCACCATGAAACTGCGCGCTACCGGCGTGGCTGCGGTGATGCCGGCCGTGCCGGGCTGCTCGGCGAGCACGGTACAGGTGCCGGTGCTGAGCAGGCGGACGCTGGCAGGCGCTTCGGCCTGGCACACCAACGGAGTCTGGCTGCTGTACTGCACCGGCAGCCCGCTGCTGGCCGTGGCGGTGAGCGACAACAGGGTGCCGACCGGCTGTGGGGCCGGCAACGGGAAGGTGATGGCCTGGCTGGCCTGCGGGGTGACCGTGTTGCTCGGGTCCGAGTCGACACTCACCTCGGTGCCGTTGTCGGCACGCACGCGGAACTGTACCGGCACGCCATTGGCCAGCCCGGTGACGGGGATCGGCGAGGCGCTGCCGGTGGCCTGCGCGCCGCCGCTGGAGATCACGACGTAGTGCGCGATCGGCGCCCCGCCGTTGCGGGCCGGCGCCTGGAAGCTGATGCTGGCTTCGCCGTCTGCGGCGGAGGCGACCACCCGGGTCGGCGCGTCCGGTACACCCGCCGCGACGCTGCCCGCGTAACCCGAACTGGCGCTGGCCCTGGTCGCATCGGCCACGGTGATGGTGGCACTGAAGCCACCGGCCTGTTCGGGCACCCCGTGCACGCGGCCATCGGGCTCCAGCACCAGGCCGGCAGGCAGTTGCCCTGCCGTGATCGTGAAGGCGTAGGGCGCGGTGCCGCCGCGAACCCCCAGGGTCTGGTCGACGTTGCGGCCCACGGTCATCACTGGCGGCGTGATGGCGTCCAGCGTGAGCGGCGCGGCCGAGGCGTTCTCACAGCGTACGACCGCGTTCATGAGGTAGCCGCCGCGGGTACTCACGGAAAGGTACAGGCCGTTGGCCACCAGGTATCCGGCCGGCGTACTGCCCGTATGAGGGCCTGGCGTCCCGGTGAAACTGCGATAGTCGTATGCCACCGAGGAAAAGTTCGCCGCACGCAGGATGACGCTGTCCGACTGGGTCAGGTTGATACGTGGGTCCAGCCCGCTGTCGAGGAAGGTGACGGAGACGATGTCACCCGGCAGGAATTTCGTGGGCTGCTGACTGGTCGTCATCGTGACGCCACCGCTCAACGCGTTGACCGCCGCACACCCCTGTGATTCGGCCATGGCCATGCCGCTGCCCAGCACCAGCTGCAGCACACCGGCGCCCATCCAGATGGCGGCCCGCGCCAGCCTGCCCTTCCCTGCCCCTGACAGCATCCGCACTTCCCCTTGCCCGTCCGTTCAGCGCGCGCCGCCGTGGTCCGGTCGGCAACGCCGTCGCTGTGGTGATCGTCGAGATGGGGAAACGCACACGGCCGCACACCGCGTGGCGGTGGCGACATGGCTGGATTCCCCTGGTACCGGGTGCGGTAACGGCCCGGCGCAGGGGATCTTTAGCGGTTTGTGGGCGCCATCACAGTGCAGGCCAATGCGCGATGCCCCGGCCGCTTACTCGAACGAACCCACCGAATCGTGCGACAGATTGTCGAAGCGGGTGTATTCACCGAAGAACTTGAGCTTGCACGAGCCGGTCGGGCCGCCTCGGTGCTTGCCGATGATGATCTCGGCCAGGCCCTTGTCCGGGGAGTTTTCCTTGTTGTAGTAATCGTCGCGGTAGATGAAGACGATCATGTCCGCATCCTGCTCGATAGCGCCGGATTCGCGAAGATCGGCCATCACCGGGCGCTTGTCGGTACGCGTTTCCAGCGAGCGGTTGAGCTGGGACAGGGCGATCACCGGCACGTTGAGCTCCTTGGCCAGGCCCTTCAACGAACGCGAGATTTCCGAGATTTCGGTCGCGCGGTTTTCGCTGTTGCCCGGCACGCTCATCAGCTGCAGGTAGTCGATCACGATCAGGCCCAGGTCGTGCTCGCGCTTGAGGCGGCGGCACTTGGAGCGCAGGATTTCCGGCGACACGCCCGGCGTATCGTCAATGAAGATCTTGGTTTCCTTCAGCATCCGGATCGCGCCGGTGACGCGGCTCCAGTCCTCGTCTTCCAGCTGGCCGGTACGCAGGCGCTGGGCGTTGATGCGGCCATTGGAGGAAATCAGGCGCATCGCCAGCTGCGAGGCCGACATTTCCATCGAGAACACCGCCACGCCCTTCTTGGATTTGATCGCGGCGTACTCGGCGATGTTCAGCGCGAAGGTGGTCTTGCCCATGGCCGGACGCGCGGCCAGGATGATCAGGTCGGTCGGCTGCAGGCCGGCGGTCATCGCATCGAAGTCGGCATAGCCGGTCGGCAGGCCGGTGATGTTGCCGCCGTTTTCGAAGCGGATGCGCAGCTCTTCGAAGGCATCCTTCAGCGCGCCGGGCATCGCCACGAAGTCGGTGCGGCCGCGCGCGCCCTGCTCGGCGATCGCGAACACGGACTTTTCCGCGGCCGAGAGCAGCTCGCTGCTCTCGCGCCCTTCAGGCTGGAAGCCATCGTTGACGATGTCGGTGCCGACCTGGATCAGCTGGCGCAGCACCGCCTTGTCGCGCACGATCTCCGCATAGGCGGCGATGTTGGCGGCCGACGGCGTGGTGCTGGCCAGTTCGATCAAGTAGGCGCCATCGCCGACCAGCTCCATCTTGCCCTGCGATTCGAACCACTCGCCCAGGGTCACCGCATCGAACGGGCGGTCGCGCTCGGACAGCTCGCGGATCGCGCGGTAGATCATCTGGTGATCGCGGCGGTAGAAGTCGGTTTCGGTCAGCTGGTCGTTGACTCGGTCATAGCTTTCCGGGGCCAGCATCAGCCCGCCCAGCACCGCCTGCTCGGCCTCGATCGAATGCGGCGGCACGCGCAGGGCGTCGATGCGCATTTCATCGCGATCAAAGCGGTCACCGCGGTCTTTGCGGTCGGAACGGAAACCAGAACGGGCGGACATGGGGGGGCGTACTTCCTGCAGTGTGAGGCGTGGGACATGGTAGGCACGCGGGGAGCCCCGCAGCCATGCACAAACCTGTGGATAAGCAGTGGATGAGCTGGGGATACCGGCGCCTGCCGGAACGATCGGCCGGGGCCGTCGCATTGCGTGCGACGGACGCCATTGCGACGCCCGTCCACGCCATTATCGCAGAAGCGCCACCCTCCCGCGGTGGATCAGTGCGTGTCGCCGTGGGTGCCGACCCAGGCGATGAACGTGTCCACGAAGCCCTGCAGGAAGTCCTTGGTGCCCTCGTTGCTGATCGTGCCCTGCTCGTCGATCAGCCCTTCCTTGAAGTGCAGGAAGGCCTCGGGCTGGCCCAGCACCGGCATGTCCAGGTAGGCCAGGATGTTACGCAGGTGCTGCTGGGCCAGGGCGGTGCCGATCACACCGATCGAGGCACCGATCACCGCCGCAGGCTTGCCGGCGAAGGCACTGTCGCCATACGGGCGCGAGCCGAGGTCGATGGCGTTCTTGAGCACGCCCGGCAGCGAGCGGTTGTATTCGGGGGTGACGAACAGCACCGCATCGGCGTCACGGATCTGCTGTTTGAGGCGGACGCCCTGGCTGGGGTAGTCCTTGTCGAAATCCTGGTTGTACAGCGGCAGGTCGCCGATCTCCACGTAGGAGAACGACGCCTTGCCGGCGGCCAGCTTCTCCAGCGCGCGCGCCAACGCCTGATTGTGCGAGCCCTTTCGCAGACTACCGACGAGTACCGCGATCTTGTATTCGGCCATCACGTTTGCTCCGTTGGGGGGAAAGGTCCAGCCTAGGCGGACCTACCTTCGGCAACGGTGAAGGCGACGTCAGCCACGCATGGCGCGGCGCTACGGCCGACACCACATACGGTAGAGCCACCCCATGGGTGGCTGCCTTCCGTGTCCCGACCCGCACGCGTAGCGCTATGCGCGCGTCACGTCGGCGCGTGCGCTGCGCCAATGCGCCTGCCAGGCCTGGAACATCAGCACGTTCCACAGGTGTGTGTGCCATTTGCGCTCGCCTTGCTTGAACTGCTGCCACAGCGGGGCGACCGCCTCGACATTGAACACGCCCTCCTCGGCCAGCCGCGCCGGATCCAGCAGTTCATCGGCCCAGCCGCGCAGGTCGCCCTTGAGCCACGCGCTGACCGGGGCACCAAAGCCACGTTTGGGGCGGTGCACCATGTCCTGCGGCACGTAGCGGCCCAGCACGCGCTTGAGCAGGTACTTGCTCACGCCATCGCGCTGCTTCATCGCCATCGGCAGCGACCAGGCAAACTCGGCCACGCGCCAGTCCAGCAGCGGTGCACGGGCTTCCAGGCTGACCGCCATGCTGGTGCGGTCCACTTTGCACAGCAGGTCATCGGGCAGGTAGGTGCTGAAATCAGCCAGCATCATCGCGTCGGCCGGCGAGCCGGCACCGTGCAGCGGATCGGCCAGGTCGTAGAAGCTGCCGGCCGCCTGCGCGCCACGTACCGCAGCGACCGGGTCGCGCCAGCGGGAAATCCGGTTGCGGTAGACATCGCCGATGCCGCGCGCGCCCGACTCGGCCAGCAGCGCGGCCAGCCCACCGGTGCGCGAGGCCTCGCCCTGCGTGTGTGAATGGCTGGCCATCCAGCGCCGCAGCGGCGCCGGCACCTTGCCCAGCAGCCGCCAGTTGCGCATCGCCCGCTGGTAGCGGGTGTAACCGAAGAACAGTTCGTCGCCGCCGTCACCGGACAGCGCCACCGTCACGCCCTGCCGCGCCAACCTGGCGACCAGCGCCGTGGGCACCTGCGAGGCATCGGCGAAGGGTTCATCGAACATCGCCGGCAGGCTGGGCACCACGGCCAACGCATCGGCGCCGCTGACATACAGCTCGGTGTGATCGCAGCCCAGGTGCTGGGCCAGCGCCTTGGCCAGCGGCGCCTCGTCATGGTCCGAACCGGTAAAGCCGATGCTGAAACTGTGCACCGGCTGGCTCGATTGTGCCTGCATCAACGCCGCCACCACCGACGAATCGGTACCGCCGGAGAGGAACACGCCGACCGGCACATCGGCCACCATGCGCAGCGCCACCGCGTCGCGCAGCACCGCATCCAGGCGTTCTTCGGCCTCGGCATCGTTGCCCGTGAACGGGGCGGCCAGCGCCTGCTGCATGCGCTCGCGCGCATTCCAGAACGGCTGCTGCAGCTGATCCGGACGGTGCGCGGCAGCGCCGGCGGCCACCGCCTCGGCATCCAGCCGCAGCACCCGGCCGGGCATCAGCTTGAAGCAGCGCTCGTGGATGCAGTGCGGCGCGGGAATGTAATCCAGCCGCAGCAGCAGCGTCAGCGCATCGCGGTCGACCTCGTTGTCGAAGGCCGGGTGCTGCCACAGGGCCTTGAGCTCGGAGCCGAACACCAGCGTCTCACCGGCCCAGCCGTAGTACAGCGGCTTCTTGCCGACCCGGTCGCGGGCCAGCCACAGACAGCGCTCGGCGCGGTCCCACAGCGCGATGGCGAACATGCCGTTGCTGCGCTGCAGGGTTTCCTCGAAGCCCCACTGGGTGATCGCGGCGAGCAGCACTTCGGTATCCGAATGGCCGCGGAAGGCATGCCCCAGCGCTTCCAGCTCGGCGCGCAGCTCGGCGAAGTTGTAGACCTCGCCGTTGTAGACCAGCACGTAGCGGCCATCGACCGAGGTCATCGGCTGATGGCCCAGCGGCGACAGGTCCAGGATGCTCAGCCGGCGGTGCGCCAGCGCGATGCCGGCCGAGGCATCGGCCCATACCCCGCTGTCATCCGGACCACGGTGCACCAATGCGTCGCCCATGCGCCGCGCCTGTTCTTCCAGTGCTGCCTGCTCCCTTGCCGGAGCGGGCAGCAGCATGCCTGCCAATCCACACATGTATCAATGGTCCTGCGCCAGCGCGAGGGCGGCGTTCAATACCGCATTGTCGCTTGGAAGCACGCACAATGCTGCCCCCGCCAGTGGCGTGTAGGTATCGGCCCCGCACACCCGCTGGATCGGCAGGTGCCCCAGCCCGGCCTCGACCAGGGCGGTGATCACGCCCTCCCCCACCCCGGCGCTGTGCCGGCCCTCATCGACCACCAGCACGCGCTGGGCATCGGCGGCCTGGCCGCTGATGAACCCGGCGTTGAGCGGCACCAGCCAGCGCAGGTCGACCACCCGCACCTGCCAGCCCAGCTGCTGCTCGATCGCCCGCGCCGCACGCAGGCTCATCGGCACGCCGTTGCCATAGGTGAAGATGACCAGGTCACTGGCCTCCGGCGCGTAGACCCGGCCCTCGCCGAGCACCAGTGCCTGGTCCGGTGCCGGATACGGGAACAGCCATTGGCCATCGCCCGGCGCGTGCAGGTCCTTGCTCATGTACAGCGCGATCGGCTCGAGGAACACCGCGACCCGGCCATCGACCGTCGCCAGCGCGGCCAAGGTGCGCAGCATCATCGCCGCATCGTCGCCGCGCGAGGGACAGCCGACCACCAGGCCGGGGATGTCGCGCAGCGCGGCGATGGAGTTGTCGTTGTGGAAATGCCCGCCGAAGCCCTTCTGGTAGCCGAGCCCCGCGATCCGCACCAGCATCGGGTTGCGGTACTGGTCATTGGAGAAGAACTGCAGCGAGCACGCTTCCCCCCGCAGCTGGTCGGCCGCGTTGTGGAGATAGGCCAGGTACTGGATCTCGGGAATCGGCAGCATGCCCAGGTTGGCCAGGCCCTGCGCCATGCCCAGGATCATGGTTTCATCCAGCAGGGTGTTGAACACCCGGCGCGGGCCGAACGCCTTGAGCAGGCCCTTGCTGACCGTATACACCCCGCCCTTCTGCGCGACATCCTCACCGAACAGCAGCGTGGCCGGGTACTTGGCCATCAGATCGTGCAGGGCCTGGTTGATCTGGATCGCCAGGTGGCGCGGCGGTTGTGTTTCGGGCAGCTGCGCCGCACCGCCAAACGCAGCGACGCGCGCCTCATCAGCGGCCGTGCGCGTGGCTTCTGCCTGGACGGCCGCCGGCGAGTACGGCGCCAGCGGCGCCACGACCTCGGCCAGATCGGTCAGCTTCGGCCGTCGATCCGCTTCGGCGGCCGCGGCGAAACAGCGCGCGCGCACGCGTTCGTAGAGATCGAGCACCTGCGCGGCGGTCATCCAGCCGGACTGCATCGCGATCGCCGCCGAGCGCAGCAGGGGATCGCTCGCTTCTGCCGCGCACAGCTCCGGCAACGGCCGCCATTCGATTTCGAAATCCGTACCGGCGTGGCCCATCAAACGCGTGGTGCGCAGGTGCAGGAAGGTCGGCCGCCGGGTCTGCCGGCAATGGGCCAGCGCGCGCTCCACCTGTGCATGCCCCTCCACCAGATCCAGGCCGTCAGCGTAGAAATAATCCAGGCCCGGGCGGTGCGCGAAACTCTGCGCGATCCAGCCATCCGGGGTCTTCACCGAGATGCCGATGCCGTTGTCCTCGCAGACGAACAGGATCGGTGCCGGCAGCCGCTGGTACGCCGCCCACGCGGCGGTGTTGAACGCAGTCTGCGCGGTGGCGTGGTTGGCCGAGGCATCGCCGAAGGAGCAGATCACCACGCTGTCGCCGGGGATCGGCAGCGTGTGGCCGATGCGTCGCCCACTTTCGATGGCCAGCGCCGTGCCCAGGGCCTTGGGCAGGTGCGAGGCGATGGTGGAGGTCTGCGGCAGCACCCACAGTTGTCTGCTGCCCCACACCTTGTGGCGCCCACCGCTGGCCGGATCGTCCCGGCTGGCCGCGAACGAGAGCGCCGCGTCCATCACCGGGTCCATGCCCGGCAGCTTGCGGAAGCGCTCGGCCATGAAACCGCCGGAGCAGTAATGCAGGAACGCCGGATCGGTATGCCGCGCCAACCGTGCCACCAGCGCATTGCCCTCATGGCCGGACGAACCGATCGTATAGAAGACCTTGTTCTGCACGCGCAGTACACGCGCCATGAGGTCCAGGTGGCGGCTGATCAGCTGTGATTCGAACAGTTCGGCAAAGCCCTGCGCATCCAGGGTGCTGCCGGGCAGGATCGGCGCGTCGGGTGCCGGCGTCGGCGCGGGATCGCCGCGCCACTGCTGCACGAAATCAATGAAGTTGGCGTCGCAGATTTCGGCCCGGTTGAGGCCCTTCATGCGCGCGGGAATCGGATCGGGAACCACGGCAAACATGCATCAGCCTCCGTGACGTGTTGCATAGGCGGACAACCGGATGGGGCGGCCTGCCCACGATGCCGAGTCTGGCCTCACCCCATCGCATTTGCCAAGCGCGGGTGCAGCATCACCGCTGCGTGGCCCGACGCTGCTGCCACTGCTGCCGTGACTGGCCCCAGATCTCGATCGGCTTGCCGGCGTGCGGCGGCGGCAGCTCGCCCATGCGCAGCAGCGAGCTGCCGAGCTTGCGCGCGACCACCTTGGAGTTTTCGTTGGCCGCATCGATGGTGTGGATGATCTCTTCCCAGCCGAGCGTGTCGAACGCCCAGTCCATGCTGGCCACCGCCGCTTCGGGCGCATAGCCCTTGCCCCAGCTCTCGCGGCGGATGCTCCAGCCGACCTCGGTGCCCGGCCAGTCCAGCGGTTGCCACGGGCCCATGCGGCCAACCCACTCACCGCTGCTTTTTTCGATCACCGAGAACATCGAAAACCCATACAGGTGCCAGCTGCCCACCAGGCAGCTGAAACTGCGCCATGCCTGGGAGGGGGCCTGCACGCCACCCAGGTGCTGCATCACCTCCGGGTCCGAGCAGAAGCGCAGGAAATCATCGAAATCCTCGGCGCGCGGCGGGCGCAGGATCAGGCGCTCGGTCTCCAGCTGGAGGTCGAAAATGCTCATGGCGTCCTCGTCTGTTGCGTGTGTACCGCCATGATCGCAGACGCAGCCACCGGCATGCCGTGCCCCGTTCCCCACAACGCAACACGCCGGCAGTTGCCGGCGTGTTGGTGGTGCGTTCGAACGGCTGCGCTTTACTGGTTGTTCGCGCCCAGCGCGGCGGTCTGGGTGACCAGCTGACCGTCGATCACCGGCAGGCGATCGCTGCTCGGCTTGTTGTCCATCTTCACGGTCTTTTCGGCGCCGTCGTAACGGTAGGTCACGTTGTAGCCGGTGACCGCATTGGTGGTGCCCATCGGGATGCGATTGCCCGGCTTGCTGGCCATGCGCATGGTGCCGGTGGTGCCATCCTCATTGCGGTAGGTGACGTTGTAGCCGGTCACCCGGGTCGACTCGGAGGTCGCGGTTTCGGTGTGGCACTGGCGCTCGGTGCGGTTGACCACACGGCCACCCACATGGCGCTTGTCCACCTGGTTGCCGATCATGCCACCGGCAACCGCACCGGCGGCCGTGGCGGCCTTGCGGCCATTGCCACCGCCGACCTGGTTGCCCAGCAGGCCGCCGATCACGGCACCGGCGACGGTACCGCCAACGTTGCCGTCGCGTTCGGGCAGGCGTTCCTGGACCACCACGTCCTGGCAGACTTCATGCGGCGTCTGCGTGCTGGACGTCTCGCGCACCGGCTCGGTGCCGATCACGGTGGCATAGGCCTTTTCCTTCCTGGTCAGCGGATCGACCTTGACGATGTCGGCGTATTCCAGCTTGCCGGCCTTGTCTTCAATGGCCAGCTGGTCGGTGCGCGCGCCATCGTCGGCGAGTGGCGTGGTGTCCAGGGTGGGCCGGGTCTGAGCAGCGGTCACCGCATCGGGCGAGGCACTGCCGCCCTTCATGAAGGCAGCAGTGGCGATCCCGCCGACCAGCAGCGCACCTGCAGCGACCAAAGCAGTAGTAGTTGTACTTTTCATAACCGGCTCCCTGCGGACGATCCGCAACGTTCTTGAGTGAATTCCAGCACGGCCAGCCTGAACGGAATCTCGACGGATCGTGAACATCCTCCCGCCCATTCAGGTTCGGTGAGCCCCAGGCTCGTGATAGCGTTTACAGCATCTGCCCAGGAGTGCCCCATGTCCAATCCCATACTGTTGCCGGTGCTGGAATGGGCGCGTCGGCTGCGCTACCCCACCCTGTTCAAGATCACGGCCGCGCTGTTCGCGGTGACCCTGGTGATCCCCGACCCGCTGCCGTTCGTGGATGAAATCCTGTTCGGCCTGGGCACGCTGCTGCTGGCCAACTGGAAACGACGCGGCGACTCGACGCCACCGCCATTGCCGAGCAAGCGCCGCGCGTGAGGTTGGTCGACAGTCATTGCCACTTGGATGCGGGGGAGTTCGATGCCGATCGGCCTGAGGTGATCGCACGCGCCCGCACGGCGGGTGTTTTCGCGCAAGTGGTGCCGGCCGTCACCGCCGCCAGCTGGCCCGGGCTGCGGGAGGCCTGCAGGCTGGCCGACGGATTGCACCCGGCATACGGACTGCACCCGATGTTCCTGGATCAGCACCGCCCCGAGCACCTGGACGAACTACGCGCTTGGCTGGAGCGCGAGCGCCCCTGCGCGGTTGGCGAGTGCGGGCTGGATTTCTTCGTCGAAGGGCTGGACCCGGACACCCAGCAGCATTACTTCCTCGGCCAGTTGAGGCTGGCGCGCGAATTCGACCTGCCGGTGATCGTGCATGCGCGCCGCGCGGTGGATGCGGTGATCGCGGCGATCAAGCAGATCGGGGGCCTGCGCGGCGTGGTGCACAGCTTTTCCGGCAGCCCCGAGCAGGCGCGGCAACTGCACCAGCTCGGCTTCCTGATCGGGCTGGGCGGCCCGCTGACCTATGACCGCGCCCAGCGCCTGCACCGCCTGGTGGCCAACATGCCCCTGGAGCAGCTGCTGCTGGAGACCGACGCACCGGACCAGCCGGATGCAGGCATCCGCGGCGAGCGCAATGAGCCGGCGCGGTTGCCGGTGATCCTGGAGGCGGTGGCGCGGCTGCGCGGGGAGCCGGCCGCGGCGATTGCCGCGCAGACCACGGCCAATGCCGAGGCATTGTTCGGCCTGTGAGTGGACCGGTCCGCCCGGATCAAGCCTCGACGGCCGCTGCACCCTTCTTCGGCTTCATCAACATCTCCAGCGCCTTGCCCACCGCCGCAAACGCGAACGCACCGGTGATGTGGGTGGCCGCGCCCAGGCCCGCGCCGCAGTCCAGCTTCAGCGCCGCGTCCGCGCCGAGGTTCGGACGGATGCCACAGACGCTGCCGTCAGCCTGCGGGTACTTCACGTTCTCCAGCGAGTACACCGCCGGCACGCCGAAGTAGCGCGAGGCGTTCTTGGGGAAGTTGAAATCACTGCGCAACTTCTTGCGGATCAGCGCCATCATCGCGTCGTGCTCGGTGCGCGACACGTCCCGGATCCGCACCAGGGTGGGATCGGTACGGCCGCCGGCAGCGCCCACGGTCAGGATCGGCAGCTTGCGGCGGCGGCACCAGGCAATGGTCTCGACCTTGACCCGGAAGCTGTCGCACGCATCGATCACCAGATCGAAATCGCGGTCCAGCAGCTCGACCATGTTGGACACGGTCAGGAACGAGGCGATCGCATCGACGCTGATGTCCGGGTTGATCGCGCGGCAGCGCTCGGCCATCGCCTCGGCCTTGTTGCGGCCGTACTGGCCGGCCAGCGCGGGCAGCTGGCGGTTGGTGTTGGAGACACAGATGTCGTCGGCATCGATCAGGGTCAGATGCCCGACCGCCGTGCGCGCCAGCGCTTCCACCACCCACGAGCCAACCCCGCCCATGCCCACCACCGCCACCCGGCGGGTGGCGAGCAGATCCACGGTGCCTACCCCATACAACCGGTCGATGCCGGCAAATCGTTCGCGCAGTACGTCGTTCATGCGGACATTTTAATGCGCGCAGGCCAGCGCCGGTACGCGCCGTGGACAGGACGCGTCGTACCATCGCCGCAGCCATCCCTCAAGGAAGCCTTCACCATGAACGACCCCGTGACGCCATCCCGCCGCCCCTCCGCCGCCTATCGCTACCTGTTCGTCGGCCTGCTCGGGCTGGTGATCGGCCTGATCGCCACGGTGATGGTCTCGCGCGCCATCCAGGCCCGCCAGGACCCCTTCCCGGATGCGCTGATGCACGTGATGAACCGCCAGGTGGAGCTGCTGCAGGCGGCGCAGGCGCAGAACCGCTGCAGCCTGGCCGATACCGTGCCGCGGCTGCAGACCCTGCGCTCGCTGTCCAATGATCTGGACCTGGCCTTTCCCGGCCTGAAGGACAGCCAGGGCTTCCAGCAGCACGCCAGCGCCCTGCGCGCCACGCTCAACGAGGCATTGGCCGCGCCGCCGACCGACTGCCCGGGTATGGCCACGCTGGTGGAAAAGATCCAGACCGACTGCAAGGCCTGCCACCAGGATTTCCGCTGATTCATCTTCCAGCCACGCTGGCAGCCCGGGATTGGCACGCTGTTCACGCAGCACAGGAAACGATCTGCCCCATGCGCACCAGACGCATTCGACCACCCCTCTGGCCAGGAGATACACCATGAAGATTCAACTGATCGCCGCCGCTGCTGTTGCCACCGTCGCCCTGGCTGGCTGTGCCACCACCTCGCCGGGCTACGGCAGCAGTGTCTACAACAACGGCTACGGCAATTCCGGCGGCAACTACAACACCAACCGCTGCGCTGACTGCGGCATCGTGACCCGCATCAACCAGGTCGCTTCGGGCCGCAGCGCGCCGAGCGCGACCGGCGCGGTCCTGGGTGGCATCGTCGGCGCGGTCGCCGGCCATGAAATCTCCGACCACACCGGTGGCAGCCGTGGCAACAAGAACATCGCCGCCGCCGCAGGCGCGGTGGGTGGTGCACTGGCCGGCAACCAGATCCAGAAGAACGTGACCAGCGATACCTTCGACATCACGGTACGCATGGATGACGGTCGCACGGTCGTGGTCAACCAGCGCGATCTGGGCGGGATCCGCGAGAACACCTATGTCCGCGTGGTCAACGGCAAGGTGATCCTGCGCTGATCTGCCCCGCACACGGCGTGCAATGAAAAGGGCCCGCTTGCGCGGGCCCTTTTCATGTCTCAACCAGGCAGGACCCGGCGTGCGCTCAGAGCGGCTTGACCTTGTCGGCCTGCAGGCCCTTCTGGCCAGTCACCACTTCGAACTCGACCGCTTGACCTTCCTTCAGGCTCTTGAAGCCCTGGGATTCGATCGCACGGAAGTGCACGAATACATCTTCGCCGCTCTCACGGCTGATGAACCCGAAACCCTTCGCGTCGTTGAACCACTTGACGGTGCCCTTCTCAGCCATCTCAGCTACTCCCTAACTGTCTTGTTGTTGGATACACCCGTACAGGCGGCTGACAGCAAGGGGGAAGCGAGGTGCAACGATGCAGCGGATCCGGAAGATCTACCATCATCAGGCCACGATCCACGGTGACCTTGCCAAGCTCAGCGCCTGCAACTTAACCCGAGCAAAACGAAAAAGCAACTAGCCAAAAGCTTGCGATGTCAACCCCATTTCAGGAACCATACTGGACAGCATGGACCCTTCATTCATCTTGTATCTGCTAGCCGTCCTCCTGGTGCTGGTTGGCATCGCCGGCATCATCCTCCCCGCCCTGCCCGGCATTCCGCTGGTGTTCGCCGGCCTGCTGCTGGCCGCATGGGCCGATGGCTTCGTGCATGTGGGCTGGCTGCCGCTGACGCTGCTCGGCCTGTTGACGCTGGTTTCCTTCGCCGTGGACATCCTGGCCACCGTGGTCGGCGCGCAACGCGTAGGTGCCAGCCGCAAGGCCCTGTGGGGTACGTTCCTGGGCAGCATCGCCGGCGTGTTCTTCATGCCGATCGGTCTGTTCGTCGGGCCGTTGGCCGGCGCCCTGCTGGGCGAGTACTGGCACACACGCGAGCTTGGGCGGTCCACCAAGGTGGGCCTGGCGACGTGGCTGGGCATCCTGCTCGGATTCGCCCTGAAGCTGGCGCTGGTGATCGCGATGCTGAGCCTGTTCGCCTTTGCCTGGATCTTCTGACCGCCCACGACACGCGGACGTTCACACCCCGAGCACACCACTGACCGGCATAAACCCGGTCAGATCCATGGCATCGCGTGCTGGCAGGAATGCCGGGCAGCGGCGACACTGTGCGATCAGACCCATTCATTTTTGTCACGCGGCCCTGCTCCCATGACCCTGCCCTATTCCCGCTCCGCCCTGTTCACTGCCCTGGCCTTGGCCGGCACCGCCCTGCCCGCTGCAGCACAGGAGGCGGCACCGAAGCCGGCGTCACCGGAGGCCTGCGCCCTGGTGGACACCGACGCGGCGCGTCTGGCGTGCTACGACACGCTGTTTGGTCGTACGCCGGACGTGACCTTGGCCGCCGATGCGGCGGCCACCGCCGCAAAGCAGGAACGCCGCGAAGAGCGCCAGGCCGCACGCGGGGCCGAGGCCGATGCGCCTGCGGCACAGCGGGTGAAGCAGCGTCTTGGCGAAGTGTTCAAGAACGACGGCCATCAGGACGCCCTGGCCAACGCCGGCAAGGGCTCGCTGCTGGACAGCCGCTGGGAACTGGCCCAGGACTCCAAGCTGGGCGCCTTCCAGCTGCGCGCCTACAAGCCGGTCTACCTGCTGCCCGCCTTCTGGACCAGCGACAAGAACCAGATGCCGCAGTCGCCCAACCCGGTCAATACGGTCACCACCTCGCAGCAGCTGGACAGCGCGGAACTGAAGTTCCAGCTCAGCTTCAAGACCAAGGTCGTGGAGAACCTGTTCGGCGACAACGGCGACATCTGGGCCGGCTACACGCAGAGCTCGCGCTGGCAGGCCTACAACGCCGACAACTCGCGTCCGTTCCGTGAGACCAATTACGAGCCGGAAGTGATGCTGATGTTCCGCAACGGCTACTCGATCGGCGGCTGGCGCGGGCGCATGAGCGGAATCAGTGTCAACCACATGTCCAACGGCCGCGCCGATCCCCTGTCGCGCAGCTGGAACCGGGTGATCGCCACCGTCGGCCTGGACCGCGAGAACTGGGCGCTGGTCCTGCGCCCGTGGTATCGCATCCCGGAAGACCGCAAGGACGACAACAACCCGGACATCTCCGATTACATGGGCCGCGGCGACGCCACCCTGACCTGGAACAAGAACGGTCACGAGGTCTCGCTGATGGCGCGGCACTCGCTGCGTGGCGGTGATCGCTCGCACGGTGCGCTGCAGCTTGATTACGGCTTCCCGATCAGCAACCTGCTGCGCGGTCACGTGCAGATCTTCGATGGCTACGGCGAGAGCATGATCGACTACAACCACAAGGCCACGTATGTGGGCCTGGGTGTGTCGCTGCTGGAGTGGTATTGATGGCGGTGACGATCTGGCACAACCCGCGCTGCAGCAATTCACGCGGGGCGCTGGAACTGCTGCGTGAGCACGGCATTGAGCCGGTGGTGATCCAATACCTTAAGACGCCGCCGGACCGCCCGACGCTGGCTGCGTTGATCACGCGCATGGGCATCGCCCCGCGGGCGTTGCTGCGCAGCAAGGAGCCGGCCTACGCTTCGCTCGGGCTGGACGACGAGGCGTTGTCCGATGCCGCGCTGATCGACGCGATGGTCGCCCACCCGGAGCTGATCAACCGCCCGATCGTGGAGACTCCGCGCGGGGCACGTCTGTGCCGGCCACCGGAGACGGTGCTGGAGATCCTGCCTGCGTAAGACTGCGCCTCAGCTGCCTCCACAGCGGCTGGTACACCGGTTGTTATCCTCGCCGCAGGTCAGTGCGGGCAGCCGGTTGCGGCAACAGCACTGCCGGTCAGCTTTGCAGGCAGGCGGTCAGCGCTCCACCATCGTCCCGCCACAGTCAAGTGCACAGAGCTCCCAGCGCTCCCTGCATGGCGAGGTGTTGGCCGTGGGAGTGATGCAGCTCGTGCCGCCATTGGCGGTTTCGCAGCGGTGCCGGTCGCTCTCGCTGGTATACGCCGAACAGCGGCTCGCCAGCCGCTGCTGGCTGAAGGCACACGAATCGCCCTCCGAACGCGCCACCGCCTCTGCCTGCCAGGTGCACTGATCCCGCCGCGCATCGCAGGTCTGCATGCACTGCTGTCCCGTAGCGCTGATCGGGCGCTGGATCTCGTAGCCCGCGCACCCGGCCAGCCCCGCCATCACCAGCAACGGCAACAGCCACAGCACGCTCCCTTTTACGCCCATCGCGATCATCCTTGAACGGCACACGCCCGACTTTAGCAGCACTTCTTTCCGACCTGCCATCGACCTCAGCGCCAGTCGGTGATGCCCTCGCGCCGGTAGACCTCGGCGAACGCCGGCCGTGCTTTCAGACGATCGGCGTAGGCCTTCAACGCCGGCCAGGTGTCACTCGGCGTGGGCATGTTGCGCGACCAACGCATCAGCATCACCAGCATGAAATCGACGACGCTCAACGCGTCGCCCAGCACATACGGCCCGCGCGTGGACAGATGCTCGGCCAGGTGCTGCCACGCGCCTTCCAGCCGCTCGCGCGCCCGCTGGCGGGTCGCCTCCGCATGCTCGGGGCCGGCCATTTCCTGCGGGTAGAACCATGCCCGGTACGCCGGCTGCACGGTGTTGGCACACCAGAACATCCAGCGGTAGGCCTCGGCGCGATCGGCAGTCCCCGGGGCTGGCAGCAGGGCCGCTTCCGGATGGCGGTCGGCCAGGTGCAGCGCGATCGCTGCCGCTTCGGTCAATACCTGCCCGTCCAGCACCAGCGTCGGCACCAGGCCCGCGGGATTCAACGCGAGATACGCGGCATCCTTGTGCTCGCGCTTGTCGAAATCCAACAGCACCAGATCGTGCTCGATCTGCAGTTCCAGCAACAGCCAATGGACGACCAGGGCGGCGGTACTCGGCGATCCATACAACGTGGTGCGCATGCGTGGGTGCCTCTCAGGGGAAGGCCCGCATTATGCGGGCGGCACGCGCAGGGGTGGGCAACGAAAAACGGCGCCCTCGGGCGCCGTTTTCGTTTCAGCAGCGTATCGACCCGTGGCCGATACCTGCCGTATTGCCGCGACCGGAAGCCTCAGGCAACCACGACCGGAATCTTGCCGATGCGGGCCTGCCATTCGCGCGGGCCGGTCTGGTGCACGGACTCGCCGGTGGAATCCACCGCCACGGTGACCGGCATGTCCTGCACGGTGAACTCGTAGATCGCTTCCATGCCCAGATCGGCGAAGCCGACCACCTTGGCTGCCTTGATCGCCTTGGACACCAGGTACGCCGAGCCGCCGACCGCCATCAGGTAGGCCGATTTGTTGTCACGGATCGCTTCGATCGCCGCCGGGCCGCGCTCGGCCTTGCCGACCATGCCCAGCAGGCCAGTCTGTTCCAGCACCTGGCGGGTGAACTTGTCCATGCGGGTGGCGGTGGTCGGGCCGGCCGGGCCCACCACTTCGTCGCGCACCGGATCGACCGGGCCGACGTAGTAGATGAAGCGGCCCTTGAGGTCGACCGGCAGCGGCTCGCCCTTGTCCAGCATTTCCACCATGCGCTTGTGCGCGGCGTCGCGGCCGGTCAGCAGCTTGCCGTTGAGCAGCAGGGTCTGGCCCGGCTTCCAGCTGGCGACGTCTTCCGGAGTGATCGTGTCCAGATCGACACGGGTGCCCTTGGAGGCGTCGTAGGTGATCTGCGGCCAGTCTTCCAGCGAGGGCGGGTCGAGCATCACCGGGCCACTGCCATCCAGGGTGAAGTGCGCATGGCGGGTGGCCGCGCAGTTCGGGATCATCGCCACCGGCAGATTGGCGGCGTGGGTCGGGAAGTCCTTGACCTTGATGTCCAGCACGGTGGTCAGGCCGCCCAGGCCCTGCGCACCGATGCCCAGCGCGTTGACCTTGTCGAACAGCTCCAGGCGCAGCTCTTCGGCGCGGTTGGAGGCGCCACGGGCCTTGAGCTCGTTGATGTCGATCGGCTCCATCAGCGATTCCTTGGCCAGCAGCATCGCCTTCTCGGCGGTGCCGCCGATGCCGATGCCGAGCATGCCCGGCGGGCACCAGCCGGCGCCCATGGTCGGCACGGTCTTGAGTACCCAGTCCACGATCGAGTCGGACGGGTTGAGCATGGCGAACTTGCTCTTGGCTTCCGAACCGCCGCCCTTGGCCGCGACGATCACCTCCACGGTGTCACCTGGCACCACCTTGACGTTGACCACGCCCGGCGTGTTGTCCTTGGTGTTGATGCGCTTGCCGGCCGGATCGGCCAGCACCGAGGCGCGCAGCTTGTTGTCCGGGTAGTTGTAGGCGCGGCGCACGCCTTCGTTGGCCATGTCCTCCACGCCCATGGTGGCGTCGTCCCAGCGCACGTTCATGCCGATTTCCAGGAACACGGTGACGATGCCGGTGTCCTGGCAGATCGGCCGGTGGCCTTCGGCGCACATGCGCGAATTGATCAGGATCTGGGCCATCGCCTCCTTCGCGGCCGGCGACTCTTCGCGCTCATAGGCAGCGTTGAGGCTCTTGATGTAATCGACCGGGTGGTAGTACGAGATGTACTGCAGCGCGTCGGCGATGGACTGGATGAGGTCTTCCTGCTTGATCGATGTCACGACTTGCTCGCTTGCTGGAGGCTGGCGGGGGTTGAACCGCCGATTTTAACAACTACCGCCCGGCGGCGTTGAGAATCGCTCGCGGTGGCGGGGTTTGGTGCACAGTGGGCGCCCCGCCTTGTCACAGCGGCCTGCCCGGCCGCGTCCTCCTGGCATGACCCCGACCGATACCTTCCAGACCCACCGCCCCCGCCTGTTCGCCCTGGCCTACCGCCTGCTGGGCAGCCGCAGCGACGCCGAGGACATCGTCCAGGACGCCTGGCTGCGCTGGCAGGGCGCCGACACCGGCGTGATCCGCGACCCGGAGGGCTGGCTGGTGACGGCCACCACCCGGCTCGGCCTGGACCGGCTGCGCGCCCTGCGCAGCGCGCGCGTGGAGTACGTCGGGCCGTGGCTGCCCGAGCCGCTGGAGATCGCCCTGGACCCGGACCCGCTGCAGGACCCAGCCGAGCGCCATGCCCTCGCCGACGAGGTCTCGGTGGCTTTCCTGGCGCTGCTGGAGCAGCTCAAGCCGGATGAGCGCGCCGCCTTCCTGCTCAAGGATGTGTTCGACTACGACTACCCGGACATCGCGCCCCTGCTGGAGCACTCCCCCGCCAACTGCCGGCAACTGGTGCACCGGGCGCGGCAGCGACTGCAGACGGGCGCCCCACGCTTCACGGTCTCGCCCGCCCAGCACCGCGACCTGCTGGCGCGCTTCATGGACGCCTCGCAGCAGGGTGATCTGGAAGCGATCCGCGCCCTGCTTGATGCCAATGCCGAGATGATCTCCGACGGCGGTGGCCGCGTGACCGCAGCGATCCGCCCCCTGCTCGGCGCCGAGCGCATCGCGCAGCTGTACTGGGCGATCGCGCGCCGCAACGGCCAGCATCCGGCGCAGCTCGGCCAGGTCAATGGCGAGCCGGCGATCCTGCGTTTCGCGGGCGACCAGCTGCACTCGGTGACGATGATCACGGTCGATGCCGGACGGATCGTGCGCGTGCTCAGCGTGCTCAATCCGGAAAAACTCACCGGCCTTGTCACAGCGCGCGATGCTGGCGCGTCCTCCTGATGAAGACGGCCATTGCGGCCGTCATGGAGTCCCCGATGTCCACCTCACCGCGCGTTCCATACACCCGCCTCGCCGCCGAGGCCTTCAAGGGCCTGCTCGCCACCAGCAAGGCCGTGCACGACAGTTCGATCGACCCCGTATTGATGGAACTGGTGTTCCTGCGTGTCTCGCAGATCAATGGCTGCGGCTACTGCATGGACATGCATGCCACCACCCTGCGCAAGGGCGGCATCGAACCGCGCAAGCTCGATACGCTGCCAGCCTGGCACGAGAGCCGCTTCTTCGATGCGCGCGAGCGCGCCGCGCTGGGCTGGGCCGAGGCGCTGACCCGCTTGAGCAGCGCCGCCCCGTCCGATGCCGCCTACGACGCCCTGGCACCGCATTTCGATGAGAAGGGCATCAGCGACCTGAGCATGGGCATCGCGGTGATCAACGCCTGGAACCGCCTCGGCGCCGGCCTGCTGCCGCCGCTGCCATAAGCAACGGGTAGTGCCGGCCGCTGGCCGGCTCCGCATGATCGTCATGCTGCACGGGTAGTGCCGGCCGCTGGCCGGCTCCGCATGATCGTCATGCTGCACGGGTAGTGCCGGCCGCTGGCCGGCTCCG